>NZ_MUFP01000039.1 GCF_001996165.1 Salinivibrio proteolyticus | reverse complement strand
TTTATGGTAAGCAGATAAAAATGCATCAATATATAGCGGATCTACTGTTTGTAGATCTCTATTTATAGATGCCATTTTATTCTCATGCGCCTTTGCTTTATTATTTGCTTTATTCAGTAATGATTGATATGCCAGTTGAGCATTTTTTTCGTTAAGTTTTTTCTTATGTCTTGCAAGCTGCCCTTGTGAAACCATATGCTTAACTTTAAGTAACTTAAAGAAAAAAACATCAGGCTTATCGTGATAGTATCTTTTTTTCTTACCGACTTTAGCTAGGGATTTATCCTTGCTTTCATATTGTTCATATCTTTTGTTTAGGCTATCCCACATTAGCGGGAATAATTCTTTAAATAACTTTAACAACAAATGTTTATCATATTCAGCAGGTAATGCCTCTGAGATTAAATTCAAAGGTCGTGTAAATGACTTTTGTAATCTTCTTGTTTCTGATTCGTATTTTCTTTTTACAACACCCGCCATAATCAACCAATTGCTATTATTTTAGTTATA
This sequence comes from Salinivibrio proteolyticus, assembly GCF_001996165.1. Taxonomy (GTDB): domain Bacteria; phylum Pseudomonadota; class Gammaproteobacteria; order Enterobacterales; family Vibrionaceae; genus Salinivibrio; species Salinivibrio proteolyticus. The sequence goes on along the minus strand of NZ_MUFP01000039.1, from coordinate 3,101 downwards.
TAAATCATAAATACTAATGGAATATAAAATCCCCAAACCGAAATTGACTTCATTGCATCAATCTGATGTTTTGACATTTTCTCCTGTGGCTTGATTGCATATAAATCAGAACTAACTAACGACTTACTATGTAGTTTTTCGACGAATTTATTGTAAGTCTCTCTAAAACCCTTTTCTAACGCCAAGTAATATGCATCTAAACAGGCAAATATTACCGTAGGTAATAATGCAATCCATGCATAATCTGGTTTTCCTTTATCAGCAACTATTACAAGCACAGCAGAAACCAGGGTAATACACCATGATTTACATGAAGAGCTATTTGATGCCATTCTCTGTATAACATTTTGCAACATCGCTAAATGAGCTTGAACTGAAGGAGATTCTTCAGTCACTCTAATTGGCTGATTTTCTGACATTTTTCAACCTCCTAAATTTGATGATTTCGAAAAGCACATAACGCCTCAATCTAGCGAATCCCCTCATAAATATCTTTTGAAACAATGAGGTAGACACGCATCGCTCCCTCTGATCTAATGAATTTCGCCAAAAACACACTCGATACAGACAGATTCAATAGCGATGCTAACGATGCGTGATGACCAAATCCTACTACAAACACTGTCAAAACAGTGCCCCAACATTCACAAAAAACGGCTTATTTCTCTTACTCTTGCCACTAAAACCTTACTCGACGGCGCTGATTTAACCCTCACCAAGCTTGGGCGCGCACTTGAGACACAAACCTCAGTTAAACATGCGATTAAACGTATCGACCGCCTATTAGGCAATACGCTGTTACATCAAGAGAAAAATCTCATTTATCGCTGGCATGCGCATCTGATTACGCGCGCCAATCCTTGTCCCGTCATCTTGGTTGATTGGTCGGATGTGCGTGAGCAATTGCGCTATATGACACTGCGTGCTTCTATCGCCGTGGATGGGCGTGCCGTCACTTTGTATGAGCAAGCCTTTGAATATGGCGACTATAACTCGCCTCGCACCCATCAACGCTTTCTCGATACGCTCCAAGGGATATTGCCTGACGGTTGCCACCCAATCTTGGTCACCGATGCTGGCTTTAGAAATACTTGGTTCCGACAAGTGGCACAAAAAGGCTGGTTCTGGTTAGGCCGCGTACGTGGCGAGGTCTCGATTAAAACCCATCAGCACCCGTGGCAATCCAATAAGCAGTTTTACCCTGACGCATCAGCTAAACCTCACACTCTTGGCCCCTGTTTATTAGCGAAGCGTTCGCCACTCCATTGCTTTGCGTATCTCTATAAAGGTGCATCCAAAGGACGCAAAGTGCATCGCCATAGCCGCACATGCCAGCGCCATTCCGCCAACGCGCTTTATCAAAAAGGGAGCAGTGAACCTTGGTTGCTCGTGACGAATATTCCCACTGACGCAATGAATGCGGTTCAAATCACACGGCTTTATGCCAAGCGTATGCAGATAGAAGAAGCCTTTAGAGACTTAAAAAGCACCGCCTACGGCATGGCACTTCGACACAACCGGACGCGCTGTGTAAAACGGCTCAATATCTTGCTACTCATTGCCCTGCTTGCCGATATCTTAATGTGGTGGAATGGCTTAGTGGCAACCCAAGCAGGTTGGCATTATCACTTTCAAGCCAACACCATCAAGCATCGTCGCGTGCTCTCGATACCTCGTCTTGGTCGCGAGGTCAGAAACCATCGGCGATACCTGATTAAGCTAACCCAATATCAGTGGGCCATCAGGGAATATCAACGGCTAACGCATACGATGGGGCTCGGTCAATTATTAGGGGATCCGCCAGCAGTTGGCTAAACTTGCGAGGAACGAGCGTAAGCCAACTGTTACACGTCGGTTTAAACAACTTGTTAAATTGCAATTATGCACTTTTTATATGCTTTGCTAGATTCTCTGCTAAAACAATAAATGACTTAGCATCTTCTTCACTCAAATGAAGCTCTTCAGCATGCGCTGCTTTATTTCTAAGTTGGCGTAAGCGCTGAAAGGTATTCAGTTGCTTATCATCAATGACTTTACATTGATGCAAGTATTCACCAAGTCTCGGGTAGTTTCTCATTGTATCGCTTGGTGACTGCCCCCAAAAAGAACTTGCGACCTCTGCTGCAGCAGCTTCAACTTCAATCCAAGCCTCAATTATTGCAGCTCTTGTTGAGAAAGATAGTAAATCTAAAGCCTTAGAATTAGTTGGCTCTGATACTGTAATGGTAGGAGTACCAACACCAGAGGTTTCTTTAACCTCTGATTTTAGTGCTTTAATCTCTTGAGAAAATTCCATCTCAAGCTCTTTATATTTTAGCTTTTTCATCATAGGGACTAGCTCAATAATAGGTTTTCTTAACAAAAACACTAAAATTATGACTGAGCTAGGCCAAGCAAGTGCTTTAACTAATTCCGTTGTAAATGTAAATCCGTCCATATTAACTCGATATTTGATTTTGCAATTTAACGCCGCCAGCACGCGCGGCTTTGTAGTGAAGGCGAAGCCGCAACGGAAAAGACGTCGCCGTGCCTGGCTTTGTTAAATTTTTATAGCGCCATATGCAACAGCGGATAAGGCTTACCCTGACCATCGACTGGCGACCGACCAGTCACTTTAAAGCCAATATGCTGATAAAAACCTACCGCCTGTTCATTCTGCTCGTTTACATCGACCTTTGATGCTCCCTGCTCTTTGATAGCATGAACCGCCAACATGGCACCAATGCCTTTTCCGCGTGCATCAGGTGAGATGAACAACATCTCAATATTACCGTCATGTACTCCACAGAATCCCTGAATTTCACCGTTACCGTTTTTAGCGCACCTTAAATCAACTGCTTCAAAATACTGCCCCAGAATTAACGGCTTTAACTCCTGTAGATCATCTTCAGACAGAAAATCATGCGTTGCCCTGACCGACGCTTCCCAGACTTCTATCAGCTTAAGGTGATCTGCTTTTTCTACGATCTCAATATTCATCACTAAACCCGATTGAAAATTTAACGCCTTAATAAAAGGTAAAATTTGTTTGGCTAAAATACGAGCGCAGCGAGATAGCCAGCCGTATTTTATCCTTGTTGATTAACTTGTTAGGCTATGAC
>NZ_MUFP01000038.1 GCF_001996165.1 Salinivibrio proteolyticus | reverse complement strand
CAATGAATACTGATTACTGTTTCTCTCCGAAGAGAAAAACGAATTGACTGTGCCGAATAACTAAAAGTTATCGTTTGGTCACTCAGTTCATCGAATAAATCTTTTTGTCTATTCTCAACGAGTGCCCACACAGATTGCATAGGTCAAATTGTTAAAGAGCGCCGCTCAATCTTGAGCGGGAGTGGCATTTTACGCCACCGAGGCAGTGAGTCAAGCTTTTTGTTTACTTGGCTTTGCTGCCGTTTGTTAGCGCGGTTTGCCGTGCCAACGAGGAGCGCATTATAGAGAGGTATTTTTGTGACGCAAGGGGTTTTTAAAGAAAAAATACCGACCGAACAAAAAGCCAACAATTCGCAAGTTTTCTCGCCAATTTAGGTGGTATAGCCATAAAAAAGCCACCTAAAACGGTGGCTTTTTTGCGGTTTGGTTCGATTAGCCTTGTTTAGCAATAATTTGTTCATTCTCGACATCGAGAACAACAGGTCGCCCAGGCAGGAGATCGCCACTCAGTATTTGCTGAGCAAGTGGGTTCTCTATCGATTGCTGAATTGCCCGTTTGAGTGGTCGCGCGCCATAGACAGGATCAAAGCCTCCTTTCGCGACCATGGCTAACGCCGTTTCTGTCACTTCAAGGGTAAAGTCTCGTTCCGCCATACGACGTGCAACTTCTTGCATCTGCAATCTAGCAATATTCTTAATATGATCTTCCGCCAAGGGGTGGAAAACCACCGCCTCATCGATACGGTTAATGAATTCAGGGCGGAAGTGATGTGCAACAACATCCATCACCGTCTGTTTCATACCTGTGTAGTCAAGTTCGCCGAAATGCTCTTGAATACGATCAGAGCCTAGGTTAGATGTCATGATCACGACCGCGTTACGGAAGTCGACTGTCCGACCTTGGCCGTCGGTAAGACGCCCATCATCCAACACTTGCAGCAAGATGTTGAATACATCTGGGTGAGCTTTTTCCACTTCATCGAGCAAAATAACGGAATAAGGTCGCCGCCGCACGGCTTCAGTGAGATAGCCGCCTTCTTCATAGCCGACATAACCCGGAGGTGCCCCAACAAGGCGAGCCACTGAGTGCTTCTCCATAAACTCGGACATATCAATCCGTACCATCGCATCACGGCTATCGAACATGAACTCGGCAAGCGACTTACATAGTTCGGTTTTACCCACCCCTGTTGGCCCAAGGAAAAGGAAGGAGCCAATCGGGCGATTTGGATCGGCCAAACCTGCACGACTACGACGAATAGCATTCGCAACCGCACTTACCGCTTCATCTTGCCCGATAACATGCTCGTGCAATGCCGCTTCCATATTGAGCAGTTTTTCTTTCTCGCTTTCTAGCATGCGCGCAACCGGAATGCCGGTTTGGCGCGAGATAACATCCGCGATCTCGCTATCCGTCACGCGGTTTTTCAGCAAGGTCATTTCTTGCATTTCGGCTTGGCTAGCAAGATCCAATTGTTTTTCGAGCTCAGGAATTTTGCCGTATTGCAGTTCCGACATGCGGCTCAAGTCGCCAGCACGACGGGCAATTTCCATATCCGTACGCGCCTGCTCGAGCGCCGCCTTGATGTGTTGCGTCCCCGATACTGCCGCTTTTTCTGTATTCCAGACTTCTTCCAATTCAGCGTATTCGCGCTCTTTGGTGTCGAGCTCCTCTTTCAGGCTGTCGAGACGCTTACGACTGGCGGTATCTTCCTCTTTCTCTAACGCTTGCTGCTCAATTTTAAGCTGCACAATGCGACGCTCTAAACGGTCGAGCGATTCGGGCTTAGAGTCGATTTGCATACGAATGCTCGACGCTGCTTCATCAATCAAGTCAATGGCTTTATCGGGCAGTTGCCGATCAGCAATATAACGGTGCGATAGACTTGCAGCCGCAACAATCGCTGGGTCGGTAATTTCAACGGCGTGGTGCAGCTCATAACGCTCTTTGAGTCCGCGTAAAATCGCCACCGTATCTTCCACTGTAGGCTCGTTGATCAACACTTTTTGGAAACGGCGCTCTAGCGCAGCATCTTTTTCTACATACTGGCGATATTCATCCAGTGTGGTTGCGCCAACACAGTGGAGCTCCCCGCGAGCCAACGCCGGCTTCAGCATGTTGCCCGCATCCATCGCTCCTTCAGCTTTGCCTGCACCGACCATGGTGTGTAATTCATCGATGAAGAGAATGACATTGCCTTCTTCTTTCGCAAGTTCATTCAACACCGCTTTTAAACGCTCTTCGAATTCACCACGGTATTTCGCGCCAGCCACCAAAGAGCCCATGTCTAGAGAGAGAACGCGTTTCTTGCGCAGCCCTTCAGGCACCTCACCGTTGACGATACGCTGAGCTAAGCCTTCCACAATGGCGGTTTTACCGACACCGGGTTCACCGATTAATACCGGATTGTTTTTGGTACGCCGCTGCAACACTTGTACGGTACGACGAATTTCATCATCGCGACCAATCACAGGATCCAGTTTGCCCTGCTCCGCTCGCTCAGTGAGATCGATGGTGAATTTTTCAAGCGCTTGTCGATTTTCTTCCGCATTAGGATCATCCACTTGTTGCCCACCGCGGACTTTCTCAATCGCCTCTTCCACTTTTTGGCTGGTTAAGCCATGGCTACGCAACAACTCACCTAATGGTCCTTTATCTTCCACCGCGGCTAACACAAATAACTCAGACGAGATGTACTTGTCTTTACGCTTTTGCGAGATCTTATCGCACAGGTTGAAGAGGATACCGAGATTATTAGAAAGCTGAACTTCGCCGCCCGTCCCTGTCACTTTAGGTAAGCGATCAAGTAATTCAGAAAGGCTAGAACGCAGTTGGCTCACATCTACGTTCATCATGGTGAGTAAAGGGCGAATCGCACTGCTATCTTGATTGAGCAATGCGCTCATCAAGTGAACGGGTTCGATATATTGATGATCACGTCCTAATGCCAGTGACTGTGCATCAGAAATAGCGATTTGAAATTTACTGGTAAAACGATCAAGGCGCATAGCTCCTCCCACTTAACACCTTAGCTTGATGAATAAATGGGCACCATCAGTGAGGTTTTCAACCATCGCCACTGACTTTATTTTGTCAGCCAAATACAACTGGCCATACGGCCTGTTTGCCCATCACGTCGGTAAGAATAGAACTGTTCTCGTTGCTGGTACGTGCAATGATCGCCACCGTACACGTCCGTGACGCCCATTTTGGCAAGGCGCTGTTTAGCCAGCAGATACAAGTCGGCAAGATGCTTCTGATGCGCTTGGCGAACGAAAGCTGAGCGAGCCGCCGGACAGTCGCGCGTAAAAGCGTCATAAACCTCCTGTCCGACCTCAAAATGCATGGGACCGATTGCCGGCCCCAGCCAAGCCATACATTGGGTCGAGTCCGTAAACGTGGCGACGGTTGCCTCTATAACTCCGTCGAGTAGCCCTCGCCAACCTGCATGTACAGCCGCAACTTGTGATCCCTGCCGATCAGTGATCAAAACAGGTAAGCAGTCAGCGGTCATCACTGTACACACTTGACCAGATACATCCGTCACCGCCGCATCAGCGTCTGGCAAGCTCTCAACACACGGTAGCCGTGCTACCTGAGTACCATGAACTTGATTAAGCCAGGTGATAGGACCACCAACCAGCGCTTGCAGAATGGCCCTATTTTGCGAGACAACTTCAGCGTCATCCCCCACATGTAGGCCAAGGTTCCAGCCTGAAAAGGCGCCCTGACTCGTCCCACCGAGGCGAGTGGTAGTCAGTGCCTTTACATGACGCGGCGCAGGCCAGTCAGGCTGGATACATTCCATTAATAGTCCTCTTCACCGTATTTCGCTTGGTCATCTCTGAGTAGCTCGGTCAACGCGACCATATCCTCAGGAACCGGGGCATGCCATTCCATTTGCTCGCCCGTCACCGGATGATCTAAGCGTAGCATCGCTGCATGCAAAGCTTGTCGTTTGAACTGACGCAAACCTTGAACCAATACATCGTCCGCCTGACGCGGTGGCTTAGCCTTTCCACCATATAAAGGATCGCCCACCAAAGGATGGTTCAAATAGGCCATGTGGACACGAATTTGGTGAGTGCGTCCGGTTTCCAATCGCAGCCTTAGCCGTGTATGACCTCGAAAATGCTCCGCAACCCGATAGTGGGTGATCGCGGGCTTGCCTAGCTCATGTACCGCCATATGGGTACGCTTGGTGGCGTGACGGCCAATGGGCTTATCCACCAATCCGCCTCCGGTCATATTCCCGATCGCAATCGCCTCATATTCGCGAGTAATTTTACGCTTCTGCAAGGCGCGCACTAATCGCGTTTGCGCTGGGATGGTTTTAGCGACAACCATCAACCCTGTCGTATCTTTATCGAGCCGGTGCACGATACCTGCGCGAGGCACATCACCGATCTCAGGATATAGATACAATAATCCGTTTAAGATAGTGCCATCTGGGCACCCAGCGCCCGGATGCACGACTAAACCTGCAGGTTTGTTAATTACCAACAAGTCATCATCTTCGTAGACAATATCTAGAGGGATATCTTGCGGGATCCAGCGATTATCATCTTCCACTTCCGCTTGGATCTGTATCGCTTCTCCCCCCATCACTTTATGGCGAGGCTTATCCATTACCTCCCCGTCTAAGCACACTTGCCCTGCTTGGATCCATGTTTTGATCCGAGAACGCGAGTAGTCAGGGAACAGCTCTGCAATTGCTTGGTCGAGTCGTTGGCCCAGTTGGTGGTCTTGAATGTGGTGAGATAATTCTATCTGTTGTGCCATATCGAACTTTTCTGTGATTTCTATGACTAATCCCTCGCGACAGTCGTTATGGCGGCGTGTGGCGTATCGCCCGCTCTCGCCTTTTGCTATAGTCGCCTGTCACTGGATAAAATAGCCGGAATAATGACATTGTATCTGTTTGCCGCTGCGACCGTAATCCAGATGGCATAAAAACTTTTCAAGGAAGTGCGATAACCCATGAAACGCCTTACGCTTACTGCGCTGTTAGCCACCTCAATACTCGCGGGCTGTTCAAGTAACAACCAAGTCGTTCAAGATGATCCGCCATCTAAGCTGTATCAAGATGCAGAGGCGCAGTTAAACAAAGGCGCTTGGATCACTGCGATCGAAAAACTCGAAGCGCTCGATTCACGCTATCCGTTTGGCGCATACTCCGATCAAGTCCAGCTTGATCTGATCTACGCCTATTACAAAAACGACGATCTCGCGCTCGCAGAAGCCACCATAGATCGTTTTATCCGTATGCATCCAGCTCACCCAGAAAGCGATTGGGTAGTCTATATGCGTGGTTTGGTTCACATGGCGCAAGATCGCAGCCTGATCCACGATATTCTCCGCATGGAGCGTAACGATCGCGACCCTGAACCCGCCAGAAAGGCCTTTGCCGATTTTCGTCGCTTACTCGAACGCTACCCTAATAGTGAATATGCTGCAGACGCGAAAGCACGGATGGTGGCACTGAAAAACCGCTTAGCTAACTATGAATTGGCCACTGCGGATTTCTATATTCGTCGCGAAGCTTGGGTTGCCGCCGTGAATCGTTGTCAGGCTATACAGCGGGATTTTCCAGATACAGAGGCCGCGCGTGCTTCTCTACCATTAATGTTAAAAGCCTACGAAAAGCTGGGGCTTGAAGAGCCGGCCCAGAGGACGCGTGAACTCATTGAGAAAAACCCACGCTAAAAGAGAGCGAAACGCTCAGGCTAAAGCCTCCAAAATTGGGGGCTTTTTTATGCCTGCTAGATACGAATCAGCACGGATAAAATAATGGCTGGCAGCCACACCTCGGCATATCTATATGTAGCTACAACAACGAGCAAAGCGTCACATCACCCGTGCCAGTATTACTCAAGATGACTGCGATAAGATTAGGCCCCGACTGTCAGTTCAGAACTTAGTGTTTGAACTTCACGTCTTACGTTTATCTGCTTTGATGATTGAATTATGTCTGTGTGACGGGAGTTTTGAAGCGAGGCGCATAGGGCTGATACACCCTCAGGATACAAAAAAGCCCCGACCGTGAGGTCAGGGCTTGGTGTTTTCTCATCAAAGTCTTACACACATCCGCTTTGATGATTAAATTGTGTCTGTGTGACGGGAGTTTTGAAGCGAGACGCGCAGTGTACGTCAGTACATGAGCACCGTAGCTATCAAAAATCGCAAGCAACAGTCACAATTTATAATCAAAGCCTGGCGATGTCCTACTCTCACATGGGGAGACCCCACACTACCATCGGCGCTGCTTCGTTTCACTACTGAGTTCGGCATGGAGTCAGGTGGGTCCAAAGCGCTATGGTCGCCAAGCAAATTCGGTAATCTAGAAAGCTGTTCGTTCTCGCCACAATCAACTGGCTTATTTTAAGTCCAACCCAAAACCT
>NZ_MUFP01000037.1 GCF_001996165.1 Salinivibrio proteolyticus | reverse complement strand
GTCTATAAAGTTAGCGTTTTTTAGGTAAATAGTGGACAAAAAAGCGCCGCTACGGAAAGCGGCGCTGAAGATGGTGAGTAATTAGTTGCGAACTAAGCTCACACCCGAGTAGTTAGAGTAGCCACGAACCATCACATGGTAGGTTTCACCAATTTGTGCGCTGACCGTACATGACTCGTCGTTTCCATAGTCATATGGACGACAATCCCAATCGCTTGTGGTGGGGGCGCTACCAGCTTTTACATATAAGTCGGCATCGCCTGTACCGCCACTCATGGTGACTTTTACCGAACGGTTGCTATCAACAGTGAAAGTGAATAGCTCAGAGGAGCCACGGCTACCACTTAAACCTGTTTTTGGCTCGTTAGGGAGTAACACCGAACCAGTGTTGTCATCAGAACAGGCAGAGGTGTTTACACCGACGGTATTAAAGGCTGCAACCACATCGGCTTCGTTGTAGTTGAGATCTTTTGCGGCCTTAACGACACCACAACCACCCTCATCAAAGGTACTATTGGCTGTCCAGTACAGTTGGTTTGCAACTGTAAAGACTTCAAAACCTTTGCGGACATCCCAATTTGGCTTGTTAGCAAGGAGGTAGAAGGCACGGTTGAAGACACCGCTTGAATAGTGCACGTTAATACCTGAGTAGTATTGATCTGCATGGTCAATAGATTTGCCATCGCGCGAAGGCTGTTCAAAGTAACGCAAACCACCTGAGCCTTTGAAGATATCCGCACCGACAATCCAGTCTACATCACCATGCATGTAGAACTCAGCAGCTTCACCGGCGATATCAGAGAACGCCTCGTTAATGCCACCCGACATATCACGATATACCAGTCCAGAGTTTTGCTCCGTGAAACCGTGACTGACTTCGTGGGCGCTAACGTTGATATCGACCAACGGATAAAACGTTGATTTACCATCACCGAACGTCATCGAGCTACCATTCCAGAAGGCATTTTCATAATCCTTGCTGTAATGGACTCGCATCGTCAACTGGAAGGTCAGTGGTGCCGTGTTCATCCAATCTTTGTACATATTGAAAACGACGTGACCAAAGTAATGCGCGTCATTCAGCGGGGAGTATGCGCCATTAGTGTATTTTGTATCGTTGTAGTTGGTGCCATCTGGACATGGGTACGTAAACGCGTTGGTGCCTGATGTGCCGTGGTTCAGGTTAACCGTTTTAACGTTATCGGTTTCCATGGTACACACATCGCCCACTTTATCGACGGGGAAGTCATCATAATCGGTGCCATACAGATATTGGCCCGTTTTTTCATTGCCACCAGGACCGGTACCACCGGCAGTTGCATGATTGATCCCATCCCACTGGCTAATGATTTCACCTGTTTCTGCATCAACCATGTAGAAAGGACGCTTAGGCTCCTCTGCGGCGACGAAGAAATCCACGATATACACGAGCTGTGCTTTTTGGTTTTCATCGAGTTGAACGACCAACTTGGTGTTCTCATTTTCAAAGGGAGCGGCGGTGAGAGTGGTCTGGCTTTGTGTGAAGTGTGCTTTCGCAGCACCTAAGGCATCTAGACTATCTAGTGCAGGTGCGACTGTCATAATGTCTTCGGTGAGGCCCTGTGCCATAGTGCCGTAAACATCGCTGCGTTTTCCTGCTTTTTCAGTGGCGACCACATTGGTATTCAGTACGGGAACGCCYTGATACGTCTGTTGGTAGCGCACTTTGATTTTGCCGTTAGGCAGCGTCACGCGTTTTACTTCTTTGAAACCTAGCGGATTGGCTGACGAGCCCATTGGGGCATACACACCGATTGGTTGGTCGAGAACCTGACTCAGTACGGCATCGTCGGTCACATTAATCAGCTCTGCACTGAGTGCGGGTGTGCTTGCAAAAACCCCTGTGGTTAATAACCAAGTTAACTTGGATAATCTCATTTTTATTGCCCTATTTTTTGTTGAAAGATTCCTTTCTCCCCAACGGCTTAATAGGAAGACGAGCGTGCTGCTCGTCCATCAAACGTGGCTTATAGATAACAATATTTACAAGGCTTTTTGTTTTTTGATTGTATAGATTTTGTTACAAAAGGGTGGGTTTTTATGATGTTTATGAGAGAGGGGTCTCGTTTTATGTTTCTGATTTTAATCGATATTATTATCTATTAACAATTAAGTGACAAAAAAATCGTACAGAATAAATGACTGTTTTGTTTTGAGAGGTTATCCGCAAGTTTTATGAATGTTATTGTTATGTAAAATAAAGATAAAGGCCACAAATTAAGTGACCTTTATGTCAGTATTAAAAGCAGAACGAACACAGCGATTCATGCCGTTACGGGTTGGTAATACGACGCCATAGACACACTTTATTCCCGGTTTGCGTTTGAGTAAGCCACGTATAACGACAGTCGTTATCGTAGCTATAGCGGCCCGTTTGTATACGATAACTGCCTAATACCGCATCCTGCATGGAGACGAAACGACCATTTTTGAGTAATGAGAAGTGCAAGTGAGGTCCGGTCGAGGAGCCTCCTTGGCACAATGCCACGGAACGCTGGCTGGCGTAGGTGCCGAGTTTGGTATTTTTGCCCACCCACTGATTGTTGCGCACTTGAATGCCGTCCATGTGATAGTAATTGGTTGCCCAGCCATTATCGTTAGTGACCCGCACTTGGCAGCGCGATAGTACGGTGACATAACCATCGTGGGCGGCAGTCACACTGTAAGTTGTGCCTCCCCATTGCGGCCAATCATAAGAGACATCAATAGAAGAAAGCGGAAAACCGGATCCTGAATGGGCATGTGGGCCATTTGGGATCCAGGCGTAGCCTTGTCGCCACGGCCATTGCATAAACCCTGCAGGTGGCGCAATCAAGCTGCGTGATGAGATGGCATGTTGCCCTAGGGGTTTTTGGTCACCAAACCATGCTTGGTAACGTGTCTGCCATGTCTGCCAGTCACTCGGAGAATGGAGAGTGCTGACAAGAGTCTGTGTGGCATGTCCCAGCGTGGCATTAGAGGTCTGCGTGTTGGGCTGATAAAGCAAAGCGGACAACGTGGATGCGGTTTGCTCGATGGCCTGTAGCAACTTCAGTTCGCTGATCCGATCGAGGGCGATATCCTGCTCTAACTCCGGCGCATTAGTGATGAGGGTGGTGATCAATATACGTGGATCAATCCCTGACGCTCCGCTCCAATGCATAATAGCTTCGCTCACCGGTTGCCAGTGTGGCAATTGCTCGGCGAGAAAATCATCAATGTTAAATGGGTGACGACGCGGTTGAAAGAGCAAATCGGTTTCGGTGACAAGCTGGTTTGGCACCCCAACGTCCTCTAAAACAGCAGCCGAACGCATGGGTGTATGGTTTACGATCAAAGTGTGTGCGTGCGCAGCGCTAGTGCTCACCATCAAGCAGGCGAGTACGAGACGAGATAAACGAAACATGACTAGCTCTCCTTTCATTTAATGAACGGTAATATTGGCATGATCTGTATGTTTATCTGGTCATTTGATCGTTGTTGCGAGTGTGTAGAAAGCTTGGGTGTAATTGTTTGCACGTAGCACATGAAGGCTGTGATGCAGGCCGATAAATAGCCTGCATCACAGCAAAATAACTAAGGTGTCCGCTTGTGGTTGGATGGGGCGTTTTTGGCCGCCTGTGCCGTGATTTGCGGCCAGAATAAACAAGCGGGATGTTGCTTAATCTGGGTAAATACAGCGGTCCGTACGGACTTGATATCAAGCTCACAATTGCGTGAGCGAAGCGCCACAAATAAGGCCAATCCGAAGCTCACCCACAGGTTGATAAATCCAATCATCAGCACAAAGAACAGGCTAGAAAGAAAGGCCAACACACCGTGAAAATCGCTCACATGCGCGTAACCAATGTTGGCAGAAGAGAAAGCGACATGGCGAATATCCAATGGAATATCGACTAAGTAACCCACATAACTGGTCATGCCGAGCAAAAAGCCAAAGATCAGGTTGCCACCCAAAGCGCCGTAATTATCGTGAATATAAAAGGCGACCTTCTCACGGCGTGACTCAGGCACAATGTGCATGAGTGGATGGGCGACAAGGCGATCTTTCAGTTCAATGTAGTCGGCGCGATTATCTAGAATGCCCGTAATGATCCCAGATAGAAACAGCCACACACCAGCAATCGCGGCGTAGAGCCATGCCATGCCACTGAAAGGCATAATAGACTGTTTTTGATAGTCAATTTGCTCGGGTGACAACAACGCATCGCTGAAAAAATGCATAAACGCCCAACTGACCAATACACTACAGCTAATGGCTGCGACAATATTGCCCCACACGGCGAACCACTGGGAGCGATTTACATCGATCAACAAGCGGGCGAGCTTTTTACTTCGGGTTCGCCCTTGCTTATTCTTCTCAACATGGGCAGCAAAATTCGCCGCTGTCATGGCCGGTTGCTTGGTCGCAATCGTAAAATGCAGCACATGCACCAGCATAAAGCCGACACCGTAATTTAAACTGACCAGAAAGGCGCTTTTAAACGGCGACAGTTGCAGCGTATCAATGTAGATCTTTACCCACGCAAGCAGGGCTATAATCACGCCCGCGCCGCACGCGCCCTTCAGAATATTGAGATAATCCTTTTTCGTTTTGGCAATATAATGCTCACCATGATTGCTTTTGTTTTGCGTCACGCTTTGCGAGAAGGTGCGTGTGCTTTTGCGGTAGATGGCACGCACGCTGTTGCGCTCCGTGACTGAAGTGAGCAATTGTTGCCACAAATTCAGGACACAGCGCGCTTTTTGATGGGGGTGACGAAAATCAAGGATTTGAAATAAGAGCACCATGCGGTTGAGGGTTTGATCTAAACGCTCAAGCATGTGTGATGCGTGTGTTGAGAAGCCAAACTGGCTGATCCCTCGGGTGCGGATCCGTTTTACTTGAAGCTGGCACTGTTCAATCATTACCCAGAAGTGCGCGGTATCCACCGAATCAATCTCGCCCTCTTTGATAGTCGCCACTAGTTGACTGGTTTCGCGCTGCAGGGCAATAAACGGCGAGTCCACTTCGTTTAAACGGCGATCGATCCGCAGTAGCTCAGGATCGAGCTCTTCCGCCGCAATCCAAATCGCTAACATTTCCAGCGAATAACAAAGCTCACTTTTAATGTATTCGCCGGTGGTGCGAATGGCTTCAGGGGATGCACTTTTCACCAGCAAGCGATAGAGCTTAAACCAGCATTTAGACGAAATCGCATTCACCCAAACCTTGTCTTCGCCACCAACGAAATAGCTTAATAAGTCGTTGATATCATTGCAGCGCTTGGGTGGCGGATTGATCTTATTGTAAAGACGGCGAAAGATTTCCGTCACCAATCCATTTTTAGAAAATATGCCCAATTGGACAAAAGCCGGAGACAGCTTAATGGTTTTGGCCTCATTGCAAATACTGTTCGCAAACAACGATGCCTGAGAGGGGGAATTGGCAAGGGCAAGGACAAGCTGCTCAAGACGCAATTCTGCGAGTTCGGGCTCACCTTCACGAAGATAAGTAAAAAATACATTAAGACGCTCTGTGTCTGTTTCACACAGAGAAAAACCGTCTATCACTTTAAAAGCCGGTGTTATTGCAGGCATAGATTTTCTTATCAGTCGATAATAAACGCGCGCGTAGTCTACAAGAGCGAGAAAGCAGGGGGAAGCAAAAGCGCTCATTGGCAGTATGGCACAATGCAATCACGTCCCTTATTTTTAGCCATCGCGACATAATGCTGTCTACTTATTGATACCTTAGACACAATGTGTGCCTATACTCATCACATTATTAGTCATGCGAGTCAAAAAAAGGAGACACGGATGAATAAGTATGGTGCAGAGTTTTTTGGAACATTTTGGTTAGTTTTGGGTGGGTGTGGTAGTGCAGTATTAGCAGCAGCCTTTCCAGAGGTGGGGATTGGATTACTCGGCGTATCGCTTGCCTTTGGTCTTACCGTATTAACGATGGCGTTTGCCATTGGACATATTTCCGGTTGTCACCTGAATCCAGCGGTGTCCATCGGCCTATGGGCGGGAGGGCGTTTTCCCGCCAATCAACTGCTCCCTTACATTATTGCCCAAGTTTTAGGGGGGTTAGCGGCTGGTGGCGTGTTGTACCTGATTGCCAGTGGACAAGCCGGATTCGATGTCTCGAATGGATTCGCCGCGAATGGTTATGGTGCGCATTCACCGGGCCAGTATAGCTTTACCTCGGCGCTGATCTCGGAAGTGGTGATGACCATGATGTTTTTGGTGGTGATCCTCGGTGCCACCGACCAACGCGCCCCTCAAGGTTTWGCACCGATTGCCATTGGGCTGTGTTTGACGTTGATCCACCTTATTAGTATTCCCGTGACTAACACCTCGGTGAACCCGGCCCGTAGTACAGGGGTAGCGCTTTACGTGGGCGATTGGGCCACTGCACAATTGTGGTTATTCTGGATTGCCCCCATCGCTGGCGCGATATTAGGCGCCTTCGTATACCGCTTTATCGGTAACGAAAAAGAATCATGAGTTTGGTCCGACGCTCGACGGCGGGCCAAACGTGGCCTTACGACTGAAAAGATGTCGCCGACGAACCGGCGACATCTTATTCCGTTATGTGACAAGCATTTATTGGGAATCACGCACACTGGCAGGACGAGGTGGCCAGGCTTGCTTAGGCGGTGCAAAGGATGGCTGGCCTAATACCGGCGAAGAGAGAACGTATATCCCATGATTAGTGAATAGCCAAAATAAGTTACGGTCATATTCCACATAGACACTGTGTGACAAATTCCCCATCGCATAACTGGCAACGTCATCTTCCTTGAACGGGGGCACGAAGTACGCCGCAATCGCAGGTTGTAGTGGGTCACGAACATCGAACACCTGCAGGCCAGCGTTATAAAAATTATAGGGAAGAATACCTTGGCGACCGATACCGGGCTGGGTGTAAGCACCAGTACGTTTTGGTCCGAAGCTGCCGCGACGTTGACAAAAATCCGTAAAAGCAGCCTCTTTTGGCGGAACTGGACGTGGTAAAACGCCGACTTTTTTCGGCTTTGCGGGATCCGACACATCAATAATATGCACGTCTTTATAGGGTTCAAAACACTCCTCATTAAGCGGATAACCGCTAAAGTAGACGAGGCCTGTTTGTTCGACTTGTGATACATCGATAAAGTCGCCCTCCGTCCCCGCGACACTGGGCTCAAACTCGAGGTGACTGACCACTTGCATCTGCGCTGGATTGGAAATATCCACCACATAGAAACCGAGCCCGCCCATCGCGGCATAGCCATATTTCCCGCCTTCTTCGACCGGTGTAGGAATGAATAGCGACATACGAGCGCCCATCCAAGAGGTACGATTCCCAGCGCGAGGGTTGTCGAGATATGCTTTTTGATGCGCGGGTTCATTAAGAATTTGTCCCGGCACTGCCAATTGATCCATAAATACTGGGTTGGCAGGATCAGACATATCCCACGATTGATAACCCGCAGAATATAAATCATTGCCATATTCGGTTAATGCATAACTGGCATCGGGGGCGGCCGCAACAATCATGGTCTTTCCCCCAAACCAAGTGGGAATATCGCGAACGCCCGACCCTTGTTGTTCACCTACCCTAGCGTCTGGGTGGTTAATATCGGTGCTTCGCTCTGCGATTAATGTCCATTGGTCAGGAAGTGGGCCATGCATGTCATACACCTTAAATCCTTTTAAATGCTTGGCATGACGGATTTGTGCGACTTTTTCCGGCTGGGTGAATTTATCTTTCAACAGCCCGAAGCGACGGATCTCAAAGGCCTGCACCATCACATAATTCTGTCGAGCCTCGCTCCACTGTATGCTGGCCGCGCCAAACATATCACCACTGGGGTAGGGGTTCACTTCTTCCCCTTGAGGCCCATTTGGCCCCCATTGCTTACCGCGGGTATATAGCAACTTCAGATCTTTTGGGTTTGTAATATCAAAGATCTTTAGATCGCGTCGCACATACTGATACAGATACCGCCTGCCATCAAAATCGACAATATTTTGCCAAGTGTGGAAGGGTTCAACCGTGATGGGGTAATAGGCCTCGACAGTCATATTGTTGCTATACGTTTTGTCATCCCAATAATCGAGTAAACCGTCAAAAGGCTTGGATGAGTAGGCATGGTAGGTCCGCTGAGGATGAATAAACTGACCCGTTTTTGGGTCCATGCCATAGCTAGTCGGGTCCGGATCGCCTGGCTTGTGGTTTCCTGTTAACGCAACAACCTTTTTAAGCCAAGGATCATGAATGGTATCTTGAGTGCCTTCAGCGCTTGTTGCCGATAGCGCGACGGTGGTGGATAAAAGTGCGAAAAGGGATCGCCATCCCTGCTTGTATATGGCGTGATGTCGCATAACAACGTCTCCGTGTTGTGTGGTGAAATAGACCAATACCCGCCATATATTAAATTGGTTTCATAAAAATACTGCGATAACCCCCTGATCCTATTATTTTTGTAGGCAAAGCCATTTCAGCCACGCCCCCGCACAAAACCTGCCATCGCTAACATTTTGGGCAATTAAGCACGAAAAAATCAGCATGGCTTTGATAAGCTAGCCTAACAATGCTGACGGAAAAGGTGTGTTAGGTACCGAAAACTGATCGGCGGTAGCGTGGGAAATACTAGATGGATAACCAGCTTATCGGTGGAAGCACGCCAATTGAGTGCACGTTTTGTCGGCACTCATTCACACTATCCCAGAACGCGAAAACAGAAAGTAAGCATAATCAATAAATTAGGCGAGTAGGCGCGGAGATAGTGTGAACGCGTCACCAGAGATAGGTTGCATGCACACTTTCTCGGAAAATAGATAAAACCAAAAAGCGATAAATGCTAATTATAACAGTGATTTAGGTAAGAAAAGCTGCGTATAACGATTTTGAGAAATCGAGCATGCGCACTAATACAATGTTAGGCTTAAGAATATTGTTCAAGGAAAATTAAAATGTTCAAACTAGATCACCTGATGGTTGAAGTAGATAATCCGCAACAAGCTGCAAATGATGTAGTGGAAATGCTTGGCTTACCACTAGCTTGGCCATTAATAGAGAAAGATGATTACACCAGCATTGGCGTTAATTTTGGTGATCTGAATATCGAATTTATTCGCTTCAATGTTCGTTTTGGTATAAGAGATACTAAATTCAGTGGATTTAGTGGAGCAGCTTTGGCGGTGCAAGGTTCAGTAGAGAAAACCAAAAGTATATTAGAAGAAAAAGGACTAAATTACCGTGTAGGTGAAGAAACAGAAGCTCATACAACAATAACAATCGAAGAAAACAGAACTTTTCCAACAGTATTTCTCGTTAAGTATAATTTTGACACAAGTGGTTGGAAAAATAGGCTTAGAGAAGAGTTTGAAAGTTGCCAAGGCGGAGTTCACAAAATTGACCGTTTAAAATCTCTTGAGTTTAATCAAAAAGGAGCTGAAATGGTTTTAAATGAGTTTAATATTAAAAGATCAGCTTTAAATAGGATAAAGTTTAAATCACGTTTGAACAAAACTATCGTAATA
>NZ_MUFP01000036.1 GCF_001996165.1 Salinivibrio proteolyticus | reverse complement strand
GTTGATTGTGGCGAGAACGAACAGCTTTCTAGATTACCGAATTTGCTTGGCGACCATAGCGCTTTGGACCCACCTGACTCCATGCCGAACTCAGTAGTGAAACGAAGCAGCGCCGATGGTAGTGTGGGGTCTCCCCATGTGAGAGTAGGACATCGCCAGGCTCTCATTGCTTATCTTGTTGATAGCTCGATGCTGTTGATATCTGCGATGCTCATGTATTGGCATACACTGCGCGTCTCGATTCAACATCCCCATCGCATCAAATAAGATAACCTAATTAAAGCAGCTAAATGTAAGACTTTAATTAGCAGAAACATCAAGCCCTGACCTCACGGTCGGGGCTTTTTTGTATTTGGAAGATCAATAAAGCTCTTGCCCTTTATGCCTTGCTTTAGACTGCCTGCTAAGTAGATAGCATTTCATTTTCTACTTACCCAAGATCCAATAAAAAGCCCCGTCTTGTCGACGGGGCTTTGTCTTTTCAGCTATGTAATAGCTCGATTATTGAATTTTACTGACTCGGCTTACGCGCTCACCTGAAATGGTACGTAGCTGTACCGGGGCGCTGACGTGAGGAGCGTTTGCCGCATTATAGGTCTGCCAGCTTGCACCATTATCGGTTGAGTACTCAATGGTGAGTCCAGGGAATGGCGAGTTCGCTTTCAATATACCGCTTTCTATCACCCCACCCGGAACGGGTAAGCGGAACCCAACACCCTGTTGCTCTAGTTGTGGGAACCAGTAGTTCGCTAACTGATTGGCAAAGAGGTTGTAATCAATGTTGCGCTTGGTTTGATTCGCCTCTTGCCCGGTTTGAGTGCTTGCTTCCCAGTCGGCACGGTGCCAAGCTCGCTCAGCCATGGCGAAGAGGCGAGGAAAGGTCATGGATTCAAATTGGCCATCGGAGCGAATGGTTTCACTCCAAATAGATGCCTGTAAACCGAGCACATTTTCTGGACGCGTCAGTGTTTTCACGGTGGCAGCGTCTAGTACCTCTTGTTTGGTGATCGGTGCACCATTGCGCTTTGCATCTGCGTTAGCGTAGAGGTCATCGGGCATAAAGCTAAACGTCTTACGGGTGTCGGTAAAACGGGGTGCCCAATAATAGCCACGCTCACTTGGGTCTGGCTCATAGGGGTGGTCAAAATAGAGGTGTGTGGCTTGGTTATAGATAACGCCATAGCCATTGTTGGCGAGATTATAGGCGCGATCGGCAACGCCCCACTCCCAGATATTTTGCCACGCGTTGCCATAGACGTGCTCATTGGCAAGTTGTGCGCGTGGATAGACTTTGTTGTTGTGCATGAGGCCATCTTCCCAACCACCGAGATCGAGCTGATGACGTTGGGTAATGTGCGAAATACGTTCGACAAAGTACTGACTCAGATCGTCAACACTGTTCACACCTGCATTGTTGTCTGCAATAAAGGTCTGACAGACGGGTGACTCTTTCCAAGCACCGGCAATTTCATCACCACCAAAGTGGAATGTATCGAGCGGCTGTATGTCTCGATGCGCATCGACGAGCGCCGCAACCACTGTATCGACGAAGCGATAACTGGATTCCATACAAACATTCATCGCATTGTCTGTGAACATTTGCACAGAAAGATATTGGGTGTCGTCTTCAAAGTCCGTGAGCAAATATTCTTTCGCTTTGGCTTCATCACCTTGTGYCATGTACTTGTGGTAACGCGCTTCCATCGCTTTAATGGCCGCGTGCGCGTGACCTGGCATATCTACTTCTGGAATGACGGTGATATTGAGTGCCTCTGCCTTACGCAGAATCGCTTGATAATCTTCCGTAGTGTAATACCCATTGGATGCTTCTGTGCCGTCAGGCCCTGCGCCTAAAAAGGGCAACACGCAGCGGGTTTCTGACAAGTCATGACAGCGTTTGCTACCGATGTCTGCCAGTTCTGGTAGGGCTGGGATCTCAATACGCCACGCTTCATCATCACTGAGACGTAAATGGAGTTTGTTGAGTTTCAGTGCGGCCATTTGGTCGAGTAACTTTAAGATCGCCTCTTTGCTGCGGAAGTTTCGCGCCGCATCGACAGACAGACCACGATAAGCAAAGCGCGGTGCATCGGTTAGCGTCACCGCCTTGAGTGTGTCACCAGTTTTGAGTTGTAGCAGGCTTTGTGCAGCGTACAGGGCACCCGCTTGATCAGGGGCGTCAATGTCAATACGTTGCTGCTCAGGTTGTACATCTAGGCGATAAGCTTCGTGCCACTGGTCGCTTCCATTAAGGCTGACTTTTCCCCACCCCACATGAATAACTTTTTGATTAGTAGGTGCCCAGTCGGTGGCTGAAATGCCAAGCTGATCGGCAAGCCATTGTGCTTGTGCTTGATAGCCGTTGTCGAAGACCACCGTCCACTCACTATCGAGAGTGATGTGGCCATTTTTCTCAATGCGACTGGTAGGTGTGGGAAGCACGTGTCCTTGGGTATTCACCAACGACAGATCGGCATTGCGCGCATAGCGCTGCTCGGCCGTAAACGGATCATAATGGTCGGTCAGTGCACCACCGTAGCGCTTCCACTGTGAGGGAGCGTCAAAGTCACCGACAAAGGTGAGCTCATCATCCGGTTTGGTGGGCACTTGGCCATTTTTGTGGTTACTGGTGCTGGTAATCAACGCGGTATGCGTGCCCGCTTCATTGTCGGAGGCTAAATACCAATTCGGCATAATATCGGATTTGGCGACTTGCCAGTCAGAGGCATTAAAGCCGACCACTAATTGATCACCGGGGGCGAGCGGAACAAAGCTGTCCGTGGGTTCGAGTTTGAAGAGATCCCCATTGACGTGTGAAACTTTCAGTTGGTCGGTGTCGATCGACTTGATCATGCGAATGTGGCTGAAATAAATCGCCCAGCCCGTTTTAGGTAGTGTCTGAGTGCTTTGGTTGGTAAAGGCGACGTTGCCCGTAAAAGAGCGCCAGTCATCTTGCGTATTATCAATGACTTGGTATTGAACATCGAGCCCGTTTCCGAGTGTATCAAGCTGCGATGCAGGCATCGCCCAAGCGGTGCTAGATAATGAAGCGCCGATCAGGAGACCCAGTACGGTAGGTTTGAGCATGCTATCCTCCAAACTTATTTTTTATTGTGAAAATAGTTAACAAGACAGTAGAGGATAGTAATCAAGAAGCCTAGCAATCTTGTCGATTAAAGTGCATTTATGTCTAAGGATTCAAACTTAATGGTATGTTTAAGCAGGTGTTTTCACCCAAGGCGCGAGGATGATCGCAGCGAGAGAGCCCTCTGTCGCTGCGATACAAATTAACGGGGGACCAAACAGCCTAATGCTAACTGACTATCGACTAACTTGATGCCCACATCCAGCATCTCGTCACAGGCGGTGGCGACTGTTTGTGGGTGAATACCACGACACGCGGCAAGGTTCACAATCACGTCAAACTGACCGCGCTTTTTCAGCTGGATGGCGGTGGTTTTGACGCAATAATCGGTTGCCAAACCACCGACAATGACGGTTTCTACCTCTTGGCTGTGTAGCCATTCGATTAAGCCAGTACTGAGCTTCTCTTCAATATCATGAAAGCACGCACCATAGGGATGTAAGTCTGGTTCGATGCCTTTCCAAACCACATAGTCGTAATCGGTGACAGGAGGTAAGTCGTCAATGGTTTCGAACCCTTTGGTGCCGGGAACCGCGTGTTTGACCCAGGTGAGATCCGCGTTTTTATACGATAGCGGTTGGAGCATATCGGCAGCATCGTCAACCACCCAAACCGCGTTAGCCGGATGGGCGTCCTTGGTGAGGACACGCACATCTGCGAGCGCGGCTTGGGCATTCAATGCCGATCCTAATTGATTTCCCTCGGGTACCGGTAACTCGTCTGGGCAGTCGGGTGTAAAGGTACGTTGAGGGTCCACATCAATAGCAGCGATTCTGGCGATACGCATGGCCTGCTCCTTTTATAGAATTTGATTGAGCAAGTGATCGGCGCGCACACGTTTTATCCGCTTTAACAGCCGTTTTACCGGTAACGGATAATCTTCCATCTTATCGATATGTTTGTAGCTGCCGACCAAGCGCGTGTGCTCGAGGATCTTATCCACTTCTTGCTGTTTTTGCGCTTCGAGGCGTTGATGCTTATCGTGGATAAGAATGGCGTTTTCTAAATCTAACTTCCACGCGCGTGGATTGAGATTATTCCCCGTCAGCAACATGTACTGGCGATCGACCCAAATGCCCTTGAGGTGGAAGCTGTTGTCGTCATGCTTCCAAATATGAATGTTCAACTGGCGTTTGGCGATGGCGGCTTCATTGCGGCGCGCAAAGTTACGCAAGTTCACTTCATAAAGATAGGGCAACGCTGAGATAGTCTTAAACGGCGCCTCTGGGGGAGAGTAAAAATCGTTCGCGGTTTTATCACCGACAATAATGCTGACGGTAA
Source organism: Salinivibrio proteolyticus (assembly GCF_001996165.1). GTDB lineage: Bacteria > Pseudomonadota > Gammaproteobacteria > Enterobacterales > Vibrionaceae > Salinivibrio > Salinivibrio proteolyticus. The sequence continues at coordinate 5,331 of NZ_MUFP01000036.1, read as the reverse complement.
CGCCTCGGCGCAGCGCGCGACGGATTTCTCGGACCACGCTACGGGGCGGATTAAAGTAGGGGGTACAAATCACCAACTCTTGATGCGCGCTGGCAATCAAATGACAGATATAGCGGTTGAGTTTGTTCTTACGTTTACCCAGCCCGACCATCGGTGTTAATCCAACCTGATGCTCACTAATCGGCTCATCGTCATAGCGATAGCTTGTGCGTTGTAGCTGGCCGCGAAACTCACGAATACTGGGCTTAAGCGCTTTACTATTTGGCCGGTCTGGCGAGGCGAGACAATTAACGGCACTGTCGGCGGTGAGCGTGTTGACGATAAAGTCTGCCATGGTATCGGCGAGCTTTTTATTGGCCAGCACATGATAGCGGTCATAGCGGTATCGGTCGTGCTGCGCGAGATAGACATCATTTAGGCTGGCGCCGCTGTAAAGTACTTTGTCATCAAAGACAAAGCCTTTGAGGTGCAAGACTCCAAAGACCTCGCGATTTCGCACGGGGACGCCCAAGACTTCGATCTTGTGAGTGTAGCGCTCGGCATAGGCACGATACAGAGCAGCATTGCCGTCCGATTGTTCGGCGCCAATTAGGCCGCGTTGTGCACGGTGCCAATCAACCAGTACTTTGATGTCGAGCTCGGGGTTCGCTTGTTTCGCCTCATACAAAGCGTCGAGTACGCTACGTCCGGCCTCATCATCTTGTAGATACAGGGCAACCAGATAGATACGTGATTTGGCGTTTTTAATTTCGCTATGCAGCCGTTCTCTAAAAGAAACTGCGTCTAATAACGTTTCGAGATGTTCTGGCTGGTGCGCAATGGTGGGCAGGCGATCAATTAGCTGCCGATTTGCGTTAGCTGAATCCATTGTTACCTCATGTTGTTCGACGGCCAGAGTCGAGCGGTTTGATGCTAAACCCTGAATTGTACCAGAAATCGTGGCAAGCAACGGATCTCTGATCCTAGGCTTTGCCATTATCATCACGCTTTCCCCTGATACGCCATCGCAACTAAGTCTTTGCCAGCGTGACAATAACTATCAAATCGGGTAGCGAGATCCTCGGGTAGCGCCTCGCGTGCGACCACATCAAAACCGTGGCGCGCGTATAGCCCAGTGAGATGGCGAAAGGCAAGGCAGAAACACGGCTTTGCCGCGATCGTCTCTTGGACGCCGGTCAGTAAACGATCGCTCAACCCCGTCCCTCGTAGCGCTGGGCTAATGAGCATGCCGGTTAATAGTTGATAGGTTGGCCGTTGCTGAAAACGTACAGCGCCACACAAGCCATTTGGCCCATCAATCACCCAAATTACTTCATCTTTTTTGGGTTTGCCCGGTGGGTAGTGAGTTTTATAAAGCCGAGCCACCAATGGAAAACGCAATGGCTCCAGCGGGTGAATACGATAATTATCCATAGTCCAATAGGTGCGCAATACGAGCAGGACAGGTAGTATACCTATCACTGAGTTTCCTGACAGCGTAATGCATTCATGAAGTGGTTATCTGATGTGTCTTTGACACCCCATCATACATTTGGTTTACCGGCACGCGCTCATGCGGTGGTTGAAGCGCATAGCATTGCTGACTTATGCGCCATTTGGCAGCATCCAGACTATGCAAGCTTACCCAAGTTGATCGTTGGGGAAGGCAGTAATCTGCTGTTTTGTGAAGATTACGCGGGTGTGGTGGTGCTAAACCGCTTGTCTGGTCTTGAGGTAGAGGAAACGCCGCACGACTATCTTCTGCATGTGGGCGCCGGCCAGTCTTGGCACCAACTGGTTGCTTGGACGATTGAGCAAGGCATGCCCGGACTGGAAAATCTTGCCCTTATTCCGGGATGTGTGGGCGCGGCCCCGATTCAAAATATTGGCGCTTATGGCGTCGAGTTTTGCGAACATTGCGACTATGTCGATACCATTAATCCTCGCACTCAAGAAACACGCCGCTTGACGCGAGAAGCCTGTCAATTTGGTTATCGTGACTCCATTTTTAAAACGGAGGCGATGACGGGGTGGGTGATCACGCAAGTGGGATTTCGATTAGCGAAAGCGTGGCAGCCAGTGCTCAAATATGGAGCGTTAGCCGATCTCAACGGTGAGCAGGTGTCCGCGCAAACTATTTTTGATGCAGTGTGTGCGATTCGCCAAGCTAAGCTTCCCGATCCACGGGAATGCGGTAATGCAGGGAGCTTCTTTAAAAACCCAGTGGTGGATGCAAAGCATGCACAAACCTTGCAAACTCGTTATCCCGATATGCCCATGTATCCGGCTGGTGAGGGCAAAGCGAAGCTTGCAGCTGGCTGGTTAATTGACCAATGTGGCTTAAAAGGAGCGAGACAAGGCGGTGCGCGTGTCCATCCTAAGCAAGCATTAGTGCTGACTAACATTGATCATGCCACTAGCCAAGACGTCGTCCAACTCGCAAAACACGTGGTCGATGAAGTACAGGCGCGGTTTGGTGTCACCTTGCACCATGAGGTGCGCTTTATGGGCGCACAGGGTGAAACTACCTTGGAGGCGCAATGAGCCGTACACATAGCGCAAGGTTAGCCCTTATCGGCCGTTTATCCGACGGTGAATTCCACTCAGGCGAAATGCTAGGAGACGCGTTGGGCATGAGCCGGGCGGCTATCAGCAAACACATTAAAGTGTTGCAGTCATGGGGGCTAGATATTTACCGCGTGCAAGGTAAAGGCTATTGCTTATCGCAACCGATTGAGTTGCTCGATGAAGCTTGGCTAAGTGATCACACTGATGTGCCTGCCTTATCCGTTATCCCAGTCATTGACTCTACCAACCAGTATTTGATGGAACGTGTTGGACAACTAACGTCAGGTAGTGTGTGTTTGGCTGAGTATCAACAGCAAGGACGTGGTCGGCGAGGGCGTGTGTGGCAATCACCGTTCGGGAGCAATCTGTATCTATCGATGTATTGGCGCCTGGATGCGGGACCAGCGGCTGCGATGGGGTTGAGCCTTGTGGTGGGTGTGGCGATGACTAAGGCGTTGCATGAACTGGGCGCGCCTGGTGTGAAAGTAAAATGGCCGAACGATCTCTATTATCAAGATAAAAAGCTTGCGGGCATCTTAGTGGAAATGACGGGGCAAACCGGTGATGCGGCGCATCTTGTGATTGGGATGGGGCTGAATATTGGTATGGGACCGCACGTCAGCGAGCATATTGATCAGCCGTGGGCAAGATTGGCCGATGCGTGTCAGCCGATGCCATCACGTAACGTGCTTGCCAGTGTATTGATAAGCCGTTTACAAGAAGCTTTGCTCGATTATGAAAAAACCGGCTTAGCGGGGATCATGGATGATTGGCAGCAATTAGATAATTTCAAAGGGCGCCCCGTGAAACTCTTGATGGGGGATCGCGAAGTTCGCGGCATTGAGCGTGGGATTGATGAGCATGGTGCGTTGTTACTGGACGTAGATGGCGTCATCACACCCTATTTAGGGGGAGAAATTTCACTAAGGCGTGATGACTAACCGTTATTTACGTACGCGTATGCGCTGGACCGAATGATTAGCGCCTTTCTCTAAGATCAAGCTGGCTCTCTCTCGGGTAGGAAGAATGTTTTCCATTAAGTTCCGCCCGTTGATTTCATCCCAAATACTCGCGGCGGTATCTTTGGCCTCGGCAACCGATAGACGCGTGTAGTGATGAAAATACGCATCCGGGTCTAAAAAGGCGCCGCGACGGAATTTCATAAATCGCTCGATATACCAGTGTTTGAGCAATGCCGGTTCGGCGTCAACATAAATAGAGAAGTCGAGAAAATCTGAAATAAACACATGATGAGGATCATGTGGGTAATCCATCCCACTCTGTAGAACATTCAATCCCTCTAGGATCAAAATATCGGGCTTTTCGACTTTCTGCACTTCACCAGTGATGTCATACACCAAATGTGAGTATATCGGCGCTTCCACACAGGCTTTACCGGATTTTACATCTGCCACAAACTCTACCAATTTGCGCATGTTATATGATTGAGGAAAGCCTTTGCGTTTCATCAATCCACGCGCTTCCAACTCCGCGTTGGAATACAAAAAACCATCGGTAGTCACTAAGGCTACCTTGGGGTGATCGGGCCAGCGAGTCAGCAGGGTTTTTAATAAACGTGCAGTGGTACTTTTACCGACCGCGACACTGCCTGCAATCCCAATAATGTAGGGGACATGATTGGAGGCAGGCTGGGTCAAAAACTCGTCGAGCACCTCAGTGCGACTCTTGCGCGACTTGATATACAGGTTGAGTAGTCGTGACAGAGGCAAGTAAACATCTCTCACCTCATCCATTGAGAGGTGCTCGTTTAGCCCTCGCAGGCGTTCAATGTCGTCTTCGGTGAGCGTCATGGGCACTGCATCCCTCAGTTCAGCCCATTGTTGACGGTCGAACGACAAATAAGGCGTTAGCGTTGCGTTCATGGTCCGTTTGCCTTAAGCCAATAAAGAGGTGGACGATACCGCAATCTGCGTATCAGGAAAAGTAGTGGTCCGCGTTGTTGTTATTTAGGATTGGCTATTTTAGCAACAATTAAGCCCTAAATTGTGCAACAGGCGAAAAAATCACCTGTTTTTTTGATTTTTCCTATTGCAAGGCCCCATTTCATCGCATAGAATGCGCAGCACTTGTCGCCGGCTTAGCTCAGTTGGTAGAGCAACTGACTTGTAATCAGTAGGTCGCCAGTTCGATTCCGGCAGCCGGCACCAAAATTAGGTGGGATTCCCGAGCGGTCAAAGGGATCAGACTGTAAATCTGACGGCTCAGCCTTCGAAGGTTCGAATCCTTCTCCCACCACCATTTTCAAATTGTTTGAATAGCTCTACGAGAAACGATTGCGGGCATCGTATAATGGCTATTACCTCAGCCTTCCAAGCTGATGATGCGGGTTCGATTCCCGCTGCCCGCTCCACTCTTTTTAGAGTGCTGATATAGCTCAGTCGGTAGAGCGCACCCTTGGTAAGGGTGAGGTCGGCAGTTCAAATCTGCCTATCAGCACCATCCTCTCCAAGGTAACTTCAAGCCGTTTGATATATACTCAACAAACCTAATTGTTGGTTGTGTGGTCGTAATGCCACCGAAATACCGTGCTTAGAGGGACTGTCATGTCTAAAGAAAAATTTGAACGTACGAAACCGCACGTTAACGTTGGTACTATCGGCCACGTTGACCACGGTAAAACTACTCTGACTGCCGCTATCTGTACTGTACTTGCAAAAGTACACGGTGGTGCAGCGCGTGACTTCGCATCAATCGATAACGCACCAGAAGAGCGTGAGCGTGGTATCACCATGCGTGAGCGTGGTATCACCATCGCGACTTCGC
>NZ_MUFP01000035.1 GCF_001996165.1 Salinivibrio proteolyticus | reverse complement strand
GTCCTCAAGACATTGGTGAATGAGTTCAGGGCAAAGGAGATCGGATAGACCATTGAGTTGGTCAGCAGAGAATTGATGTATTCGGTCGAGGGCTTGTCTTAAGAACATAAAAAATCCGAGTGTGCAGAAACACTCGGATTTTGACACCCTCTCAGGATCGTTCAACCGATCATTTTTTGCTTAACTGATCGGCATTATCCCGAAAGACGCCTTTTTAGTCTCTAAATTCAGTGGTATTACGCGGCTGCTAGCGTTTGAGCTTGACGGTTTGCATGCCAGACCAAGCCAAAGCCAATAATGACTACCGCGCAGGTTGATAGCATGACCGTGGTGACGGCGATCAAGCCGGAGGCTGCAAACGCAGATACTACAGCGCTCGCCACGAAGCAGACCATCATTTGCAAGAAGTTCAACAGCCCTGCAGCGGTCGCGCTACAGGATTTGAAATCTTCCAAGGCGCGATTGACGACCAGTGGGTAGATGGCACCGTTCGCTGCCGCGAGGAAACAGAACGGACCTAAAATTACCCAGATGTTGGTGACATCGGTACGCCAGCTGATCAAAAAGATAACCACGACACTGATAACAAACAGCTTAAGCAGCCAAGGCAAGATACTGTGATCTTTAAGCTTGTTGAGGGCATGGCGACAGGCGTAGCCACCGACGACAAAAGCAATGGTTTGTGGAATATAGCTCAGACCAATATCCGCTTCGGTATAACCCATGGCTGACATCACGAACGGTGATCCTGTCAGGTAAGCAAAAAATGCCGCGGAACAACCTGCGAAAATAAGCATGTTACCGATGAATTTTTTTGATTTAAAAACTTGCTGATAGTCACTTACAAGTTTATCAATAATTTTAGTATCTTGTGTGGGTTTGGAAAGGCTTTCCTTTTCTCGTAAAGTAAAGGCAACAAAACCAACCCCTAACGCGAATAAAACCACAAAAATACTGCGCCAATCATATAGGGTGAGCAGGTGTGAGCCGACAAGTGGCGCCAATGCTGGCGATAAAGCGACGAGCGGCATGATGGTCGCGAACACCTTTTGGCCCAGCTTGCCTTCGTAGCGGTCAATGACCACGGCTTGCCAAATTACCGCAGCGCTGCATGCTCCTAAGGCTTGAACTAGACGTGCGCCAAGCAATAAATAAATGTTATTAGCAAAAATACACACCACAGTCGCGACTAAATAAAGGCTTAAGCCAATCAGCAGCGCGGGCTTGCGGCCGATCCGATCAGACAGTGGGCCATAAACCAGCTGCCCACAGGCCATCCCTAGCAAAAAAATACTCAGAGTAAGGCCGATATTGGCAGGGGAGGTCGCCAAATCGATTCGCATCGCCTCAAAAGCAGGTAAATACATATCAGTGGCTAAAAAGCCTAGCATACTGAGCCCTGCTAGCCACAGTAGCGTCATAAACGGCACTTGTTTGTTCATTTTTTGTCTCTTGATAGAAAACTCGACATAGAGATAGTTTATGGCTGACAAAGCTGGCTGTGAAACGCTATGATTTGAACATTGCTTTCAAAAAATTTGATTTGAATGTTTTCTTACCAAGATTTTCATGTGATCGATGTGGTTGCACGGCGAAGAAGTTTCTCTGCGGCAGCCGATGAATTGCACAAGGTACCGAGTGCGGTCAGCTACACGGTACGACAAATTGAAGACAAACTGGCGGTTACCCTGTTTGAGCGACTTCACCGCCAAGTGCGGTTGACACCGGCAGGAGAATACTTTGTGGCGCAAGCACGGGATATGCTGAAAACCATGGAAGATATTCGTCTACAAACGCAGCGAGTGGCTAATGGTTGGACACAAAGTGTCGCCTTAGCGCTGGATAACGTCGTGCGCGAAGATAGCGTCAATACGCTGGTGCGGGATTTCTACGATGCGTTTCCTGATGTCGAGTTGTTGCTAACCATGGAAGTATTTAACGGCGTATGGGATGCGTTGGCTGATGATCGAGCTGATATTGCGATTGGTGCCACGGCTGCTGTGCCAGTGAGCGGCGCGTTTCGCTACCGAGAAATGGGCACCCTCCGTTGGCGATTTGTGGTGAGCCCTTCACATCCATTGGTACAATGTGCACAGCCACTGGCTAATGATCAGCTCGCGCCGTATCCGGCTATCTGTTTGGAAGACACCTCGCGCCGCTTACCGCGCCGTACCACTTGGCTATTGGATAATCAGCGCCGCCTCACGGTACCGAATTGGCACAGTGCCATGCAATGTTTTAAGGCAGGGTTAGGCATTGGTGTGATGCCTTCACACATGGCAGAAGACGCGATTGCGCGAGGAGAGCTGGTAGAGCTTGCCCTTGAAGAGCCGCTATTAAGCAGTCCGTGCTGCATTGCATGGCGCTCGGATAAAGAATCACCACCGGTGCGCTGGCTGCTCGATTACTTAGGCGATAAAGAGCAGCTCCAACACCAGTGGCTATAAGCTAGGAGGAGGGTGTATCGAGCGCACGCAACGTTTGGTACCCCGCCCAAACTCGTGTTGCTGCAGTGATTAAACAGGCTGCGCCAAAGATGCCAGCAATCCACGCCATGTGTGTTGGGAAAAGGCACATTAACACAAAACTTGCGATGGTCTCCGTTCCTTCGGTGATCCCACCGATGTAATACATCGACTTATTGGCGTAAACCGGATTATCAATCTGGTGTTTGCTGGCCATGATTGCAAACGCTAAAAAACTTGCGCCTGTCCCCATAAAGCAAAACAGCAAAAAACTGGCGGCGATGGCGTTATTGACCGGATCGGCCAGAGCAAAGCCAAAAGGAATGGCAGCGTAGAAAATAAAATCGAGGGTAATATCCAAAAAGCCCCCCGCGTCCGTGAGCCCTTGCTCGCGGGCGAGCGCACCATCAAGGCCATCGAAAAGTCGGTTGATGATAATAAACACAAGCGCCAGCCAATACATTTGTAGCGCGAGAGCGGGCACGGCCAGCAAGCCAATCAAAAAGCCTGAGAGCGTGACGGTATCGGGTTTTACCCTCCATTTTGTAAGCTGCACCGCTGCCTGCTTCAATGGCCAGCGGATCACGGCGATGGCATAGCGATCAAGCATTTTGCATCTCCTCTTGCAGTACTGAGCTAGCTGAGCGTTTAGGCCAATTTAAACAACGGCTCTGGTGCGCAATATCCTCGGCATCATGCGTCACAATCAACGCAGGAATGTTTCGCTGCGCAATTTGCTCAAACACAAAGGCCCGAAAATCCCGTCGTAGCGGCTTATCCAGCTTACTAAAGGGTTCATCAAGCAAGATAGCATCGGGCGCGGCGAGTAATGCACGCAACACACTGATCCGCGCGCGCTGCCCGCCGGAGAGCTGGCTGGGGGCATAATCCGCAAACTCCGCTAAATTGACAGACCCTAATGTTGCGATGGCCTGATCACGTTTTTGYGCTTTGCTCATCGATGAAGACAGGGCAAAGGCTAAGTTTTGCCAGACGTTGAGATGCGGAAAGAGCAAATCATCTTGAAACAAAATCCCAATACGGCGCTGCTCCGGCGGTAAGTGATCAAAGGGCTCACCATTTAACGTCAGTTGACCGCTGTAATGCATCGGCGGTTGGATGTGCCCCGCCAATACACTCAGCAGACTCGATTTTCCGCAGCCACTGGGTCCCATCACGGTGAGTATTTCTCCCGGAGCGACCGAAAAGGACAGCTCACGCACCAAACATTGATCAGGCGCGTTTATGGTGAGTTGGTTGACACACAGTGTCATGGTGTTCAGCTCCTGAATAAGTTGGTGTTGATTTAGGTAAAAGGCGACGTTCAGCGATGCGGCTCAGCACAGTGGCTAAGGCGAAAACGACAAGTGGAAGCATCGCTTGCATCAGCCCATACAGGCCACTGATACGGCGATCAAGGCCGCTCGATAAGCTAACCGCCTCTGTGGTCAGGGTATTAATGCGTCCTGCGCCCAGCAATTGTGTGGGTAGGTATTGTGCCAAACTGACGCTTGCGCCGACCGCCCATGCCAAGATAATGGCGGGCAAAAGGAGTGGCAGTTTAACCCGCCACCATGCAAGCGTGGCGCTGACACCGAGGCTTCTGGCGGTTTGCATAAGACGCATATCAAATTGCTGCCACGGCCCATCGAGTGCGAGGTACACGTAAGGAAACGCGAAAAAAATGTGAGCCCAAAGGGTTGCCGGCACGTGCCACTGGCCGGGAAGGCTATACACCGCCACCTGAATACCGAACAAGATAGAGAGTTGAGGAACCAATAATGGAATAGCGATGACCGCTCTCGGCACTGAGCGTTGCTGATTGACTGACCGTTCCAGACATCCGATGGCAAATAGCAAGGCGACACTGGCGCTGATCACCGCCAGAACAATACTGTTCCCCGCCAATGACCACACATAGCTAAGCTCTTGCTCCCAAAACCGTAAGCTATATCGGCTGGGTAGCCAATCGGGAAATGACCAGCGCAGCGCGAATGACCACATCAGCAACACAGGCATAATTGCAAGGGGAGTGATAAACACCGGCCACCAGAGTGATTTGCCGGGTAACCATGCGTGGCGGCGCCCCGTGTATTGCCAGCGATTGAGACATTGGCAACCAAGCCACACCAAAAAGCGAAATAGCAATAAGGCCAAGCCACACAGAGCAAACAACAGCAAGGCACCGGCTGAGGCTCTAGGCAATAGCGCTAAATCAGGGTCATTAAACCACTGCCATACCAATACCGCATAGGTGGGCGGCGTATTCGGCCCAAGGATCATCGCCACATCAACCACTGAAAGGCTGTAGGCGATGACGGCAAAAATCGGGAAACGCATTTTGGTCAGCCAAAGCGGAAGAATGACTTTTAACCAGGTTGCGGTGCGGTTATACCCGAGGCTGGTTGATACCATCGTCAGCCGAGAGACATCAATTTGACGCAGCACCGATAGACTCATCAATAGTAAAAACGGAGTTTCTTTTAGCGTCAGCGCCAAGGTGAGCCCAATAACATAAGGGTCTTGTACCAGCGCCCAAGTCACGGGTTGATCGCCGAGAAGGGGAGTTAACAGGCGAAATAGCCAACCCGACGGGGATAGCAGCAAAACCAGACCAATCGCAAACGCGACGTGTGGTAATGCCAGTAGCGCAGGCAAGCGTGCACTGATCTTTTGCCAAATAGGCGTGTGCCAAGTAGCCTGTAAAATCATAAAGCTAAGTGCCACCGCGAGCAGGCTACTGCCTAACCCCGAGATGAGCGTTAGCTGAATAGATTGTGATAGCCCCGGCCATGCCATGACAGCTTGCCAGCCGCTAAAGTTAGCCTCCGTCAGCCCTAGTGTGGGTAAGAATGCAAAGGCGGTCGCGAATAAGCCGCCCACCCCTGGCAACAAGGGTAGGCAGCACACCGGTAGGGTAATGGCAAACAGCAAACGTGCCATATCAACCTCTTTCTATTGGCCGTAGCGTTTCAGCCAAGCGCGCTCAAGCGCGGTTTGCCAGCTTGGGTGTGGCTCGGGTTGGGTGTTAAAGCGGCTGACTTCGGCGGTGTCAGGCAGCTTCACCACGGGTGGATCGCCCCATACTTGGGTATCGGCTTTGCGCAGCTGTGCCTTTTCGCTCATTAAGAAGTTGATGGCGACCATGGCGCCGGCTTTGGCATTAGCGTTGTATGGAATCGCCATAAAGTGAATGTTAGACAGCGCGCCTTGGTCAAAGGCAAACGCACGCGCTGATGGGGCAAGTTTTCCAGAGGCCACCGCCGCTTTTGCTGCATTGGGGTTAAACGCTATCGCGACGAGAAGCTCACCATCGTCCAACAATTGGATAGTTTCAGCACTACCCGATGGGAACTGCGCGCCTTCGCGCCAAGCGACTTGGTGCAGTTGGTCGAGATAGCGCCACAATGGTGCGGTCACCGCGTCAAAATCCACCTCATCAACCGGCAAGTAAAGTGCCTCGCGCACATCGGTGAGTTCCAGTAGGGCGGCTTTCAAAAAACTGGTGCCGTGAAACTCGGGCGGTTTGGGGTAACTAATACGGCCAGGGAATGCTTTAGCCAAACTTAACAGTTCGGCGAAAGAGCGAGGTGGGTTGGCCAAGGTTTTCTGATCATGGATAAACACCAGCTGTCCCACCCCCCAGGGTGCTTCGAGGCCGTCTGTAGGCTCAGTGAAGTCTTCTTCAACCGGTAAGCTTTTATCGACAATTTGCCAATTGGGGAGCGTGCTGACAAAAGGGCCGTACAGCAAATCATTTTCCTTCATCGATTTGAAGTTTTCGCCGTTAATCCAAACCATATCGACACTGCCGCCGCTATCCTTACCTGCGGTCTTTTCGGCAAGCAGGCGATTGACGGTTTCAGCGATATCCGCCACTTTGACATGTTTAAGTGTGACACCGTAATCGCGTTGTAACTCGCGGCTTGCCCAGCGCAGGTAAGCATTGATCTCTTGATTGCCGCCCCATGCGTTAAAGTAAACAGTCTGGCCTTTGGCTTGTTGTTCAATACTTTCCCAACTGTTGTTTTCCGCGCTTGCAGAGGCAGTAAAACTGGCAGTACTCGCAATTGCCAATGTTAACGCCGCTATCCAGTGTTTCATTGTCATCTTCCTTTTCAATTAGTGACGCATCCAACGATGATATTTTTCGACCCAGTTAAGCAGCTTCTCGGGTGCATGGGCTTGTTTCCACATCCCAGCGGTATACTTCACCGCTTCACTCATAGTGGGATACGGATGGACGGTACCCAAAATTTTATTTAGTCCTAACCCGTGCCGCATGGCGAGAGTAAATTCTGCGAGCAAGTCGCCCGCATGCTCGCCAACAATAGTCACTCCCAGAATGGTATCTTTTCCTTTCGGTGTCAGCACCTTAATAAAACCGTGATCATTACCATCAGCAATCGCGCGATCCAGATCATCAATGCCGTAATAGGTCACTTCCACTTCTTGCTGATTGGCTTTGGCTTCTTTTTCATTGATGCCCACACGCGCCACTTCTGGCGAGGTGTAAGTCGCGGCAGGCATCACTGAATAATCAGCACGAAAGCGTTTGAATTGACCGAATAGTGCATTCACCGCGGCATACCACGCTTGGTGGGCACTGGCGTGGGTGAGTTGAAACGGACCCGCTACATCACCTACCGCATAGATATTCGGATAGACGGTTTGCAGATACTCGTTGACTTGGATAGTGCCACGCTCGGTTACGGGAATATCGAGCTTTTCGAGACCAAACCCTTTGGTGTTGGCACTGCGCCCTAACGCGACTAGCACCGCATCAAATGAGACAGACTTCTCACCGTCAGGGCCATCGAGTAACGCGATTTGCTCATTATCACTGTGTTCAAATGCTTTGACTTTGTGCTGTGTTAAAACCGTGACGCCGTCACGCTCTAACGCCTGCTCAACCAACTGGGCGGCATCTTTATCTTCGCGGCTGAGAAGTTGGTCAGCCATTTCTGCGAGCGTCACTTGGCTGCCTAAACACGAAAAGCTTTGCGCCAATTCCGCGCCAATGGGGCCACCGCCTAAAACCAACAACCGTGGTGGCAGCTCAGCCAGAGACCAAATCGTATCTGAGGTGTAATGTGTCACCTCTGCCAAACCGGGAATCGGGGGCAACATAGGGCGTGCGCCGGTCGCAATCACTATATTGCGGGTTGTGAGGCGTTCGCCATTCACCTCGACTTCCCATGGCGAAACGATTTGCGCTTCGCCTTGCACACACTCCACGCCGAGTTTGGTGTAACGCTCGACCGAATCGTGAGGCTCAATTTGGGTAATGACTTGCTTAACCCGCGCCATGACCGCCGGAAAATCAACCGCTGGCGCTTGGGTATGAATGCCAAAGGCCTTAGCCTTGCCAATTTCTCGCATGGTTTTCGCCGCGCGTATTAGCGCTTTTGAGGGAACACATCCGGTGTTTAGGCAGTCTCCTCCCATCGAACCTTTTTCGACCAGCGTAACCTTCGCTTTCACTACCGCCGCGATATAACTCGATACCAAGCCGCCTGCACCGGCACCAATCACTACCATATTGCGGTCAAACTGATGGGGCTTGTTCCAACCTTGATAGCGTTTACGACGTGTGATCCAAGCCATGACCCACTTTGCTAGCAGTGGGAAGATACCCAGTAAGGCGAGTGAGCCAAGCACCGAGGGAGACACCACATCGCCGAGTGCATCGATTTGGGCCAGTTGGGTCCCTGCATTCACGTAGACTGCGGTACCCGGCAACATACCGAGCTGACTGACCCAATAGAAGGTGCGGGTTTTGAATGGGGTTAGCCCCATCACGAGGTTAATCAGAAAAAACGGGAAAATAGGGATCAGGCGGAGGGTCAACAAATACAAGCTGCCGTCTTTCTCAATGCCACGATTAATGGTATCGAGCTTATTGCCAAATTTGGCTTGGACCCAGTCGCGTAACATAAAGCGACTCACCAAGAAGGCGAGGGTGGCGCCAATCGAGCTAGCAAAGGAGACCAACACCAATGCCCACCAAAAGCCAAAGAGTGCTGCGCCCAATAAACTCGCTACTGCCGCACCCGGTAAGGACAGGGCGGTCATCACCACATAGCCGACAAAAAACACCAGGCTTGCGATGGTCGCGTTTTCGATAATGTAATCATTCAATGCCACTTGTTGTGCTTTGGCGTTTTCAAGCGTGAGCCACTGGCTGAGATCTAAACTGAACCAAAGTGTTACAAGCGCCACCACCACTAAACCAAGCAATATCTTTTTTACTGGCATACTGTGTCTCGTCCGATAGTAAATGGGTCCCAGTTATTACTTTAGGTGCTGTAGCTGAATTAACTGGCTGATTTGTTGGTTACATTGAGGAACTGTGTCCTTAATCGTACCTTTAACCAGACCCGACCGATCGCAAGAAACTTTCGGTTTCTGTCTGAAATTAGTTTGAATGATGATTTATTGAGCGTTTAGTGCGTTCAGAAAAAGCGACACCGCCATAAAGGCGGTGTTGGACGCGAACATTGCTCACAAAAAAGGTAGAGAGGTATAGGTGTTGTGAGGAATTAATTTTCTAAATGTTGTAATAATTCTTGGCGACGTTGAGGTGGAACCACAGACCAATGTTTGCCAGTAATCGCGCCTTCTAGTGACCACAGTAACTCCAAGCTTAGCTCTTTTTCATGCGCCGAGAGAAGAGCTTTATAGGCATTAACGGCACCTTGTTGCTGTAAGCTTTCAGGCGTTTCAATGCCTGCTTTTTTCAGCATACGTTCGGTCGCAAGTCGTAAATTAGGCAAGTCTTTTAGACGAGATGGTGTGGATTGCTTTTTCAAAGCACGATCGCGTGTCGCGACATCCAGTGCATCTTTTGCCTCTGTGAGCAGTTTATCTTGGTCTTCCCACCAATATTCAGGAATCGCAAAATACTTAGTCACAACGGGAAAGCCCCGTTTTTTATACACGTAGGGCGCCAAGCCTTGTTTTTTCAATAGTGCTTCGTTTTCTTTTCCAGCACGTAAATGGAGAGTGTTGTTAACGACAAGTGCGAACATGGTGTCTTCACAAAAGATACCAAATCCACCAAACATTGAACGGGACTTTATGCTGCCAAATTTGGCAAATAACTTCATTGCGTTCTTTAAAGCTGGTTTATCCATTTGATTAAAATCTCGATGAATTACTAATGCCTAAAAAAGACGTCATAATGTAACAAGGCAAGATCGCAGAATTGTCAACGAGCCATCAAATTTGTCAGCTTTGATATGTTGGCAACCCCGCTACCGTTGATATTTGACATCATGTCAAAATATCGTTAGGCCGGAGGCTTTGCGTCCCATGCTTTCGCCATGGTTTGCCTTGTTCAAACGCTATTAAGCATATAATAATTAGACACCGATGTCGTCCTCTCTCATCAAACAAAATGTGATCTTGGTTCAGAGTGGGTGTAATTGATGGACTAGAGTAAAAGCACTATCGGAAGAGTGGTCGCGTAAAAAAACACCGCCAAGGCATTGACGGTGTTCTTCATAAAAGTTTCATTAAAACATTAAGATT
>NZ_MUFP01000034.1 GCF_001996165.1 Salinivibrio proteolyticus | reverse complement strand
AGTGCATACCTTGCGGCTGGAAAAGCAAAAAATTTAATTATATATATCTCATTTAATTTGGTTTTCTTGTTTTTACAATGGGTTGATGTTGGTGGGAACTTTAAAGTATGGCTGTTGCCTAACATGAACCCAAATGTGATGGGTTTCTTTGTCTGTTTGAATTTACTGTTGTTGATATATTTTGTCGGCTCTCGATGTGGCCTTATTTTGAAATCTATATCACTTTTATTGATTCCTCTAGCATTTTTCTTGATTTTCGTATCGACTGCTCGTTCTATTTGGTTGGCGTTAGCTATTTGTCTGATTATTTACACTGTGATGCAGAGTCTGATATCGAATCGAAGTATATTTAACGTGCTTGCTTTTCTTGTAACTTTTTTACTGTTGTTTTTCCCTCACATATATATATATTTGAGCGAGTCAACTCTCGGCATTCAAATTGATACATTTGTTAGTGATGTTACAAACAAACGATTTTTTACAGGTCGAGAAGTAATATGGCAAGAAATGTATAAAGGTCTCGGTGATTCTGTGTTTTTTGGTATGGGTATGGGGGCAACTAATAGTGATATAGGTTTGCGTTCATCTAGTCATAATCTATATATGAGTTTTTTCTTTCAGTTTGGAGTGGTTGGTGTGGCTTTCTTTCTTTTGTCTTTCTTTTTGGTTATTAAGAATGCGGTTAGAAACTTAGATGCTTATATGGGATATAAGAATCGAGATATATGCTTTAAATGTACTTCTTTAATGGGGGCGCTTTTAATTTCATTACTTGTCCAGCAATCCTTTGAATTGTTTTTGTTTCAAAATAATCTACCGGCTAGTTTTCTATTTTGGTGTGGATTGGTGCTTTATTATTCACAAACTTATAAGAGTTATCGAAAATGAAACAAATACTGCAAGATATGGCTAACGGAGGCTCTACTTTAGTGGAAGCCCCAGCTCCAATAGCTACGAATGGGAATGTGCTGATCGATTCAACAGTTTCTTTAATATCTGCAGGTACAGAGCGTATGCTTGTTGATTTTGGCAAGGCTAACCTTTTGGATAAAGCACGTCAGCAGCCTGATAAAGTAAAGATGGTTTTAGAAAAGGTCCAAACTGACGGTCTGATGACCACAATTGATGCAGTGCAATCAAAGCTTGCTCAACCTTTACCTCTTGGCTACTGCAATGTGGGTACAGTTAACTCGGTTGGAAAAAATGTCGAGGGTTTTAAAGCGGGCGATCGAGTTGTTTCTAACGGACCTCATGCTGATGTTGTCAGAGTCTCTAAAAATCTATGTGCACTGATTCCAGATAATGTTTCAGATGAAGAAGCTTCATTTACTGTTGTTGCAAGTATTGGCTTGCAAGGTATTCGATTGGCAGAGCCAAGTCTTGGCGAGGCTTTTGTTGTAACTGGTGTCGGACTTATTGGTTTACTAACTGTACAGCTTCTTCGAGCTCAGGGCTGTCGGGTTTTAGCAATAGACTTTGATGAATCGAAATTAGCGCTGGCGAAACAGTTTGGAGCGGAGGTCTGTAACCTTAGTAAAGGTGAAGATCCTGTTGCCGCAGGTATAGCGTTTAGCCGTGGTAACGGTGTTGATGGTGTAATCATTACTGCTTCGACTAAATCCAATGACCCTGTGACACAAGCGGCACGTATGAGCCGGAAGAGAGGCCGTATCGTCCTTGTTGGCGTCACCGGACTAGAGCTTAATCGCGCGGACTTTTATGAAAAAGAATTAACGTTTCAAGTGTCGTGCTCGTACGGTCCTGGCCGTTACGATGCTAACTATGAAGATCAGGGTAATGACTATCCCTATGCCTTTGTACGTTGGACGGAACAACGAAACTTTGAAGCCATCTTGGATATGATGGCGTCTGGCCAAATAGACGTAAAACCGCTTATTACACATCGATTTGAGTTTGAAAATGCAGCACAAGCATATGAGGTACTGACTTCTGATAATGCCGCGCTAGGTATTTTGCTTCAATACCACAGTGAACCCTTTTCTCGCCACGAGAAGGCAGTCACGCTCAACAGTGAAGTGACTTTCGAAGCGTCTAAACCTGTTGTTGGGTTCGTTGGTGCAGGGAACTACGCTTCTCGCATGTTGATACCTGCTTTTAAAGCAGGTGGGGCCCAGCTACATACTATTGCTACTTCTGGTGGTATTAATGGTGTGACTCATGGTGAAAAAGCTGGCTTTGCGAAAGCTAGCACTGATACAAACGCAATGATTTCGGATCCAGAAATTAATACAATAGCAATTGTTACGCGCCATAACAGTCATGCTCACTTTCTATCTCAAGCCCTACGCGCAGGTAAGAACGTATTCGTCGAAAAACCTCTAGCGTTAACACTAGAAGAACTTGCTTTAGTTGAAGCTACATACTATTCAAACAGGCCTTCCTCCCCAACACCCAAATTGATGGTTGGTTTTAACCGCCGGTTTTCTCCTTTAATCACAAAAGCGAAGGAGTTGCTTTCTGCGATTAAAGAGCCGAAAAGTTTCATCATGACCATGAATGCAGGGGCTATCCCCGCGGATCACTGGACACAAGACAAGCACGTTGGTGGTGGCCGTATTATTGGAGAAGCGTGTCACTTTATTGATCTCATGAGATACCTTACTGACTCAGAGATAGTGTCTGTACAATGCCGTCGGATGGGTGATGTTAATGGTGTCGATATCACTGAAGATAAAGCAGCGATTATTCTTGGTTTTTCCGATGGTTCGTTCGGGACAATTCACTACTTGGCAAATGGAGCCGCTAATTTCCCGAAGGAGCGCATCGAGGTTTTCGCTGCAGGGAGAGTCCTCCAGTTAGATAATTTTAGAAGATTAAAGGGCTTTGGCTGGCCAGGCTTTCATAAGATGAGCTTATGGAGGCAAGACAAAGGACAAAAAGAATGTGTAATGGCTTTCCTGAAAGCTATTGAACTAGGTAAAGAGTCTCCAATTCCGGCGCATGAATTGTTCGAAGTAGCTCGAGTTACAATTGAAATAGCCGAGCAATTACGTAAACAACAATGAAGTTTAAACTAATAATTAAAATCGCAAAGGATTTGGGCCTTTTAAATTTAGCGAGGGTTGCATTTTATAAAGCGAGTGTTTCAAGTGGGCTAAACTCATTAAAGAAGATCCAATATGCACCTATATCGGGAGATTTTTTTCGAGCGGCACCTATAGCTAATCAAGGTGATAATCAACAACAAGAATATATGTTTTCTCCATTTGGATGGATGCCAGAAATATCGATAACTGATCTTAAATGGGATCTGAATGTGTTAACAGGGAAAAGTTATCCGCGCATGAACAAGCCTTGGTACTGCTTGGCTGACTTTGATTCTAACGTTGGTGATATTAAAGGGATATGGGAAGCATCTAGATTTGGTTGGTTAATAGGATTAGCTAGAGATTATCATCTAGGGAGACGTCAAGCACTTGATGAACTAAACGAAACCATTAACAGTTGGCTTGATCATAATCCACCATACTTAGGCCCAAATTGGAAATGCGGCCAAGAAGCTTCAATTCGCGTAATGCACGCCGCTGTGGCTGCTAAGTTACTGAATCAAATAAAGAGTCCTGAACCTGCGCTGTTAAACTTTGTTAAGGCTCATCTCGAACGCATTGCGCCCACGATATCTTACGCGATAGCTCAAGATAATAACCACGGGACGTCAGAAGCTGCGGCTTTGTTTATCGGAGGCACATGGTTAGTAGCTAACGGTGATGAAGACGCAATGCGTTGGGAGAAGATGGGCCGTAAGTGGTTAGAGAATCGTGCAAACCATTTGATAGCCGGTGATGGAACATTTAGTCAGTACTCAGTTAACTACCACAGGGTCATGCTCGATACGTACTCCATCTCTGAGCTATGGAGACGGAAGTTAGATCTTGAGTCGTTTAGTCCGTTTTTGTACCGAAAGATGGGTTTAGCAACTCGGTGGTTATATCAATTAACTCAAGAGGTTAACGGCGATGCACCTAATTTGGGCCATAATGATGGCGCAAAGTTGTTACCTCTATGTGACTCTGATTATCGAGACTTTCGTCCAGCTGTGCAGCTTGCGTCAGTTGTATTTTTGAAATCATCGGCTTGGCGTGAAGCAGGGAGCTATGATGAACCGCTTAAGCTTCTAGGGCTAAGCAAACCACAGCAAATACTTGGAAAGCCAAGATCGTTCCATTTTTCCCAAGGGGGATATGTTGGGTTAAGAAGTACAACCGGCGCATTCGTATTATTTAATTATCCTATCTTCCGTTTTAGACCGGCTCAAAATGATGCCCTGCATGTGGACTTTTGGCTTAATGGAGTAAACCTTTTAAGAGACGGGGGAACGTTTAGCTACAATGCTGGTCAAGCATATCTTGATTACTACGGTGGAACGCAAAGTCACAACACCATTCAGTTTGATGATCATGAACAAATGCCGCGATTGAGCAGATTTCTCTTGGGATCTTGGCTCAAGGCCGAGGGTGTTTATTGTGATCAGTCTCGACGGCGTTGTGGTGCAAGTTATCGTGACTATTTCAAGTGTCGTCATCATAGAGAGGTTTCTCTTTCAGAAAAAGCGTTGCGAGTTGTTGATGATATTCAAGGCGTACAGAAAAAAGCAATACTACGGTGGCGCTTGAGTCCTGGGGAATGGGTGATAGAAGGAAATCGAATTACCAATCATACTCATGCTATAACAATTGACAGTAATGTGGACGTTAAGCGACTTGAGTTAGTTGAAGGTAAAGAATCTCGCTATTACTACCAAGAAACTTCCATTCCCGTTTTAGAAATCGAAGTGGTTTCAGATGGAAAGATAACTACAGAGTATAAATACAGATAATGGATGTTCTTTATTTTCACCAGCACTTCTCGACACCTAAAGGCTCCACTGGAATCCGTTCATATGAAATGGCGAAGCGTCTTATACATCATGGGCATAATGTTACCATGGTGTGTGGTACATATGGTGGGGGGGAAACAGGATTAAATTCAGTATTTATTAATGGGAGGCGAGAGGGAGTTGTTGATGGCATCCGCATCATAGAGTTTGACTTAGAATACTCTAATTCGGATGGATTTATTAAAAGGAGTATTACGTTTTTTAAGTTTGCAACTAAAAGTGTTCTTTTATCCCTTACAGAAAAATATGATGTACTGTTTGCGACTAGTACTCCACTAACTGCTGGTATCCCTGGTGTTTTTTCACGTTGGTTAAGAGGAAAGCCTTTTATATTTGAAGTAAGAGATCTATGGCCTGAGCTACCAAAGGAAATGGGGGTCGTTAAAAATCCTGTTATTTTAAGTTTAATGTCTCTATTAGAGTGGGTGTCTTATCACAGTGCACATCGCTGTATTGGTCTTTCTCCCGGTATTGTCGAAGGAATTAAGAGGCGAGGCGTACCTAAAGAAAAAATAGAGATGGTGCCAAATGGTTGTGATCTCTCTCTTTTTAGTCAACCAAGCGAGCCATGGCGACCAGAAGGGGTCGCACAAGACGATTTAATGGCGATTTTCACCGGTACCCATGGTATAGCGAATGGTCTTGATGCTGTACTCGATGTTGCGATGGAATTAAAAAGTCGTGGCCGAGAGGATATAAAATTAGTCTTAGTTGGGCAAGGAGGGCTAAAACCGAAATTAGAGGCTAGAGCTCAAGAAATGCAGCTGGATAACGTTGTGTTTCATCCTCCCGTTAACAAGGAAAAATTGGCAGGTTTAATGTCCAGTGCTGATGTTGGCATGCAAGTATTAGCTAATATTCCTGCTTTTTATTACGGAACATCGCCAAATAAGTTTTTCGACTATATATCAGCGGGCCTCCCGGTGATTAACAATTATCCAGGATGGTTGGCAGAAATGATTAAAGATCATCAGTGTGGTTTTACTGTTGCTCCAGAAAGTCCAAAAGCGTTTGCGCGTGTCTTAGAGCAAGCAGCCGACGATAGGAAAGCTCTTGCTGCAATGGGAGATGCAGCACGCCAACTAGCTGAAAGTCAATTTAACCGCCATATGCTAGCTNTATGCTAGCTGATAAATGGGTTCAGTGGGTAGTAAGAAAAACTTAATCAGAGATGAAACCTTGATAGGTAAATGATGAAAAGACTATTTGATCTTATTGTGGCTTTTTTTTCCATCGTTTTTCTTTCTCCTATTTTTATCATTATAGCATATAAGCTAATTAAGCATCTTGGCTCACCTATACTTTTCCGGCAAACCCGCCCTGGGTTAAACGGAGAGCCTTTCGAAATGATAAAGTTTCGAACCATGAAAGATGCTACCGATAAAAATGGGAATACGCTTCCTGATTCTGAGCGCATGACGCCATTTGGTCAAAAGCTACGTAATATGAGCCTCGATGAGTTACCGGAGTTATGGAATGTGTTCAAAGGCGATATGAGCCTTGTCGGGCCTCGACCACTACTGATGCAGTATTTACCCTTGTACAGTAAAGAACAAGCGCGCCGTCATAACGTACGTCCGGGTATTACTGGTTGGGCACAAGTAAATGGCCGTAATGCGATTAGTTGGGAAGAAAAATTCGAGCTAGATGTATGGTACGTTGATAACCACTCACTTTGGTTAGATATAAAAATACTCTTTTTAACCATAAAGAAAGTCATTGCTAAAGACGGTATATCAGCACAGGACCATGTTACGGCTGCACCATTTGAAGGAACCAATAATGACGAAAACAGGAAGTAAATGTGCTGTCTTGGGTGCCAGTGGTCATGGGAAGGTGGTTGCAGAGGTCGCAGAGTTGAATGGGTTTAGTGACATTCATTTTTTTGATGATCGCTGGCCTACAATTAGCAACGTTGAGCACTGGAATATCCACGGGAATAGCGAAATGTTGCTCGCGCATGCCACAGAATATCAAACCATTATTGTTGCGATTGGGAATAACAGTACTCGGCTCGAAAAGCATCAAGCGTTAATTGCACATGGAGCGGTAAGCACACCACTTGTTCATCCGAAAGCAATCGTTAGCCATTATGCAGTCTTAGAGCCCGGAACGGTCGTGATGGCAGGAGCTGTGGTTAATCCGTTTAGTCATATTGGTCAGGCGTGCATTGTGAATACCTCAGCAACGATTGACCACGATTGTGATATCGCACAAGGAGTGCACGTTAGCCCGGGTGCGCATTTGGCTGGCGGTGTTCAAGTCGCCTCTGAGGCGTGGATAGGGGCGGGCGCGACGATAAAGCCTCTAGTAAAAATCGGCGCTAATGCAGTAATCGGGGCAGGCGCCACTGTATTACGAGACGTCGAAAGTGACCAAACCCAAGTCGGAATTCCGGCAAAGCCCTTGATAAAAAAGGAAGTTTGATCGTGTTGAATAGTCCATTTTCTCCCTGGCCGAGCTTCACGCAAGAAGAAGCAGATGCTGTAAGCCGTGTATTACTTTCGAATCGCGTCAATTATTGGACGGGAACAGAGTGCCGACAATTCGAGGAAGAATTTGCACAGTGGGCTGACTGTAATTATGCAGTGGCATTGGCGAACGGGACGTTGGCTCTCGATGTGGCATTAAAGGCGTTAGATGTTGGTGCCGGCGATGAAGTTATTACAACACCGAGAACCTTTTTAGCGACAGCCTCATCGATCGTCACCGCTGGCGCTATACCGGTTTTTGCTGACGTTGATTGTGATAGCCAAAACATCAGCGCAGAAACGATTAAGCCGCTCATCACAGAGAAAACGAAGGCAATCATCGTTGTTCACTTAGCTGGAATGCCGGCGGAAATGGATGCGATTATGGCTTTGGCGGAGCAACATAACTTAACAGTAATAGAGGACTGCGCCCAAGCACATGGTGCTAAGTATAAGGGGCGGAGTGTTGGTTCCATAGGGCACATCGGTGCATGGTCATTTTGCCAAGACAAAATCATGACTACGGGTGGTGAAGGCGGCATGGTTACCACGAATGATAGAGATTTATGGTCGCGCATGTGGTCGTATAAAGATCATGGCAAGAGTTGGGCTGCCGTGTACGAGCAAGCCCACCCTCCCGGATTTCGATGGCTGCACAATAGCTTTGGTACTAATTGGCGAATGACAGAGATGCAGGCAGTAATTGGCCGTATTCAACTTAAAAGAATGGCCGAGTGGACGGAGCTGCGTCAAAGAAATGCCAGAATACTCAATGAAGCTGTCAGTGATCTACCCGTTATAAGGCACATTAAATTGCCAGATTACATCGAACACGCTGCATACAAACATTACCTATTTATCAATCCTCATTACTTAAAACCAGAGTGGACAAGAGACAAGATTTTAGAGGAGATTAATCAATTGGGGGTTCCTGCGCTACAAGGCAGCTGCTCAGAGGTATATAACGAAAAAGCTTTTGACGGTACAGGTTTCCGACCCACCATACCACTTCCTAATGCTCAATATCTCGGGGAAACAAGCATGATGTTTCTTGTTCATCCTACTTTAACGAAGCAAGAAATCGAAAAAACAGCCGAAGTACTCAGGCAAATATTAATGAATGCCTCAAAGTAATTACTAGTCTCCACTTTTCATAATAAAAAGCTATCTATTTAAACCCTTTTCTGAGAGTGCTTGCATGCGCATACTAATGAAAATATGGTCAATGCCTCGTTTTTATAAAAGACTTATCAGCTTGTTATTGGATACATGTATTATTGTATCCTGTTTCTATTTGGCTTTCTCTGTAAGACTTGGCGAAGTATATATTCCTCTGTCAGATCAAACCATTAGTGTGCTTACAGGAACGATATTCGTTACCCTTATAAGTTTTACTCGGTTAGGGCTATATCGTGCAGTTTTAAGATACCTTACATTTCATGCACTTGTTGTTGTGGCCATTGGGGCATTTATTTCGGCAGTAACTGTTGCAGTTCTATCGTTTTATTTGAACGCTAACATTCCGCGTACTGTCCCATTTATCTATTTTACCTTTCTTGTATTATTGGCTGGGGGCGCGAGAATGGCTGTCCGGCTCCTCATTGAATATACCCATCAGAACCGGCACTCTGCGCGAGTATTAATATATGGCGCTGGTAATACTGGTAGACAACTTGCGATCGCACTGCGCAGTGCTAGTCACTACCAAGTTAAAGCGTTCATTGATGGAAATAAAACACTGGCTTATACAGTCATTCAAGGACTTACTGTTTATCCGCCTGAAACAGTCCAAGATTTAGTTAGTAAGCATGATATAGATAAGATCTTATTGGCGATGCCACGTTCAAATCGCACTGAGCGAAAGCGCGTGATTGACAGTTTGTTACATCTACCAGTAGAA
Source organism: Salinivibrio proteolyticus (assembly GCF_001996165.1). Lineage (GTDB taxonomy): Bacteria > Pseudomonadota > Gammaproteobacteria > Enterobacterales > Vibrionaceae > Salinivibrio > Salinivibrio proteolyticus. Next base: position 8,608 of record NZ_MUFP01000034.1, on the reverse strand, counting down.
GTACTCACTGTGCCTGATTTTGATGATATCGTGGAGGGAAATGCGACGGTCGATCAATTAAAAGATGTTGCCATCGATGACTTACTCGGTAGAGATCCAGTTGCGCCATCTCCCGAACTCATGCAAGCCAACTTGTTTGAAAAGGTGGTCATGGTCACCGGCGCGGGAGGCTCAATTGGTAGTGAGCTGTGTCGCCAAATACTCGCGCAATCACCCAAAACGTTAGTGCTTCTCGAACTGTCAGAATACTGCTTGTATCAAATTGACAAAGAGTTAAATCAACTGACTAAACAGTTAAACGTTGCGACGCAAATAGTTCCTCTGTTGGGCTCGGTACAAAGGCCAAACCGATTAACTACCATCATGAAAGCATTTGACGTTCAAACGGTCTATCACGCGGCGGCGTATAAACACGTTCCCTTGGTTGAATACAATGTGATCGAAGGGGTTCGTAACAATGTGTTCGGAACCTACCACTGTGCAAAAGCGGCGATAGCCGCGAATGTAGAATCCTTTGTTCTGATCTCCACCGACAAGGCTGTGCGCCCGACCAACATTATGGGGGCGAGCAAGCGTATGGCAGAACTCGCGCTGCAGGCGCTGGCTGACGAAACAGGTAAATCCCATCAAACGCGGTTTTGTATGGTGCGGTTTGGGAACGTGCTCGGATCGTCCGGTTCGGTGATCCCTTTATTCAAGCGTCAAATAGCGGAAGGAAGCGCCGTAACGGTGACTCACCCTGATATCATTCGTTACTTTATGACCATTCCAGAGGCAGCACAGCTCGTGATCCAAGCGGGGGCAATGGCAAAGGGTGGAGACGTGTTTGTGCTCGATATGGGCGAGCCGGTTAAGATCGTTGATCTGGCCGAGAAGCTGATCCGCTTGTCCGGGCTAGAAGTGAAGTCTGAAGATAACCCTAACGGTGATATTGAAATTCAATACACAGGGCTGCGTCCTGGTGAAAAGCTGTATGAAGAATTACTCATTGGCGATAACGTATCGGGTACTGGGCACGAACGTATCATGGCCGCCCACGAGACGTATCTATCTTTGAATTTGTTCGAGCACATTCTTACTGAGTTAGACACTGCCTGCCAAGCATTTGACTACCCAACCATTCAACGTATCTTACAAGACGCGCCTACACAGTTTACCCGCAAGCACGAGCTTGGCGATCTTGTATGGCAAGCGAGCCAACCGGTAAGTCGCGAGAATGTTATCCATTTGGGGACAAAAAAATAAACGCCTCAGCACATAGTGACTGAGGCGTTTTTCCTCGAAAAGCGCTCTCCGCGTATATCGAGGCTTATCTACGACAGTGAATTATTCATACCCATTTGGGTTCATTGATTGCCAACGCCAGGTATCCGCTACCATGGTTTGCAAAGACCGTTGTGCGCGCCAACCTAGAACAGATTCTGCATAGGCAGGGTCCGCCCAACATTCGGCAATGTCGCCGGCACGACGAGGCATGATCTCGTAAGGAATGGGACGATCTGCAGCGGCTTCAAATGCATGTACCATTTCCAACACGCTGTTACCTTGGCCAGTACCCAGATTAAAAATATGCGTGCCCGCCTGATGCGTCATCCTATCCAATGCCGCTAAATGCCCGTCGGCTAAGTCCACCACATGAATATAATCACGTACACCGGTGCCATCAGGTGTATCGTAATCGTTACCAAACACGCCCAATTTCTCGCGCCGGCCGACGGCGACTTGTGCAACGAACGGCAACAGATTGTTTGGAGTGCCTTGCGGATCTTCGCCCAATAAGCCAGATTCATGTGCGCCGACGGGATTAAAGTAGCGCAGCAAGGTCACACTCCACTCAGGGTTAGCGGCTTGGAAATCCCGTAAACATTCTTCTACCATAAGCTTACTGCGGCCATAAGGGTTGGTGGCGGAGGTAGGAAAGTCTTCACGGATGGGCACAGACGCGGGATCGCCATAAACGGTAGCGGATGAGCTGAAGATCAGTGACTTCACGTTAGCCTGCTGCATTGCTGCGACCAAGTTCAGCGTGCCTGACACATTATTATCATAATACTTCAGCGGCAGTGCGACGGATTCTCCCACTGCTTTTAAGCCAGCGAAATGGATCACGCTATCAATTTGGTGCGCGGCGAACACTGAATCTAAAAAGGCACGATCGCGAATATCACCTTCAAGAAAGAGTGGGCGCTTACCGGCTACACGCTCAATGCGATCGAGCACCAAGGGCTTACTGTTCGATAAATTATCTACCACAATCGGTGTATGGCCGGCGGCGAGTAATTGAATGCACGTATGGCTGCCAATATAGCCAGTGCCACCTGTGACGAGAACGTTCATAATGCTTGCCTAGTTTCTTGTTCAGGCGCAAGAGTTTAGCAGGCGAAAAACGAATAGACTAGCCAAGCAGAAAGATTTACCTCAGTAATATCTCTCCGCTTATTGTGTTAGTACTGTCACTAAGGCTGAGAATCCAGCAATGTCATCTCTGTCACATGCTCATTGTGGGCGATATCTTGTTCAACGGGTAAAGCCAAGGGGCTCAGCCCGCCATAGCGTGCGGCTTTGGTTTCAAGCCATGCATGAATATAGTTAATCGAAACAAAAATCGTCATTCTCGCCAAATCTAACCGCTCACCGTTATCGAGCGTGGTTTTCTCTGGATGTGCAAACCCAACTAAAATTCCCACCAACTCGCCATTGCTGTTAAAGGCACCGCCACCACTCATGCCGCCGCGTACTGGCGCATCGGTAATGCTCGAAGGGCAATTTTCCACTTCTTTAAAGCCCGAGATCATTAAATCCATATAATAGTGGCCGCTCGCGTTCAGCACATTCCCCGCACTTGATTTACCATACACCTCTATTACATCACCTTGATAAACTAACCCGAGTGGCGGCAGCGCCAAGTCTCGATTATCGGCCTCGATTAATGCGACATCGCAACGCGGATGCACCGCGATCACTTTATCGCGAGAAAAGTCGGCAACATGCGCCGCAGTGAGACTCAATGTTGGTGTAATCGGCACGCTGGTACCGAATTTACCACGCTCTAGCAGGGAAGAAGGTTTGACCATGTCAATCGGAGGGTGGATGGTAACTATGCGGTGATCGCCATTCGATACCGTACAACCCGCCATCCATATGGATAGACTTAATATACCGAATGCCATACCTAATTTTTTCCACAACACGGGGCGGACAAGGGACATAGGCCCTCCTTACTCTTAACCACTGCTTAAAGGTCAAGCCCCGATGCGCATCAAACGGCTTACATACATTAATAATAGATAAATAACTTAATAACGCTTCAAAAATAAGACAGGCAGGGGAAAGGAGCAGTAACTCACTAAAAAAGATAAAAAATTTTAATAGAAAAAAATGAAACAAAGATTAGAAAAAAGTGATGTATATCACGATATATAGACAGGAGTATGAAAAGCCATTCAGTCGAAATGATGAGATGAGCATGAAACTAGATAGTGTCAACGAATAGCTAGAATTGTCAGCGGTAAGTAAGCCTTTGTTTAATATATGAACATAAAGCAAAATCAGTACATAAAACAACCGCCATATTCTTTCAACCGAAGCAAAAATGTGTAGAATACCGCAGGCATTTTTTCCACCGTGCTAGGCATCATTTTGCCAGCATTGTGAGATCACATACAAAACGACTCAAAAAACATACAAAATCTGTGATCACCGCGCAATGGGGAGCGATACCTCCGGGCGGTAGCGTGTCTATTTATCACGGTTAAATCCAATAACTCTCTTTTACAGCTAGGTAACCCAAGGAAAAATCAATGAAAATTGCAGTTGCAGGCACCGGCTATGTGGGGCTTTCTAACGCGATGCTGCTCGCCCAACATTTTGATGTGGTCGCGCTCGATATTAATGAAGAAAAAATAACGCAGCTCAACCAAAAGCAATCCCCTATTGTTGATGCGGAAATCGAAGACTTTCTGGCCAACAAATCACTGCGCTTCACTGCCACCTTAGATAAACACCAAGCCTACCAAGACGCTGATTTTGTTATCATCGCCACGCCAACTGACTACGACCCAGAAACCAACTACTTTAACACCCGCTCTGTCGAGGCGGTGATTCGTGATGTAATGGCCATTAACCCGCAAGCGACTATGGTGATTAAATCGACTGTGCCGGTGGGTTATACCAAACAGATCAAAGAAGAGATGGGAAGCGATAATATCCTTTTCTCGCCTGAGTTCTTGCGTGAGGGCAAAGCCCTATACGATAACCTGCATCCTTCGCGCATTATTGTGGGTGAGCAAAGTGAGCGCGCAAAGACTTTTGCCAGCCTCTTGCTCGAAGGCGCGCTGAAAAAGGACGTGCCGGTACTCTTTACCGACTCGACCGAAGCGGAAGCCGTTAAGCTGTTCTCTAATACCTACCTTGCTATGCGGGTTGCCTACTTTAACGAGCTTGATAGTTACGCCGAAACCCACGGTTTGAATACTCGCCAAATCATCGAAGGGGTAGGGCTAGACCCACGCATTGGCAACCACTACAACAACCCATCGTTTGGTTATGGTGGTTACTGCCTGCCAAAAGATACCCGCCAACTGCTTGCCAACTACAACGATGTGCCAAACAACTTGATTAAAGCCATTGTTGACGCCAACACTACCCGCAAAGATTTTGTCGCCAACGCCATTTTGCGCCGTGAGCCAAAAACGGTGGGCATATACCGGTTGATCATGAAAGCGGGCTCAGACAACTTCCGTGCCTCATCCATACAAGGGATTATGAAGCGCTTAAAAGCAAAAGGCATTGAGGTGATTGTGTACGAGCCAGTCTTAAAAGAAGACACTTTCTTTAACTCAGAAGTCACTCACGACCTTGAAGCGTTTAAACAACGTGCTGATGTGATTGTAGCCAACCGCATGGTTGATGAAATCCGCGATAGTGCCGACAAAGTCTATACGCGTGATTTGTTTGGGACGGATTAAAAGACCAAAGGTTAAAAATGAAAATACTCGTCACAGGCGGTGCAGGCTTTATTGGCTCTGCCGTTATTCGCCATATTATTCAGCACACTAACGATAGTGTGATTAACCTCGATAAACTGACGTATGCTGGCAACCTGGAATCATTAGCGCCAGTTTCAGAAAGCAATCGCTACGCGTTTGAGCTAGTGGATATTTGTAACCGTGCCGAATTAGATCGCGTCTTTGCAGAGCATCAACCTGATGCGGTGATGCATCTAGCGGCTGAATCGCACGTTGACCGCTCAATCGACGGTCCCGCGGCCTTTGTCGAAACCAATATTGTGGGTACCTATACCCTACTAGAAGCGACCCGTGAGTATTGGAGACAGTTAGATGACCGTGCTAAACAAGCATTTCGTTTCCATCATATCTCAACCGATGAAGTATATGGTGATCTCCCACATCCGGATGATGTTAAACAGGGGGAAGAATCAGCCAATGAACCGCTGCCGATGTTCTTGGAAACGACCCCCTATGCACCTTCAAGTCCTTATTCAGCTTCTAAAGCCTCAAGTGATCACTTGGTCCGTGCTTGGATGCGCACTTATGGTTTACCAACCATAGTCACCAATTGTTCCAATAACTACGGCCCGTATCATTTCCCTGAAAAGCTGATCCCACTTGTTATTCTGAATGCTTTAGCAGGTAAAGCATTACCTATCTACGGTAAAGGCGACCAAATTCGTGATTGGCTATATGTCGATGACCATGCTCGAGCGCTATATAAAGTCGTCACGGAAGGCGAAGTTGGTGAAACCTACAACATAGGTGGCCACAATGAAAAGAAAAACGTTGAGGTAGTCGAAGCGATTTGTGCAATTTTAGACACATTAGTCCCGAAAGCGACTTCCTATGCCGAGCAAATCACGTATGTGCAGGATCGTCCTGGGCATGATCGTCGTTATGCGATTGACTCAAGTAAAATGCAACAAGCGCTTGGCTGGACACCGGTCGAGACCTTTGAAACCGGCTTGAAAAAAACGGTTCAATGGTATTTAGACAATCAAACTTGGTGTCAAAATGTTCAGAATGGTAGTTACCAAGGTGAACGCTTAGGTGTTGCTTTATCGGAGAGTAAATAATGAAAGGTATTATTCTAGCGGGCGGGTCAGGTACACGCTTATTCCCGATTACGATGGGTGTCTCTAAACAACTGCTACCCGTTTACGATAAACCAATGATCTACTATCCGCTGTCCGTGTTAATGCTAGCGGGTATTCGTGAGATTTTGATTATCACCACCCCTGAAGATCAAGATAGCTTTCAGCGCTTGCTTGGTGATGGTAGTCAATTTGGTATTCAGCTTGAATACGCAGTGCAGGAATCACCTGACGGCCTAGCGCAAGCCTTTATCATCGGTGAAGAATTTATTGGCGACTCGTCAGTCTGTTTGGTATTGGGTGACAATATTTTCTGGGGGCAAGATTTCCGAAGTAAGCTATTACAGGCAGTAGAGAATGCACAGACAGGTAAAGGTGCGACTGTATTTGGATATCAGGTCAATGATCCAGAGCGCTTCGGTGTAGTCGAGTTTGATAAAGAAAAACGAGCTATATCAATAGAAGAAAAGCCACAAAAGCCCAAAAGCAACTTTGCTGTGACAGGTCTTTACTTTTACGACAATGATGTGGTTGGTTTAGCGAAAGAAGTGCGACCTTCAGAGCGCGGTGAACTTGAAATAACTTGCTTAAATGATATGTACCTTAAGCGCAAAAAACTCAATGTTGAGCTCCTAGGGCGTGGATATGCATGGCTTGACACTGGCACCCATGAGAGCCTCCTCGAAGCCGCCCAATTTGTGGAAACCATTGAGAAACGGCAAGGCTATAAAATTGCGTGCTTAGAAGAAGTTGCATATAGCCAACAATGGTTGTCAAAAGACCAAGTAAAACATCGAGCTCAATTACTCGCTAAAAATGGTTATGGTGAATACTTAATGTCATTGTGCAATAAATAAGGAAGTATGATGGCATATTTAACCAACGACGCTCTATTAAATATCGGCTTTAAAGCACTTGGTAAAAATGTAAAAATTAGTGATAAAGCAAGCGTTTATGATCCTGAGTTGATTGAAATAGGTGACAACTCAAGAATTGACGACTTCTGTGTTGTTTCAGGGAACATCAAAATAGGGAGAAATGTTCACATCACCCCTCAGTGTCTAATAGCTGGTGGTCGCCCTGGTATAGTCATCGAAGACTTTTCAACGTTAGCTTATGGTGTAAAAGTTTTCACCCAGTCAGACGACTATTCGGGTGTAACTATGACGAATTCAACTGTACCTAGCGCGTTTAAAAATGAAATTGAAGGAAAGGTATATCTCAAAAAGCATACTATTATCGGAGCAAATAGTACTATATTTCCAAATGTGACATTGGACCAAGGAACGTCTGTGGGAGCAAACTCTTTAGTATTAGAGTCGACAGAGGCCTGGTCAATTTATGTTGGAAGTCCTGCGCGTAAAATAAAAAATAGAAGAAAAGAACTACTGAAATTGGAAGAGCAATACTTAAGAGAGGAAGGGTAATGATTCCATTTAACAAGCCATATCAGGTTGGTTCTGAATCAAAGTATATCAGTCAGTCGATATCAAATGGTAATACATCTGGTGATGGGCCCTTCACGAAAAAGTGTCACGAGTTCCTAGAAGAAAAATATGGATTTAAGAAATGTTTGCTGACAACATCTTGCACTGATGCATTAGAGATGACCGCTATTCTTCTAAATATCCAGCCCGGAGATGAAGTAATTGCACCTTCATACACTTTTGTATCTACTGTAAATGCTTTTGCACTACGTGGGGCAAAGATTGTGTTTGCAGATAGCTGTTCGGATCATCCTAATATCGATCCTAATCATATAGCTGAATTAATAACGCCCAAAACAAAAGCAATTGTGGTTGTACACTATGCAGGTATTGCTTGTGATATGGATAAAATCATGCAGTTAAGCGAGCAATATAGTGTTCCAGTCATTGAAGACGCTGCACAAGCAATCGACAGTTATTACAAGGGTAGGCCTCTAGGCAGTATTGGAACCTTCGGAACCTTTTCGTTTCATGCAACCAAAAACATCATCGCTGGTGAGGGAGGTTTGCTTGCTATAAATGATGAGAAATATATTCATCGCGCTGAAATTATTCGTGAAAAAGGAACCAATCGATCGTCCTTCTTCCGAGGCGAAGTTGCCAAATATGGTTGGGTAGACATCGGGTCATCATTTTTGCCATCTGATATTATTGCAGCATATCTTTATGCTCAGCTAGAAAATATCGACGATATACAATCGAGACGTAAAGCAATTTGGCAGCGTTATTATGATAATTTAAATGAAGTGTTAATTAATACAGGCATTGAGCTACCAACAATTACTGAAAATTCAACTAATAATGCACACATGTTTTATTTAGTGTGTGAAAGTTTGGAACAACGAACCGCGTTGATAAAGATGTTGAAAGATAATGATATAAATGCGGTTTTTCACTATTTATCATTGCACAAAAGTGAATATTATCAATCTCGATACAACGGGAATGATTTGCCGAATTCTGACAAGTTTACGGACACCCTAGTTAGGCTACCGTTATTTTATGACTTGACAGA
>NZ_MUFP01000033.1 GCF_001996165.1 Salinivibrio proteolyticus | reverse complement strand
GAAAAATAGAGCTTTAATGATATAAATCATAATAAAATTAGAACAAAAACCTCAAAACTTGGTTACCGTCACGAATAATCAATCAAAAAACACAGTTACCCTCATGGTTAATTTACAACAAGAAATATTAAAAAACGCTTTTTACGCGTGATCAACAGCACTAATTGATGAAACATGAAATTTTAAAACGAAAAATAAGAACAACCGATGTGCTCATAGGATAAGTCTGATCATCGGGCACGCAGAGGGACAACCTTGGAAAACGCACTGAAAGGTATTTTGGTGTACGTAACCGCATCACTGAAGGTCTATAAAGATAATTAAGCCATTAAAAACAAGACCATCATCAAAGGTTCATTCTGAGAATACTTCCAGATAGGCAGTTGCGTGATAACTTGGTCAGTACAGGAAAGAAAATCAAACACGTAGTATGTGTTACCAGTAGATAGGTTGAAAAGGAAACCACTGCAGATGAAAGGACTTCGTTGGGTTGCTCCACCGCTTATTCTTGCCCTTGGCTACCTCGCCTATACGGCAATCGCTGCGACTGAACCTCAAACTGAGGCAGACGTTGTTTCACAAGCCGCGCCAGTGGTAGAAACCCAAGTCATTTCTCCGATGCAACACCAAGTTGTGCTCCGAGCACACGGTGAAGTAATGCCGGTTGAGACTACGCAAGTCGCGGCTCAGGTTTCAGGCGAAGTGGTCAGTTGGCATCCAAGCTTTGTTGCTGGCGGTATTGTGAAACGTGGAGAAATCCTTTTTGCCATCGAACCAGATAATTATGAGGCCGCTGTGCTAAGCGCTGAAGCGGATCTCGCCAGTGCCAAAGCCGCGCTGATTGAAGAACAAGCGCAAGCCGCTGTCGCTCAACGACAAGCGAAGACACTCCCCGCCTCACAAGTGACAGACTTGTACTTGAGAAAGCCCCAAGTGTTGAGCGCACAGGCGCGCGTCAAATCGGCACAGGCAGCGCTCAAACGCGCACAGCGCGATCTTGCTAACTGTCAGGTAACAGCACCTTATGATGCCTTGGTCGTGTCTCGCGAAATCGGGGTTGGCCAATACATCAATATCGGTACGCCTGTCGCTACACTCAACAATATTGAATCAGCCGAGATTCATCTCCCCATTCCCGGCTTTGACAGTGCTTTTCTGCCGATGCAGTTGGCTGGCATCGGGGCCACTATTACACGTAACAGTGCGCAACCCGTTTCTCGGCAAGGAAACGTCGTCAGAGATTTAGGGGTGGTTGAAAAGCGCACCCGAATGATGCAAGTCGTCGTAAGGCTTGATGACCCTTATGGGATCAATAGCGACGCAATGCCTCTTCCGTTCGGTAGCTATGTCGAAGTCACGTTTACGGGTACCACACTGAGTGATGTTTTTAAGTTGCCTCAGGAGTTAATTCAGAATCGACAAGTTTGGGTGGTAAACGATAACAACGAGCTGATGCCACGGACGATACGAGTCGTCCGCACAGAAGGCGAATTTATGTTTGCCGACCAAGGTCTAGAGCCAAACGACAGATTGGTCGTCACCCTACCGGAATTTCCAGAAAAGGGAATGACGGTGCGCCTCGCCTCTCAAGTCGCGGAGGCCAATGATGAGTGACACGACACAATCACGTGGCCTGATCGCCTACTTTGCCCATAACCCAGTCGCAGCCAACCTGATCATGATTTTTATTATTGTGATGGGGGTTGCTAGCTATTTTTTTATCCAGCGTCAGATGTTTCCCAACATTGAAATCAATTATATCCATATCACCGCCGACTACCCTGGCGCCTCACCACAAGAAGTTGAAGAAAGTATCTTGGTCAAAGTGGAGGAAGCTATCAAAGATGTCAGTGGCATTGAGTCGGTGGTTTCTACAGCGAGACGAGGCTATGGCCGCGTCGCGATTGAAGTCGATGTCGGCGAAGATCTCAACCTTGTCCTTGATAGAGTCAAACAAAAAGTCGATGCCCTATCAAACTTACCCGGCAATATGGAACCACTGACTGTCGCGCAAGTTGAGTTTCGACAAACCGTAATAAGCATGGCGGTGGTAGGAGATAAACCCCTCACCGAGCTTAAGCCTGTGGCGCAGAAAATTGAAGATGAACTGCTCCAACTTGAAGACGTGACATTGGTTGAGCTCAGTGCTCCTACCTATGAAATTGCGATTGAAGTCCCTCCACAGGTACTACAGAAATACAATCTCACCTTGAATCAGGTCAGTGATGCCATCGCCCGTTATTCTGCGAATTTCTCTGCGGGTGAAGTTCGCACCAACAATGGCATGATCTCCATTCGGGTTGAGAACCAACGTTATCGCGGTGATGAATTCCGCTCGATTCCGATCAAAATTGGTCCCAATGGCAGCCGTTTACTACTTCAAGATATTGCCACTATTAAAGATGGCTTCACCGAAGGCGAGCTGTATTTCAAATACTCAGGGCAAAATGCCATTTTCTTAAATGTACAAGCGACCGCATCCGAAAATATGGTGACGGTCGCCGACGCGGTGAACCAGTACATTGACGCCAAAAACCAGACCTTACCGCCAGGGTTAAAGCTTAAGTCGGTCGTTGATATGACCTACTACTTAAACGCTCGCCTCGATATGATGCTGAAAAACCTGCTTCAAGGGGCGGTGTTGGTTGCACTATTGCTTACCGTTTTCTTGCGTTTCAAGCTCGCGATGTGGGTGATGATCGGCCTACCAGTGTGCTTTTTAGGTGCCGTGATGTTAATGCCATTGATTGGCGTGAGCATCAATATCGTCTCGCTTTTTGCGTTTATTATGGTCTTGGGGATTGTTGTCGACGATGCCATCGTGATCGGTGAAAGTGTTTACACCCAAATCGAAAAAGTCGGCGGCGGCGTAGATAACGTGGTTAAAGGGGCACAGCGCGTCGCCACACCCGCCACATTTGGCGTACTCACCACCATTGCGGTGTTTGCTCCCTTTATCATGTCCAGCGGCCCAGAGCGGGCTTTCTTCTTCGGCATTGCATCGATCGTTATGTTATGTCTGGTGTTTAGCTTAATTGAGTCTAAGCTGATTTTACCAGCTCACCTCGCACACACCCATTTTACGCCCCCCAAGCACCATAGTGTGAGGGAGCGATTCAACCAACAGTTCCAACGGTTTATTCGTGGTCCGTACCAACGAGCGGTCACATTCTGCGTCCATTGGCGCTGGTCGGTGCTTGCCACCTTCATCACCCTGCTGGCGATTGCGATTGGCCTAGTTACCGCGAACCATGTGCGTATGGTGCCAACGCCTAAAGTACCGCATGACTTTCCTAGCATAAACCTGACCATGAATAACAATGCGTCGAGTGAACAAACCATTGACGCCCTCAAAGCGATTGAGAGCATGGTATATCGCGTTGATGACCAAATCGCGTTGGAAACCGGGCAACGTATCATCAAAGATACCCTAGTGTTTAACGATGGACGCACATCTGGCGAGTTGGTGATCCCCTTGGTCGATGACGACATTCGTCCTTTCACCACCTTTGAGTTGTCGCGTCGTTGGCGCGAAGCAATGCCGGATATTCCCGGCGTGAAAACACTCACGATTCAGGATGACGTTAATGGCGGTGAAGACGGCGACGAGTTTGGCTACCTCTTGTTCGGACCCGATATCACTACCTTAAATCAAGCTGGGCGTGCACTGATGTCTCGACTTAATCAGCAGCCTGGTCTTTATGATATCTCCTCATCAATTGATTCAGCGAGTCAAGAGGTGCTCATCTCACTTACACCCGTCGCTTATGATCTCGGGCTCGATCTCACCACCATTGCCATGCAAGTAGGAGGGAGCTTTTATGGCGGCGAAGCGCAACGAATGATCCGCGACGGCGAAGAGGTGAAAGTGATGGTGCGTTACCCCAAACTCACCCGTGAAGCCTTCTCATCTCTGCGTTATGCCATCATCACCACGCCATCAGGCCAACAAGTGATGTTGGGGGATGTCGTGGAGCTAAAACAACAGCCTGGCGTGAACAGTTTACGACGAGAGGCTGGGTTCCGTACCGTGTATGTATATGGCGCGATCGACGAAGAGCAAGTGGAGCCTAGCGCAATTATCGACACCATCGATAAAGACATCATTCCCGAAATTCTGACGCGTTATCCCGATGTCACCACCGAGCTCAGCGGCTCAATAGAAGAGCAGCAAGCCCAACAAAACGAGCAAATTTTGTTCTTTATTGCAGGGATGATTGTGGTGTATGCCCTGCTCGCAGTACCGCTAAAAAGCTACACGCAGCCGTTGATCATTATGTCTGTGATCCCCTTTAGCTTAACCGGCGCCATCTGGGGGCACTATTGGTTTGATATCGATCTGAGCTTGATGTCGACATTTGGTTTGATCGCAGCTGCTGGTGTGGTGGTGAATGACTCCTTGGTGATGACGGATTACATCAATCGTGCGCGAGAAGCGGGGGTTGCCATCAAACAAGCGGTGATAGACGCCGGCTGTGCGCGTTTTCGTGCCATTACGCTCACCTCCATCACCACCTTTGCAGGGGTACTCCCCATCATGTTTGAAACCAGCCTGCAGGCACGGTTTGTGATCCCCATGGCGGTCGCACTCGGTTTTGCGGTGATGTTTGCGACCCTGCTGACACTATTCTTGGTCCCATGCTTGTATCTTATTTTACAAGACATTGGCCACCTTTTTCGCCGTCTTGCGACGCGTTTACTCCCCAATCGGCATCACGCTAACGAGGCATAAATGGCCGGCCGAGTGCTGTGCCTTGCGCCCCTGAACTGTCCAACTGGTTCGCGATTTCCGTCATCGCGAGCCAGCGGTTCTCGCACCATAAAGGGGCCAGCAATGTGGGTGGACGGGCACTGGCAGACACACGATGATATACCACCTCTGGCGGTGTTCGCTGGATCATCATGGTCGCGCTGCGTACATAGTCTTCCAAAGACATCGCAAACTGACGCCCTGCTCGCCACGCCTTCGCCATGGTGCTGCCTTCAACAATATGCAATGGGTGAAGCTTAACCCCATCCGTCCCGACACCCACGACCCGATCAATGGTTTGCTGGTGTGCCGCCAAGTCTTCGCCTGGCAAACCCACGATCAAGTGGGTACAGACTTTTATGCCCAATGCACGCGCCTGCTGGGTAACGGCTTCATAAACGGCAACATCATGACCGCGATTAATACGCTTTAGGGTTTTATCGTGAGCGGTTTGTAAGCCAAGCTCTAACCAAACCTCAAACCCTTGTTGGTGATAGTCTGCCAACAACGCCAATACAGCCTGTGGCACACAATCAGGGCGTGTACCGACACAAAGCCCCACCATGTTTTCCCGCGCGAGTGCTTGCTCATACAAGGCTTTTAAGCGTGTGACTTCGTCGTAAGTGCTGGTGTAGGCCTGAAAATAGGCAAGATAGCATCGAGCGCGATCGACTTCTTTGGCGCGTTGCTGTAGTTGCTGGCTCACCGAGCCATGCTGAGCCTGCTCATCCGCAAACGAAGCCACATTGCAAAATGTGCACCCGCCTCGCCCAAGCGTACCATCACGATTGGGGCAGCTAAAACCGCCATGCAATGTGAGCTTATGAACACGTTCGCCATAACGGTATTTTAAGTCTTGGCCCAGTGTATTGACTAATTGATGAAGCTCCATGTGGCCTCAGAGAAGAAATGAAAGGCGGCATTTTAGCAATTGGTATCGAGAAGATATTGGGACGGATCAAGCAAAGGTTCACTCGTGCCTACAACGAAAAAACCCGCCGTACTGGCGGGTTTGAATCACAAGCGCTTCGGCTTAGTCAGCCTTGGCTTTTTTCTTACGTTTGTCGGTGACTTCCCACTGACCATCAACAAAGAACGCTGACCAACCTGTCGGTTTTCCGTCTTCTTCACTGCGCACATAGTTTTCTTTCGTTTTGCGCGCAAAGCGAACCACTGTCGGACGTCCTTCCGGATCTTCCTGTGGCGCATCTGCTAAGTATTTGAACTTATCAGAAATACGGTCTTTAAAGCGGTGAAGCTCTTCAACCAAAGGTGCGCGTGTTTCACGAGACTTCGGGAAGTTACTCGCGGCCATAAATAGACCCGATGCGCCATCACGCAACACGAAATACGCGTCCGAGTTTTCACACGGCAACTCGGGGAAATGCACAGGATCTTCTTTCGGTGGAGCAATCTCACCATTTTTGAGGATCTTACGCGTGTTCTTACATTCCTCGTTGGTACATCCCATGTATTTACCGAAACGACCATTTTTCAGCACCATGTCGCTACCACACTTGTCGCACTCAACGACCGGGCCATCGTAGCCTTTTGGCTTGAATTCACCTTTTTCGACCACATAACCTTCACAGCTTGGGTTATTACCACAAACGTGCAGTTTTCGGTGCTGGTCGATCAGGTAAGAATCCATGGCGGTTTCGCAAATCGGACAACGCTTCATCGCCCGAAGATCGGCCGTTTCAACGTCTTCCTCAAGCACGTTGACAATACCATCTTCATCCATCAGGTTGATGGTGGTTTTACAACGCTCTTTCGGTGGTAACGCATAGCCCGAACAACCAAGGAATACCCCTGTCGACGCGGTACGAATACCCATTTTACGGCCACAGGTTGGACAGTCGATATCTGTCATCACCATGTAGTTAGGCTTCATCCCACCGTCGTCTTCGTCTTGCTCTGCGGTTTCCAGCTCCGAGGCAAAGTCGGCAAAGAAGTTATCGAGCACCGCTTTCCAATCGATATCACCGACGGCAATTTTGTCTAACGACGCTTCCATCCGCGCGGTAAAGTCATAATCCATCAGATCAGCGAAGCTATGGTTGAGTCGATCCGTCACAATTTCGCCCATTTTCTCAGCATAAAAGCGACGGTTTTCAACCCGCACATACCCGCGGTCTTGAATGGTGGAAATGATAGACGCATAGGTCGATGGTCGACCGATCCCTCGCTTTTCAAGCTCTTTTACCAGTGCGGCCTCAGTAAAGCGTGCCGGTGGCTTGGTAAAGTGCTGCTTAGGATCAAGCTGCTCTAACTTGAGGGTTTCACCCACATCGACAGCCGGTAAGGTTTGGTCCTCGTTCTTGCCCGATGGGCGTTGAACGCGTGTCCAACCATCAAAGCGCAGCGTGCGTCCTTTCGCTTTCAGCGAGAAATCACCGGCTGCGACGGTCAGTGTGGTTGAATCATACTTCGCTGGCATCATTTGACAGGCAACAAACTGGCGCCAAATCAAGTCATACAGACGATGGGCGTCTGGGTCCATGCCTTGCAGATCATTCGCGCTCACACCCACATCAGAGGGACGAATCGCTTCGTGCGCTTCCTGTGCATTCGCCTTCGCACCATACACATTCGCAGACTCTGGCAAATATTGCTCGCCATATTCACTCGCAATATGGCCACGGGCTGCTTCGACCGCTTCTTTGCTGAGGTTGGTCGAGTCGGTACGCATATAGGTGATGTAACCGGCTTCATACAAACGCTGAGCCAGCATCATGGTCTTTTTCACCCCAAAGCCCAAGCGAGTACTGGCCGCCTGCTGCAATGTCGAGGTGATATAAGGCGCAGACGGCTTGCTGGTTGACGGACGATCTTCGCGATCGCGTACCACAAAGCTTGCATGCTCAAGCGCTGACACCGCCGCCATGGCCTGATCTTTGTTCTTCGGCTTGAACGCCTTGCCGTTTTGTTGTGCCACCAGCAAACGAAGTGCCTGTGCGTTCGGCGTTAGGGTATCCGCATGCACATCCCAGAATTCCTCTGGAATAAAGGCTTTAATCTCATGCTCGCGTTCAACCAGCAGTTTTACCGCCACCGACTGAACACGACCCGCCGATAGGCCACGCGCAACTTTTTTCCACAGCAACGGCGAGACCATAAACCCGACGACACGGTCGAGGAAACGGCGGGCTTGCTGCGCATTGACGCCATCAATATTGACATCGCCCGGTGTTTCAAAGGCTTGTGTAATCGCATTTTTGGTGATTTCGTTAAACACCACGCGTTTGAAGCGATCATGGTCGCCACCGATCAGTTCCCGCAGGTGCCAAGCAATGGCTTCCCCTTCGCGGTCCAAATCCGTTGCGAGATAAACGTGATCCGCTTTCTCCGCTAGCTGCTTGAGTTCGGCAACCACTTTCTCCTTACCCGGCAGGACTTGGTATTTCGCTTGCCAACCATTGTAAGGATCGACGCCCATCTTGTTGATGAGCGCCTTCTTTTCTTTTTCTTTCTTGATTCGCGCTTTTTCTTCGGCGCTGAGCCCTTTCGTTGACACTGGAGCGGCWTTTTTGCCGCCCTGCGTCGAACCAGTTGGCAGGTCACGAACATGCCCGACACTCGACTTCACGATGAAGTCTTTGCCGAGGTATTTGTTGATCGTTTTCGCCTTTGCTGGGGACTCCACGATGACGAGAGATTTGCCCATAATGACCTAATGTACGCCCTTTGCGCTAAAAACTGTCGATAATTCGTTGCGTTGCAAACTCATGATAGTGAGTAAGACGCTTTCTGTTTTACAATATTGAGCGAGTCTGACCGAATATCAACTAAATTCGCAGTAAAACACGCTGATTGCTTGTCCCTTCCACAATTGTTAGTTAATTGTGATCATTTATTGTGGTCCATCTTTTAAAGACAGATTCGGGAAAAAACGCGCTAATCATTACCATTGCGACCCGATAAATAGCCAAACAGAAACGATAATTTTTGGCTTGGCTCACAATATTTGTGCGTTTTGACTCCAATCATAGCCAATATTTTGCTCACTCCACGGTTGAAACCACACCATCACGGTGAAACATGATGGTGTGATGACAAACAAGCGTTAAATCAAGGGACGCTGGCCGCGGCTGATCCATTTAAGTAACACGCGATCAGCAACCTCTGCTGAGGCGCCTGCAAGCTTTTCTGCGATGTTTTTACGCTGATGATAGCTCACCGCAAGGACATGACGCTCGCTGTTTGCCGCCTCAAATAAATATTCATCGCTGGTACTCACCGCATCGATAAGACCCAAATCAATGGCTTGATTACCGAACCAATGCTCACCCGTTGCCACGGTATCCACATTTAATGTCGGACGATGCTCAGTGATAAACCCTTTGAAAAGATCGTGGGTTTCTTCTAACTCGGTTTGGAATTTTTCACGTGCTTTATCCGTGTTTTCACCAAACATCGTCAGGGTGCGCTTAAATTCACCGGCGGTCAGTTGCTCAAACTCGATATCGTTCTTCTTCAGTAACTTATTAAAGTTTGGTAATTGCGCAATCACACCAATTGACCCGATGATGGCAAACGGTGCTGCAATGATTTTATCCGCCACACACGCCATCATATAGCCACCGCTGGCAGCGACTTTATCGACCGAAATGGTCAAATGCACGCCCGCTTTCCGAATTCTTGCTAACTGCGAAGCGGCAAGACCATAGCCATGCACCATGCCCCCGCCACTTTCTAGACGCACCAACACTTCATCGTCAGATGTCGCCACCGCGAGAATGGCTGAAATTTCTTCGCGTAACCCTTCCACTTCACGGGCATCGATACTGCCCTTAAAGGTCAGTACAAACAATCGCGGCTCACGTGACGGGTTGTGCTCGCTGTCTTTCTTCGCCGCGGCTTTTTGGGCTTTCTTTTCCGCCTTCTTGGCTTTTTTCTCTGCCTTATCACGCGCCTTTAGCTCTGCCTCATTGTAAAGGTGGTGTTCCAGTGCTTCACGATGATGCTTAAAGCTCTCGGTCAGATCGGTGATCTTCAGGCTCCCCTTTTGTCCGCCCTTGTCGTTCGCGGCACGAACCAGGGCAACCAGTACCACTGCAGCCACTAAAAAGGTGATGACTTTGGCCAAAAACAGCCCATAATCCGCAATAAATTCCAATGTTGTATCCTCTTTGTCTCACTTTGGTGGCAATGCCTTAATACAGCGCATCACGCGCTTGGTTGTCACACATCACCCGCAACCTTACAATAATCTACGTTTAACAATAAATAAGGATTTGTATCGTGGAATATCAAGTTACCTCAAATGCCCTAGCAGGTCGCGTCATTTTAGTGACCGGTGCAGGCGCAGGTATTGGCCGTCAAGCCGCATTAAGTTACGCCGAAAAAGGCGCAACGGTTATTTTGCTGGGCCGTACTGTGAAAAAGCTTGAAGCCGTATACGACGAGATTGATGCGATGGGCGCGCCACAGCCAGCTATTATCCCATTGGATATGCTCGGCGCCACGCGTCAGCATTACATGGATATGGCCGATACCATCGAGCAACAATTTGGTCGCTTAGATGGCGTATTGCATAACGCGGGGCTACTTGGCGTACTCAGCCCTTTTGACCAAATTGATGAGAAGTCGCACGATGATGTCATGCAGGTGAACGTCAAAGCGACCATGCTAATGACACAAGCCCTACTCCCGTTGCTGAAGAAGTCGGATGACGCGCGCATTGTATTTACCTCATCAACGGTAGGCCACCAAGGTCGTGCTTATTGGGGCAGTTATGCGATATCTAAGTTTGCGACCGAAGGTATGATGCAAGTACTGGCGGATGAGATGTCTGACACCAAGGTCCGTGTCAATGCCATCAACCCGGGCGGCACCCGCACCAGTATGCGCGCCAGCGCGTTCCCCGGCGAGGATCCACAAACATTGAAAACCCCACTCGATATTATGCCGCTGTATATTTACCTGATGGCGCCAGAAGGTATTAACGAGCACAGTCAGTGTATTGATGCGCAACCAAAACGCTAATCGATAGCGCCCCAAAACTGGGGCGCTTTTTGTGTTTCACTGGTTAAAAATCGACGCTGAGCTTGGCCTTGATATTACGCTCATCGCCATACCAACAGTTCAACTCATCAAAACAGCTATATGTGGTCTTATCGAACAAGTTCGTTGCAGATAGCGACACTTTTGCCCCCGAAAGCGACGAGGAAAGCTGCGATAAGTCATAGCGAATCGCGGTGTCAAACACCGTATAATCCGGCACGGTAAAGGTATTGTTGGCGTTACCCTGTGACTCACCAACATAACGCGCACCAACACTGATTCGTGTCCCCGCACTGACTTGATGATTCAGCCATGCACTGGCAGTTTGCTCTGGCACCCAAACAGGCGTTTTTCCCTCAAGATTAGGGTCATCCGTAATTTCCATATCCATGTAGCCGTAAGTCAGTGACACGTCTGTGTCCACACTCAGCGCGTGATCGAGGGAGACTTCTATCCCACGAGATCGAATTTCACCGGTTTGAATTTTCGCATAGGAGTCGTTGGGATCGTTGACCAAGGCATCCTGTTTTTTGAGCTCAAACAGCGCCAGATTGAATCCCGTCGTGCCATCTAGTGAAAGATATTTAAGCCCCGCTTCCCATTGTTTACCCGTGGCTGGATCAAATACGTTACCGCGGTTATCCATATCCGTGGGTTCAAAACTTTCTGAATAGCTGAGATAAGGCGATATACCGTTGTTGAATTGATACATTGCCCCAGCACGAAATGCTAAATTGTAGTGGCGAATCGTTTTATCTGATCCACTGGGTGTACCTGCATACAGGGTGCGTTGGTCATCTTTTAACTCATATTCATCGTACCGCGCACCGGCAAGCAAAACCCATTGTTTCCAAAGGATTTGATCTTGAGCATAGATGCCCGTCTGCGCCACCTCGATATCGTGCTGATCTTGATAAACAAAGGTCAAGGCGCTTGGGTCAATCTGATGGTTATTGGGGTGAAAAATATCAATATCCGGCACGACACCCGCTAACGTGTCGTCATAGCTAACATCAGAAGACATATTCTGATAGTCGAGCCCCAATAAGGTGTAATGTTGCGATTTCCCCCAACGTAAATCTCCTGATAGCTGGGTATCGACAACCCAAGACGTCATAGATTCTTCGGTAAGATAGGCATTGCGCGGGTAGTGCTGACCATCGCTACTCTTCTGGTGATACATGTTTTTTTGCAGCAAATCTGCATCCGTGTAGCGTGCGGTGTGAAGCACTGACCAATCGGCAGAAAGCTGATGCTGCACCTTGTACCCGAGCATCAAGAATTCTCGGTCGTAGGTGTTCCAATGATTATCACCGGAGAAGCTGTCGCTCGATAAACGGCCTTTGTCACTGTGCAATACCGAGCCTTTAGCGGGTAATGAAGTATAAATCCCCGCCGCCGGATCCGCTTGGTAATAAAGGTTAACGTTCACCAAGGTATCTGGCGACACCCGCCAATCTAACGATGGAGCAACCACATACCGCTCTTCTTCCGAGTCACCCGCCTGACCGTCTTTTTGCCGAGCCAGTGCCACTATTCGATAAGCCAGTGAGGTATCTGATATTGCGCCCGTACTGTCGACCGACACCTCACGCAACGCGTCCGAATCAGTACTCACCGCCACGCGATGTGCAGCTTGCTGTTGCGGCGTCTTCGCAATCATGTTCACCATGCCACCCGGTGGAATATTCCCGTATAACACCGACGTCGGCCCTTTAAAAACTTCGACTTGTTCGATGGCAATCGGATCGATTTGCGGCTGCAAATTCCACGTGTTGTAAGGCACTGCGAGACCATCAAAGAAGTTTTGATAGTTAATAAAGCCCCGAATATTAAACAAATCGAGGCGCGTCACTGCCCCACCTCGCAACTCCGTATTAACGCCGGGGGTGTAGCGCACTACTTCACTTAATGAGCTGGCTTGGCGCTGCTCGATAGTGTCTCGGTCGATGACGGTAACCGCTTGAGGCGTCTCTTCTGGTGCCAGTACTGTTTTAGTGGCAGTATTTCGGTAGGTATCGCCCAGCACGTGAATGGTTTCAATATCACTCTGTTCATTCTCAGCATGGGCCAACGCACTGGTAAGTGTCCCCATGATAACAAGTGCTAACGGCGAGCGTCGCCAACCATTGGCGAATACGCGAGATGTTGGTGCCTGCATTAAAACGTCCTTCTTACAACTCAAACAACTTAAATGGAAAACGAAATCATTCGCATTGTAAGGGCAGGGCTGATAAAAACTGTTCAATTTGGTGCAATGTGTGCGGTGTCGAGCGGCACCCAATAGTGCATCACAGCGTGCTTATCGGCAGGCTGATAGTGTGGAGGATAAACCTCTAACTCAACCCCGTCGGTACATGTGTAGCCAGATTGAGGCAGCCAGTGGTAGATAAAAGCCTTAAGCGTTTCCGGCAATGCACTCACTGGGCCAGTATGTGTGATCACCGCATAGGTTGTGGCAGGGATTATCCAGTGAGTAATTGCATTGTCTTCAGGCGGATGCATTGTGATTTGACCGGCTAAATAGGGTAAAGGCTCACCCAGTGTCTCCGCTTGGGTAACGTTAATCGCGCCAATACTCTCACACTCACCGGCGTACCATAATGACTGATGGACGTGTTGCCAAAGCTCAGGCACGACATGGGTAAAGTCGGGCTGTGATGAAAATAATCCTCGAATATAGCCAAGCTGGCCTACTAAGTGCATTGGCTCTCGCGTTTTAATATGCACAGACAGCCAAGATGGTTGAGAGGTTGTCAGACTAGCAATATGCATCGGTGTGCGAATACCATCCATCACGCCGCGCTGCCGATAGTGACGCGGGGTCATACCAAAATGTTGCCGAAATGCACGCGAGAAGCTCGCCTCGGAGCCAAAGCCATACATCAACGCAATATCAATAACACGGCTTTGACCCATGACAAGCTGTTGCGCCGCTTGCCCGAGTTTTAGCTCTCGTACGTAGTGCGCAACGTTGACCCCAGTTTGTTCCGAAAAAACTCGCTGCAACTGCCAACGTGACCAGCAACTTAACGCAGCTAGGTCTGCCACATTTAAGGGTTGGTCAAGGTTGGCATGAATATACGCCAACACACGTTCGATTCGATCAAAACGCGTGGCGGTGTGCTGCTCGGCCGCTTTCATCACATCCATTTACTAATAAAACAATAAGTAGCACATTATCACAAACAAGAATCGTTATCATGTGAATGAAAATAGAATGAGAGGCAATGCAGGTTGAAGAAGGGTGAAAACAGCGCATAAAAAACCCGGCAGGTGCCGGGCTCTAGCTAACGCTTTTTTAAATGCCACTTTATAAACGTTATTTGCGGGTGCGCGGTTTGCCTTTGCCACGCGGCGCGCCTGCTCGAGGGTTGCCTTGTTTAGGCTTAGGTCCACTGCCTTTCGGCCCACCAGCGGGAGCGTTACCACGACGCGCTTGACGCGCTTTTTTCGGTTTGCTATCGGAATCAATACGTTCTTCATAGCGGCGAACAGCACGGCGAATTTTCTGGCGTGATTTTTTGCGCTTCTGATCCTCTGGGGTGATCACTGTTTGCGATTCTGGCTTCATTTCAACCATTTCTCGCAAGTAGTTCACTTCTTTTAACTCCATCTCGCGCCAGCCACCACGTGGCAAGTCTTTCTCGAGATAGATATCGCCATAACGAACACGCTTCAGACGGCTCACCGTCACCCCTTGGGTTTCCCACAAACGGCGCACCTCACGGTTGCGTCCCTCGGTGATCACCACATAGAAGGTATGATTCATGCCTTCGCCGCCGGCGTAAACAACGTCCTCAAAACGCGCTACGCCGTCTTCTAGCTCAACACCAGAGACAAGATTACGCACCATGTCTTCGTTCACCTCACCGAATACACGTACCATGTATTCACGCTGCACTTGGCGGCTTGGATGCATTAATCGGTTTGCTAATTCACCATCAGTGGTAAATAGCAACAAGCCTGATGTGTTTGCATCCAGACGACCGACAGCAACCCAACGCGCGTCTCTTAGCTTGGGAAGACGATCAAAGACAGTACGACGACCTTCTGGATCGCTACGCGTACACAATTCGCCTTCCGGTTTGTTGTATGCGAGGACTCGACACACAGACTCAGAAGGCGCACTTAGTTGAACAGGATGACCGTCTACACGCACCAGCGCGCTCGGATCATCAAGACGATCGCCAAGCTTGGCAACCACACCATTCACACTCACACGTCCTGATTGGATATAGCTTTCCATCTCACGACGTGAACCTACGCCAGCACGCGCTAGCACCTTCTGCAATTTTTCGCTCATGTTTGTCTTACCTTACTGTCGCCTTCACAGGCGTCAATCAAAATTACTAAATCAAGCTTCACATTTACCCACAAAAACAACAACTTATATCCTGCCATTAGACAGTAAAGCATGATTTTAGAAGGTTAAACCTTGTTTTGTAACCAGAAATGTAACCACTTTTGTAACCAGATAATAGCATGAAACAAAAGCTAGCAGCTAGCTATAAGCCTTAGCACTTCAAATTTAATGTAAGTATGCAGTAGGAGTTGATAATTTTTGTATGTGTATCAGAAAGATGGGACGTATCGGCAAGGAAGAAATAGAGGTGAGAATTCGATAGAATTAGACGGGGACAAAGCAATCACCCCGCCCTGTAAAGGTTTTATTGTGTGATCGGCTTGGTGTACACATCATTCAGCCTTTTAGTTGTACGCACCAATCAAGGTCACTAAGCTTGTTATACTCAGCGACAGCAATGTCCCACGCCTTGCTGTAATCTGTTTTGGTGTATGGTTGGGCTTTATACGCTGTCAGATACATGTCAGCAAGCACAAGCAATCCATCAACCCCTTTATCCATCAACACAGCTTCAAGTGTATTAGGGTGCTGTAAAGCCTCTTCTACAAGCTTATCAATTGTTTGAGGTGCAATAAGCTGAATCAAACAATAATTCTCAACACCTACACTACTTGGATCAACACCTACGGCATTTAAAATACCTTGAACAACGGGGATATGGTCGCCCCGTCGTTTAATCTGAACACTCATTATTCCCCACCTTCTTTCTCTTTCTTAGCTGCTGCACGGATAGCTGAGAAGTCAAATTTGATTCCTTCTGGTGATGTAGCTTGCTCCCCAGAAACTCCTTCTGCTGATCCTTTCTTAGCTGCTTTCTCTGCTTCTTCTGCTGCACGAACATTCCGCACTTTATCTTCCTCAGCATCAAGTTGCTTCGCGAGCTTATCTTGTAAATCAAGCAGCTTACTAACAGCTTTAAGGCGATCCCCGTGGCTTGCTGTTTCATCTTCTGCAAGTGCAGTTAGGTAGTTAATCAGGCTATTATACTTTTTACACAACTTTGTTAGTGCTTTGCGTTTGGCTAACAAATCAGCATTTACAGGATCTTCTTTACTAAACTTTTCTTTGTGCTGATTGGCTGTCTGAATTGGAAATGTAAAATCTGGTTTATTCATTTTTGTTATCCTTGGTATTATTCATCAATTAAATTAAAACGCTTGTATTGCTCAATGCAATATTCTCGACAATAACTAATTACATCTTTATACCGTGTTTGCATACGAATAATACTACTCACTTTTAAATCAATATCATCTTGTAATGCAATTTGTTCAGGGCTGAGGTTGATACTACTTAGGAAGCATACAAGCTTTGTTTGTTGTGACATCCTGATATGTTGTGAGCATAAAGACATGCAAAGATCGTAAGTGTCACTCTGTACTCTGCTTGCTATTTGCTGGATTTGTTTTTCTGTGTTCATTATTTCTCTTATATACAGGTGTGTATGGGTTATACAGGTGTGTATAGCAGTGTATAGTGGGCTAACACTATAC
>NZ_MUFP01000032.1 GCF_001996165.1 Salinivibrio proteolyticus | reverse complement strand
AGCTATTTATTATAAAATGAGTTGCATATTTGAGGTGAAAGAAAAAACGCCCAGTAATATGAGCGTTTTGGATAGCGGTGTTAACTATTCTATGATTCTATCTTGGTGCAGTCAGCGGCACTGGCTTTTTAGGCTCAAAGCCTTCGATAATGTGACGTTCAAGTGGGTGCCCGAGACGTGCTTCAATCATGCGCAAGTTTTTGGTGTTATCTTTTGAGACCAATGAAATCGCTTCGCCTTGAGCACTTGCGCGACCGGTACGGCCAATTCGGTGGACGTACTCGTCGGCCGGGAAGGGCAGATCGTAATTGACCACGCGCTCAAGCGACTCAATATCAATGCCACGCGCGGCGACGCCGGTGGCAATTAAAAATTGGATGTCACCGTTTTTAAAGTCTTCCAGCAATTGGGTCCGCACGGCTTGGCTGCGTCCACTGTGAAACGCTTCGGCGGTAATGCCCCGTTTTTCCAACTGGGTGGCGAGTTTGGCGGCGCCGTGTTTGGTTTCGATAAAAATCAACGCTTGCGTCCAGCCATTCTCTTTAATTAAATGACTAAGTAGTGCGGATTTCTTATCTTTATCGACTGGAATACACCATTGAGTAATGTTGTCTTTCGAGGCATCTCGTGCGGCAATGCTGATTTCTTTGCCTTCATCGCCAATGGTCGCTTTGGCTAGATCGCGCACTTTATTAGACAGCGTGGCCGAAAATAGTAAGCACTGCGTGCTTGCCGGCAATCGGTCTAGAATATGTTGAATCGCATCAATAAAGCCCATATCGAGCATGCGATCCGCTTCGTCGAGAACCAGCACTTCCACTTCATCTAAATAGACGGCACGTTGGCTGAGTAAATCCCGTAGACGTCCCGGGGTGGCGACCAAAATGTCGACGCCGTCGATCAAGGCTTGCTTTTGTGCCTGCTCGTCCATGCCGCCAACCATCGCTAAGGTCTTTAGCTCAGTAAACTGGCTGTCTTGACGTGCGCTCTCAGCCACTTGCAGGGCGAGTTCACGAGTGGGAGCGATGACGAGAGCGCGCGCGCGCTTTTTACGTCCTGCTTCACCGGCAGATAATTTATCGATGATAGGCCAGATAAAACTCGAGGTTTTTCCGGTGCCCGTTTGTGCCGCGGCAATCAGATCATGCCCTTGTTGGATGATTGGAATCGCTTTGGCTTGAATAGATGTTGGCGTGGTAAAGCCGCGTTGGGCTATGGCTTGGCAAAGTGGGTCGCTTAAACCCAGTTTTTTAAATGGCATAACAGACTCAACAAACAAGAAGCGTGTGTCCGCGTTACTGCACAGACACACTGAATGGCGTGGAGTCTAGCACGAACCTTACAGTAGCACGACGCAAAATCTGTCTGCGGGTAGTTTCTTGGCTGTGATGAGATAGGTTATTGGAAACTCGTTAGAGAAAACTGCGTCGGTGACTAACCGATGATGAGCCTTGGCATGAAACAACAACTATGTATTCGTCGGGCGAATACATCACATGCAGATTAAAAATTTCCCTTGCAGACATGAAATGGCAATAATTTTGTTGTTTGTATATTGAGGATTATGAGATGTCACTTAATTTTCCCGTTTCCATCGTGTTTTTGTCACTTATTGCTATGACAGCAGGCTCACTTGTTCCCTTTCAAGCAGGTAGCAACGCATTGTTAGGCAAGGCGCTTGGTCATCCACTTTGGGCTACTGCAGTATCATTGTTGATCAGTATAATTGTTCTGACCCCAGTACTTTTTGCCATGAACGTTCAAACACCAAAAATATCTGAGTTAGCAGCTATTCCATTTTGGGGATGGCTTGGTGGTGTTGCTGGTGTATTTTTTATAACATCGTCACTAGTATTAACGCCCAAGCTAGGTGCAACTGCTTTTATCGTTTGTGTAATCACGGGACAAATGGTCATCTCTTCGTGCATTGATCATTTTGGCTTGATGGGGCTACCGGTTAAGGAAGTAAACATAGGAAAATTGGCAGGAATAGTGCTGATCATTGCAGGCATGGTCGTCGTCCAGATGTTTACGTCGCCAACTATCGCTAGGGACGTTAAGAACAATGCCCAAATTGATGAGAAGAGTTTGTCGAGTGACGGCATGAAATCACTATGATGACGTTACCACTTGTCACTTTTTTATTGATTTTATAGGGGGTTTATATATGTTTCTTGCTTTGCCATCCGCATTTTGACGTCACGAATGAACCCTTTAAGACGAATTGACCTAAATCAGCTAGTGACATTGCAGGCGCTCTTGGCTGAGAAGCATATTTCTCGAGCAGCCATTCGCCTCTATAAAAGCCAACCCGCTGTGAGTCATTCACTAGCGTACTTACGCAAGATGTTTAATGATCCATTATTAGTACGTATCAATGGTCAGTTTGAGCTCACACCGAAAGCAGCGCAGTTAAAACCGTCGTTGGATCAAACTTTGCAACAGCTAGGCGCTCTAATTGAGCCACCAGAGTTTGATCCAGCACATGCAGATACTACGATTCATCTCGCAATGTCTGACTATGGCGCGAAAGTCATTCTTCCCGAGCTATTACGTCGAGTACGTTCTGTTGCCCCCAATCTTCGACTCGTCGTTTTACAGGGCAGTAGAGAGACGATGGTTATGGATCTCATTGATGGAAAAGTTGACTTTGCGTTTGGCGTTTTCACGATACGCCACGATGACATTGAGGTTGAAACATTATTTCAAGAAGATTTTGTGTGCGTAGCTGATGCAGCTACAATGCCTCAAAAAGACGGTTTAGACTTAAGCGCTTGGTTATCTCGTCCGCATCTACACGTTGCACAACAAGAAAGTTCATACCATGAAATAGCAAGTGCGTTAGAACACGTTGGATATGTACGAAATGTGGTAATGACTCTACCGCACTGGGGAATTGCCGCTGACCTAATTGTCGATACAGATCTTATATTAACGATTGCATCAAAAACTCTAGATGGGTCTTACCTTGATAAGCGCTTAGTTATTTTCGAACCGCCATTTGATATTGAATCCTTTGAATTTACTATGATTTGGCATCAGCGGAAAAAATGTGATCCTATTCATAGTTGGCTAAGGAAAATGATTCACGATGTCATAAATGTTCAGGATGATTAATAGTATAATCTGCCCTTTACTCAGTTATTGTGAAAAATCGTTCATAATGATGAAATTTTATACGGATGACCAATACCAACCTGCTTGCGAGCGATTATTCAATCAGTGGCGAGTGGCTATCCAACACCAACTTCCTGAAGCGCGAGTCGAGCACATTGGAGCGTCGTCGATCCCCTCAGCAATATCGAAAGGCGATCTCGATATTTTTGTTGGTGTACCTGCCTTCCAGCATGAAGAGGCTGTGAAGCGGCTAGTTGAGTTGGGCTTTCAAGTAAAGCGAGATACGTTACGGACTCCTGAGCTGTGTATGCTGGAATCCAAACAAGATGACGATGTTGCTTTGCAAGTGGTGGCCAATGGCTCTGAGTTCGAAGACTTTCTGACCTTTCGAGACATGCTGCGCGCTAACCCACAACTGGTTCACACCTACAATGCGCTTAAACGCGCCTGTGAAGGGTTTGAGCAAGATGACTATCGGGCGAGAAAAGCGAGGTTTGTGGATCAGGTGTTATCTTCGTCAGCCGGTCTGTAAGGCGAAAAACTTTTTTTATCGTCGCCGTGTTCTAACTGTTCCTCTTACGCTTTCTCTGAGGCTAGTTTACCCCTTTAAATCGGCAAAATAAGGGGGTTATAAGATCCTGATTGTGAAAGGTTTTATTTTCGTGATTTCAAAAGGTTATGTTGTTAGCCTAGCGGCGCATTAATTAAGGAAATAATATGAAGACATATAACCAGACATTTCACCAAGAGAACTTTTCTCACCAAGATTTCAGTGAGCTTGAATTCAAAGACTGTACCTTTATCCGTTGTGACTTTACCCGCGCTAACCTTCGCGATGTGACGTTCAAGCGTTGCAAATTTATCGAACAGGGCGATATCGAAGGGTGCCACTTTACCGCGGCTGATCTTCGTGATGCCAGTTTTCAGCAATGCCAATTAGCGATGGCCAATTTTAGTTTTGCCAATTGTTACGGTATTGAGATGAGAGAATGCGATCTGAAGGGCGCGAACTTTTCCCGCGCAAATTTTGCCAATCAAGTCAGTCATCGGGTGTTCTTTTGCTCAGCATTTATCACCGGTTGTAACTTGTCTTATGCCAATCTTGCGCAAGCGTGCTTGGAAAAGTGCGAACTGTTTGAAAACCGTTGGATTGAAACCCATCTTCTCGGTGCATCATTGAAAGAAGCCGATCTGAGTGGCGGTGTGTTCTCGTCCGATGTATGGGGGCAGTTTAGTGTACAAGGCGCTAATTTATGTCACGCTGAGATTGATGGCCTCGACCCACGCAAAGTGGATCTGTCGGGCGTGAAAATAGCCGATTGGCAACAATCTCAGCTACTTGAAAGCTTAGGCCTGATTGTTTTCCCGGGTGCGCGCTAGTCGTACACAGTGTTTCTGATAGATATTAATCAAACACGCATTAGTTAACTCGAGTTGAGATGAAGTCGACAATGTTGAAGTAAAAGTGAGTAGCAAAGAGTCGAGCCAATCAGAAGGTAAGTTCTACCCACCAGGTCAAGTGAAGGGAAGTACTAGGTTAATGTGTGAATAGGGATATTTGTCTTAATAACCTTATTTTTTGTGGCACATTAATTGAGTTCAAAGTTGCTCAATATCAATTGAAAAGCATTCCGTTGTGCTAGGGTGGCAACACCGTTTTTTTGTGGAGCGCACTGATAATGCTGTTGAACGTCACCGATAAACAAAAAGAAGAGAAAATCCCGCCTGTCGTGCGTCTTGGGTTTAGGCCGTTTTTTCTCTTTGGAGCACTTTATTCCTGTGTCGTTATTGTCATCTGGGCAGGTCTGTATGTTCACCCAAATGCATTTTCACTGACGGTACCCTCACTATGGTGGCACGCTCACGAAATGCTATTTGGCTTTGCGATGGCCATAGTCGGTGGTTTTCTAATGACGGCGGTGCAAAACTGGACTGGAGTTCCGGGAACGCGTGGGTTAAAGCTTTTTGTTGTTTTTATGCTTTGGCTCGCCGCTCGACTGAGCTTTTGGGTGGACGTCCCCATTTGGTCTAGCTTGGCGCTAGATACGCTATTTATTATTTGTATAACATGGTCTGTAGGACATCGAGTTGTTGTAACTAAGCGTCGGCGCAACTATCTATTCATACCTATTCTAGCGATGGCGGCGGCACTGAATACGCTATCTTACGGAGTGTTATTAGGATACGTTTCCTTGCCGATAAACCAAGTTTGGCATAGTACCTTGCTTTGGTACATGATGCTTATTGGCGTGATGGGGGGACGGGTAATACCGTTTTTCACGGAAAAGAAACTGAGTGTAGAGATACCAAGTTTGCCTGAATGGTTAGAGCTCGCTATCAATATATCATTTCTGCTGTTAATTGGTGTCACGCTAGCCTTAGGAACTGACAATACCGTCGCACGTGGCTTATTGCTCTTAATGGGTATCGCGCAGGGCGTTCGGCTGCTCCGTTGGCAGGGCTGGAGGGCGTATTCAGAACCTATGTTGCTTTCTCTTCATGTGTTCTATCTCTTTCTACCGCTTGGTTTACTATTAAAAGCTGTAGTCACTGATCCTTGGGCGTCGCAGTTAATCTGGCATTTATTCGCTATTGGTGCTCTAGGTGGCGTTATCTTAGCGATGATTACACGCGTGACACTGGGACATACAGGCCGTAATGTCTATCAAGGCCCAAGGTTTGCTTGGTTGTTTTGTATGCTGTTCTTGTCCGCATTGGTGCGCGTCGTTGGTATATGGTTATGGCCAAGCTATACATTAGCGCTTGTTTCCGCCTCTGCACTTCTGTGGACGATAAGTTATGGCTGGTTTGTACTGTGTTTTGGCCCGATGCTAGTCAAAGCGCGTGCTGATGGTGCAGTAGGGTGATGGTGCATCGTTAACCTTTTTTATTTGGAGTCAGATAATGTGGAAGATAGTTGGATTTTTGTTTTTGACCATACCACTTTGTGCCGTTAGT
Organism: Salinivibrio proteolyticus; assembly: GCF_001996165.1. Classification (GTDB taxonomy): domain Bacteria; phylum Pseudomonadota; class Gammaproteobacteria; order Enterobacterales; family Vibrionaceae; genus Salinivibrio; species Salinivibrio proteolyticus. The sequence continues at coordinate 15,126 of NZ_MUFP01000032.1, read as the reverse complement.
AGTGATGCTCACGTTGATTGTGATAAGGCGGTTTCAACACTGGATATTAATTATTGTGCATCTGTGGAGCTTTCAGAGGCAAAGCAAACATTAGATAAATATTTATCAACGAGTTTGGAGCACAACAGCTATGATCCAGAGCTTGTCGCCGCCATTAAGACGGCGCAGAAGAATTGGCATAAATATATGTCATCGCATTGTGACTCTATCTATACTCAATGGCGAGAGGGGTCAATTAGAGGTGTGATGTCGATAAGTTGTCAAACGAAGCTGACACAAGTTAGAACGCATGAAATATGGGAAAACTTCCTGACCTATATGGACAGCACACCACCTATACTCCCCGAGCCTGAGATGTGGCCTGTACACGACTAGTTTTATACTGTATCAATCAAAAATCCTATAGCGCCTGGCTTTTGTTTAGACATAGTAGAAAATCGTGCTCAGGGCTCAGAAGCCGTATCCGTCCGAGAGTGCCATGGGTATCTCGCTGAAGAGTATATAGTGGTTTGGTATACAGTAGACACTATGGATGAAAATAGATTCTACAAAAAGGCTGAAACCTCGTTGACCAAGTCGGGTAGCAAAGAAATGTTTGATAACTACGATGCCTTCGTGAGTAACTTCGAAAGAAAGTAGACGAACGCGCCTATTGAGCTTCTCTTAGCAAGATAAAACTCAGAGTAATGTGCTCTCTATCACATGATGTTTCCACCTACAAAGCGACTGTTTTGTTATCATGTCGACCGTTTAAACTCAGGATGAAGTATCGTGAAAAAATTACTATTTTTATTGATTGTTGCGCAGGTGGTTTCTGGCTGTGCCTCGACTGTGTCTACCGATGTAGAGCGACTACAACCACATAGTGGAAAAGGTGCGCTAGCGTTTGTAACTTTATTTACAACATTAAACGGTTCGCATACGTGTAAAAGTGTCGCCATTGACATGGAAAATCCAGATCTGGAAAAGCCTGTTACTCTCTCTTTTGTTCCAGATGAAGACAAAAAGTTCGTATTGTTTGATGGCCTTGAGCCGGGTACATATACGGTAAATGCAGTGCGTTGTCTACCTCCAAGTGGGTATGTTTTTAATGGCAATAAAAACTACTTGGAAGGAAAAGTTACGCATGATTTCATTGTTGAAGCCAATACACTGATCCTGTCGCCATACGCTTTTTATGGCGAGCAATTACCCTATAATAAGTTCACATTTAACTATCAAGGGTCAGCGGATCATATTGATTTGCTTAAACGCCTTATTAACGGTGATCAAATCTATATGTGGCGTATTAACGACTATCAGTAACTGTTCTATAACGTTATCTCTATAGGTTACTTAAGATTGCATTGAACAGAAATAAAAGGCCAGACAGGTTATGTGTGGCCTTTTATATTTATGGCCATCATCGTGAAAGGTAAAAGAGCTATGAAATACCATAAGGGCATGGTAACGAAAGAAGAGATTCAAGCATTCTTTGATACCCAGTTTAAAGGCTCAAATTTGAGAGTCGAGCAGATTGAAAATCGATACGCATTACTAAGACGACCAGTGACGCAACGGGATCTGCGTCCGGGAGGAACGGTATCGGGACCATTTATGATGACACTTGCCGATGCTGCTTTGTATGCCGCAATATTTGGTACACTGGGTGTCGAAGAGATGGCGGTTACGACAAACCTAAACATGAATTTTCTGCAAAGGCCAAAGGCGAATGCGGCGTTAACTGCAGAATGTACCTTGCTAAAGGTTGGTAAAACCTCGGTGGTGGGCGATGTCGTTATCCGCTCTAAAGGAGAACCAGCACCTGTCGCACATGCTGTTGGCACGTTTGCTCTCCCCAAAAAGTGAGGCAAAGAAGAGAGTCTACAAGACAGGTGCTTGGCGCGCGTTTATTGGTATTCACCTCTAAGCGTTGCTTCGAGGTACTGGTCGGCCTTACCCTCATCGACCAATTGTTTAAGCCCTTGGTTGAGGACCTCAAGAAGCTCTTGCGCTCGAGGCGAAGCCTTAGAAATAATCACGTGGTATTCGCGTTCTGACAAAATCTGCTCTGCAGGCTCGAGTTGCCCTCCTAGCTCCATTTCATTGATGGTCTGTTTACCCACATTTAGATCCTCTAACACACCATCCAATCTGCCGGCAGCGAGCTTCTGATAGTTACTTTCCGGTGAAGCGACTCGACGAATTTTCCATCCGTTGTCAGATTCCAAATCATCCAGACCGTATGAGTAACCAAGTACACCGCCAATCGTATATTGGGTCAGAGAATTGTTCATATTGACTCATTTATTAACTTAAGGGCGGAAAGAAAGTGGAAGACGGAGCTTTTGACGATGGTCGCCTTGTGCTAGCAGGCTTTGTGGTAGCCATTATTTGCGATCGCGGTGATCGGTATTTGTCGTCGGGGTTGTTTTCGTAGAACACCTTCCCGCCAGCATAAAAAAGGTGACCCATGTGGGGTCACCCAGTTGAATTTGAATACAGTGTTCGCACTACGCTGTGGCGAATTTGTAAGTGCGATAGCCACCAATCAAGTTGCGTGCTTTAAAGCCATTGTTGACTAGCTGGCGGTAGGCGACGTTGCCGCGCAGACCGACTTGGCAGTACACCACAATTTCTTTGTCTTTTGGCAGCTCATTGATGCGTCCGCGCAGCTCGTCGACCGGAATATGCACATCGCCTTCAATGTACTGGCCGTTTTCTCGCTCGGGCGCATTGCGCACATCGAGTAGCACTTGATCGTCGGTAAGCTTTTCTAACTCATCAAAGTGAATAGGGTTCGCGTCACCTTTAAGAATATTGGTGGCCACAAACGCCGCTTGGTTAATCACATCTTTGGCACTGCCATACGGCGGCGCGTAGGTGAGTTCTAGATGTTGTAACTGCTCAACGGTCATGCCAGCACGTTGTGCCACGGCCATGACATCAATGCGCTTATCAATGCCATCTTTACCCACCGCTTGTGCGCCTAAAATCGCGCCGGTATCAGGGGCAAACAGCAGCTTAAATGAGACGATTTCCGCACCGGGATAATAACCGGCATGACTGGCGGCGTGAACATAGACCTTTTGATAGTTGATGTCAGCGTGCTTAAGTTGTTTCTCGTTTTGGCCCACCGAGGCGACGGCGAGATCGAACACTTTACAGATAGCGGTGCCTTGGGTGCCAAGATAATGCTCAGTACTTCCTAGCATATTGTCAGCGGCCATGCGTCCTTGACGGTTCGCCGGACCCGCTAGTGGCACTAACGTTGGCTTATGGGTCACAAAGTCGATTTCTTCGACTGCATCGCCGATCGCGTAAATATCGGGATCTTGGGTCTGCAGAGTACTGTTGACCACAATGCCGCCTTTTTCACCAATGGCAAGGCCCGCTTGTTGCGCCAGCGTGACTTCAGGCTTAACGCCAACCGCCATGATCAACAATTCAGTATGCAGCGTGTCACCATTATTTAGCGTGAGGTTCAGTGAACCTTCTAAGTGTTGCGGCTCACTGGGCTCGCCGGCATCATCACTGGCGACATGCGTGGTGGGAATAAACTCGGCGGACTCCAGCGCTGTGCCTAGGCGTAAATCCACTCCTTGATCGCGAATGGTTTGATGAACAAAGCCCGCCATTTCGCGATCAACCGGCGTCATGACCTGATCGGCCATCTCCAATAGGGTGGTTTTAATCCCGCGTTGATGCAGCGCTTCCATCATCTCAAGGCCAATAAAGCCCCCGCCAACGACAGTCGCATGGCTGGGGTTATTCATATCAATGGTATGCAAAATCGCATCCATGTCTGGAATATTGCGGAGCGAGTGGGTCAGCGGGTTATCTAGGCCAGGGATGGGCGGCATGATGGGGGCCGCACCTGGGCTTAACAGCAACTTGTCGTAACTTTCTTGATAATCGCTGCCATCGGCACGGGTGACGGTAACGGTTTTGACCTCGCGATTAATCGCAGTGACTGTGCTGTTGATGCGCACATCCACATTAAAGCGGGCGCGAAAACTATCTGGGGTTTGCAGCAAGAGTTTACTGCGATCGGTAATATCTCCGCCGATATGATAAGGCAAACCACAATTAGCGAACGAGACGTACGGGCCACGTTCGAACATGATAATTTCGGCTTGTTCACTTAAGCGACGGGCGCGAGCGGCGGCAGAGGCGCCACCAGCGACGCCGCCAATAATTACGATTTTGGTCATTATGACTCCATCAAGCGTTGCTTAGTCCAAGTTTTTTCAGGAAAAAGGCAGCCGGACAAATCCCTGTAAACGCACTTTGGATCAGGTTTACGCCAACGAAGACGGTTAGCCAAACAAATTGGCTGTGAACTGTGAGGGTAAGCACGACAGAAAGTAGCACCATCATGCCAGCGATTACGCGTACGCCATTATCAATTGTCATAGCAAGACTCCTTTGCATCCTCTATACGATTACCCGACAGACCGAACCGCTTTGGCTCGAACGCCTTCAGTATTTGTCGGCACTGGGATCACTCTAGAAGTTATATTTAGAAAAGTCTAATAACAATTTATCTAAATTAGAATTGACTAAATAAAATGCCGCGCTAAGCTATGAGTATTGGCGAGAAAGGAGTGGGTGATGGCAGAGTCAACGGTGCCGTTTGAGGCAGAAAGCGTACCGGATATGGACATTAGTGCCATGCGTGAGCAAGCGTCTTTGGTGGCGGCCATGTTGAAAGTGATGGCCCATCCTGAGCGCTTAATTGTGCTGTGCCAGCTCTTGGCCGGAGAGCGCTCCGTGGGGCAATTGCTGCAAGGGTCGTCGCTCAGTCAGTCGGCGTTTTCCCAGCACCTTAGCGTGTTAAAGCGGCATCAACTGGTTAAGGTGCGCAAGTCATCTCAGCAGGTGTTTTATCAGCTCAATGACCCCCACGTCGTGGCGATTATCGCCACCTTGCAGCGGCTCTATTGTGCCTGATGTGTCTGAATCTGAGCGATCAGCATACATTCATTGCCCGTCGATGCGCTAAGTTAATTAACATTCAGCCATTTTACCTATCGTTTTCTTGTCGTTACTGACATCAGCCAAAGGATCGAATATGCGAGATGCCCAGCCACAAGGTCAGCTGATCACCCGAGTAATGAACAGCTTCTTCCCGCCCATCCTTATCGTGCTCGCACTGCTGGTCGGGGCGGCGGCGCTGTGGCTTACGCCCAAAGAAGAAGATCCGCAAATCGTGGTGCCAATGGCAGATGTGGTGGTACAAGCGCCCGGTTTGAGTGCGCCACAAGTGGCAAAGCAGGTGACGCAGCCGCTCGAGAAAAAAGTCAGTCAAATTGATGGGGTGGAGTATGTGTATTCCACCACCCAAGCAGGCTCCGCGTTGGTCACGGTGCGCTTTTACGTGGGTGAAGATCGCGAGGCAGCCTTGGTGAAGCTTTATAACAAGCTGTACGCCAATCAAGATGCGATCCCAGCTGCTGTGAGCGAATGGGCAATCAAGCCGGTGGAAATTGATGATGTGCCGATTGTGATTGCGGCACTGAGTAGCGACAAACCGGACCAGCTCGACCATTATGCGCTGCGCCGTATTGCCGAGCAGGCCACCTTGGATCTCAAAGCCCTTCCCGAAACCAATGCGGTGAAGGTAGTGGGCGGGGTGCCGCGGCAGGTATTGGTCACGCTCGATCCTGCGGCTATGGCAAGCTATCAAATCAGCGTGTCCGATCTCACCAATGCCTTCTCATTAAGCCATCAAAAGCGCGATGTCGGGGATATTCAGCATCAGGGTGAGCGCTATGTATTAAAAACCGGCCAGTGGTATCAAAGCCTTGAGGAGATACGCCATTTAGTGGTGGCGGTGGTTAATGGCAAACCTGTGTACTTGCAGGATGTGGCCGAATTATCCGACGGCGCGCAAGAGTCCACCACAGATACCTGGATCCAATCGACCGATGATAGCCAGCCGCATCCAGCAGTGTTTCTCTCGGTGGCCAAGCAAAAAGGTTCGAACGCGGTGAGCGTGGCCGAGGATATCACAGCCACGCTCAATCATCTGGTCGCCACACAATTTCCCGAGGGCGTGAGCGTTGAGATTATTCGCAATTACGGTCAAACCGCCGATGCCAAAGTAAAAAACTTGGTGTCCAGCCTCGGTATTGCGGTGCTCACCGTGGTGGTCTTTGTTGGCTTGTTCTTAAACTGGCGAAGTGCCTTAGTGGTAGCGATTGCGATCCCAATCAGTTATGGCGCGGCATTAGGGCTGGATTTAGCCTTTGGCTATTCGATTAACCGCGTCACCCTGTTTGCGTTAATTTTGGCGCTGGGACTGATTGTTGATGATCCGATTGCCAGTATCGACAACATTGAACGGCACCTGACTCATGATAATAAGCCGCGTGGACGCACGATTGTGCTGGCGATGTTGGAAATCAAACGCGCATTGATCATGTCGACGGTGGCGATTGTGATTGTGTTTACCCCGATGTTTTTTATCACCGGCATGATGGGGCCGTATATGGCGCCCCTTGCATTCAATGTGCCGGTCAGTGTGGTGATCAGTACCTTGGTGGCGTTTTTAGTCACCCCTTGGCTTGCCAAAAAAATTGTCCGCGCTTCCAATAAAGGTGATGACTATCGTATAGAGACCACGCCGCTGTACCGTGGCTACCGACGCGTGTTGCTGCCATTGCTCGAGAGTAATCGTCGCGCCAAAGCGTTTTTATGGCTAGTGGGCGTGTTGTTCGTCATCGCCGCCTTGCTGCCTGCTTTGCGCCTCGTGCCACTCAAACTCTTGCCGTATGACAATAAAAACGAGTTTCAGGTGGTACTGGATTTGCCGGAAACCGCCAATCATGTTGATACCTCCAACGTGCTGCGAGAAATGAACCGTTATCTACAAACGCAAGCCGAGGTGTTGTCGGTATCCGGCTTTGCCGGGCTCGCCTCACCGATGGATTTTAATGGCATGGTGCGACATTACTTTACTCGCCAAGCGCCTTACCAGGGTGAACTGCGTGTGGTGCTGGTGGATAAGCACCGGCGCACGTTGCAATCACATGGCTTGGTCACCCGCATGCGTGATGAATTAGAAGCCATCGCAGCAAAATATGATGCCGAGGTGCAATTAGTGGAAATGCCGCCGGGGCCGCCGGTGCTGGCAACCATTGTCGCGGAACTGTATGGCTCACCAAGCACGCCGTATTCAACCCTGCAAGCGCAAGCGACTCAGGTGGCCGAGCGATTAAAGCGTGAAGCCTTGGTGTCAGAAGTGAGCACCAGTATTCAAGGGCCTCTATCGAGCTGGCAGTTTGTGGTGGACCAAGAAAAAGCCGCCTTGTCGGGTATTGCCGTGGCCGATATTAACCAAGCGCTCAGGGCCGCGAACCAAGGGGTCACGCTGGCCTATTTAGCGGATGCCGATGAAATGGATCCTTTGCCCGTGAGGCTGCAACTTGCGCCAGATGCGCGTGATCAACTTGATGCGCTGCTCGCACTGCACGTACGCGGTCGGGCAGGGGTGGCTAAACAATCGGTTCAAGGTGCCTTGCTTGATGCGCCGCAGCCGCTGGTCGCCTTGAGTGAGCTCGGTCATTTTGAGCGGCAACCGGTTGATCAGCCTATTTATCATAAAAATTTGCGTCCCGTCGTGTATGTGTACGCCGAACCCACTGGACGGGTGCCGGGCGAGGTGGTCGCCGATGTGATGGCCGACTTTAATCAACCTGAATCGGATAGTGCTCGTCCGCTATCAGCGCGTACTTATCTGGATAATGGCGCGGATGATGGCTGGCAAGTTGATGAGGGTATCGAGGTGGTATGGAGTGGTGAAGGAGAGTGGAAAATCACCATTGATGTCTTTCGCGATCTGGGGATTGCCTATGGTGCGGCACTGCTGGGCGTTTTTATAGTGATGCTGATACAAACTGGGCTACCGGCGGTATCGGGCATTATTATGCTCGCGATTCCGCTGACCGTGATTGGCATCATGCCGGGTTTTTGGTTGCTCAATGGCTTAAGCGGTGAGATCAACGGCTACCCAAATCCGGCGCTATTCACCGCCACCGCGATGATTGGCATGATTGCATTGGCAGGGATTGTGGTGCGTAACTCACTGGTGTTGATTGAATTTATTCAACAGTCACTTGCACAAGGCATGGCGCTGAGTGAAGCCCTAGTACAAGCGGGTGCGGTGCGAATGCGGCCTATTCTGCTCACCGCCGGCACCACCTTATTGGGGAATGTGATTATCATCCTCGACCCTATTTTCAATGGCTTAGCGTGGGCAATTATTTTCGGCATTGCCGCGTCTACCGTGTTTACCTTGCTGGTTGTGCCTGTGGTGTACAACCTTGCGTATCAACATCACCCGACCCATGGCTTATCAGTAGAAGGAGAGGATGCATGAAGGCAAAAAAAGGCTTACTCGCACTGGTGCTAGGCACTGGGTTGTTGGTGTTATTTTTGGCGATGGCTGGCGCCTTTACCGAGAAAGTGGCGTCAGAATCGCCCCACAAACCTGTCGCAAGCGATATGAAAACGCTAACACTGGAAGCGGTCGAACAGCCGCAAACGCGTACCTTCTCGGGTAAGCTAGTGGCACGACAAAACGCCACGCTGGCAGCGCGGATGACGGCCACCGTCGCGGAAGTGTTGGTTGATGTCGGTGACCGCGTTGAGCAAGGCGATGTATTACTGCGTTTAGATAATGCCGACCTCAGTGCCAAAGTTCGCCAAGTGCAACAAGCCTTGGCCTCGGCGCAATCGCAACTGAATACCGCGCGCAGTGACTACCGACGAATGGAGACCTTGTTGGCGAAAAAGCTGGTGCCTCAATCTCAGTTTGATGAAGCGGAAAATCGCTTAAAAACGGCGCAGTCTGATTATCGCCGCGCCCTTGCTGCGGTGGACGAGGCAGAAACCCAATTTGGTTTTAGTCTGGTGCGAGCGCCTTTCTCAGGCGTGATCACGGAAAAGATCATCAACCAAGGTGATACGGCAACACCGGGCGCGGCGATGTTATCGCTGTATAACCCTGCCAGTATTGAAGCGATGGTGAATATGGCTGAGTCTGTTTTGCCTTTTGTGGCGATTGGCCAATCGTTAACGGTTGAATTGCCCACCTATAATAAAACGCTGACAGGTATGGTGCGCACGATGACGCCCGCCGCCGATACGAGCTCACGCAGTTATCGTGTCGTGGTGACACTGCCGCATTCGGATCCTAACGATAGCTTGCTGCCAGGCATGTTTGCAAAAGTGACCGTGTCACAAAAAGTGGAGTCTGAGCTTTACTTACCGAGCAATGCGTATTATCAAATTGGACAACTTAACTATGTGAAGGTGCTCGATGCGGGTGAGGTGAGAACACGGCTTGTATCGCTCACACAGCAAGGACGCGTACGTAAGGGGTTAAAGCCTGGCGAGGTGGTTATATTGAATCCGTAAAAAATGCAGTGATTCAGGTCGCATTATGGAGAATATCGTCAATACTTAAGGTGAGTTTTCCTAAAAGGAGTTCACTATGAAAATAGCGACACTTTCTGCAACCGCAATCGCCGCGACAGCACTCACTGGTTCCCTACTATCTGGGCCAGCGCTCGCTTTAGAGACATCATCACTCAAAGCCTGTGGAGACGGTGCTGGTTGGCCACCATATACCTTTGAAAAAGGCGGACAAGTGCAAGGGTATGATGTTGACGTCCTTGACGCGATATTCGGCAAAGAAGGGGTTGATGTTTCGGTCGAAATGCCTCCTTGGAAGCGCTGCGTGCTACAAACGAAAGCCGGTAGTTATGACATTGCCTTGAGTGCGTCGTTTAACGAAGAGCGCGATCGTGACTTTTTACTCACAGAATACTATTACACTTTGCAACCTAGTTATATCTATTCAACGACTCAACACCCTAATGGTTTACAAGTTAACTCAGTCAGTGATTTGAATAACCTTCGTATGTGTGGGCTATTGGGTTATAACTACACAGGCTTTGGTGTTGATGATAGTAAAGTCAGAAAATCGGCAAAAAGCTTCGAGCAGTTAGTGCAAAAAACGGAAGCTGGACGTTGTGACGTATTCTTGGCGCGCTACGAAATCTTAGCTGGGTTTAAAGTCGCCCAAGGGATTGACTACTTGGCGGATAACATGAAAGCGGTCGCGGTTCCAGGCAATAGCGGGGACAAATTTTATATGATGATCTCGCGTGAACACCCTGAAGCTAATGAAATAAAAGCGACATTAGACGCAGGATTCAAAGAAATGCGTGAATCAGGTCAACTGCAAGCAATGTTAGATGAGTACCTCAATTAACGTATTTAATGCGTTCACTAATAGATATTGAGCTGTATTATTACCAAGATAAAAAGAGGTGTAAGCGCCTCTTTTTTCATTTTACGGCTTTATCCTTGGGTCGATTCTTTCACGGGCCGCTCACGTTTTCCCAATGTCTTAACACGATACATGTCATGATCAGCGGTGGCCATGACTTCATCGAGGCTTTGCGGTGACTCAGGATCGTAAAGCGCATGCCCGATACTCAGAGAGGGATAGAGTTTATAGGTTTGCCATGCGCATGCGCGGGACTCTACCGAGGTTTTGATGCTGTTTATAATACTATTTACATCACTGGGTCGTGCATCTCTCAATATTGCAATAAATTCATCCCCTCCTATGCGTGCAATCACATCAGAGACACGAACACTTTGACGTAGACGTGACGCGACATGAGCAAGTAGCGCGTCGCCCGCTTCATGACCATAAACGTCATTAACCAATTTAAAGTCATTCAAATCGATATTGAGTAGTACGAAAGATTCTTTTTTTTCTGTGGTTATCTTTTCCAGCAAATCAATGGCAAAACGACGATTGGGCAGTGTTGTTAACTCGTCTTGGAACGCTTGTTGTTTAGCTTTTAAAAAGCTGCGATAAAATAGGCCGATCATGCCGTAAACTGCTACGGCAAAGGAAATACAGATGGCGTAAACGAATACACTTAGTTGTCTGACTTGAGGGGTTTTTTCAATAGTGTATTGCGCAGCCAAGGTCCATTCACCGTTAGGCAGGTTTATAGGTACAACAAAGTCGGCATTAAAAAAGGTCTCTTGCGAGCCATAAAAGTAATCTAACGTTTCTGTATTCTTTATGGCAATTGATGCCCCTGCGAGGTTAAAAAGGCCCGACTCTTCGAACAGTTTAGTGTAATTGATCACGACACTGACGCCGCCCCAGTAAGAGCTTTTATCAATAGGAGATAAAAAAATGGGGAAGCGTGCGATAATCGCCTGTCCACCTTGCACAAGATCCACCGGACCTGCAATATAAACGTCTTCAAGGTTTCTTGCCCGCAGTACTGTTCGATACTGTTTCGGCCGCGTGCGAAAATCGAGCCCTATGGCTGCTTCATTTCCCTTTAATGGATAGATATGGCTAATCACATCATTGGGTGCAAGCCCAACGTTTCTCACATAACTGGCTTTGGTGAGAAGTTTTCCTGCAACGTCGGCCCAACTTGTCATGGCGAATTCGGGATCAATTGCCACAATGGTCGCAAGGCTATCGGCGAGGTAGGTGTCTCTAAATATCGCCGCTTCAATACGAGAACGAATTAAAGACGCTTTACGATTCATATCTTCTTTTTCGTCTTTTATGACTTGTTCAATGATGTAATTATGCGTGCTGACAACGGCTAGTCCAGCAAGTAGCGCAAAGCCTAATGTAAACACTAAAAACCATCGATTGAACTGCCGCTTAAAAAGCATTACATACCCTATAGATCAAAAAAAAGAAGGGCCTAACGCGTCCCTTCTTTTAGTATATCCAAGATTTTTACTTTCGATCACTTAATACCATATTTTTCAACAATTTTGTCGAATGTCCCGTTGGCTTTTATTGCTTCGAGCCCTTTGTTATAGGCATTAATAAATAGAGCACCGTCTGGATTCGCTTTACCTGAGGTGACGTGAAGCGGTTTTGATGAGAGGGGCTTACTCGTAAACGCAAACGCATTGGCGTCCATACCTTCCTCTTTCATCACGGAAAGCGCGACAACCTTGTCTTCCAAGGTGAGATCGATACGATTAGCGAGTAATTTTTTCAAATTTGTAACTAAGTTATTCGCCTCTGGTTTGTCAAAACTGTCTGAGGCGAGAAACGCATCACCATAACCATAGTCACGGATGATACCAATGGTTTTTCCTTGTAGCCCACTAAGATCGGAAAATTGGAAGCTGTCACCGGCGCGCTTGATAAATGTAAGCTCATTGGTCATGTAAGGCTCGCTGTAGTGTAAAAACTCGGTACGAGCTTGGGTGTACCAAGTGGCCGGCAACAAATCGATGGTGCCTTTACTCACCGAATCTAGAGCGCGTGCCCAAGGCATGTTTTTGAACTCAACGTCATAGCCTTGCGTTTTCATCGCTTCGGTTAATAACTCAACCGAGATACCGGGCATGGAGGCATCAGACGTTACAAACGGCGGCCAAGGGTCTTGGGCGGCTGTTAATGTGCGCGCCATCACCCCTGGTGCCATCAAAATAAACAGTAAGCCAACTGTAAATATATTTTTCATTGTCACTCCTTGTGATGTACCAGATTGTTATGTTTTGAATTTACCCATATGCCCTTTAATGTTTTCACTCAGCTCCAGCACTTTGTCTGTTCGAGCCGCATTTTCTTGTGCACCTTCGGTCACATAATTCGTGGCATCTGAGGCCTCATTGATCGCTTGACTGACTTCATCAATGGCCTGGCGTTGTTCGTCGGTCGCTTGCGAGATCTGTCCACTACGCTCGGAAATATCGGTGATGGTTTCGCGCACTTGGCTGACCGACTCTTGTGACTCAGAGACGCGACCCGCAGTACTTTCTAAGATGCTACCGATACGTTTGATCTCTTTCTCCACTGACTCAGTCGCTTCGCTCAACGATTTGATGTTGGATTGAATCTGCTCGGTCGATTCACTGGTTTTGACTGAGAGACTGCGCACTTCATCGGCTACCACAGCAAAACCGCGACCTTGCTCACCAGCGCGAGCCGCCTCAATCGCTGCGTTGAGGGCGAGTAGGTTGGTTTGCTCGGAAATATCATTAATCACGTTCACAACATCGGAGATCTTCTCGCCTTCCTCTAGCAACTTGTGCATCTCGGCGTTGACGTTCTCCATCTCAGAACGCATGTTGATAATTTCAGACGCAGAGCTTTCGATGGTGTGATACACCTGATTGACCAAATCAGTTGCGCCCTGTGCATGGGTTGCGGCGTCGTTCGCGGTATCAGCAACGGTTGCAATCGACTGATTCATCTCAGTCGCTGCTGCTGCAACAGTAGAAAGGCTTTGTTTTTGTTGCTCGAGGCGCTCGGCGTTTGTCCGTGCCATCTGTCCGCTTTGTGCTGCGACTTCAGCCAAATTGATAGAAGCTTGCGTCACTTCGTTGACGATCTCGCGCAAAGACGCGGTAAAGTGGTTGATGTGCTCAGTGATCTTCGCGAATTCTTTATATTTGGGTTCCGGGATCACTTTGGAGAGATCGCCATCGCCACTGGCCAGTTCGCGGACGCGTTCGGTGAGGTCGTTAAGTGGTTTCACCACGGTTGCGGTCAGGGCTAAGATCAAAAACACAATCATCACTGCATCAAGTACAAGCAGCTCGATAACATTGCGATACAGGGTATCGGCGAGGGCCGCTTCTAGGCGGTCAGTGTTATAAAATACCTGCACCGTACCGACTTTGTTGGTCTCTCCGTACTCGGTGAAAGACAGTTCACTCTCTTCTTTAGGCATAGCTTCATAGTAAGCCTGCTGATCGGCGCCAATGTCGACGGGAGGACGCTTTTCTCCATCCTCTGAAAGAGGGCCGAGGCGTAAAAACAGGATGGCTTCGCCTTGGTTATCTAACACCCGAACACCTTTGATGTCGGGTGCCTTTAACTCGGCGGAGATCGAGAGCTTGGCGGCTTCAAGATCAAAATCCCAAATTGCTTTGGGCAAGCTCAGCTTCATACGATTGGTGGCGTTGTCCACTGTGGCGACAAGTGCGCTATTGAGTTCTTGCTTGGTGCTTTGGTAATCAATGTAACTGGATATCCCCAAAACGACCGAAACGGCAATAACTACTTGCGTTACAAATATTGCTTTCAGGCTTTTAAACATAGCGTTCATCTTCCATCTATTTCCACGCCCAGTGGTACAGCAGTGCTTTCCCACTTAACTTTGGTGCAGCGCCACCTAGTTGCCTAGGTGGCTTTGCATAATCTGTTCGATATCAATTTTTTTCAGGCCTTCATTGACGATGTCACGCCATTTTCGTCCCTCTTCATTGTCGGCAAAGGCAATGTAGAGTTTTTTGTCGACAAGAAGCTTCTTGTTCATTTGCAGTTTGTCTTTAACAGCACTCAGTGCAGGGTCATTTTCTTTGAGGTAAGCCAGCACGTTGGCATCGACGACCGCCAGCGGCAGGCGTTCGCGGCCGACTTTCTGTAAATTTTGGGTGTCGTTCGTCACAGCAGACGATTTAAGCGTGCCATTGGCAATCCGCGCATCCAGCTCTGGCGTGTTCACATAGCCTCGCACCACGCCTATCGTGTGTGAAGCCAGATCATCCAATGAGGACCATTCAATCGGTTGATTGGTGTTTTCGACAAAACCAAGGGGACCGGTCCCTATTGGGTCGGAAAAGAGTAACTCGTCGGTCTCGTAGTAGTATTCGGGGAAATATCCAGCATATTGGGCATCGTTTTTCACCAAGTACACAGTGCGAGACCAAGGATAAAACTCAACATTGAGTTCGTGCCCCATCGCTTCAACCGCGGCTCTAACGACTGCAACCGACGCACCTTGTTCGGGCAGGCTTTTGCCTGAGTAGGGGGGCCAATCAAGTGATGGCATGGTAAGTACGTCTGCGCGTACGGTCGCAGACAACATAATGCAAATCGATAATGCCATGATGAACAAATGCTTGAGCATAGTTCCTCCGATTTTTTAAGTGCTTCTATCAGCATAGACGACAAAAAAAACGCTGAGAAAAATGATCGACATTTAACGTTTTGGCTTGGTTACTTGCGAAACAAAAGTGACATTAAGATTATGTTTTTATTGGTTTTATATGATTTTCTTATGAATAAAGAAAGATAGCGCTCGGTGCGCAAAAAACTAAGTACATCAAGGTTTGTCTATAAAG
>NZ_MUFP01000031.1 GCF_001996165.1 Salinivibrio proteolyticus | reverse complement strand
CGTTAGAGCACAAAACAATTATGTGGCGATCAAAAACGACAGATACGGCAGTTCTTGAAAACGAAGTCCTTGACCGTAAACAGATAAAACCGAGCACGCGGTTTGTGTTTCGTAAGCCATCAATTCGTGATGGTGGCGGCATCTATCGATTAATCACTCAGTGCCCTCCGTTGGATGTGAACTCCGCCTACTGCAACTTCTTACAGGCAACGCACTTTAAAGAGACCTGTGTTGTGGCAGAGCGTGACGGCGACATTCACGGCTTCGTCTCTGGCTACATTCGTCCAGAGCAACCAGACACATTTTTTGTGTGGCAGGTAGCCGTATCGCCCAAAGCACGTGGAGAAGGGCTTGCCCTATCAATGGTCGAAGCGTTACTGGCACGCAAAGTGTCACAAGACATCCGATTCATTGAAACCACAATCACTGAAGACAACGCCGGTTCTTGGGCGCTGTTCAAAAAGGTAGATCGCCTCTACGGTACAGGTGGTCAGCGCTCAGTGTTCCTTGATGAACAAGAGCACTTTAACGGTGAACATGACACCGAATACCTTTTCCGAATTCCACTCAAAAAATAACAGGATGAGTTATGGATATCTTTAAATCGCAGGAGTCAAATGTTCAATGTTACGCCAACAACTTCCCCGTCGTGTTTGAAAGCGCGAAGGGCTGTTGGATCACGGGCGTTGACGGCAAGCGCTACCTCGATTTTCTTGCTGGCGCCGGTTCGCTTAACTATGGACACAATAACCCGACGCTGAAAAAAGCGCTGATTGAGTACATCGAGAAAGATGGCATTACCCACGGCTTGGATATGCACACCGGTGCAAAAGCACGCTTTCTCGAGGTATTTAAAGAGCACATCTTGGCACCACGCAACTTGGACTACAAACTCCAGTTCACCGGTCCAACCGGTACAAACGCTGTTGAAGCGGCGATGAAGCTGGCACGAAAAGTGACAGGTCGTCCGAACATCGTTTCATTTACGAACGGCTTCCACGGCTGTACATATGGCGCACTCGCTGTGACCGGTAATCATCACCATCGCGGTGGTGGCGGTATGCCTGTGAATAACGCGGTAACACGTATTCCGTATGATGGCTATGCCGACGTTGACGGTCTCACACTGTTCGAAACCATGCTAAACGATGCATCAAGCGGCCTAACAGGTGGAGATAAGCCTGCCGCAGTTCTGCTTGAAGTCGTTCAAGGTGAAGGCGGTCTCAATGCAGCTTCCAATGAATGGCTACAACGCCTAGAAAGTATCTGTAAAGAGCATGGCATCTTGATGATCGTCGATGATATTCAAGCTGGCTGTGGTCGTACTGGTACCTTCTTTAGCTTCGAGCCATCAGGTATCACCCCAGATATCGTGACCTTGTCGAAGTCGATTGGTGGTTATGGCCTACCAATGGCACTGGTTCTACTGAAACCTGAGCTGGATCAATGGGCACCTGGCGAACATAACGGTACATTCCGTGGTAACAGCCATGCGTTTGTGACAGCCGCAGAAGCGATTGAAACTTACTGGTTAGATGATCAGTTCCAAACCCATATTCAAGCACGTGCGGATCAACTCAATAAAGTGTTGAAAGACGTCTTATCGAAAAATGGTGACCTGTTCGACACTATCAAAGGTCGTGGCCTGATGCAGGGTATCGCATGTAAAAATGGCGATATCTCTGATTCCATCACAAGCCTTTGTTTCGAACACGGTATGATCATCGAAACAGCTGGCCCTGATGATGAAGTGATCAAATTCTTCTCCCCATTGACAGTCAGCGAAGCTGAAATGGAGAAAGGCCTACAGATTTTTGTTAAGTCGGTTGAGCAATACAAGAAAGACAAATTGAAAAAAGCGTCTTAATTCAAAGCTCTCACCCATTAACAAACAGACGTATAAAGGATTGACATGATTGTTCGCACATTAGAAGAATGCCAAAACAGTGAACGCCGCGTAGTGGCTGAAAATTGGGAAAGTGTCCGTATGTTGTTGCGCGATGACAACATGGGCTTTTCGTTCCACATTACCACCATTTACGCCAATACTGACACGCATATCCATTACCAGAATCACCTAGAGTCTGTGTATTGCATGTCAGGTGAAGGTGAGATTGAAACGACCGACGACGGTAAAGTGTATCCAATCAAACCTGGCACACTGTACATTCTTGACAAACATGACGAGCACCAGCTTCGCGCAAATAAAGGTGTTGATATGGTCATGGCCTGTGTCTTTAACCCACCGATTACTGGGCAAGAGACACATGACGAAAACGGTGTTTACCCTCTGGTCGATTAACCGTCTTGGGGCAGCGGGATGCTGCCCCTGTAAACCCAATCGACGACTTCAATTCATAAAAGCCCACAAGGAGCTCACATGAATCATACCGTTGAAAAGATCGGCGGTACATCAATGTCAGCGTTCGACGCTGTCATGGATAATATCTTTTTGTACCCGTCTAACCCTTATAACCGAATTTTTGTGGTTTCTGCTTATGCTGGCATCACGGATGCATTGCTGGAGTGTAAGCGTTCTGGCAAGCCGGGTATCTATCGCCTACTCGCCGCCAATAATCCGAAGTGGCGCGATGCTATGGAAGAGCTGGAACAACGTATGCTGCTTATTAACAGCAACATGTTCCCTGACCCCGTTTATCGCGAGCGTGCAGACAACTTCATTCGTCAGCGTATGGAGAAAGCGCACAGCTGCATCGAAGGTATTCTCGAAACCTGTAACTATGGGCAGTTTTCTCTAGAAAGCTACTTGCCCCAAGTGCGCGAGTTCCTCTCCTCTATTGGTGAAGCTCACAGTGCGCACAACTCTTCTCTTTTGCTTGAGAGCGTGGGAATTAACTCACGGTTTGTTGACCTTTCTGGCTGGGACAACCCCGACGAAGCACAGGGTGATTTAAACACCGTGATTGCGCGCGCCATGGAAGATATCGATCTCAGCAATGAGCTGCCCATCGTTACCGGCTACGTATACTGCGATGAAGGTTTGATGAAAACATACGATCGCGGCTATAGCGAAATGACGTTCAGTCGTATTGCGGTATTGACCAAAGCAAGCAGCGCGGTGATCCACAAAGAGTATCATTTAAGCAGTGCTGACCCGCGTATCGTCGGTCCAGAACGCGTCCAGCCGATGGGCTTGAGCAACTACGACGTGGCTGATCAGCTTGCCAATTTGGGGATGGAAGCGATTCACCCGAATGCCGCATCAGGGATGCGTGCAGTTGGCATCGAACTGGTAGTGAAAAATACCTTCGAACCCGATCATCCAGGTACGGTAATTTCCCACAAATATCGCCCGAAAGACAATGAAATCGAGATCATTGCAGGTCGTGATAAAGTGCTGGCACTGCATATCTTTGATCAATCAATGGTTGGTCATGTCGACCGCGTCAGCTATGACGTGATGGAAATCATTCGTGAGGAGAACGTTCAGCTAATCAGTAAAGAGATGAACGCCAACTCAATCACTTACTATTTGGATGGTAAGACCGCTAGCCAAGACAAAGTGATTAATCGCGTTGAGAAGCTGTATCCTAAAGCGAAGATCACCGGCGAGATGGTTGCATTAATTTCGGTTATTGGTAGCCGTATTGATTCCAACCAGACCATGAGCCGAGGCATGCTTGCACTGCTGGACGCAGAGATTAATCCAAAAGCTGCGCACTCCTCTATGCGTGACGTGGATGTACAGTACGTGGTGTTGGATAAATTCTATCATGCGGCGATTTGCGCATTACACGCATGCTTTATTGAAAAGCCGGCCCCAAAGCCGACCATCAAAGCCGCGTAACCGCAGCGCTAAGAGATTAATTGCTCAGTCAATTTTTCTACCATTAAACGCCTCTTTCGAGAGGCGTTTTTTATTCTTATCAAATTAATTTTCCACTCCTGTTTACACTAAGCTTAGTACTAATGATTATCACAATAGATAAGTTCCGTTGATCCTTTTGCTTAAGCGGGTAAAATGCCGCGTTTTATTTTGTCAGTGATACGCGCATTCTATGATTGATCCAACCTTGCTCCCTGTTTATTTAACGGCCGTTGTGGCACTGCTTCTTATCCCCGGTCCAGACATGCTACTTATCATTAGTGCAAGTCTTAGTTATGGAAAGCGAGTCGGTTTTGCAGCAAGTTTAGGGAATGCGACATCCGGATTGATTCTGACCCTCTTGGCTGCTACTGGCGTGTCGGCGATGATTGCAATGTCGCCTATGGCGCTCACTGTTTTAAAGTACGTAGGCGCTGCTTATCTACTTAAAATGAGCATAGACACATGGCGAGCTTCGCCAGCGGATAGTGAGACGCTTGCGCATCGTCAAAAGATGGGCAGACACCTATACAAACGTGCGGTCATGACGAACTTACTCAACCCCAAGGCTCTACTCTTTTTTGTTCTGTTTTTACCTCAGTTCATCTCGCAACAAATCCAAGCATCCTCAGGTATGCAGTTATTGAGTCTGGGCCTATTGCTCAATATTCTCGGGTTGGTATTCAATGTCTTACTTGTCGTGATAGTTGGCCGTCTAGGTAGCGCTTTATTCACACGTCCTAGCGTTCAGCAATACCAGCATAAAATGATGGCAATCATTTTTGCGACTCTCGCTATTTGGCTATTTTTACAACAGAATAGTATTTAGTGGTTTGTCGAAAATACATTGAATAAAAAACCACCGAACCCTCGTGGTGCCATAAAACTTTCCCTCATTGTCTGGTATATTGTACGTAAGCTCGTCTTCAACGTGCGGGCTTTCCTTGCCTAGCATCACGAGTTTAGGCTGTTGTATCGGATGGATTCGAGTACGTGTTTGACCTTCATTTACCCACGCTAACACTAGCCTGTATCAGTATATTTTGGTTGCTAACGGTCGCTGTTTTATTGATTGGTTGGCAGTTTAATCAACACAGAGATATTAAGCTTTGGGGCGTAGCGTGCTTGTTGATCTCCGCAGGCACGTCCATATATAACCTCGGCAATAGCACAGAGATATCAGGGCTTGTTTGGCTCGGTGCCACTGCGGCAATGAGTGCCCAAGTTTTCATCTGGTGGGGGACCCAGTCACTCGAAAAACAGCCACTTTGGTGGCGTGTCGGCGGGTTGCTGTTCACACTGGTTGTTGGGATATACTCATTACTCCTTGTCAATGATGCGCCCCTTGCGATACGCATCAGTTTTTATTGCGTATTCTATGCGGTTATGCACCTGATGGTGCTTCGTATACTGCTCAAAAGCCACTATCGCGCACGCACTGGCTATCGTTTGTATACCAGTATCGTTTCTATCCTACTGATTCTATATGGCCTGCGCATCCAGTTTGCATTTGATACACCGTTCAACGAAACCACTTTATCCCATCGCTATATATTCATCTATTACATGATTTTGATGGCCGAGTTCGTCAAATTTGTGACCTTTATTTATCTTTGCTTCGAGCGCCTCGAATACACCTTGTGCCAACTTGCTTTGCAAGACACGCTCACTCAACTCCCCAATCGCCGTGCCTTTGTGACCCAAACCACCCAACGTCTTGAAGACGATACCGCTCACGCCTTGTTATTGGCTGACTTGGATAACTTTAAAAGTATTAACGACGTCTATGGCCATCTCGCCGGTGACCAAGTCCTGATCGCCTTTAGCCAACATTTACAGCACATCGCGCAACAAGAAGGTGCCTTGTGCGCGAGAACGGGCGGAGAAGAATTTATCCTGTTATTGAATGGTGATTCAGTCAAACGCGTACAGCAGATCGCATTGCAGCTTCGCCGACAAATTGAAGCCTGCCAAGTCAGGACAGAACAAGGACATATTATTCGCTTTACCGTCAGTATCGGTGTCGCCATCCATCGCCGCCATCAGCCTTTAACAATCAATCAGCTATTCGAATGTGCCGATGGCGCGCTTTATGAGGCAAAAGCACGGGGCCGGAATCGAATTGAATTTGCACTCACCGAGCATCACGCGGCACCCTCAAGTGTTGCGCCCATGCGAGTCACAGCCCCAACGCCTTGCGAAGAGTCGAACACAGATCTCCCTAAACGTTATCTCACACGACAATCTTTGACATAATAAGGATTCGGACATCCTAAGGAGATCATGTAATGGACGAAAATGCCGACACGCTACTGAACTTGCGTGTGATAGAGGTAGGTGATTACCAACCACTTGCAGAACTGATGGATCTCGTTTTTCCCGATGTTGGGGGCGCGTGGCCCAAGAGTACTATTATGCAATTGGTGACCGCGTTTCCGGATGGACAAATCTGTATTGAAGACAATGGCAAGATTGTCGCCGCTGCACTGACACTAAAAGTTGCTTATAACCGCTTTTCTCTTCCTCATACTTACGCGGATATCATCACCGATGATGGGGTAGTATTTCATAATGCCAAAGGGGATGCGCTCTACGGCCTCGATGTTTTTGTCCACCCTGATTATCGTGGTCACCGCTTGGGGCGTCGGCTTTACGAGGCACGTAAAGATCTCTGCCAAGCGCTTAATCTCAAAGCCATTCTTGCCGGTGGGCGGATCCCTGGTTATCACAAGCATAATGATCTGACCGTCACCGAATACATCAATAAAGTACGTCGTAAAGAAATCCACGATCCGATTTTGTCGTTTCAACTATCAAATGATTTTGATGTGAAACGTTTGATGAACCGATATCTTCCAGAGGATGGTAAATCCGCAGGCTACGCCACCCTATTAGAGTGGGACAATTTCTTTTATGAAGAGGATGCCTCATCCGTCCACGATATAGAGAAGACCATTGTTCGTATTGGGGTGGTTCAATGGCAAATGCGTCATGTACTCTCCGTCGATGACCTGCTCAATCAAGCGGAGTTTTTTGTCTCATCGCTATCGAATTATCAATCGGACTTTGCCCTATTCCCTGAGTTTTTCTGTGCGCCTTTGATGGGGCTTGCCCCAGAAAAAGGCTCTGTAGAAGCAATCCGTTTTTTAAGTGAATTCACACAGACAATTAAACAACGCTTCTCTCAACTCGCCGTTACTTACAACATCAATATCATTGCAGGCAGTATGCCTGTATTAGAAGATGAAAAGTTGTACAACGTGTCATACCTGATGCATCGAGACGGCAGCATCGATGAGCAATACAAAATACATATCACGCCGCATGAACAGCGAGACTGGGTGATTGATGGCGGCGAAACCGTCAAAGTCATTGAAACCGATGCCGGGCGTGTGGGGATCCTCATCTGTTATGATGTCGAATTCCCTGAACTGGGACGCATCCTCGCAGAGCAAGAAGTGCAAATCCTCTTTGTTCCCTTCTGGACCGACACCAAAAACGGCTATCTACGCGTTCGTCTCTGCGCTCAAGCGCGCGCGATTGAAAACGAATGCTATGTCGCCATTGGAGGCAGCGTAGGCAACCTCCCTAGAGTGGATAACGTCGACATTCAGTATGCCGAGTCAGCGGTATTCTCACCGTCTGATGTCTATTTCCCCCACGATGCCACACTCGCCGAGGCGAATGCCAATACAGAGATGATGATCTTTGCGGATGTCGATTTAGACAAACTAAAAATGCTGCACGAACGAGGTTCAGTCACCAACCTCAAACATCGTCGACCAAAACTGTATGCCAATCACCTGAGTCAGGAGTAAAGGCATTTTGCCCCGTAAATTGCGGGGCAAATCACTTCTATTTATTGGCCTTGCTCACACTGTGAACAAAAAAAAACACAACAAGCGCCCAATTTTTACGACACGCCTGCCAATCACTAACTACTATTGATTAAAAAGCAACCAATTCGGCTTGCCTATCCAGTCGGCTAATTAATCATTGAGGTGAAAGGCCATGAAGCTCAAACATAGAATGCTCGTCAGCTTGCTTGGCGTGGGCATCGTGCCTGCGTTGGTGATCACATTGCTGTCGCTTAATACGGCATCTTCCTCGCTCGAGACCCAAACGTTTAACCAGTTAGAAGCACTGCGAGAGGTGAAAAAATCTGCGGTCGAGCGTTATTTTAAAACCGCAGAAGGGCAGATCATTACCACTGCGGAAATCCCTTCTATCGCTGATGCCATGGCTTCCATGACCCAAGCCTTTACCAACTTAGCCCGCCCAGAAAACGCCGCGTCATCGTCGTTAGTCCGCTATTATCAGCAGAACCTAACCAGTAAGTTACAAGCGACTGGCAACACTGGCTTACCGAGTGCACAGGAGCTCGTCGCACAGCTTTCTCCACAAACTATTGCTCTGCAAAACGCGTATTTGGTGAATAATCCCAGTCCCGTCGGCGAAAAAGGGAATTACCAAACCAGTCGCCAATTGCCCGCTTACGATCGCGCTCATCAAGCTATCCACCCCTTTTTAAGAGACGTCCAAGCGAAATTTGGCTATTACGATATTTTCTTAATTGAAGCGCAGCAGGGCACAGTGGTTTACTCCGCCTCCAAAGAGGTCGACTTTGGCACCTCGATCCTCACCGGGCCTTTTCAACGCTCAGGGCTTGCTGAGGCATTTAAACAAGGCCGTCAGCTAGCCGATGGCGATGCCGTGATTATCGATTTCTCGCCCTACTCCGCATCCGCCAATGCACCAGCAGGATTTATGGCCTCGCCTGTCTATCGTAATAATCAGTTACTGGGTGTGTTAGCGTACCAATTCCCTATTGATCGATTGAGCGAAATCATGACCGAACGTGATGGATTGGGCCAAACCGGTGAGACCTACCTGGTGGGCAGCGACGGCTTAATGCGCTCCAACTCATTTCTAGACCCAGAACACCGCACCGTGTTCGCTTCGTTTATGAACCCCGCTGAAGGGGCAGTCAATACTCAAGCCGTCCAGCGCGCGATTAACGGCGAAAAAGGCATAGATATCATTAGCGATTATAACGGTAATCCTGTTTTATCCGCCTATGCGCCGGTGACCGCTGGAGGGCTAACCTGGGCGATCATTGCAGAAATGGACGTTAAAGAAGCCTTTGCTGCGTTAAACGCTCTCGAACTTTCTGTCGCGGTCATTTTTGTGATTGCCGTGATGGGTATCGTTGCGACCGCTATTATCTTTGCCCGCAAAATTACCCGTCCGATTGGCGGGGAACCTGAAGAAATGGAAAAAATCGTGCAAACCATTGCCGATGGCGATCTCACCGTCTCCTTTAATCAAGATCCGAAGGCGACTGGGGTTTATCGCTCAATGCGAGAAATGACTAAAAATCTCACCGCAATGGTGTGTGACATTATCGGTGCTACCAGCCAACAAGCCGCAGCGGCAGAACAACTGTCAGCGTCAACCGTTGAAACCTTGACCAACTTTGAAGCGCAAAATGCACGCACAGAACAGGTTGCGGCAGCGATGGAGCAGATGACCGCGACCGCCAATCAAATCTCATCAAGCACCTCTTCCACGGCCGATGCCGCAGAAAAAGCTCGTGAGATGATCCACGATGGTGATAGTCAGGTCTCACTCGCCGTCGACTCTATGCGTGACTTAGTCGCGCGATTACAAAGTGCGCGCACCAAGTCTGACTCTTTAGTCCGCAGTGCAGAAGACATCTCAGGCATTTTACAAACCATTGGACAAATTGCCGATCAAACGAATCTACTCGCGCTTAATGCGGCCATTGAAGCGGCACGCGCGGGTGAGCAAGGACGCGGATTTGCTGTGGTTGCCGACGAAGTGAGAACCCTCGCGCAAAGCACACAAGACGCGACGGGTGAAATTGCACAATTGATTGAAAACTTGCAACGCGATTCCAGCGATACAACGCAAGCAATGGTCGACAGTGCTGATGCTGCGGGCAATGTCTCAGAACGGGCAGAGTCCAGTATTGCATCGCTAAAACAAGCAGTGATGGCCGTCGAAGAGATCGCCGATATGTCACTGCAAATGGCGAGCGCCTCTGAAGAGCAATCCTTAGTCGCGACGGAGATCAATCAAAACCTCGAGGAAATTAACACCATGACCGGTGAAAACCGTCAAGCCATGGACCAGATCACGCAAGCGACGCAAGACTTGAGTGCCCTTTCTCAAGTGCTCAAAGGCCACACCAGTAGATTTCATTGTCAAGGCAAGCTTGCCTAACGTTCACGCTCGGCACCTTATGTGCCGAGTACCTCTCTTCTCCCAAACAATCGCCTGACCTCGCGCAAACTCTCAACATTCGCTAGCACATAGAATGGCTATCTTGATAGAATCAACGCATTTCTGCGTAAGCGTAACAAGAGAGATTCCGAATGGGACGTAGTTTTGAAGTTCGTAAAGCGTCGATGGCCAAAACCCAGGGCGCAAAAATCAAAGTGTATTCAAAGTACGGTAAAGAGATTTACGTGTGCGCCAAAAATGGCGGTAGTGATCCAGATAGCAACCTTTCACTGCGCCGTTTGATTGAAAAAGCGAAAAAAGACCAAGTACCTGGCCATGTGATCGATAAGGCCCTCGATAAAGCCAATGGTGGTGGCGGCGAAAACTATGAAGTGGCGCGCTACGAAGGGTTTGGCCCTGGCAATTGTTCGGTTATCGTCGACTGTCTGACTGATAACAACAATCGTACCTATATGGACGTGCGCCAATGCTTTGTGAAGAATGATGCCAAGATTGGCTCACCGGGCGCCGTGTCACACATGTTTGAGCATCAAGCGGTATTTCAGTTTGCGGGCGACGATGAAGAAGGCGTTCTCGAAGCGCTAGTAATGGCAGATGTCGACGTGACCGATATTGAAGCAGAAGATGGTGTGATCACCGTATTTGCGCCGCATACAGAGTTTTTCAAAGTGAAAAACGCACTCAGCGATCACCTTGGTGATACGCCTCTGGACTTGGAAGAGATTACCTTTGTTCCTCAGACCAATACAGAAGTCAGTGGCGAGGACGTTGAACGTTTTGAAAAATTCCTCGATATGCTAAACGACTGTGATGACGTACAAAACGTTTATCACAATGCTGAGCTCGTTTAGGCCGTTCACTCAAGGCGCCTTTGCAAAGGCGCCTTATTTCTCACCAAGTTGCTTAAGCAGCATTTGAGAGAACAGCGCCCAGTTTTGCCGGAACTTATCTTCCCCCTGCAACAAATAGCTTTGCAAGCCTACCCCTAGAAAAAAGGCATCGACAACACGGATTGCGGTATCAATTTGGTGCTGAGGAATTTTTCCTTGATAGAAGTAATCTATCGCCCGAGTGTACTCTGCGAGTCCATGCTGAGAGAAACGCTGTATTGACTCTCTGAACTGATCGTCAAATAACGCTTGCGCGGTGAAACTGTACATAGCTTTCATCGCATAAGGTTCGCATTTCATGGTGAGATACAAGGTATCACCCGTCACTTCGAGATAACTCTCAAAATCATCAAAATTCGCGGGCTCTGCCACCGCAAGGAACATTGAAATCAGCTCATCTACCGCAGCGTGTTTTACCGCATCTAGATTGTCAAAATGATGATAAAGCGCCCCTTTGCTGATCCCTGCCTTCTTACCTAGTTTTGTTGCAGTTAATGCTGCAAGCCCCTCATTTCCAACAATTTCTAAGGTCGTCGAGAGAATTCTTTGCCGCATCGCCTGAGAAGCAATTTCGTTCTTATTCATCGTGATTTGATCAAAAAATGAAAGACTAGTTGAAAAAATAAAACATACCGAATGTTCATTCAATTTTATTTGCGTGAAATGTGACCAATAACCGAATGTTTTTTCGACAGATCTTGGTGGGCAATTTGGAAGTAATTGAAAGTTATAGCATTAAGGACAGATCAGTCAGTTAGGTGATCAAAAACAGCCTCCGAGCCCGTTTCTAGACGATCATTGTTCGGTGACACATTACGCATAACACTCAGATAAAAGGCGGGTTAGCGAGAGGAATAACACACATTGATCGCCAACAGGGCCAACCTGTAGTTAAATAACAGGATGACAAGAAAGACTTTCAGAATGAGGAAAGGAGCTGTGATCGCATTAAACAACAGCAATGGAATCTACATTGGGTGGCGACACATCGATTGTTAAGGCAATGAAAGATGATGCTGTTCGGATTTAACAATTTGATATACACGCGAATACGATGCCATCCACAGACACTTCTGGAGCCAAGGTCTACAATAGTGATAGTGCAACAAGTCGGTGACGTAAGAATGAAATGGCAATGGTGTTTACTACTGACAATACTCGCTACACTTCCTGTACACGCGAATCCCACCTACGTGATTGGCGTGCAAAACTTCTCGCAGTATTATCCGTACTCTTCCTATGCAAACCGTAATTACTCTGGCTTCAATCGGGAATTGCTCGATATGTTTGCCAAAACCCAAAATTACCGTTTTATCTACAAGCCTCTTCCTTTAAAGCGCTTGTATCATCGTTTTGTCGACGGGGCCGTCGATTTTAAATATCCCGATAGCCCAAAGTGGAGCCCAGAAATCAAGCGTAAGTCGAAAATTTTCTACAGCGAGCCTGTCGTCAACTATATTGATGGCGTTATGGTGATTGATGACAACTATGGGCAGTCTCTTAACCAACTTAAATACCTAGGTGTTGTGGCAGGGTTTACGCCTTATCCCTACCAATCTCGGATTAGCGCCGGTCAAATTCAGGTCGATGAAAGTTACAAATACGACTCACTGTTGATGAAAGTAGTGAGCGGTCGCGTTGATGGCGGGTACGCAAACGTTGCCGTTGCACAATTTTACCTCGAGCAGATGGGGTTTCAAAAAGGCTCGGTACGATTTGACGATACTCTGCCACACAGCAAGGGCACTCGTCATCTTTCAACCATCAAGTATCCCGAGGTGATTGCCGAATTTAATCGGTTTTTGGTTGAGAACAAAGAGGATGTCGATGCATTAAAAGCCAGCTACGGGCTCGAGTAACGAGTTTATCGCCATCTATCTGTATTCCCACTTCATTTCACGCTCGGGTGTTGTATACTCGTAGTCCTTCAAGATGCTGGCTTTTACAGCGACCAGCTTTCTGACTGTGCCCAACAACATGGATAGATATCGCGAAGGAGCCCCTTGAGTAACCAACTGATTAGTCTGGACCTGTTTTACGCGATTGAGCATTTGATGCCAGGGAAACGTACTGTCGCCCTATTCCGTAAGTCCGTCAAACACCTTCCAGTGACAACTTTGCCCTTAACCCATTATGATTCTGCGGCAGGC
Organism: Salinivibrio proteolyticus; assembly: GCF_001996165.1. Classification (GTDB taxonomy): domain Bacteria; phylum Pseudomonadota; class Gammaproteobacteria; order Enterobacterales; family Vibrionaceae; genus Salinivibrio; species Salinivibrio proteolyticus. The sequence continues at coordinate 14,029 of NZ_MUFP01000031.1, read as the reverse complement.
TTGCAATTGGCATTGTTTCGGCACTGCCGTAACTATGTCGCGTTTACACAAGGCCATCCTATCTCTCCGGATTTTGATTTTTCGGGTAGTGCGGAGCAGATCTTGGCAGCAGAATCAGTCATGAAAGCCTTTATTCGAGGCGCTTACTGGTGGGTGGAGTATCACATGGCTCAATACCGTGACGACTGGAGCCACGAGCAAACCCAGCGTTGGCTGAAAGACCTGCGTTTACTCGTTCAAGTGGTTATCGGTATTGGTAATTGCACCAACGCAGAGTGGATCCTCACGCATAGAGGCCCCATTCAGGCTCTGACCTACGACACCCATTTAGAGCCGTTTCTCGCGAGCTACGACTAGTTAAACTTGGCGCCTTGCGTCAGTGTGTTCACGCTGACGCACTCACACCCCATTCGTTACGATAGTTTCGTTTTTTCGTCACCTTAGTTGCGTAACCTTGTTCTAAACAGGCAATTAATTGGGCGACTGTGAAACGATTAAAGCGATATCAATACGAGCGTTATGCCATTTTATGCCGCGCGTCCTACCCTAGCTATTTTGATCATACCCATTATGGATTTAGCCCAAATGGACGACGGGATATCTATGATCGATGGGGACGGTGCATTATTCGCGTGCTCTGGCGCGATGATGACGACGTGGTGGTGGTATTTCGCGGCTCACAAACCGCGTGGGACTGGCTGGTTAATTGCGCGTGTGGACCTAAGCAAATACGAATGGGCAATGTTAGGTGCTTTGTGCACTGGGGGTTTCATTATCTCCTCACTCAAAAAAGCTTACCGTGGCAACAGCACAAGCGCCGCTATCAATCCATGACCACAAGCCAGTTTGCCGATGTGGCGCAAGCTGCCGACACCTGTTCACTGGCCGGAAACACAGTGCTAGATAAGCTAGAGGCAGCACTCGCGCCGCTGCTCCTAGCCAACAAAAAGGTCTCCTTTATTGGCCACTCATCGGGAGGCGCAATGGCCGTCATTGCCGCCGCAATGCTTTATCCCTCCATGGGACAGGCAATCAAGCGCATCGTCACTTTTGGCCAACCGGCTGCCGGTATGTGGCGTTTTAAGCGATATTATCCTTTTCACACCAAAACCTACCGTATTTGTTGTGATGTCGACATCATTACATTTTTGCCCGGTATTCCCATGCTGTATTGGCATGTCGGGCGCCTGCTTTGGCTACATGAGAACAAGATCTACACCGACACACCTTCCGTCATTCGTGTACTACGCGTCTTGTTCAGCTGGCTAACCCGTCCGATTGCTTATCACTACATGGACAAATATATCCGACGCAAAGACTATTTTGATCAACACTGATCGTTTCGTGACAGTCATAACGTGACGCCGTCACTAAACACCGTTTATCCAAACCAATCTGTGATCGGGTTAACGGCCCACTTTCGTGTCCCAAGACTGTCACCCAACAGTCACTGCGGTTTCATATTGACTCGCCAGACTCTCGACCAACTTTGCGCCCGGTGGCGCAGAGCCTCGCTATCACTAAACCCATAAATACGATAACGAACAGAAAGGAAGTCATGTCGTGAGCAAGCATATTGATCAGCGTCCACTGGATGCAGAACCCGAATTCAACCGTTTTATTGACGCCGCCGTGAGCCGTCGCCGCTTTTTACAAGGCGCAGGCGCGGCAAGTACCGTGGCTTTTTTCGCCGCTAATCCAGTTGCAAAGGCTGTGGCTGGCAGCTTGAGTAAAAGTGAGTTACTCGGTTTTAAAGCAATCCCAACCTCGACGGCTGACACCGTCACTGTGCCCGAAGGATACAAAGCGGAGGTGCTGGTGTCATGGGGCGATCCTATCTTTGCCAATGGCCCCGCCTTTTCGCAGCAAAACGATGCCAGCGCCCAGGCACAACAGTTTGGTGACAATAATGATGGCATGACATTTTTCCCGCTCGCCAATGATCGCGCTCTGCTCGCGGTCAATAATGAATACATCAACGATGAGTTTCTATTTACGCACGGCGGTAAAAACATCTCAGCCGATGATGCGCGCAAATCGCAAGCGGCGCATGGCGTCTCTTTGGTTGAACTCAAGAAAGTCGATGGTCGCTGGACAATCAACCCGCAAGGTCGCTTAAACCGTCGTATTACCGCTTATACAGAAATGGCAATGACAGGCCCAGCCGCCGGCCATTCACTGCTCAAAACCGCGGCTGATCCGTCGGGTAAAAAGATCCTCGGCACCTTTAATAATTGTGCCAACGGCGAAACGCCTTGGGGCACCTATCTGACCTGTGAAGAAAACTTTAATGGCTATTTCGCCAGCGAAAAAAACGTGACCTTAGGCAAAACCTATCAACGCTACGGCATCAGCGATACCGATTGGGGATACGACTGGTATAAACACGACGAGCGCTTTGATGTCGCCAAACACCCCAATGAGCCCCATCGTTTTGGCTGGGTGGTCGAAATTGATCCTATGGACCCCAATTCGACCCCGAAAAAGCGCAGTGCGCTGGGCCGCTTTAAGCACGAGAATGCCGCGCTAACAGTGAATGATGATGGTCATATTGTCGTGTATATGGGCGACGATGAACGTGGCGAGCACCTGTACAAATTTGTCTCTGAGGGAAAATACGATCCGAGTAAAGGTAGCGCCAATCGCGATTTGCTCGAAAATGGCACCTTGTATGTCGCGAAATTTACTGGCAGCGACGATAAGCTAAAAGGCCACGGGGAGTGGTTAGAGCTCACTTTTGGTAAAAATGGCCTAACCCCTGAAAACGGTTTTCCTGACCAAGCCAGCGTGCTCATTTTTGCCCGCGAAGCCGCGACACAAGTCGGTGCCACTACCATGGATCGCCCAGAGTGGGTCGCCGTGCACGCCGACAACAAGCATGTTTTTTGTACCCTCACCAATAACAAGTACCGTGGTGTGAAAGACAACCAACCATTAAATGCCGCCAACCCACGCACCAAAAACCCGTATGGCCATATTATTCGCTGGGCGCCGACCCAAGGCGATCATACTCAGACGACCTTTGAGTGGGACATCTTCGTGATGGCTGGCCACCCTGAGAAGCAATCTGGGTTAATGGCGGGTACCGATAACATCAACAAAGACAACATGTTTAACAGCCCAGATGGTATCGGCTTTGATCGTGCTGGTCGTCTTTGGATTCAAACCGACGGTGATTACTCCAACGAGGGAGACTTCGCTGGCATGGGCAATAACCAAATGCTGTGTGCCGACACGCAAACAGGGGAAATTCGTCGCTTCCTTACCGGGCCAACATCGTGTGAGATCACAGGACTAACCTTTACCCCTGACTCACGCACTATGTTTGTTGGCGTGCAACATCCAGGCGCTCACTTTCCTGCTGGTGGTGATGCCATTCCCCGCTCTTCAGTGATCATGATCACCAAAGACGACGGTGGCGTGATCGGGACCTAACAGCGCTCCGCCACGACACATTCACGTTCGCGCGCTACTTAACCAACGCCATTCAGCCCTTGTCATGACAAGGGCTTTTTACCATGCGCGACTATGGCAAGCGCGCAAATGTTGCACTTATCTGCAAACTATCAACTATATTTACAAAGGGTATATGTATCGATAATGCGCCAAACTGCACCTAACAGGTTGACAAAAGAATGTAACTCATTCAAAAACAACGCGTTGGCACAATGCAGTTACCGAAGGAGCCGACAGCATGGCGACAGAGACACAAGTCACCGAGACGCAAGGAACGGTTGCTGCCGTTCAGCCTGATGGCCAAGTACGTCAGATAGAGGCCAATCAAACGGTTTCGACGGGAGAGCTCGTCACCGCGGTAGGCAACGAGCCTGCCTCTGTACGCCTTGAGAATGGTGTCGATGCAAACCTTGCATTGTCTGCCTTGCTTGTCGGCGAAGGTGAAGACGATACACTGGTACAAGATTTACCTGAGGATGTGCTTGAAATCATTGAAGCCATCCAACGCGGTGAAGATCCCAATGCCATTGAAGATGCCGCCACCGCAGCCGGTGCGGCGGCTTCAGGTTCTGCAATCACGGCCATGGCAATCATTGAAGCGAACGGCCGTATTGGCGAGATCATTGCAGGCTTACAGACCGAAGGTATCACTGACCCAGAAAGTGGCATTACCGACGAACAGCTTTTTGCTTTAACGGCGTTAAGATTGGCAAGCGCAGACGCGGTATTCCCCGCCGCAGAGACCAATGAAGCGCCGAGCGCCGAGTCGTTGACCTTCAGCACAGATGAAGACCAACCATTAGTGCTGACGCCCAATCAAATACTGCAGCAAATCAACGATCCAGATGGGGACACTCTCACTATTGTTTCCATCACCAGTGGTAATCCAGATGTCGAAATCGACGAAGACGCGTCTGGCAATATCGTTATCACACCACCGCCCAATTTCAATGGCGATCTTGATCTCACCGTCATTGTTTCCGATGGCCAAGCAGAAACCCCGTCCGATATCACGGTCACCGTGAATCCCGTCAACGATGCTCCGACGCTGCAATTCTCTGCCATATCGGTCACTGAGGATGCGGTCGCGGCCGGCGATACCGTCGGCACTGTTACGGCGACGGATATAGAAGGCGATGTCCTCACTCTATCGTTGACTGATGGCGGACAAAACTATGTCGAGTTGCAGGGTAATAATGTTGTTCTCACTCAGGCAGGCGTAGATGCAATCAATAACGATGCACTAGATATCGCCTCGCTGACATTTACAATCACCGCCTCAGACGGCGAAACGAGCACCTCTGAAACCTTCACCTCAGCTGTGGAACGTATTGACGATCCCGCATCCATCACAGGTGATACCTCAGGCACGCTCTCGGAGGGTGAAATCGATGGCTCTGATGGAAGTTTGATAACCAGAGACTCGGTTTCCGGTACCTTGTCGATCACGGACCCGGACGATAGCCCAACGTGGATCGATAGCACGCAATCCGGCCTGTATGGTGAGCTCGTCTTCACTAATGGCAACTGGACCTACACCGCAGATAGCGATGCTGTGCAATCTCTTAGCGAGGGCGATGCGGTTTCGGATAACTTCACTGTGACTGCATCAGACGGCAGCAGCCAAGTGATCGCGATAACTATCACAGGTACAAATGATGATCCTCTGATTAGCGGCCAAACCCTTGGTGATGTGGTCGAAGACAGCATTTTAGAAGCAACAGGATCTCTCAGTATTTCGGATGCAGATGGTAACAATGCGCCGAGCTTTTCCGATGGCAATGTGTCCGGTCAGTACGGTGAGTTATCACTGATGAATGGTACTTGGACTTATACGCTGGATAACAACAGTAGCGTTATCCAAGGCTTAGATGCCGGCGATCAGGTCACCGACACCATTACCCTGACAGCCTCTGATGGCACAGAGCAAGATATTGTTATCACCATTACGGGGACCGACGATGCACCAGAAGTGAGTGGTGAGTTTGTTGGTTCTGTCACCGAAGGCAACGTGGGCGATGCGGCCACTGCAACCGGCACCATTGCGATCAGTGATGTCGACGGTGACGATACGCCGACTTTTGCCGATGTCACACAGGCAGGCACCTATGGTTCGCTGGAGCTGGTGAACGGTAATTGGACTTACACCCTTGATCAGTCTGCGGTGCAGAGCTTAGATGCCGGCGATCAGGTGACCGACACCATCACCCTGACTGCCTCTGATGGCACCCAGCAAGATATTGTTATCACCATTACGGGGACCGACGATGCACCAGAAGTGAGTGGTGAGTTTGTTGGCTCAGTGACCGAAGGCAACGAAGGTGATGCACCTGTCACTGCCACCGGCACCCTTGCGATCAGTGATGTGGATGACGGCGATAGTCCAACCTTTGCCGATACCACAGAGACCGGCACCTATGGCTCACTAGAGCTGGTGAACGGCAACTGGACTTACACCCTTGATCAATCTGCGGTGCAGAGTTTAGATGCCGGCGATCAGATCACCGATACCATTACCCTGACAGCCTCTGATGGCACCGAGCAAGATATTGTTATCACCATTACGGGGGCCGACGATGCGCCTGAAGTCACCGGTGAGTTTGTTGGCTCAGTCACCGAAGGCAACGAAGGTGATGCACCTGTCACTGCGACGGGTACGATTACAATCACTGATATCGACGGCGACGATACGCCCACCTTTGCCAATACCACTGAAGCAGGAACCTATGGTTCGCTCCAGCTAGTTAACGGTAATTGGACGTACACCCTTAATCAAGCCAGCGTGCAGGATTTAGATACTGGCGATCAGGTGACGGATACCATCACCCTCACCGCAAGCGATAACACACAACAAGATATTGTTATCACGATTACGGGGACGAATGATGCCCCTGAACTAAGCGGTAGCTTTGTTGGCTCGGTCACCGAAGGCAACGAAGGTGATGCACCTGTCACTGCTACGGGCACCATTGCGATCAGTGATGTTGATAGCGATGACAATCCGACTTTTGCCGATACCACTGAAGCGGGCACTTATGGGTCGCTCGAACTGGTGAACGGCAACTGGACTTACACGCTAAATCAGGGCTCAGTACAGAATTTAGATGACGGCGTTCAGATCAGCGACACCATCACGCTGACTGCATCCGATGGTACAGAGCAAGATATTGTCATCACGATTACAGGGACGGACGACGCCCCTGAGGTCACCGGCAACTTTACCGGCTCAGTCACCGAAGGCAACGAAGGTGATGCGCCTGTCACTGCCACCGGCACCCTTGCGATCAGTGATATTGATGACGACGATAACCCCACCTTTGCCGATACCACTGAGGCGGGTACCTATGGCTCGCTAGAACTGGTCAACGGCAATTGGACATATACGCTCAATCAATCTGCCGTACAGAACTTGGATGCTGGCGATCAGGTGACGGATACCATCACCCTCACTGCAAGCGATAACACGCAACAAGATATTGTCATCACCATTATGGGGACCGACGATGCGCCTGAAGTGAGTGGTGAGTTTGTTGGCTCAGTCACCGAAGGCAACGTGGGCGATGCACCTGTCACTGCCACGGGCACCCTAGCGATCAGTGATGTGGATGGCGACGATACGCCCACCTTCGCCAATACCACAGAAACGGGTAGTTATGGTTCACTCGAGCTGGTCGATGGCAGCTGGACGTATATGCTTGATCAATCTGCGGTGCAGAATTTAGATGCCGGCGATCAGGTCACCGATACCATCACGCTTACTGCATCTGATGGTACACAGCAAGATATTGTTATCACCATTACCGGTACTGGTGATGCGCCGGAAGTCACCGGTGAATTTGTTGGTTCAGTCACCGAAGGTGACGTAGGTGATGCGGCCGTGACTGCCACCGGCACCCTTGCGATCAGTGATATTGATGACGRCGATAACCCCACCTTTGCCGATACCACTGAGGCGGGTACCTATGGCTCGCTAGAACTGGTCAACGGCAATTGGACATATACGCTCAATCAATCTGCCGTACAGAACTTGGATGCTGGCGATCAGGTGACGGATACCATCATCCTCACTGCAAGCGATAACACGCAACAAGATATTGTCATCACCATTATGGGGACCGACGATGCGCCAGAAGTAAGCGGTAGCTTTGTTGGCTCAGTGACCGAAGGTGACGTGGGCGATACCGCAGTAACTGCCACCGGAACCATTGCGATCAATGATGTCGATGACGACGATACACCGATCTTTTCCGATGTCACACAGGCAGGCACCTATGGCTCGCTAGAACTGGTGAACGGCAGTTGGACCTACACGCTAAATCAGAGCTCAGTACAGAATTTAGATGCCGGCGATCAGGTCACCGATACTATCACCCTCACTGCCTCTGATGGCACTGAACAAGCCATCGTGATCACTATTACTGGTAGCGAAGATGCGCCTGAAGTCACCGGTGAGTTTGTTGGCTCAGTCACCGAAGGCGACGTAGGCGATGCACCTGTCACCGCCACTGGCACCCTTGCGATCAGTGATGTCGATGGCGACGATAATCCAACCTTTGCCGATACCACAGAGAGCGGCACTTACGGTTCGCTAGAACTGGTCGGTGAGAACTGGACCTATACACTAAATCAGGGCTCGGTTCAGGGTTTAGACGCCGGCGATCAGGTGACCGATACCATCACCCTCACCGCAAGCGATAACACACAACAAGATATCGTCATCACCATTACAGGCACCGACGACTTACCTGAAGTCACCGGTAACTTTACCGGCTCGGTCACCGAAGGCAACGAAGGTGATGCGGTCACTGCCACGGGCACCATCGCGATCAGTGATGTCGATAGTGACGACGCGCCGACGTTTGCTGACATCACACAGGCAGGCACTTACGGCTCGTTGGAGCTAGTAGATGGTGCTTGGACCTACACCCTCGATCAGTCTGCCGTGCAGGATTTAGATGCCGGCGATCAGGTGACCGACACCATCACCCTCACTGCAAGCGATAACACGCAACAAGATATTGTCATCACCATTACGGGGACCGACGATGCGCCAGAAGTGAGTGGTGAGTTTGTTGGTTCAGTCACCGAAGGCAATGAAGGCGATGCGCCTGTTACTGCGACGGGTACGATTGCAATCAGTGATATCGATGGTGACGATGCACCCACTTTCGCCAATACCACTGAAGAGGGCACCTATGGCTCGCTCGAGCTGGTCAATGGCAGTTGGACCTACACCCTTGATCAGTCTGCGGTGCAGAATTTAGATGCCGGTGATCAAGTCACCGACACCATTACCCTGACTGCCTCTGATGGCACAGAGCAAGATATTGTCATCACTATTACAGGGACGGATGATGCCCCTGAAGTCACCGGTAACTTTACTGGTTCAGTCACCGAAGGCAACGTGGGCGATGCCGCGGTCACTGCAAGTGGCACCATTGCCATTAGTGACATTGATGGTGACGATGCGCCAACCTTTGCCGACGTCACACAGGCAGGCACTTACGGCTCGTTGGAGCTAGTAGATGGTGCTTGGACGTACACCCTCGATCAATCTGCCGTGCAGAACTTGGATGCCGGTGATGAGGTGACGGACACCATCACCCTGACAGCCTCTGATGGCACCGAGCAAAATATTGTTATCACTATTACCGGCACCGATGACCTACCTGAGGTCACTGGTAGCTTTACCGGCTCGGTGACCGAAGGTGACGCGGGCGATGCGCCTGTCACTGCGACGGGCACCCTTGCGATCAGTGATGGNGATGGTGCTTGGACGTACACCCTCGATCAATCTGCCGTGCAGAACTTGGATGCCGGTGATGAGGTGACGGACACCATCACCCTGACAGCCTCTGATGGCACCGAGCAAAATATTGTTATCACTATTACCGGCACCGATGACCTACCTGAGGTCACTGGTAGCTTTACCGGCTCGGTGACCGAAGGTGACGCGGGCGATGCGCCTGTCACTGCGACGGGCACCCTTGCGATCAGTGATGTCGATAGTGACGACGCGCCCACCTTTGCCAATACCACTGAAGCAGGAACCTATGGTTCGCTCCAGCTAGTTAACGGTAATTGGACGTACACCCTTAATCAGTCTGCGGTGCAAGATTTAGATGCCGGTGATCAAGTCACCGACACCATTACCCTGACTGCCTCTGATGGTACCGAACAAGATATCGTAATCACTATTACCGGCACCGACGATGCGCCAGAAGTGAGTGGTGAGTTTGTTGGCTCAGTCACCGAAGGTAATGAAGGTGATGCACCTGTCACTGCCACCGGCACCCTTGCGATCAGTGATGTCGATAACGACGACGCGCCAACCTTTGCCGATACCACAGAGACCGGCACCTATGGTTCGCTAGAACTGGTCGGTGAGAACTGGACCTACACCCTCGATCAGTCTGCGGTGCAAGATTTAGATGCCGGTGATCAGATCAGCGACACCATCACGCTGACTGCCTCTGATGGCACTGAGCAAGATATTGTTATCACGATTACAGGGACGGACGACGCCCCTGAGGTCACCGGCAACTTTACCGGCTCAGTGACCGAAGGCAACGAAGGTGATGCGCCTGTCACTGCCACCGGCACGATCGCCCTTAATGATGTGGATGGCGATGACAATCCGACCTTTGCGAATACTACAGAAGCGGGGACTTATGGCTCTCTGGAACTAGTAGATGGTGCTTGGACGTACACCCTCGATCAATCTGCCGTGCAGAATTTAGATGCCGGTGATCAGGTGACGGATACCATTACCCTGACAGCCTCTGATGGTACTGAACAAGCCATCGTGATCACTATTACGGGAACGGATGATGCCCCTGAAGCGAGTGGCCAATTCGTTGGCTCAGTGACCGAGGGCAACGAAGATGATGCACCTGTCACTGCCACGGGTACTATTGCGATCAGTGATGTGGATAGCGATGACAATCCGACCTTTGCCGATGTCACACAGGCAGGCACCTATGGTTCGCTGGAGCTGGTGAACGGTAATTGGACTTACACCCTTGATCAGTCTGCGGTGCAGAGCTTAGATGCCGGCGATCAGGTCACCGATACCATCACCCTGACAGCGTCTGATGGCACAGAGCAAGCCATTGTGATCACCATTACAGGGACGGACGACGCCCCTGAAGTCACCGGTAACTTCACCGGCTCGGTCACCGAAGGCAACGAAGGTGATGCACCTGTCACTGCGACCGGAACCATTGCGATCAATGATGTCGATGACGACGATACACCGACCTTTGCCAATACCACTGAGACTGGTGCTTATGGGTCGCTCGAACTGGTGAACGGCAACTGGACTTACACCCTTGATCAATCTGCAGTGCAGAACCTAGATGCCGGAGACCAAGTCACCGATACCATTACCCTCACCGCCTCTGATGGCACCCAGCAAGATATTGTTATCACCATTACGGGGACCGACGATGCGCCTGAGGTCACTGGTAGCTTTACCGGCTCGGTCACCGAAGGCAACGTGGGCGATGCAGCGGTCACTGCCACCGGCACCATTGCGATCAGTGATGTCGATAGCGACGATAATCCAACCTTTGCGAATGCCACAGAGAGCGGTACTTATGGCTCGCTGGAACTGATCAATGGCAACTGGACGTATACGCTCGATCAGTCTGCGGTGCAGGATTTAGATGCCGGCGATCAGGTCACCGATACCATCACTCTGACTGCCTCTGATGGCACACAGCAAGATATTGTTATCACTATTACCGGGACGGATGATGCGCCTGAAGTCACCGGTGAGTTTGTGGGTTCCGTCACCGAGGGCAACGTGGGCGATGCGCCTGTCACTGCCACCGGCACCCTTGCGATCAGTGATGTGGATGACGGCGATAATCCAACCTTTGCCGATGTCACACAGGCAGGCACCTATGGCTCNTCGATGAGTGAGGTGGATAACGACGATAATCCAACCTTTGCGAATGCCACAGAGAGCGGTACTTATGGCTCGCTGGAACTGATCAATGGCAACTGGACGTATACGCTCGATCAGTCTGCGGTGCAGGATTTAGATGCCGGCGATCAGGTCACCGATACCATCACTCTGACTGCCTCTGATGGCACACAGCAAGATATTGTTATCACTATTACCGGGACGGATGATGCGCCTGAAGTCACCGGTGAGTTTGTGGGTTCCGTCACCGAGGGCAACGTGGGCGATGCGCCTGTCACTGCCACCGGCACCCTTGCGATCAGTGATGTGGATGACGGCGATAATCCAACCTTTGCCGATGTCACACAGGCAGGTACCTATGGCTCGCTAGAACTGGTCAACGGCAATTGGACTTACACGCTAAATCAGGGCTCAGTACAGAATTTAGATGACGGCGATCAGGTGACGGATACCATTACCCTCACGGCAATCGATGGTACTGAACAAGCCATCGTGATCACTATTACCGGTACCGATGACGACCCTGAGGTCACCGGTAACTTTACCGGCTCGGTCACCGAAGGCAACGAAGGCGATGCGGTCACTGCAACCGGTACCATTGCGATCAGTGATGTCGATGGCGATGACAATCCGACCTTTGCGAATACTACAGAAGCGGGGACTTATGGCTCGCTGGAACTAGTAGATGGTGCTTGGACGTACACCCTCGATCAATCTGCCGTGCAGAACTTGGATGCCGGTGATGAGGTGACGGACACCATCACACTCACCGCAAGCGATAACACACAACAAGATATTGTCATCACCATCACGGGGACCGACGATGCGCCTGAAGTAACCGGTAACTTTACCGGCTCGGTCACCGAAGGTGACGAAGGCGATGCGCCTGTCACTGTCACCGGCACCCTTGCGATCAGTGATGTGGATGACGGCGATAATCCAACCTTTGCCGATGTCACACAGGCAGGTACCTATGGCTCGCTAGAACTGGTCAACGGCAATTGGACTTACACGCTAAATCAGGGCTCAGTACAGAATTTAGATGACGGCGATCAGATCAGCGACACCATCACCCTGACTGCCTCTGATGGTACTGAGCAAGATATTGTTATCACTATTACGGGGACGAACGATGCCCCTGAAGTAAGCGGTAGCTTTGTTGGTTCCGTCACAGAAGGCAATGAAGGCGATGCGCCTGTCACTGCCACCGGCACCATCGCGATCAGTGATGTCGATAGTGACGATAACCCAACCTTTGCGGACACCACAGAAACCGGCACTTACGGTTCGCTCCAGCTAGTTAACGGTAATTGGACATATACGCTCGACCAGTCTGCCGTGCAGAGTTTAAATGCCGGTGATCAAGTGACGGATACCATCACCCTCACCGCAAGCGATAACACACAACAAGATATCGTCATCACCATTACCGGCACCGACGACTTACCTGAAGTCACCGGTAGCTTTACCGGCTCGGTCACCGAAGGTGACGAAGGCGATGCGCCTGTCACTGCGACGGGTACGATTGCAATCACTGATGTCGACGATGGCGATACACCGATCTTTTCCGATGTCACACAGGCAGGCACCTATGGCTCACTCGACCTAGTGAACGGCAATTGGACTTACACGCTAAATCAGGGCTCAGTACAGAATTTAGATGCCGGCGATCAGATCAGCGACACCATCACCCTGACTGCCTCTGATGGTACCGAGCAAGATATTGTTATCACTATTACTGGTAGCGAAGATGCGCCTGAAGTAACCGGTGAGTTTGTTGGCTCAGTGACCGAAGGCAACGAAGGTGATGCACCCGTCACTGCCACCGGCACCATTGCGATCAATGATGTCGATGACGACGATACACCGATCTTTTCCGATGTCACACAGGCAGGCACCTATGGCTCGCTAGAACTGGTGAACGGCAGTTGGACCTACACGCTAAATCAGAGCTCAGTACAGAATTTAGATGCCGGTGATCAGATCAGCGACACCATCACGCTTACTGCATCCGATGGTACCGAACAAGATATCGTTATCACTATTACCGGCACCGACGACTTACCTGAAGTCTCTGGTGAGTTTGTGGGTTCAGTCACCGAAGGCGACGTAGGCGATGCACCTGTCACTGCCACGGGTACCCTTGCGATCAGTGATGTTGATGACGACGATAACCCAACCTTTTCGGACACCACAGAAACCAGCACTTACGGTTCGCTCGAGCTGGTCAATGGCAGTTGGACCTACACCCTTGATCAGTCTGCGGTGCTAGATTTAGATGCCGGCGATCAAGTCACTGATACCATTACCCTCACTGCCTCTGATGGCACCGAACAAGATATTGTCATCACCATTACCGGTACCGATGATGCCCCTGAAGTCACCGGTAACTTTACTGGTTCAGTCACCGAAGGTGACGTCGGCGATACCGCAGTAACTGCCACCGGCACCATTGCCATTAGTGACATTGATGGTGACGATGCGCCAACCTTTGCCGACGTCACACAGGCAGGCACTTACGGCTCGTTGGAGCTAGTAGATGGTGCTTGGACGTACACCCTCGATCAATCTGCCGTGCAGAACTTGGATGCCGGTGATGAGGTGACGGACACCATCACCCTGACAGCCTCTGATGGCACCGAG
>NZ_MUFP01000030.1 GCF_001996165.1 Salinivibrio proteolyticus | reverse complement strand
GTCAGTTGCAGGTGCTCCCGGCTGTCGCACCTGGAAGGTACCCAGAAGTGCTCCGATATATCCTCGACATGGCAGAGAGCTTTGTACTTCCAGAGAGGCGAGAGAGGACATACCCAAGAGCAGTAAAGAAAAGGCCCAATCGCTATGCGACTAGGCCTTCTAAAAGACGCAACTCAGCTTAATTCACATGCATTAAGCCAATGGCTCGCCTTTTTTAATCGCGGTCAGATTAGGTAATAAACAAGGTAGCGAGGCCAAGAAAGGCAAGGAGTCCAACCACGTCAGTGACGGTGGTCAGTGCCATGCCTCCGGCCAGTGCCGGATCAATATTGTATTTTTTTAACAGGGTCGGGATGGCGACCCCGGCAATCCCAGCGATAAATAAATTCATCATCATCGCACCGGCAATGATCAGCCCAAGCTCAAGATTCCCTTTCCATAGCACCACGACGCCGCCAATAATCATTGACCACACCAAGCCATTGATAAGTCCAACGGTGGCTTCTTTGGCCAGCAGCCAGCGTGTGTTGGAGTCACCAATGTGACCCACGGCTAACCCGCGAATGACCAAGGCAACGGTTTGATTCCCTGCTACACCGCCCATCGAGGGGACGATGGTCATCAACACCGCAATCGCAGCCATCTTATCAAGCGTGCCTTCAAACATGTTCGACACTGAGGCTGCGGTCAGTGCCGCGAGCACATTGATCCCTAGCCAGATACTGCGACGACGCGCACTTTTAAAGGCGGGGGCAAAGGTGTCTTCCTCATCGTCGAGACCGGCCAAGCCCATCATCGAGTGCTCGGCATCTTCACGAATAATATCGACCACATCGTCGATGGTAATACGGCCGACAAGGTGATTCTGTTGGTCGACGACTGGGGCTGAAACCCAGTTACGACGCTCAAAAAGGCTCGCCACATCGCCATCGTCCATGGTCACGCTAATGGCTTCATCCGGATCGTCCATGATGTCGACCACTTCCGTGTCCGGCTGGTTAACCAACAAGGCGGCAATAGGTAAATTGCCAATCAGTCGGCCATTCGGGTCAATCACATAAAGCGCATCAGTGGTATCGGGTAGCTCGCCTCTCATGCGTAGATAACGCAGTACCACATCGACAGTGACGTCGCCTCGAATGGTGACCACGTCGGTGTTCATCATCCCGCCCGCAGAGTCTTCCGGGTAGGAGAGCGCTTGCTGGATGCGCGCACGGTCTTGTGCGTCCATCTCTGCCAGTACATCTTGTGAAACGTCTTGAGGCAAACTACGCAGCAGATAAGCAACGTCGTCGGTTTCCATCCCCTCGGTGGCAGCGGCAAGTTGCTCTGGCGCCATACGCACCATGATGCCGTCTTTCACATCCTCAGACAGCTCATCGAGGATTTCACCTTGGTCTTCGGGATCCGTCAGTTGCCAGAGAACTAAACGGCCTTTGGGCGGCGAGGCCTCAAGAAGGTGGGCGATGTCTTCCGGCTCCATGTCTTCCAACATGCGGCGGACGCGGACAAACATGCCTTGTTCCAGCAGTTGGCTAACTTCTTGTAGCCGTTGGTGGGTTTGATTGCTTTGTTCTTGTTCTGTCGTTTCTGCCATAGGCAACATCCCCCATTGCAATGTCTGAAATTCTAACGCAATCAGGGGAGTCTGTCGCATGACAAATGGGTTGCGTGTCAGTATAAGAAAGGAATTGCGTGCTGGTCAGCGCAGTGGGCGGTTAACTTTCTTCGTCAAATCCGGCATCGAACAGCGCTTTTACCGCGTTTAAAGCTGGTTCGGCCTGTGGACCCGTCGCGGTGAGGGTGATGGTTTGTCCTTGAGCCGATTCCAGCATCAGCATCGCCATCACGCTATCGGCCGTGGCGCGCTTATCGCCACTTTGCAACTCAATGGTGGCGTCGTAGGCTTGGAGCAGCTCAACCAGCTTCATAGCGGCGCGCGCATGTAAGCCCAGTCGGTTACGCACACACACATCCGTGTGCAGGGTGGTCATGACGATTGCTCCAAGGTGCGGTGACGAATCTGCACTTTTTCGCCGAGCTCCGTGAAGTAGTCAGACAGATATTGGGCAATATACACAGAGCGATGTTTACCCCCCGTACATCCAATTGCGACGGTAACATAACTGCGATTATTGTTTTTCAATGCGGGCAGCCAAGACTCAAGAAAGCCTTTGATTTGTGCAATCACCATCGCGACATCGGGTTGCGCGGCAAGGAACATGCGTACGGGCTTTTCTAAGCCGGTATGAGGGCGCAGGGTGGGCTCCCAATGCGGGTTGGGCAAAAAGCGAACATCAAACACATAGTCGGCATCGGCGGGTAAGCCATGCTTAAAACCGAACGATTCAAACACCATCACCAAATCGCCACTGGCGCGGCCCAATACCAGTGAGCGTACCGACTCGCTCAAGTCGTGAATCGACAGCCCCGTGGTATTAATCACGCGGTCGGCGTGTTCCTTGATGGGCGCCATTTGTTGCTTTTCGGCTTGAATCGCTTGTTCAAGAGACAGGTTTTGGCGCGACAGGGGATGCAAGCGGCGTGTTTCACTAAAGCGCTTAATCAGATCCTTGTCATCTGCATCCAAGTAATACAAGGTGACATCGCACACTTCCCGTAACGCGGCGAGGGTGTCAGCAATAGGCTCATTTGCGTTAGGCAGGTTACGAATGTCCAAGCTGACCGCAATTTTGGCCTCGGCATCTTCTTGCGAAGTAACGAAGTCGCGCAACAGGTTCACAGGGAGGTTATCAACGCAGTAATACCCGAGATCTTCGAGTACCCGCAACGCCACAGATTTGCCTGACCCCGAACGGCCACTGACAATTTTAAGCATCATAATAGACTCCCGTCAGCCCTTACTCGTTATTGAGTCATGATATTGTACAGCTCTTGGTCCGAGTCTGCATTGCGAAGCTGTCGGCATAGCTGTTTATCATTGAGCTTTTCGGCGATGGCCGAGAGGGTTTGGAGGTGGTATTTGCACTGTTCGTCCGGGACGAGTAGCGCGAAGAGCAAATCAACGGGGCGTTTGTCGATAGCGTCGAACTCAATCGGCTCTGCACATTGCAACAGCACGCCAATAGCATGGTCACTGTCCGTGATGCGGCCGTGTGGAATGGCAATCCCTGAGCCGATACCTGTGGTGCCCAGCTTTTCACGACTTAGCATGCATTCAAACAATTGTTGCGCGTTGATCCCCAACTTGTCTGCTGCCACTTGGCTAATGATTTCAAGGGCGCGTTTCTTGCTGGAACAGTGGACGGCACTGCGCGTGCAGTCCACTGTTAGTACGTCTTTAAGTTCCATAGCTTAATGCTGTTTGAGCTTCTCTTTATGTTTACTCAATTGCTTGACCAACTTGTCGGTCAACCCATCAATGGCCGCATACATATCTTGCGACTGCGCTTTAGCATGAATCTCTCCATTGTTGACATGGAGCGTCGCTTCAGCGATTTGGTCGAGCTTTTGGACCGTCAACACAACGTGGACATTATTAATGTGCTCGAAAAAGCGCTCGAGTTTAGCAAACTTTGTATCCACATACTCGCGTATTGGTGGCGTGATTTCGACATGATGTCCGGTCAGGTTGATTTGCATACACATCTTCCTTCTGTTGAGGCGCCTAAAGCAGGCGCTTGCGCTGGTTTGACGGCGCAATACCGAGCGACTCCCGATACTTAGCGATGGTCCGTCGTGCAACTTTGATGCCTTGCTCAGCTAACAAGGCGGCAATTTTGCTATCACTGAGGGGCTTGTTGGCAGGCTCCGCTGCCACCAACTTTTTGATCAGGGCACGAATGGCTGTCGAAGAGCATTCGCCGCCATTGTCCGTGCTCACGTGGCTTGAGAAGAAGTACTTCAACTCAAAAATACCGCGTGGCGTATGCATAAATTTTTGGGTGGTCACACGAGAGATGGTCGACTCGTGCATGTCGACGTCCATGGCGATATCGTTAAGCACCATGGGCTTCATGGCTTCTTCGCCATACTCAAAGAAATCTTGTTGATGTTCGACAATACAGCGGGCCACCTTTAATAAGGTCTCATTGCGACTTTCGAGGCTTTTAATCAGCCACTTGGCTTCTTGCAAATGGGAGCGAATAAACTGGCTGTCTGAGGGGCTACAGCCGTTACGGCCATAAGCGGCGTATTGCTCATTAACCTTAAGTTTGGGGACGCTGTCTGGGTTGATTTGTACCACCCATTTACCGTGATGCTTAAACACGGAGACATCCGGTACCACGTACTCCGCTTCGTTGGTCACGATCAGGTTACCCGGACGTGGCTCAAGGCTATGGATCAGTTGCATCACGGCTTTAAGATCCGGTTCTTTTAGACGGGTGTCTCGCATCAGCTGACGATAATCGCGGTTGGCGAGCAAATCCATATGTTGGGTGAGCACGGTACGTGCCTCACCCAGCCAGGGTGTTTCTGGGTTGTATGTGGCTAATTGGAGCAATAAGCACTCTTGTAGCGAGCGAGAGGCCACACCCAATGGATCAAAGTGTTGAACACGTTTCAGTACGGCTTCCACTTCGTCAAGCTCAATCTCATCACTGCCCAAGCTTTCTAAGATCTCATCCGTGGTGACCGACAGATAGCCTTGATCGTCCACCGCATCGATGATCGCCAAGGCAATCGCTTGATCCGTCTCTGAGAAGGGGGTGAGGTCGAGCTGCCATTTTAGGTAGTCGTAAAGGCTTTCGGTGGTTTCACCTTGATACACGGGAAGCTCATCGCCGCCCGAGGCAATGCCAGTACTGCCGGTTCCCGCGCTATAGACGTCATCCCAAGTGGTATCCACCGGCAACTCGTCGGGCATTTCGTTTTTCTCGAAGGCGTCTGAGGTTTCTAACGTGTCGGCGCTGGCAGTGGCGGTTTCCGTGGTGTCGTTATCATTACGCTCCGCGGCCTCTTGCTCTTGACCCTCGTCCTGTTCCAACAGCGGGTTGGTTTCCAACGCTTCTTGGATCTCTTGCTGCAAATCTAGCGTCGACAACTGCAGCAGGCGAATAGCCTGCTGTAGCTGCGGTGTCATTGCGAGTTGTTGTCCAAGCTTGAGCTGAAGCGTGGGTTTCATAGGGGCGTTACACCTTTCCTTTTACAACGACCAATGAGATTAAAACGCTTGCTCTGAGATGCAGGGCAAGCGCTCTATAGATAACTATAGCCGTGATTGGCAGATTTTAGCGTGAGCGAGTCCACTATAGCTTGAACTGATCACCGAGATAGACACGTTTGACGTGCTCGTCATTCAGCACTTCATCAGGGGTGCCGTGCGCAATCAAGTGTCCTTGGCTGACAATGTAAGCATGCTCACAGACACTCAAGGTTTCTCGAACATTGTGGTCGGTGATCAGCACGCCTAAGCCACGATCGCGTAGGTGTTCGATGATCTTTTTAATGTCGATCACGGAGATCGGATCGACGCCGGCAAACGGCTCATCAAGCAAAATGAATTTCGGGTTAGCGGCGAGGGCTCGTGCAATTTCGACACGGCGTCGTTCGCCCCCTGACAGCGCCATACCAAGGCTATCGCGGATATGCTGAATATTAAATTCATCCAACAAGTCTTCGGCTTTGTCTTGACGTTCCTCTTTGGTGAGGGATTTTCGCGTTTGCAGTACCGCCATCAAATTGTCGTAGACGGTGAGCTTGCGAAAAATCGAGGCCTCTTGCGGCAAATAACCGATGCCAAGACGTGAACGGTTATGCATCGGCTGAATACTAATGTCTTGATCGTCGATAAAAATTGCCCCTTCGTCGCGAGCGACAAGACCGACAATCATGTAAAACGATGTGGTTTTACCTGCACCATTTGGGCCGAGTAGGCCGACGATCTCGCCGGACTTCACTTCCAGACTGACATCGGCGACGACTTTTCGTCCTTTATAACTTTTCGCCAAATTGGCCGCTTTTAACGTTGCCATAGGGCCTCTTATTGCGATTCTGACTCAGATGGGCTTTTGGTGGTCGGCTGCAAGATAGTAGTGACACGCTTATTGCTGTCACTTTCTGCGACCAATTGCTGCTTATCAATTTGATAGGTGATCACATTGCCTTCGACTTGATTACCCGCTTGCTCCAGCATGGCATTAGTCGACATTTTCAAAAACTCGTTGCCCACTTCGTAGCGCAACTTATAGGCTTCACCGTGCAGCTTTTTACCATCATCCATGGTCTGCTCGAAGGTCGCGGGTTTACCGAACGCTTCAATGGTTTCATCGCCTTCTTGGCCTTGAGGGCGGATCACGACCAGCTTGTCGGCCAGAATTTTAATGCTACCTTGGGTCAGCACAACATCTTGGGTAAAGGTCACCGTGTTGGTGGCCATGTCCAAATGCTGGCTCTCAGATTGAATATAAATAGGCTGCTCTGTGTCGCTACTCAATGCCAATGAGTAGTGCGAAAACAGCAACATGGCACCTGCCAGTGCTTTAACGAGGGGTCGTTTCATATCGGCCTTTAACATCGTTTAACAATTCCATCTGGTGGTTACCGAAGTTCCCTTTCACGCGTTGCCCTTCGGTTTGAAAGCCAACGCCAGTGATGGTGGTGGGACGGTCGGACCAAAAGTCTCGCGTGGTGAGGTCCAACGTCACAGTCTCGGTGGCTACCGAATGAATTTGCGCGTTCGGTAGCAAGTTAAAAATTCGCACTTTGCCTGTCATCGTCAATATGTGCTTATCAGACAGCACCGCATAGTTTGCACTGATGCGCCACTCTTCGTCTTTACCATTGTTATAGGTCCATAAGACAGGCTCATTAAAGTGGGTTTCATCAATGTTGGCGTAGTGCTCTAAGTGCTCAGCGTCAACGGTATAGCTGCGTATCCCATCGGCGTTGTATTGCACGGTTTTAATTTGTTCACCGGTAAACAGAGGCTTTTCTGCGTCCGGCTCCACTTGTACTGCACGCTCCCAGACATGTTGAGAAAGCAGATAATAGCCGGTTAGGGCACACAGTGCTATCAGCACCAGCATGCTTAGCCGCTGCATCATACGCTTAAGCCCTTGTGCTGATCGAGCTCGCCTCGTGCCTCGAGGATCAGATCGCAGACTTCACGGACCGCGCCGAACCCACCACGGATTTGGGTCACCAGATCAGCGCGTTGTTGTAATAGCGGGTGACCGTCTGCCACACAGACCGCGAGGCCGACTTTTGCCATGACGGGCCAATCAATCAAGTCATCACCGATATACGCGGTGTGCTTAGGGTCAACGTTGCATTGCTGACAAAGATCGTCGTACGCAGCTAGCTTGTCACTTTGTCCTTGATAGACATGACGGACCCCTAAGGCGTTCATTCTATTTTCGACAATCTTAGACTGTCGACCTGTGATCACTGCGACCTCAATACCAGCGTTCATCAAGGCTTTTATGCCGTAGCCATCACGGGTGTGAAAGGCCTTCAGCTCCTCGCCTTGATTGCCCATATACACGCGACCATCGGAGAAAACGCCATCAACATCGCAAATCAGTAGCTGGATCGTCGCCGCCCGTTCGAACAGGGTTGTGGCAACAGGGCCATATAAGGTGTCAGTCACAGGTGCGGACATTACATTACTCCGGCTTTCAAAAGGTCATGCATGTTGAGGGCGCCAAGAAGTTGGCCATTTTTCGCTACCAGCAGCCCGTTAATTTTACGCTCCTCCATGAGTTTGAGTCCTTCTGCCGCCAGCAGTTCCGGTTCAATGGTGATCGGATTGGCGGACATCACCTCGCCAATGGCGGTGGTGTGTAAATCAATGCGTTGATCGAGTAAGCGGCGCAGATCGCCATCGGTAAAGACGCCTGCCAACTGTTGCTCTGCATCGACCACGGCGGTCATTCCTAGGCCTTTTTCGGACACTTCCAGCAAGGCATCGCGCACGGTGGCACTGTCTGGCACCACGGGTAAACGCTCGCCTTGATGCATCAGATCGCTAATACGTAAGAGTAGTTTGCGTCCTAATGCGCCGCCCGGATGGGAGAGGGCAAAGTCATCGGCGGTAAAACCTTTTGCTTGCATCAATGCCATGGCGAGTGCATCGCCCATCACCAAGGTGGCCGTGGTACTGGATGTAGGCGCAAGCTTAAGGGGGCACGCCTCTTTGGGTACGTGAATATTGAGATGGACTTTGGCAAGCTGCCCCATACTCGAGTCGGGGTTGCCCGTCATACAGACTAACGGGATCCCGAGACGTTTAATCACCGGCAGTAAGGTAAGAATTTCACCGGCTTCGCCCGAGTTGGAAATAGCTAACACCACGTCGCCTTGATTTATCATCCCAAGGTCACCATGACTTGCCTCACCTGGGTGCACGAAAAACGCAGGCGTTCCTGTGCTTGCAAGGGTGGCTGCAATCTTGCGGCCGATGTGGCCCGACTTGCCCATTCCCATTACCACCACTTTGCCGGTGGCGTTTAAGATTAATCGACAGGCGGCATCAAAATGCTCGTCAATCGCCGTTTTGAGTTGTGCAATCGCATCTTGCTCAATGGTAAGCACATCAAGCCCTGCGCGACGAAAATCAAATTCACTCATCACCATGTCCATTATGCGGCAGCGTTAACAAAGAGATAGCCTTGATAGGCGATATAACACATCAAAAAGATCGACCCTTCAATGCGGTTGATACTGCGTGATTTGCCCAATGCGAAGACCAGTAGCATCACAGAGAGAACCAGCATGATGTAGTAATCCCGCCCCATTGCAAATTCACTGATCGGTGACGGGTTAAGCAAGCCCGGGATCCCCATCACTGCCAAGATATTAAACACGTTCGAGCCGATAATATTGCCGACAGCGAGATCGTCTTCCCCTTTCATCACGCCGGCAATCGATGCGGCGAGTTCGGGCAGGCTGGTGCCGATAGCAATGATGGTCAAGCCAATCACTAAGTCGCTCATGCCAAAGTATTGAGCAATGGTGAC
Organism: Salinivibrio proteolyticus; assembly: GCF_001996165.1. Lineage (GTDB taxonomy): Bacteria > Pseudomonadota > Gammaproteobacteria > Enterobacterales > Vibrionaceae > Salinivibrio > Salinivibrio proteolyticus. The sequence goes on along the minus strand of NZ_MUFP01000030.1, from coordinate 15,483 downwards.
TGCCGAGTCGACCACTTGATCGGATGACAGCAATAGCAAAGGCAGACCGATTAAAATCCACATTACCGCTTTTAGATTACTGACATCTTGCGGAATGTCCGATTCCTGATCCGCCAGCATAGGATCGGTCCCGCCTGAGTCTTTGCCAATTTTGATCATGGCAAGGATAAACACCACGAATAAGACCAACAGACCCACGCCTTCGAAAAAGCCGAGGTGGTTGTTCCACAAAAGAGCGCCGGCGAGCAAGGTGACCGCCAACATTAATGGTAGTTCGCGGCGCAAAATGATAGAGCTAATCGACAAAGGCTTAATCAGGGCGGTAAAGCCAAGAATGAGGGCAATGTTGGCAATGTTTGACCCTAAGACATTCCCCACCGCGGTATCGGTTTTATCTGCAAGCGCGGCATTGGCCGATACCATCATTTCAGGCGCGGAAGAGCCCATGGCCAGAATCGTCATGCCGATGACAAGAGGAGAGACGCCGTAGTTTTTCGCGATCGCGGCAGCGCCGAACACGAGTCGGTCAGCACTCCAAACCAGTAACACTAATCCCACAATAAGTATGGCAACCGCTTCTACCATGACACCTGTCCTTTGCGTTTTTAAATTGGTGTAAATGAGGTGCAATTCTGACGGCTAACGTGGCAAATGTGAAGCGAAAAGCCCGTACCATCGCCGTGAATGAGTCGCTTTTCATTCATGAACGGGAACTCGTTGGCACTTTTTCGGTCCATATAGGCCATTCTTCCTCGCCGAGCGGGTGAATGGCTATACTGCCATTATCAGGGCTATATCACGTCCTATCAGGCAGGGAGCGGGCGTTGCTTGTGTTAGCATAGGGGACGCCTTATTATCAGCCACTTAATTTTTATCCTATCTAACCATGAGAATGCGGCAATGGCAGCACAGAGCCTGATAGATATTAACGGGATGACATTCTCACGGGGCAGCCGGTGCATTTTCGATCATATTGATTTGCAGGTGCCGCGTGGTCAGGTGACCGCCATCATGGGACCATCTGGCATTGGTAAAACAACCCTATTACGTTTAATTGCTGGTCAGCTAAAGCCTGATGCCGGCGACATTGTTTTTGATGGCCACAATATTCCCACCTTAGGGCGTCGTCGTTTATTCGATGTGCGCCAACGGATGAGCATGTTGTTTCAATCTGGCGCCTTGTTCACCGATATGTCGGTGTTTGACAATGTGGCCTTTCCCTTGCGTGAGCACACGCAGTTGGATGAATCCCTCATTCATACCATTGTGATGCTGAAGCTCGAGGCGGTAGGGCTGCGCGGGGCGGCTGCATTAATGCCCAGTGATCTCTCTGGGGGGATGGCTCGCCGTGCTGCACTGGCGCGTGCTATTGCCCTCGACCCAGAACTGATTTTGTTTGATGAGCCGTTTGTGGGACAGGACCCAATTACTATGGGGGTCTTGGTCACCTTGATTCGCCAGCTTAACCAAGCCTTGGGGCTGACCTGCGTGGTGGTATCCCACGATGTGCCTGAAGTGATGAGCATCGCGGACAAAGTCTATCTGTTGGCAGACAGCCGGATCATCGCCAGTGGCACACCACAATCGCTGCGTGATAATCAAGATCCTTGGGTCAAACAATTCCTCGAAGGGCACGCAGATGGCCCTGTACCATTCCGCTATCCTGCGGGTCAGTTAGAGCAGGAGATTTACCGGTGATAAAAACGCAGATTGCGGATGTGGGTCGCCGCGCGATGGGCGTGGCTGAGTCGATGGGGCGCGCAACCTTTGTGATGGCCGGCGCGCTGGTGGGCAAACCACAGCCGAGCAAGACCTTCCCGCTCTTGATTAAACAGCTTTACTCAGTGGGCGTTCGCTCACTGGCGATCATCATCGTATCAGGCCTATTCATTGGCATGGTGTTGAGTTTACAAGGCTATTTAGTGTTGTCCGATTTTGGTGCAGAAACCAGCCTTGGACAAATGGTCGCCTTGTCGCTGTTACGCGAACTAGGCCCGGTGGTGACGGCATTGCTGTTTGCCGGACGGGCGGGCTCAGCGCTGACCGCGGAAATTGGTCTGATGAAAGCCACTGAGCAGCTATCCAGCTTAGAGATGATGGCGGTTGACCCGCTTCGCCGCGTGATCGCGCCGCGCTTCTGGGCGGGTGTGATTGCGATGCCGTTGTTGGCGGTGATCTTTATGCTGGTGGGCATCTGGGGCGGCGAGCTCGTCGGGGTCGACTGGAAAGGCATCGATCACGGTAGTTTCTGGTCTGTGATGCAAGCATCGGTCGATCTGGGCTACGACGTTGGCAACGCACTGATCAAAAGTGTGGTATTTGCTATCGCAGTGACTTGGATTGCCCTGTTTAACGGTTACGATGCCACGCCGACCTCGGAAGGTATCAGCCGTGCCACCACACGCACTGTGGTGCACTCTTCATTGGCCGTACTCGGCCTTGACTTTGTCCTTACTGCACTCATGTTTGGGAATTAATCATGCAACAGAGTCGAAAAACAGAATTTTGGGTAGGCTGCTTTGTCATCGCAGGGATTGCAGCATTATTGGTGCTGGCGTTCCAAGTGGCGGATGTTCAACGTTGGGGACGAGCGGATACTTACACCTTAACCGCAGAGTTTGACAATATTGGTGGCCTGAAAGTGCGCTCACCGGTCAAAGTCGGGGGCGTGACCGTGGGTCAGGTGACCGCTATCTCGCTGGATGCAGAAACCTATGTGCCGAAAGTCACCCTACAGATTAACAGCAGTGCGGGATATTTCCCTGAGTCGAGCTCGGCATCGATTTACACCGCAGGCTTACTCGGTGAGCAGTACATTGGTATTACGCCCGGGTTTGTCGATGAAGCATTAGGCATTGGCTACCTTGAAGACGGCGGTAAGTTAGAAGACACCAAGTCTGCGTTGGTACTCGAGGACTTGATTGGACAGTTCTTGTATAGCGTGGGCGATAAGGAGTAATCGAATGAAGAAGGTTTTGATCACACTGTCATCAGCGCTGATCGTGTTTGTCGCCAGTGTCAGTTCGTTTGTGCATGCCAGTGAGCCGGTGGACCAAACCAACCCCTACCGGTTGATTGAGCAAGTGGCTGACAACACCTTTACTCGCCTGCGTAAAGATCGCACCTTGTTCCGCGCCGATCCGGATTTGCTGCGTGACGTGGTCAAAGACGAACTACTGCCCTACATCCACACCCGCTATGCGGCGTCGTTGGTGCTAGGTGCGCAGCATTATCGTCAAGCCACCCCTGAACAGCGCGATGCATTCACCGAGGCATTCACCGAATACATGATTGCTTCCTACGCACAAATCCTGCTCGAGTACGACAACCAAGATGTCAACGTGCAACGTGACCAAGCCATCGGTGATGACGACAAGATTGTAAAAGTGCGCGTGGATATCACCGATTCCTCGCGTCCGCCGATTCGCCTTGATTTCAGCCTGCGTAAAAATACTCGGACAGGAAATTGGCAAGCCTATGACGTAACGGCGGAAGGGGTGAGTATGATCCAATCTAAACAATCAGAGTGGAAAGCGCCGTTGCGTCGTGATGGTATTGATTCTGTGATTGAACAGCTCAAAGAGCTGGCGGCAAAACCGATTCGTCGCGAGGATAAACAGAAACAGGGCGAGTCATGAGTGTCGAGTTAACTACAAGCGGCGGGCAGCATTACCACTTGTCAGGACGGTTAGATCGTGACACAGTGCCCGCTTTTTGGCGCCAGCGTAGCCAGTGGCTACCCAATGATTCGGCGCTTAGCCTGGATTTAAGCGGGCTATCTCGCGTCGACTCTGCCGGCATGGCCATGTTGTTGCACTTGGATAAAGCCTTGAAAGAGAAAGGTCAGGCCGTGCGCTACAGCGGCATGCCAGAGCAGCTCAAACTGTTGTTGACGCTAAGCAACATCGAGGCATTTTTTGACGATGCTGAGCATCAAGAAGGGGTTTAAACGTGGAAGCGAGCGAAGTTAAAGCCATTTTAGACGCGGCTCTGTCACTAGACGAGCTGCACGTGAAAGGCGACGGGAGCCACTTTGAAGTGGTCGCCGTGGCAGAGATGTTCGACGGAATGTCGCGTGTGAAAAAACAGCAGACCATCTACGGCCCGCTGATGGAGCACATTGCGCGTAACGATATTCATGCCGTGAGCATTAAAGCGATGACCCCAGCAGAGTGGGCGCGCGATAAAAAGCTGATGCAGTTGTAAGAGGGTCAGATGCAAAAGTTTCGAGTGACGGGCAATGGCCCGCTTAAAGGTGACGTAGCCATTTCCGGCGCGARAAATGCAGCTCTCCCTATTTTATTTGCTTCACTGTTGGCTGAAGAGCCCGTTGAAGTCGCCAATGTGCCTAAACTCCGCGATATCGATACCACTATGGCGCTATTATCGCGCCTTGGGGCAAAAGTCAGCCGCAATGGCTCTGTCCATGTCGATGCCAGCGATATCACGGAACTGTGTGCCCCCTATGACTTGGTTAAAACCATGCGTGCGTCGATTTGGGCGCTCGGCCCCTTGGTCGCACGTTTCGGTAAAGGGGAAGTGTCTTTACCCGGCGGATGTGCGATTGGTGCCCGTCCGGTGGACTTGCACATTAACGGCTTAGAGCAGCTCGGCGCCACCATCACACTCGATGAAGGCTATGTGCGTGCCACCGTCGATGGCCGTCTAAAAGGCGCCCACATTGTGATGGATAAAGTCAGCGTGGGTGCCACCGTCACCGTGATGTGTGCTGCCACCTTGGCAGAAGGCACCACCGTGATTGAAAACGCCGCCCGCGAGCCAGAAATTGTGGATACGGCGAAATTCCTCAATACCCTTGGGGCGAAAGTCAAAGGCGCAGGCACCGACCGGATTGAAATTGAAGGGGTTGAACGTCTTGGCGGCGGCGTACATGCGGTGGTTGCAGATCGGATTGAAACCGGTACCTTTTTGGTGGCTGCGGCGGTTTCAGGCGGCCATATCGTCTGTCGCAATACCTCTCCGGATTTACTCGAAGCCGTGCTTCATAAATTGGAAGAAGCTGGCGCTAAGGTCACCACAGGCGATGACTTTATCGAGCTGGATATGACCGGTCGCGAACTGAAAGCGGTGAATGTGCGTACCGCGCCGCATCCGGGTTTCCCAACCGACATGCAAGCGCAATTTACCTTGCTGAACTTGGTGGCGAAAGGTACTGGGATTATTACCGAAACCATCTTCGAGAATCGCTTTATGCATGTGCCTGAACTGCAACGTATGGGCGCACACGCAGAAATAGAAGGAAACACCGTGGTGTGTGGTGATTGCGATAGCCTCAGTGGCGCGCAAGTGATGGCCACCGATCTGCGTGCCTCGGCAAGCTTAGTGATTGCCGGATGCATTGCCAAAGGCGAGACCGTGGTGGATCGTATTTATCATATCGATCGCGGTTATGAGCGTATCGAAGATAAACTGCAAGCTCTGGGCGCGAAAATCGAGCGTATTGACGGCGAGTAAGCGTCACGTAAGATGGGTTAACGAAAAAACGCCAGCCTTGATAGGGCTGGCGTTTTTGTCTTTGTGAGGCTTCAGCGTGTGCTAACGATGCGTTGCTGTCGACTATTCGCCGCTGTCTGGCTCGTTCCCGACCGTCACCGGCAGGGTTAAACTCTCACCATCGCGAATAAGGGTAATCGAAAGTGTTGTGCCAGGACGCGCATCGGTGACGATATCCATCGCCCCACGGGCACCTTTAACTGGTTTATCGTTAATTTTAATGATCAAATCTTGCGGCTGAATTCCCGCCTTTTCTGCCGGTCCGCCTTTATCCATGTCCGCCACCATGACACCGCGCTGTTGCTCGGCATCAAGCAAGCGCGCCATTACAGGATTGACGTCACGACCATCGATACCAATGTAGCCTCGGATAACGCGCCCATCAGCAATCAATTTATTCATGATCTTTTCGGTTAAGCGGTAGGGAATAGCAAAGGAAATCCCGTAGGTTTCCAGATCGGTTGCCTGCTGAAACGAGGCGGTGTTGATCCCCACCAGCTCACCGCGGCTGTTCACCAACGCGCCGCCGGAATTCCCTCGGTTAATCGCGGCATCGGTTTGCAGAAAGTCTTGGCGGCCATAAAAGCTCATCCCAGTGCGGCCCGTGGCGGAGATAATGCCGTAAGTGGTGGTTTGCCCGAGGTTATACGGATTACCAATCGCAAGAACGGTATCGCCAACGGCCGGTTGATAGTCTTGGTTGACTGGGATTACGGGTAAGTTTTCAGCTGGGATTTTCAGTACCGCCAGATCCGTGCGTTGATCTTTACCGACCATTTGCGCGGTAAAAATACGGCCGTCTTGCAGTGCAACAATCACCTGATCCGCTTTGGCGACCACATGGTAATTGGTGACCACATAGCCTTTGGCGCTCATGATCACGCCCGAGCCAAGTCCCTGGGTATTGAGCTGCAAACGGTCGCCGCGAACGTAATTGCGGGTATAAATATTCACCACTGCGGGAGAGGCACGCTTGACCGCATAACTGAACGAGACAAGCTCGGGCTGCTGGACCTCATCGAAATCGGGTAAGGATGAAACACTAAAAAGGCCTGAGCGTAGATCAGGCACCGCAACCAAAATTAGGGCGGCAGTCAATAAGCCAATAAGCGTGGAGCGAACCAATAGTGCCAGCATAAATGATGCTATCCTCAACGAAGCCAACTGCGAGGCTAGAGGATAGCATTGCAACAATCGTTTGTGGAAATGCTAAGCGGTGAGCTTTGTACAAAAAATGCCTGCCAAGTGGCAGGCATTGTGCGTGATGCAAAGGCGGGATTAACGGATCACTAAATACAAAGAGCCGTTGTCTCGGGCGATATTCAGAGCCAGTACATTAGGCTTATCTTCTAAAATCTTACGTAAATCACCGAGGTTTTCGACTTTATGTCGGTTCACCCCGACAATCACATCCCCTTCGCGTAGCCCGTATCGCGCCGCGAGAGAGCCTTCAGCGACTGCGGAGACTTCTACACCGGCAGGATCGCCATCATGGTTTTTCAGCTCCGCCCCTTTTAACGCCTTATGCAGGTCATCGGCTTTGGCTTGCGTTTGGCTCGCTTCTTTCAGCGTGGTTTTGGCCGTGATGGTTTCGCCATCTCTGATCACACCCAGCTCAACGTCTTTGCCTGCGCCTAAGGTCGCGATTTTTGCGCGTAGCTCGCCAAAGGTACGGATACTCTTACCGTTGACTGAAACAATAATGTCGCCGGCTTTTAAGCCAGCCTCTTCGGCGGCAGAGTCCGGCATCACTTGGCTGACAAACGCACCATGTTTGGTGGCAAGGCCAAATGCATCTGCCAACTCAGAGGTCAGCTCACGGCCGGTCACGCCCAGCATGCCGCGGCGTACCGAGCCAAACTCGAGAATTTGGTCGACCAAGCTTTTTGCCATGTTGGCTGGGATGGCAAAACCAATCCCGACGTTACCGCCATTGGGGCCTAAAATCGCGGTGTTGATACCAATTAACTCACCATTAAGGTTCACCAACGCGCCGCCGGAGTTACCGCTGTTAATCGCGGCATCGGTTTGAATAAAGTTTTCAAAGTTTTCTAAATTCAAACCACTGCGTCCGAGCGCAGAGATAATCCCTGAGGTAACGGTTTGCCCCAGTCCAAAGGGGTTACCAATTGCGACGGCAAAATCACCGACGCGCAGTGCGTCTGAGTTAGCCAGTTTAATTGCAGTGAGGTCTTTCGCAGCATCATCCAGTTGCAGCAGGGCAATATCTGACATCTCATCGCTGCCAATCAGGCGTGCGTCATATTCTCGGCCATCTTGCAGCTGAACGCGGATTTGGTCGGCGTCATCAATCACATGATGGTTGGTAACAATGTAGCCTTTGTCGGCATCGATAATGACGCCAGAGCCTAAGCCGCGGAATGGGCGCTCTTGGACTTGCTCAGAAGGCATGTTGGGGCCAAAGAAAAAACGAAACGCTTCGGGAACACGTTGTTTCGAAACTTTATTACCCTCGACAGCGATACTGACCACGGCAGGAGAAACTTTCTCAAGCATTGGCGCCAAGCTAGGCATGGTCTGACCGCTCACCGCTTGAGGAAGTGCCGCATGGCTAGGAAGAGGAGAAAATGCCGCGCCAAGGGTCAACGCGGCAACACTAATCGCTAGTAAAGACTTTTTCATCATAGACTCACTCCGATTGTCCGAGTATGGATAAGAGTGGGGCCTATCTTAAAAAGTTCAATCCTTGATCAACTCGCGCGCGACTTTTCTTCCCCTTTCAATAGCCCTGAGCCAGTGTCAGAGTAATCGCGTGGCGGTTGGTCGCCGTCAGTGGTTTCTTTAATCTCGGTGATCTTGCCCAAGCGCTTCGCAAAAGGATTATCTTGCTCGGGTAAATTAGGCATCAGATCGGAAGACGTTTTTGCCATATGCTGATATAGCTTGCTGTAATCCTTCGAGATGGTATCGAGCAGGTCAGCACTTTGGGCGAAATGATCGACCAATTCTTGGCGATATTGTTCCAGCTCGTAACGTGACTTTTCCAGCTCCCTTTTTAAATCTTTTTGTTGTTTGAGGTCACGCGTAGTCATGCGGGCTATCAAAAAGCCAACCGCTACGCCGATGATGAGAAAGATCAGGCTATTAATCCAGGCCATAACTGCTCCTTGTAGTCACAAGTTGACCAACCACAGATACCATTTTCCCGCCTAAAAAGACAAGCGAAACGCGTCTGCTTGTTTCAACTTTAGCGCACTGTATTGAGAAAGGTGAAGGTTGGTGATTGCTGCTCACTATACATGGCAATCGTCTGACGTGGTACTATCGAGGCAGGCGAATAACACGAGGCTTTCAAGGAATGACGCCGCTCGAACATTATAATAACGATCTGACCCAAAACGATTTTATCGAAGACCCCGCGCAGCGCATGGCCGTTGAGAAACTCGATGCGCTCTACCACCGCTTACTGCACACACCTGTGGTTGCGCCCAAGCCTGACAAGCGTGCTTGGCTACCATGGCGTAAATCGACTCCCCAGCCGGTTACACCGGTCAAAGGGCTCTATTTTTGGGGCGGCGTCGGACGCGGTAAAACCTATTTGATGGATACCTTTTTCCATGCGCTACCGTTTGAAAACAAAATGCGCATGCACTTTCACCGCTTTATGCATCGGGTGCATCAAGAGTTAAAAGCGCTGGATGGCGAGGTCGATCCGCTTTGGCAAATCGCGGATAAATTTGCCCAAGAGACACGCGTTTTGTGTTTCGATGAATTTTTTGTCTCTGATATTACTGATGCGATGATCCTAGGCACCTTAATGGAAGCCCTGTTTGCGCGCGGTATTACGCTGGTGGCCACATCAAACATTGTGCCTGACGAGTTATATCGCAACGGCCTGCAGCGACAACGGTTTTTACCCGCGATTGATTTAATCAATCAGCATTGTGAGGTGGTAAACGTTGACTCGGGGGTGGATTATCGCCTGCGCACCCTCACTCAAGCAGACATTTTTCATCACCCCTTGGGTGACAGTGCTCGTGCCAAAATGGACGACTACTTTCGTAAGCTCAATGGCGAGGGTGGGGTGCGCGATGATGTGATTGAAGTGAACCATCGCGCGCTGCCAACCATTGAAAATGGTGATGGTGTCGCGCATTTTAGTTTTGCTGAGCTGTGTCAGTCCGCACGTAGTCAAACCGATTACATGGAATTGGCGCGTTTGTATCACACGGTATTGCTAGCCGATATGCCGCAACTTCAAGCTAATCAAGAAGATGCTGCCCGCCGTTTTATTGCTTTAGTGGATGAATTTTACGAGCGTAACGTTAAGCTGATCATTTCTGCGGCGGTGCCGATGGACAGCCTCTATGCAGGCGAGCGATTGCGGTTCGAATTTGAACGTTGCCAGTCGCGCCTTATCGAGATGCAAAGCCACGAATACCTTGCATTGGCGCACTTACCATAGGCTGTCGCGCGCCTGTTGGCGCTTTGCGCATCAGGCGGTTGCTAAACAATAACCAGTTGCGCATTTTGGTGGGATTTTTTTTGAAAAAGAGGTGATTTTTTCTCCACTCTTCCCTATAATCCCGCAACCCACCGTTACTGTTGAAAGGCTTAGGCCGAGGGTACCACCACTCGAAGGGGTGTTGTATGGGCTCTTAACAGTGGGAGCTTCGGCTCCTTAAGTGAAACTTATTAAATCGGGTAATCATTAGCATGAAAACTTTCGTTGCTAAACCAGAAACTGTAAAACGCGACTGGTACGTTGTAGACGCTGAAGGCAAAACTCTGGGCCGTCTGGCTACTGAAATTGCATCTCGTCTGCGTGGTAAGCACAAACCAGAATACACCCCTCACGTTGACACCGGTGACTACATCGTTGTTATCAACGCTGAGAAAGTTACTGTAACTGGCCGCAAAGCGTCTGACAAAATGTACTACAGCCACACTGGCTACGTAGGTGGCATTAAGTCAATCAGCTTCGAGAAGCTGATCGCGCAAAAACCTGAGCTGGTTATTGAGAAAGCCGTTAAAGGCATGCTGCCTCGCGGTCCTCTAGGTCGTGCGATGTACCGTAAACTGAAAGTTTACGCGGGTTCTGAGCACAAGCACGCGGCACAACAACCGCAAGTACTAGACATCTAAGAGGAATATAGCAATGGCAGAACAATACTACGGCACTGGTCGTCGCAAAAGCTCCGCAGCTCGTGTATTCATCAAGCCGGGCAGCGGTAACATCGAGATCAACAAGCGTTCTTTGGACACTTACTTTGGTCGCGAAACTGCTCGCATGGTTGTTCGTCAGCCACTAGAGTTGGTTGAGATGATCGACAAGCTAGACCTGTACATCACCGTTTCTGGTGGTGGTATCTCTGGTCAAGCGGGCGCTATCCGTCACGGTATCACTCGTGCACTGATGGAATATGATGAGTCTCTACGTCCTGCACTACGTGCAGCTGGCTTCGTGACTCGTGACGCGCGTAAAGTTGAGCGTAAAAAAGTGGGTCTGCGCAAAGCACGTCGTCGCCCACAATTCTCGAAGCGTTAATTTACGCCCGAGCAATATTTGCCTCAAAAAGCCTGGTGGTTACACCGGGCTTTTTTTATGTTTGCACCAAACGGCTTACAAATATATTTCCTTTCAAAACAGCGTATAAGCACGCATTTTCCAACATTTCCATTACCCTTTCCTTAATTCTGTGCACACCGCTCACATTTGTTACAAAAAGGTAGCTTTATCTTGTCAAAAAGTAGGGTTTTCTCTATCATCTAGCCGACGTAATAGCAGCTAAGATTTAATCGAACTGATCCCGGTCAGCCGTTATTACATATTCGTTTTTGAGTTAGCCGTACGCTCCATGGACGCAAAGGACACAATAAAAATCCAAGCGGGAGCACATGGGAGAATGTTGGATGAGCAATGCGCCAGTGAATACCGGCCGACGCCGTTTCCTGACTGCGACGACGTCAGTTGTTGGCGGTTTAGGGGCCGTAGCAGTTGCCGTGCCTTTTATTAAGTCCTGGAACCCAAGCGCCAAAGCAAAGGCCGCGGGTGCGCCAGTTGAAGTCGATATCAGTAAACTGCAAGACGGCCAGATGATCCGCGTCGAATGGCGAGGAAAGCCTGTATGGGTGGTCCGTCGCAGCCAAGCAATACTCGAAGAGTTGTCTACGTTTGAAGACAGACTTCGTGACCCCGCGTCTGAGCAACCTCAGCAGCCAGGGTATGCAACCAATCAAACCCGTTCTATTAAGCCAGAAATCTTTGTTGCGGTTGGTATTTGTACCCACCTTGGTTGTTCACCGACCTATTTGCCAGACAGCTTTAGCGAGCAGGTAAGTGGGGTGAAAGCCGGGTTCTTCTGCCCGTGCCACGGTTCCAAGTTTGATATGGCCGGACGCGTATTCCAAAGTGTTCCAGCGCCACTTAACTTGGTAGTGCCGCCTTATATGTTCTTGGACGACAAGCGCATAATCGTGGGACAAGATGAGGGGAATGCGTAATGGAAAATTTCCTGAACTGGGTTGAAAAACGTATTCCAGCGATGAATGCGTACCGTAAACACATGACCGAATACCCTATGCCGAAGAACTTTAACTTCTGGTATATGTTCGGTGTGTTGGCCATGATTGTTTTGGTTAACCAAATTCTAACAGGGATTTGGCTAACCATGAACTATGTGCCGTCAGCAGAAGGCGCGTTCGCGTCGGTTGAATACATCATGCGTGATGTGGAATATGGCTGGCTGCTCCGCTACATGCACTCCACCGGGGCCTCGGCCTTTTTCGTGGTGGTGTACTTGCACATGTTCCGCGGGTTAATTTACGGCTCGTACCAAAAGCCTCGTGAACTGCTGTGGCTGTTCGGTATGTTGATTTTCTTGGTGCTAATGGCTGAAGCCTTTATGGGCTATCTGCTGCCTTGGGGTCAGATGTCATATTGGGGCGCGCAGGTTATTATTTCACTGTTTGGTGCCATTCCGGTTATCGGTGACGACCTCACCTTGTGGATCCGTGGTGACTACGTCGTCTCTGGCGCAACACTGAACCGCTTCTTTGCACTGCACGTGATTGCTTTGCCGATTGTGTTGCTGTTGCTTGTTGTGCTTCACGTACTGGCACTGCACGAAGTGGGCTCAAACAACCCAGACGGTATTGATACCAAACTGCCAAAAGGCAAGATGGGCGACGATTACCAGTCACAGTTTAAGTTCCACCCTGACTACACCAAGAAATATGACATCCTCGACTCGATCCCTTTCCACCCTTACGGGACGGTGAAAGATCTGATTGGTATCGGTGTGTTCGGCATCTTGTTTGCCTACGTCATTTTCTTTAACCCTGAAATGGGCGGCTATTTCCTTGAGCCACCTAACTTTGAAGCGGCGAACCCGCTGAAGACACCTGAGCACATTGCCCCTGTTTGGTACTTCACGCCTTTCTATGCGATTTTGCGTGCGATTCCCGACAAACTGATTGGGGTTATCGCCATGGGTGCATCGATTGTGGTGCTGTTCTTGTTGCCATGGCTTGACCGCTGTCGCGTGCGCTCATACCGCTATCGCAGCAAGTTGCACTTGGCGAACATTGTGCAATTCGTGATTGCCTTTATCGCTCTGGGCATTCTCGGTGCGTTGCCTGCGACGCCAACCTATACCTTGCTGGCGCAGATCTTCAGCTTCTGTTACTTCATGTTCTTCGTGCTGTTGTTCTTCTACAGCAAAAATGAAGCAACAAAACCGCTACCAGAGAGGGTGACATTCAAATGAAAAAATGGATTGTAATGTTATGCGCGCTGTTGCCCTCTTTGGCGATGGCCGCCGGTGGTAATGTTCATTTGGACGATGCCAACAACGACTTAACGGACAAAGCCTCATTGCAACGTGGTGCCAAGCTGTTTATGAACTACTGCTTTGGTTGTCACGCCACGCAATATCAGCGCTATCAGCGAGTGGCTGAAGATCTCAACATCCCGAAAGACTTGATGGAAGATAACCTCATCTTCGATAAAAACGCCAAGTACGGGGATTTGATGAAAAACGCCATGTCGCAAGAGTCTGGCGGTCAGTACTTTGGCGCTCCGGCACCTGACCTCACCTTGGTGGCGCGCGTGCGTGGTGTCGATTGGCTATACACCTATTTACGCTCGTTTTATGTTGACCCTTCTCGTCCATTTGGCGTGAACAACGTGGTCTTCCCTAACGTGGGCATGCCACACGTGCTCGAAGAGCTACAAGGSACACCGCGTAAGGTTTACGAGCAACGTATGGTTGACGGTAAAATGGTTGAAGAGTTCGTTGGCCTAGAATCTGATGGCAACGGTGAGCTCAGCTCCGGCGAGTACGACAATGCCGTGCGCGATCTGGTTAACTTCCTTGAATATGCCGGCGAACCTGTAAAGTTAGAGCGCCAGCAACTAGGTTGGTGGGTGATTGGCTTCTTCGTGATATTCCTTATCTTGGGTTACCTACTCAAGAAAGAATATTGGCGCGATGTGCACTGATCGGTTAATCTAGTGTGTTGCTAATCCGCAATGGGGACGCTTTGTCCCCATTGCTTTCTATTGATATTGAACATCCTGGAGGGGTTGATGGCTGTTGCTGCCAATAAACGCTCGGTGATGACGTTATTCTCTGACGCATCTGATCTCTATAGTCATCAGGTACGCATCGTCCTCGCAGAGAAAGGTGTCAGTGTAGAAATTGAGTTGGTAGATCCGAACAATCTGCCTGAGGACTTGGTTGATCTGAATCCTTATAACTCTGTTCCGACCTTGGTGGACCGTGAACTTGCGTTGTATAACGCAGACATCATCATGGAATACTTGGATGAGCGTTTCCCTCACCCGCCATTGATGCCAGTTTACCCTGTTGCGCGTGCGCAAAGCCGTTTGATGATGTATCGCATCAAACGTAACTGGTATACCTTGCTTGAAAAGATCACCCACGGTAGTGCTGATGAGGCCGACAAGGCACGTAAACAACTGCGCGAAGAGCTACTGGCACTGGCGCCTGTGTTTGCGGAAAGCCCGTACTTCTTGAGTGAAGAGTTTAGCCTTGTTGATTGCTATCTTGCACCACTGCTGTGGCGTTTGCCTGTTCTGGGCATTGAGCTGGCAGGCCCAGGCTCTAAAGAAGTCAAAGACTACATGACGCGTCTGTTTGAGCGTGATTCATTTCTCGCCTCACTGACAGAAGCTGAACGTGAAATGCGACTAACGGGTCAATAATGTCTACATCAGAATTCTCGATGACACCACGCCGCCCTTATTTGGTGCGTGCTTTTTATGATTGGTTACTCGATAACGAGCTCACTCCGCACATGGTTGTTGATGCAACCTTGCCGGGCGTGCAGGTGCCGTTTGATTATGTCAAAGACGGTCAAATCGTTCTCAATATCGCGCCACGCGCGGTTGGTAACCTTGAACTGGGTAACGAGTTCGTCAGTTTCAATGCCCGCTTTGGCGGACGGCCACAACAGGTCAATGTACCGATGGCGGCCGTGATGGCATTGTATGCTCGCGAAAACGGCGCCGGCACCATGTTTGAAATGGAGCCTGCGTATGCCTCGCCAGAAGATGAAGAGATGCCATCGGGAGCCTTTGATGAACTGAATATCGACGATGACGAGCCATCGTTGGTGTCGGTTGATAGCGTCGACGATCCGGAAACGTTGCCACAAGCCGAAGAGGATGAGATCCCAACCGCTCCGGCGAAAAAAGGGAAACCAACCCTGACTGTGGTGAAATAACCGATCTTATCGCTGTTTATTGAAACAGCCCGATCGCTTGACTAAAAAAGCCAGCTTAATGCTTAATGCCGATCAGTTAAGCAAAAAATGATCGGTTGAACGATCCTGAGAGGGTGTCAAAATCCGAGTGTTTCTGCACACTCGGATTTTTTATGTTCTTAAGACAAGCCCTCGACCGAATACATCAATTCTCTGCTGACCAACTCAATGGTCTATCCGATCTCCTTTGCCCTGAACTCATTCACCAATGTCTTGAGG
>NZ_MUFP01000003.1 GCF_001996165.1 Salinivibrio proteolyticus | reverse complement strand
ATGCGGTATTAGCCGTCGTTTCCAACGGTTATCCCCCTCGTCAGGGCAGGTTCCCAGCCGTTACTCACCCGTCCGCCGCTCGACGTCCAGTAAATCCACCGAAGCTTCAATACTGCCGTTTCCGCTCGACTTGCATGTGTTAGGCCTGCCGCCAGCGTTCAATCTGAGCCATGATCAAACTCTTCAATTAAAGTTTTTCGAAACCGAAGTTTCAGCTCAATGAATACTGATTACTGTTTCTCTCCGAAGAGAAAAACGAATTGACTGTGCCGAATAACTAAAAGTTATCGTTTGGTCACTCAGTTCATCGAATAAATCTTTTTGTCTATTCTCAACGAGTGCCCACACAGATTGCATAGGTCAAATTGTTAAAGAGCGTTGACTTGCGAAGCGTTGCTTCGCTCGGTCAGGGCTGCGTATATTACTCGCCTTGCCGATGAAGTCAAGAAGAAATTTTATCTTTTTGTTGATGCCAACCGGCGAAAACAAAACCTCTTCTTGACTCCCCTAACGCGTTGTCGGCGTTAAGTAGCTGGGCTCTCTTACTCATTTAAAAACTGACGTCAAGCGTTTATTTTTATTTGATTTTTTGCCCCGCCATGGCCGCTGAGNCGAGTGCCCACACAGATTGCATAGGTCAAATTGTTAAAGAGCGTTGACTTGCGAAGCGTTGCTTCGCTCGGTCAGGGCTGCGTATATTACTCGCCTTGCCGATGAAGTCAAGAAGAAATTTTATCTTTTTGTTGATGCCAACCGGCGAAAACAAAACCTCTTCTTGACTCCCCTAACGCGTTGTCGGCGTTAAGTAGGGCGGCATTCTATAGAAATCGTGACCCCCGTCAACACTAAATCACATCTTTTTTATCGAGTGTGCTCTTTTTAAGCACTTTGCGCGAATAACCGACGAAAATGGTTAAAATGACACTTTTAATACCTATATTAAGCTGGGTTGCGCTAAAGGTTTGACGAAACGCCTAATAGATAAAGAAAAAGCCAGGCACTAGGCCTGGCTTTTCTAGCTTATCTACAAGAGTAAAGAATTACTCTGCAGCTTCCTCAGCTTTTTGCTCTGGGCGATCAACGAGCTCGATGTAAGCCATAGGGGCTTTATCACCTGAGCGAACACCGCATTTAAGAATGCGAGTGTAACCGCCAGCACGTGAAGCAAAACGTGGGCCGAGTTCATTGAAAAGCTTCGCTACAACTTCGTCGTTACGAGTGCGAGCGAATGCAAGACGACGGTTAGCAACACTGTCGTTCTTAGCTAGGGTAATCAACGGTTCAATAACGCGACGCAGCTCTTTTGCCTTAGGCAGAGTTGTTTTGATAACTTCGTGAGTTACCAGCGAGCTAGCCATGTTGCTGAACATCGCTTTACGATGGCTGCTGTTGCGATTGAGTTGACGACCACTCTTACGATGGCGCATGACCTAATCCTTCTAACTAAATAATCAGTATCTGATTAATCTTCAGCGATTGATGCTGGCGGCCAGTTTTCTAGGCGCATACCTAGAGACAGACCACGTGAAGCCAGCACGTCTTTAATTTCAGTCAAAGACTTCTTACCAAGGTTTGGCGTTTTCAGAAGCTCAACCTCAGTACGCTGTACCAGATCACCGATATAGTGAATCGCTTCTGCTTTCAAACAGTTGGCAGAGCGAACAGTTAGTTCAAGATCGTCTACAGGACGCAGTAGGATCGGATCGAACTCTGGCTTCTCTTCTTTCTCCTCAGGGACGCGCACGTCTCGCAGGTCAACAAACGCATCTAGCTGTTCAGCTAGAATGGTTGCTGCACGGCGAATCGCTTCCTCAGGATCCAGTGTACCGTTAGTTTCCATATCGATAACGAGCTTGTCGAGGTCAGTACGCTGTTCAACACGTGCTGCTTCAACGTTGTAAGCAATACGGTCTACTGGGCTGAACGTTGCATCAACAAGCAAGCGACCGATTGGACGCTCGTCGTCTTCGCTGTGAATGCGCGCAGACGCTGGTACATAGCCACGACCACGTTCTACCTTGATACGCATGCTAATTTCAGCGTTTGCATCAGTCAGGTGGCAGATAACGTGTTCTGGGTTCGCAATCTCAACACCACCATCATGGGTGATGTCGCCTGCAACAACAGGGCCTGCACCAGACTTGGTCAGAGTAAGGATAACTTCATCTTTACCCTCAACCTTAACGGCTAGGCCTTTAAGGTTAAGTAGGATTTCCAGGATATCTTCCTGAACCCCTTCTTTGGTGCTGTACTCGTGCAGTACGCCGTCAATTTCAACTTCCGTCACCGCACAGCCTGGCATTGATGAAAGTAGGATACGACGTAGCGCATTCCCCAGAGTATGGCCAAAGCCACGCTCTAGAGGTTCAAGAGTTACTTTTGCGTGCGTAGAGCTGACTTGTTCGATATCAACCAGACGCGGCTTAAGAAATTCTGTTACAGAACCCTGCATTATGTCCTCTCTTTAGTTTAGCCTTACTTAGAGTAAAGCTCGACGATCAGGTGTTCGTTGATGTCAGCAGACAAATCAGAACGCTCTGGTAGGCGCTTGAATGTGCCTTCCATCTTCTTGCTGTCTACTTCGATCCAAGTTGGCAGCTCGCGCTGTGCAGCGATTTCTAGTGCTGCTTTGATGCGCGCTTGGTTCTTAGCTTTCTCACGAATGCTAACAACGTCGTTTGCCGAAACCTTGAAAGAAGGTACGTTAACAACTTTGCCGTTAACTAGGATCGCTTTGTGGCTTACCAGCTGGCGAGCTTCGGCGCGAGTTGCACCAAATCCCATGCGGTAAACTACGTTGTCTAGGCGACCTTCAAGAAGCTGAAGCAGGTTTTCACCTGTGTTACCTTTAATACGGGCAGCATCTTTGTAGTAGTTACGGAACTGCTTTTCCATTACGCCGTAGATACGACGTACTTTTTGCTTCTCGCGAAGCTGAACGCCATAGTCAGACAGACGGCCGCGACGCTGACCGTGAACGCCTGGGACGTTATCAATTTTACACTTGGTATCAATCGCGCGTACGCCTGACTTAAGGAACAAGTCAGTACCTTCGCGACGGCTAAGCTTCAGCTTAGGACCCAAATATCTTGCCATGATCTTTCTCCAATATTCTAAGAAACAGCACTAAGCGTGATTAAACGCGGCGTTTCTTAGGTGGACGACAACCGTTGTGCGGGATCGGAGTCGCATCAACAATGTTAGTGATGCGGTAGCCCGCCGCGTTCAGGGCACGGATAGTGGATTCGCGACCTGGACCTGGACCTTTAACCATCACTTCGAGGTTTTTCAGGCCGTATTCTTTCGCCATCTCACCACAACGCTCTGCAGCAACCTGTGCAGCATATGGAGTCGACTTACGAGAACCACGGAAACCTGAACCACCGGCAGTAGCCCATGCTAGAGCGTTGCCTTGACGGTCAGTGATCGTAACGATTGTGTTGTTGAAAGACGCATGAATGTGCGCAACGCCATCAGCAACTTGCTTGCGTACGCGTTTACGTGCGCGAGTTGGTTGTTTAGCCATAGTACTTACCTACCCCGATTATTTCTTGATCGGTTTGCGCGGACCCTTACGGGTACGTGCGTTGGTCTTCGTACGCTGGCCACGAAGTGGCAAGCTGCGACGATGACGCAAACCGCGGTAACAGCCAAGGTCCATAAGACGCTTGATGTTCATGGAAATTTCACGACGTAGATCGCCTTCTACAGTGTACTTGGCTACACCGTCACGCAACTGGTCGATCTGCTCTTCTGATAGTTCACTGATCTTAGTGCTTTCAGCAATACCCACTTCGGCTAGGATAGCCTGAGAGGTAGTTTTGCCGACACCGTAAATCGCAGTCAGTGCGATTACAGCGTGCTTTTGATCAGGAATGTTAATGCCTGCTATACGGGCCACTATTCACTCCTAGTACTTTTCAAGTAGAACCGCTGCAGAGCCCGTTGAGGATACGCAGCGGCATAACCACTTCTTTTGCACATACAAAAGGTGGGCTGGCTAATGTAGCCAGCCTGACCTCATTTTGCAAGAAAAATATTCTGCTATTAGCCTTGGCGCTGCTTGTGCTTAGGCTCACTGCAGATCACGCGAACGACACCGTTACGCTTGATCACTTTACAGTTACGGCAGATTTTCTTAACGGAAGCACGAACTTTCATTGCTAAACTCCGTAAATAGACAACCTATTAGCGGCCGTAGCCTTTAAGGTTGGCTTTTTTCAACACGGACTCATATTGTTGAGACATCAAATGAGTCTGAACTTGAGCCATAAAGTCCATGATTACGACTACTACGATAAGTAGTGATGTACCACCAAAGTAGAAGTGGACATCCCACGCAATCATCATGAACTCGGGGATCAGACAGATAAAGGTAATGTACATGGCGCCCGCAAGGGTCAAACGTGTCATCACTTTATCAATGTATTTAGCAGTCTGCTCACCCGGGCGAATACCAGGTACGAACGCTCCTGACTTCTTCAAGTTATCTGCTGTTTCACGTGGGTTGAACACCAACGCTGTATAGAAAAAGCAGAAGAAGATAATCGCCGCCGCATAAAGTATTACGTAAGCCGGTTGGCCGGGACTTAGTGCCAAAGACACATCGGTCAGCCAGCTTGTCTGATCACCCTTACCAAACCAGTTAGCAAGTGTGCCAGGGAACAAAATAATACTTGATGCAAAGATCGCTGGGATAACCCCTGCCATGTTAATTTTCAGTGGCAAGTGCGTGCTTTGCGCTGCAAAGACACGACGACCTTGTTGGCGCTTCGCATAGTTAACGACGATACGACGTTGACCACGCTCCATGAAGACCACAAAGTAGATTACCGCCAACGCGATAACAGCAATACCTAGCAAGAGAAGCGGAGACATGTCGCCTTGACGCGCTTGCTCTATTGTCTGTCCAATTGCCGGTGGCAGACCTGCGACAATCCCGGTGAAAATAATCAGCGAGATACCATTACCAATACCGCGTTCGGTAATTTGTTCACCCAACCACATCAGGAACATGGTGCCTGTGACCAAACTGACTACCGCAGTAAAGTAAAAAGCAGGACCTGGATTAATCACCAGACCTGGCATCATACTTGGTAACCCGGTCGCAATTCCAATTGCTTGGAAGGTTGCCAACACAAGCGTGCCGTAGCGGGTGTACTGGCTTATCTTACGACGGCCAGATTCGCCCTCTTTCTTCAACTCCGCTAACGCGGGGTGAACCACTGACAGTAACTGGACAATGATCGATGCCGAGATGTACGGCATGATCCCCAGTGCCAGTATCGAAGCACGCTCAAGGGCACCACCAGAGAACATGTTTACCAAGTCAATGATGGTCCCTTGTTGCTGTTCGAACAGATCGGCAAGTACAGCAGCGTCAATACCAGGAATTGGCACAAAAGAGCCGGCACGGAATACCAATAATGCCATAGCTACAAAAAGTAGACGGCTTTTCAGCTCCGCGATCCCGCCTTTTGCACTACTGAAGTTTTGTCCTGGTTGTTTTGCCATCTGTACCTCGTCCTCGAGCTAATTATTCCTCGATTTTACCGCCTGCAGCTTCGATTGCCGCTTTAGCGCCTTTAGTGACACGAACACCTTTAACAGTCACAGCGCGAGCGATTTCACCAGACAGTACGATTTTCGCCGTACGGGTGTCTTGTGCAACAACGTTCGCTGCTTTTAGTGACTCTAGGCTTACCACGTCACCTTCAACTTTTGCTAGTTCACTTAGGCGAACTTCAGCAGAAGTTAGGCTCTTGCGCGATGTAAAACCAAATTTTGGCAGACGCTGTTTCAAAGGCATTTGACCGCCTTCGAAACCTGGGCGTACAGAACCACCTGAACGTGATTTCTGACCTTTGTGACCACGGCCACCAGTTTTACCCAGACCTGAACCAATACCACGGCCTACACGCTTAGCAGAAGGCTTTGAGCCTGCAGCCGGAGATAGAGTATTCAAACGCATGTGATTACTCCTCCACTTTAACCATGTAGTTGACTTGATTGATCATACCGCGCACGCACGGAGTATCTTCAAGTTCAACAGTGTGGTTGATGCGACGTAGGCCCAAGCCACGCAGGGTCGCTTTGTGCTTCGGCAAACGGCCGATAGCGCTACGAGTCTGTGTTACTTTAATTGTCTTAGCCATGTCGTATTACCCCAGAATTTCGTTAACAGGCATGCCACGCTTAGCAGCTACCATCTCTGGAGACTTCATACCACCCAGACCATCAATCGTTGCACGAACGATGTTGATTGGGTTGGTAGAACCGTATGCTTTGGCCAGAACGTCTTGAACGCCCGCAACCTCAAGCACAGCACGCATCGCACCACCGGCGATGATACCCGTACCTTCTGATGCTGGCTGCATGTACACTTTAGAACCAGTGTGGCGGCCTTTAACAGCGTGGTGAAGAGTACCTTCATTCAGCGCAACAGTAATCATGTTACGGCGCGCTTTTTCCATTGATTTCTGAATCGCTGCTGGTACTTCACGGGCTTTACCGTAACCGAAACCAACGCGACCGTTACCATCACCAACCACAGTCAGGGCGGTGAAGGTAAAGATGCGACCACCTTTAACCGTTTTAGAAACACGGTTTACAG
Organism: Salinivibrio proteolyticus; assembly: GCF_001996165.1. GTDB lineage: Bacteria > Pseudomonadota > Gammaproteobacteria > Enterobacterales > Vibrionaceae > Salinivibrio > Salinivibrio proteolyticus. The sequence goes on along the minus strand of NZ_MUFP01000003.1, from coordinate 219,598 downwards.
CGATCAGCTTTTCATGCAAATCACTTTGTTGTTTATCGTTAGCCATCTTCCACCTACCTTAGAATTTCAGACCAGCTTCACGGGCAGCATCTGCCAGTGCAGCCACACGGCCGTGGTATTGGAAACCGGAACGGTCAAAAGCAACAGTTTCGATGCCTTTTTCCTTCGCACGCTCAGCAATGATTTTACCTACTGCTGCTGCGGCGTCTTTGTTACCGGTGCTCTTAACTTGTTCACGGATCGCTTTTTCTACGGTAGAAGCGGCGGCGATGACTTCCGCGCCGTTACCAGCGATAACCTGTGCGTACACATGACGTGGAGTACGGTGTACCACCAGGCGAGTCGCACCCATTTCCGCGATCTTGCGTCGTGCTTTGGTCGCACGACGGATACGAGATGCTTTCTTATCCATAGTGTTACCTTACTTCTTCTTAGCTTCTTTAGTACGCACAACTTCGTCAGAGTAACGAACGCCTTTGCCTTTGTAAGGCTCTGGCTTGCGGTATGCGCGGATTTCAGCAGCGACCTGGCCAACAGCTTGTTTATCAGCACCGCTGATAACAATTTCAGTTTGGCTTGGGCACTCTGCCTTAATACCCTCAGGTAGAACGTGTTCTACTGGGTGAGAGAAGCCAAGTGTCAGGTTAAGTTTGTTACCCGCAACAGTTGCACGGTAACCAACACCCTTCAGGATTAGCTTCTTGGTAAAGCCTTCTGTCACACCAACAACCATGCTGTTAACCAGTGCGCGAGCAGTACCAGCATGAGCCCATGCTTTGGCGTGCTCTACACTTGGTGCGAAGGTAATGGTGTTGTCTTCTTGGTTTACTGCCACCATATTGTGAAGCGTACGGCTAAGTTCGCCTTTGCTTCCTTTTACAGTGATGTCCTGACCGTTAAGTTTCACCTCTACGCCGGCAGGAACTACGACAGGTGCTTTTGCAACACGAGACATTTCCTACTCCTTATTAAGCTACGTAGCAGATGATTTCACCGCCCAGACCCGCTTTGCGAGCTGCGCGATCGGTCATCAAACCTTTCGAAGTTGAAACAACTGCAATACCAAGGCCACCCATCACAGAAGGAAGCTCATCTTTCTTTTTGTAGATGCGCAGACCTGGACGGCTAACACGTTGGATTTGCTCGATAACTGGTTTAGATTCGAAGTATTTCAACGTCACTTCCAGTTCAGGCTTCGCTTCGCCACTTACAGCGTACTCAGCCACGTAACCTTCTGCTTTTAGTAGCTCAGCAATTGCCACTTTCAGCTTTGACGAAGGCATTTTTACAGCAACTTTTTTTGCTGCCTGACCGTTGCGAAGGCGGGTCAGCATATCCGAGATCGGATCTTGCATGCTCATAAGTCTTTACTCCCGTGATTCAATTACCAGCTTGCCTTACGCAGACCCGGAATCTCGCCTTTCATGCAAGCTTCACGAACCTTGATTCGGCTTAGACCGAATTTGCGTAGGTAGCCATGTGGACGACCAGTCTGGTTACAGCGGTTACGCTGACGAGACTTCGCAGAATCACGCGGTAGCGACTGAAGCTTCAGGACTGCGTCCCAACGCTCTTCGTCTGACGTGTTTACATTCTTGATGATCGCACGCAGGTTATCACGCTTTTCAGCGTAACGGGCTGCGAGCTTCGCACGCTTTACATCACGTGCTTTCATGGATTTTTTAGCCATAACAGTAACCCTTCACCTTACTTACGGAATGGGAAGTTAAAGGCAGCCAGCAGAGCTCGACCTTCCTCATCAGTACCTGCAGTGGTAGTGATAGTAATATCAAGACCACGGATACGATCGACTTTATCGTAGTCAATCTCAGGGAAGATGATTTGCTCGCGAACGCCCATGCTGTAGTTACCGCGACCGTCGAACGCTTTCGGGTTCAGACCACGGAAGTCACGGATACGAGGAACTGCGATTGCGATTAGACGCTCAAAGAAGTCCCACATACGCTCGCCACGTAGGGTTACTTTACAACCAATCGGGTAGCCCTCACGGATCTTAAAGCCTGCAACTGACTTACGTGCTTTGGTGATCAGCGGCTTTTGACCAGCGATAGCGGTCATATCAGCAGCTGCATTTTCAAGCAGTTTTTTGTCGTTCAGAGCTTCGCCCACACCCATGTTAAGGGTGATCTTTTCGATCCTTGGGACTTGCATGATGCTCTTGTAGCCAAATTGCTTAGAAAGCTCAGCTACAACGGTCTCTTTGTAGTAATCATGCAGTTTCGCCATTGTACTACTCCAGAATTACTTAATAGTTTCGCCAGTCGATTTGAAAAAACGTACTTTTTTGCCGTCTTCAAATCGGAAGCCTACACGGTCACCTTTACCAGCTGCTGCGTTAAAGATTGCCACGTTTGAAACGTCAATAGCGGCTTCTTTTTCTACGATGCCACCTTGAACGCCCAGAGCCGGAACAGGCTTCTGGTGTTTCTTAACGAGGTTAATACCTTCAACGATAACTTTACCGGTCGGTAGAACCTTAGATACTTTACCTTTCTTGCCTTTGTCTTTACCGACAAGAACGATAACTTCGTCGTTACGACGGATTTTAGCTGCCATGAGATCGCTCCTTACAGAACTTCAGGCGCCAGAGACACAATCTTCATGAACTTTTCAGTACGAAGTTCGCGTGTCACAGGGCCAAAGATACGTGTGCCGACTGGTTGCTCGTTCGTGTTGTTCAACAACACGCAAGCATTACGGTCGAAGCGAATGACAGAGCCGTCTGGACGACGTACGCCTTTACGGGTGCGAACTACCACCGCCTTAAGCACATCACCTTTTTTCACTTTACCGCGTGGAATTGCTTCCTTAACGGTAACTTTGATGATGTCGCCAACATGGGCGTAACGACGGTGAGAGCCACCCAGAACCTTAATACACATTACACTGCGAGCGCCGGAGTTATCGGCTGCGTCCAGCATACTTTGCATTTGGATCATTGTTAGTGCTCCGCTGTTATTACATCTAGACCCATCTCGGGTCGGGCTGCCTTATTACAAGGGCGGCGAATAATAACACTATTTTGACCGGATGGGTAGATAAAAAAATAAACGGCCCCCCAAATGAGAGCCGTTTGACTTATATTGTTTGAAAAATCGCTTAGATGCGCGCTTTTTCAACAACGCGAACCAATGTCCAAGACTTAGTCTTAGAGATTGGACGACACTCACGAACTTCTACAGTGTCACCTTGGTTACACTCGTTAGATTCATCGTGAACGTGCAGCTTGGTCGTGCGCTTGATGTACTTACCGTAGATAGGGTGTTTCACAAAACGCTCGATAGCAACAACGATAGTCTTATCGCCTTTGTCGCTGACAACGCGACCTTGCTGAGTGCGGATGTTCTCGCTCATTATGCGCTAGCCTTCTCAGTCAATACGGTTTTAACACGTGCGATATCGCGACGAACAGCTTTAAGAGTGTGAGTTTGCTGAAGCTGGCCAGTAGCCGCTTGCATGCGCAGGTTAAACTGCTCACGCAGCAGACCCATCAGCTCTTCGTTCAGCTGCTCAACAGTCTTTTCACGTAGTTCTTGTGCTTTCATCACATCACCGCCTTAGTTACGAAAGTGGTTTTGATCGGTAGCTTACGTGAAGCCAGTTCAAACGCTTCGCGAGCCAGTGATTCAGGAACACCATCCATTTCGTACAGGACTTTACCTGGTTGGATTTGGGCAACCCAGTAATCTACTGAACCTTTACCCTTACCCATACGAACTTCCAACGGCTTACCAGTAATTGGTTTGTCTGGGAAGATACGGATCCAGATTTGACCCTGACGTTTAATGTGACGAGTCATCGCACGACGAGCCGCCTCAATTTGACGCGCAGTGATACGACCGCGACCAACAGCTTTCAGGCCATAGGTACCGAAGCTTACGTCAGTACCGTGCGCCAGACCGCGGTTACGACCTTTAAAAGTCTTGCGGAACTTAGTACGTTTTGGTTGAAGCATCGATAGACTCCTTACTTACGGCCTTTACGCTGCTTCTTCGGCTTGTCAGCCTTTTGCTCCACTTCAGCCATTCCGCCTAGAACTTCACCTTTGAAGATCCAGGTTTTAATGCCGATAACACCGTAAGTGGTGTGAGCAGAAGAAGTTGCGTAATCAATGTCAGCACGAAGTGTGTGCAGTGGCACACGGCCTTCACGGTACCACTCGGTACGAGCAATTTCAGCACCGCCTAGACGGCCGCTTACTTCTACTTTGATACCTTTGGCACCTAGACGCATTGCGTTTTGTACCGCGCGCTTCATCGCACGACGGAACATAACACGGCGCTCTAGCTGAGAAGCGATGCTGTCGCCAACAAGTTGCGCGTCCAGCTCTGGCTTACGTACTTCAGCGATGTTGATTTGCGCTGGTACACCGGCTAGTTTCGCAACATGTGCGCGTAGCTTCTCAACGTCTTCGCCTTTCTTACCGATAACCACACCAGGGCGTGCAGTGTGAATGGTCACACGGATGCTCTTGGCAGGGCGCTCGATAACGATGCGAGATACTGACGCTTTTTTCAGTTCGTTAGTCAAGAACTGACGTACCTTAAAGTCGCCGTCTAGGTTGTCAGCGAAATCTTGGTTATTAGCAAACCAAGTGGAATTCCAAGGCTTAACGATGCCTAGACGAATACCATTAGGATGTACTTTTTGACCCATTGCTTTATCTCCTCGTCTCTTAGCGGTCTGCTACAACAACAGTGATGTGGCTAGAACGCTTCAAGATGCGATCGGCACGGCCTTTTGCACGAGGCATAATACGCTTCATGATTGGGCCTTCATCAACGAAGACTTTGGCGACGCTTAGATCGTCGATATCCGCACCTTCGTTATGCTCGGCGTTTGCAATAGCAGATTCCAACACTTTCTTAACCAGATCAGCCGCTTTTTTGTTGCTGAAGGTTAGAATTTCTAGTGCTTGTGCTACGTCTTTACCGCGCACTTGATCCGCAACCAAACGTGCTTTTTGAGGCGAGATACGAGCAAAGCGATGTTTAGCAATAGCTTCCATTTCTTACCCCTTAACGCTTCTTAGCTTTCTTATCAGCAGCGTGGCCGCGATAAGTACGTGTTGGTGCAAACTCGCCCAGCTTGTGACCGATCATTTCTTCAGAAACGAAAACGGGTACATGCTGACGACCATTATGGACAGCGATGGTCAATCCGATCATCTGTGGGATGATCATTGAACGACGGGACCAAGTCTTTAAAGGCTTCTTGTCACCGCTTTCCACCGCTTTCTCTACCTTCTTCAGCAAGTGCAGGTCAATAAAAGGACCTTTCTTGAGAGAACGTGGCATGGCTTATCCTCTGATAATAATTACTTGTTACGACGACGTACGATGTACTTGTCGGTACGTTTGTTCTTACGGGTCTTGAAGCCTTTAGTTGGCATACCCCAAGGTGATACTGGGTGACGACCACCTGAGGTACGGCCTTCACCACCACCGTGTGGGTGGTCAACTGGGTTCATTGCAACACCACGTACGCTTGGACGTACGCCTTTCCAGCGTGACGCACCGGCTTTACCCAGTTCGCGTAGCATGTGCTCTGAATTACCCACTTCGCCTAGGGTCGCACGACCTTCAGCAAGAACTTTACGCATTTCACCGCTGCGCAGGCGGAGTGTGACATATGCACCGTCACGAGCAACGATCTGAGCATAAGCACCCGCAGAACGTGCAAGCTGAGCGCCTTTACCAGGTTTCAGCTCGATGTTGTGGATAGTAGAACCCACTGGGATGTTACGCATTGGCAGGGTGTTACCTACCTTGATAGCTGCATCTGCACCAGATTGGATCTGATCACCGGCTTTTAGGCCTTTAGGTGCAATGATGTAACGACGTTCACCATCCGCATAAAGTACAAGCGCGATGTTTGCACTGCGGTTTGGATCGTATTCAAGACGCTCAACTTTCGCTGGGATGCCGTCTTTAGTACGTTTGAAGTCAATTACACGGTAATGATGTTTGTGACCACCACCGATATGACGCACTGTGATTCGACCGTTGTTATTACGACCACCAGACTTAGAGTTTTTCTCTAGTAGTGGTGCGTATGGTTTACCCTTATAAAGATCTGGGTTAACCACTTTAACAAGGTGACGACGACCCGGTGAAGTCGGCTTACATTTGATAATAGCCATTTGCTGTTACTCCTCCGTCTTACTCTGCGCCGCCAACGAAGTCGATGTCCTGACCTTCTTTCAAGATAACGTACGCTTTTTTCCAATCGCTACGGCGACCTTCGCGCATACCTTGACGTTTGGTCTTACCCTTAACTACTAGGGTACGAACAGACTTAACTTCAACTTCGAACAGTTTTTCAACTGCCGCTTTGATCTCTTTCTTAGTTGCTTCTTTAGCTACTTTAAACACGATAGTGTTCGCGCTTTCAGCAGCCATAGTTGCTTTTTCAGAGATGTGCGGAGCACGCAGAACTTTTAGGATACGCTCTTCAGTGATCATGCCAGCATCTCCTCAACTTGTTTAACTGCTTCAGCAGTCATCACGACTTTGTCGAAAGCGATCAAGCTAACTGGGTCGATGGTACCTGCATCGCGTACGTCAACCTTGTACAGGTTACGTGCAGCAAGGAACAGATTCTCATCAACTTCTGCAGTTACGATCAGAGCGTCGTTCAGCTCAAGCTCTTTCAGCTTAGCGACAAGCTCTTTAGTTTTTGGTGCTTCAACAGAGAAGTTATCAACAACGATCAAACGCTCTTGACGAACTAGCTCTGACAGAATGCTCTTCAGAGCACCACGGTACATCTTTTTGTTAACTTTCTGGCTGTGGTCCTGAGGACGAGCTGCGAAAGTGACACCACCGCTGCGCCAGATTGGGCTGCGGATTGTACCTGCACGGGCGCGACCAGTACCCTTCTGACGCCATGGCTTAGCACCGCCACCAGATACGTCTGAACGAGTTTTCTGAGCGCGAGTACCTTGACGGGCACCAGCTGCGTATGCAACGACTACCTGGTGAACCAGGGCTTCGTTGAATTCACGCCCGAAGGTAGTTTCGGAAACAGTTAGCGCGTCGGCGCCTTTGACTACCAATTCCATTACTATCTCCTCGACGTTACGCTTTAACGGCTGGTTTAACGATCACGTTGCCACCTGTAGCACCTGGTACTGCACCTTTAATAAGAAGCAGATTGCGCTCAGCGTCAACACGTACGATCTCTAGGTTTTGAGTCGTTACACGCTCAGCACCCATGTGACCTGCCATTTTTTTGCCTTTGAATACGCGACCTGGAGTCTGACATTGACCGATAGAACCAGGAGCACGGTGAGACAAAGAGTTACCGTGGCTCATGTCTTGAGTACGGAAATTCCAACGCTTAACGCCGCCTTGGAAGCCCTTACCTTTTGACGTGCCAGTAACGTCTACTTTTTTGATTTCAGCGAATAGATCAACGTTTAGCTCAGCGCCAACTTCGAACTCTTCACCATTTTCCAGACGGAATTCCCACAGACCGCGGCCCGCTTCAACACCTGCTTTCGCAAAGTGGCCAGCTTGTGCCTTGTTTACACGGTTTGCTTTCTTCGCGCCTGTAGTAACTTGAATTGCGGCATAACCGTCAACTTCAGGCTTACGCACCTGAGCAACACGGTTCGCTTCAACTTCAACTACGGTTACCGGAATAGATACGCCATCTTCGTTGAAGATACGAGTCATACCGACTTTACGACCGACTAGACCAATCATTATCTACTCCCCCTTAGCCCAGGCTGATTTGAACATCAACGCCCGCAGCAAGGTCAAGACGCATCAGAGCGTCAACAGTCTTGTCTGTTGGCTCAACGATGTCGATCAGACGTTTGTGAGTACGAATCTCGTACTGGTCACGTGCGTCTTTGTTTACGTGCGGAGAAATAAGAACGGTGAAGCGCTCTTTACGAGTAGGTAGAGGGATTGGACCCTTAACCTGTGCGCCAGTGCGCTTAGCGGTTTCAACGATTTCCGCGGTAGACTGATCGATCAAACGATGATCGAACGCCTTTAGGCGGATACGGATACGTTGGTTCTGCATGAGACAGAGCTCCAAATTCAAAAATTTTTACACAAACAATATCGCCATTCCGCCTCACTAGAGCGAGGGAATGCCGATTAATTTATGTGAAACCGTAGTGCCAAAATTAGGCACATTGTCAGCCATTATATTATGACTGCGAACATAAGCGGAGTATACATTAAACGAACAGTTTACTGTTCCATTCCTCGATGCTCATTGGTTCACAACTGCGTCGGAAGTCCGAAGACTTAAGCAGTGCGCAGCATTATACCGATGCCGCGCCCTATTGCAAGTCTTGGTTAAAAAATAAGCCCAAACAAAAACGCACCCATTGGGTGCGTTCATCTACCGCGATAGCGTAAGCCTCGCCTTAGTCTTTATCGCTCACATCTTCAATCATCTGCGCTTGGTTATAATTTTCAAGTCCCACTTTATCAATCAGACCTAGCTGAGTCTCCAGCCAATCAATGTGCTCTTCCTCATCATCGAGAATATACTGGAACAAATCTCGCGAGACGTAATCACGTATGCTTTCGGTGTAGGCAATCGCTTCTTTCAAGTCTTCGTGCGCTTGCATCTCTAGCGCGAGGTCACACTCAAAAATTTCTTGCGTATCTTCACCGATGCGTAATTTACCTAAGTCTTGTAAGTTCGGTATCCCTTCTAAGAACAAGATGCGTTCAATCAACTTGTCCGCGTGCTTCATCTCATCGATCGACTCTTCATACTCTTTATGGGCAATAACTTTTAAGCCCCAGTCTTTGAACATACGTGCATGAAGGAAGTACTGGTTGATGGCAATAAGTTCATTGCCGAGCACGGTATTTAAAAACGCAATCGATTTTGGGTCGCCTTTCATGGCAAAAGCCTCCTTATGGGTTCTATTTATCAACTGTAGAACCCATAAGGAGGCTGTCAAATTTTACTCAGTACTGCTGAGTTAGCTGGCTTGCTGTAATGTAATCACTTGCACCTGATCGTGAATCACCTCTTTTGCCTGACGCACACATTTACCACACTGTGAACCCAGCGGAGTGAGCCGACGCAATTCGCGAATGCTGGTCACGCCTTGTTGATTCACAAGTTGCTTAATGGTTTTATCCGATACAGCATGGCAAATACATACAAACATCATTCTCACCCTACAACATAAACTATAACGAGAATAGTTTGCATTGCGCTTCAGGTAAAGGGTTTTCATATAACAATTGATTATTTACGCAATAGCTACACAAACAAAAAGGTCGCATAAAGCCAAAGCGCCATACCTGGGATACTGACATAAAAAAAGGAGCGCAATGCGCTCCTTTTCAGTGGTATGTTTTTAACTCAACGCATTACGCGATGATGTTAGCAACAACACCAGCACCTACGGTACGGCCACCTTCACGGATAGCGAAACGTAGACCTTCGTCCATCGCGATTGGCGCGATCAACTCAACAACCATCTTGATGTTGTCGCCAGGCATTACCATCTCAACGCCTTCTGGCAGTTCGATAGTACCGGTCACGTCAGTTGTACGGAAGTAGAACTGTGGACGGTAGCCTTTGAAGAACGGAGTATGACGGCCGCCTTCGTCTTTAGACAGTACGTATACTTCTGACTCGAACTTGGTGTGCGGGGTGATTGAACCAGGCTTCGCCAGTACTTGACCACGCNACGTAGACCTTCGTCCATCGCGATTGGCGCGATCAACTCAACAGCCATCTTGATGTTGTCGCCAGGCATTACCATCTCAACGCCTTCTGGCAGTTCGATAGTACCGGTCACGTCAGTTGTACGGAAGTAGAACTGTGGACGGTAGCCTTTGAAGAACGGAGTATGACGGCCGCCTTCGTCTTTAGACAGTACGTATACTTCTGACTCGAACTTGGTGTGCGGGGTGATTGAACCAGGCTTCGCCAGTACTTGACCACGCTCAACTTCGTCACGCTTAGTACCACGCAGAAGAACACCAACGTTCTCACCTGCACGGCCTTCGTCTAGAAGCTTACGGAACATTTCAACACCAGTACAAGTGGTCTTGGTGGTGTCTTTCATGCCCACGATTTCTACTTCGTCACCAACGGTGATGATGCCTTGCTCAACACGACCAGTTACTACGGTACCACGGCCTTGGATTGAGAATACGTCTTCGATTGGCAGGATGAACGGCTTGTCGATTGCACGCTCTGGCTCTGGGATGTAAGAATCCAGTGCTTCCGCTAGCTCAACAATTTTCTGTTCCCACTGCTCTTCACCGTTCAGAGCGCCTAGCGCTGAACCTTGGATAACTGGGCAGTCGTCACCTGGGAAGTCATACTCTGAAAGCAGCTCACGTACTTCCATTTCAACTAGCTCAAGTAGCTCTTCATCATCAACCATGTCACATTTGTTCATGAATACGATGATGTATGGGATGCCTACCTGACGGCCTAGCAGGATGTGCTCACGAGTCTGTGGCATTGGGCCATCAGTCGCTGCTACTACTAGGATACCACCGTCCATTTGCGCTGCACCGGTGATCATGTTTTTCACGTAGTCGGCGTGCCCTGGGCAGTCAACGTGCGCGTAGTGGCGAGTTGGCGTATCGTATTCTACGTGCGAAGTCGCGATGGTGATACCACGCTCACGCTCTTCTGGTGCGTTATCGATTGATGCGAAGTCACGCGCTGCACCACCGTGTACTTTTGCAAGTACAGTACAGATAGCGGCAGTCAGAGTAGTTTTACCGTGGTCAACGTGGCCGATAGTACCAACGTTAACGTGCGGTTTCGTACGTTCAAATTTTTCTTTAGACANGCGAAGTCGCGATGGTGATACCACGCTCACGCTCTTCTGGTGCGTTATCGATTGATGCGAAGTCACGCGCTGCACCACCGTGTACTTTTGCAAGTACAGTACAGATAGCGGCAGTCAGAGTAGTTTTACCGTGGTCAACGTGGCCGATAGTACCAACGTTAACGTGCGGTTTCGTACGTTCAAATTTTTCTTTAGACACGATCGTCTTCCTTCCTAGTTGTGAGCTAAAGGTATCAACACCTAACTAGCTCAGAAGTCAGTATTGGATGCCGACAACACGCCGGCATCGAGACTAATAAAAATTAGCTACGCTCTGCAATCAGGGCGTCGGCAATGTTCTTAGGCACTTCGCCATACTCGCTGAATTCCATTGAGTATGAAGCACGACCCTGAGTTGCACTACGCAGGTCAGTGGCGTAACCGAACATTTCAGACAGTGGTACCTGAGCACGTACGATCTTCAGACCCGCTGGGCCCTCGTCCATACCGCCAATCAGGCCACGGCGACGGTTCAAGTCACCAACAACGTCACCCATCCACTCTTCTGGCGTAGTTACTTCTACTTTCATCATTGGCTCAAGCATAACAGGTTGCGCTTGCAGTGCACCTTTCTTGAATGCCATTGATGCAGCGATCTTAAACGCCATTTCGTTGGAGTCAACATCGTGGTAAGAACCATCGTACAGGGTTGCTTTAACGTCAAGCACAGGGTAACCGGCAAGTACACCGTTTGCCATTTGCTCTTCAACGCCTTTCGCTACCGCGCCGATGTATTCACGTGGAACCACACCACCAACGATTTCGTCGACAAAGACAAAGCCTTCGTTTGGCTCAGATGGCTCAAGCTTCAGCCATACGTGACCAAACTGACCACGACCACCTGATTGCTTAACGAACTTGCCTTCAACTTCCGTGCTACCACGGATAGTTTCACGGTACGCTACCTGAGGCTTACCAACGTTACATTCAACGTTAAACTCACGACGCATACGGTCAACGATGATGTCTAGGTGAAGTTCACCCATACCAGAGATCAGGGTCTGGCCAGACTCTTCGTCAGACTCAACGCGGAAAGATGGATCTTCTGCTGCTAGTTTACCTAGTGCGATACCCATTTTCTCTTGGTCTGCTTTAGACTTAGGCTCAACCGCGATCTGAATAACTGGATCAGGGAATTCCATACGCTCTAGGATTACTTTTGAATCCATCGCACACAGAGTATCACCCGTGGTCACGTCTTTTAGACCGATTGCAGCTGCAATGTCACCGGCGCGAATTTCTTTGATTTCTTCACGCTTGTTCGAGTGCATCTGTACGATACGGCCTAGACGCTCACGCTTCTGCTTAACAGAGTTGTAAACAGTGTCGCCTGAGTTAACAACGCCCGAGTAAACACGCATAAAGGTCAGCGTACCTACGAATGGGTCAGTTGCAATTTTGAATGCCAACGCTGAGAACGGTTCTTTGTCGTCCGCGTGACGCTCAATTGGGTTACCAGCTTCGTCTTCACCTTTAATTGACTTAACGTCGATTGGTGAAGGCAAGTATTCAATAACCGCATCCAGTACTGCCTGAACACCTTTGTTCTTAAATGCAGAACCACAGGTTGCCAGTACGATTTCGTTATCTAGAGTACGCTGACGCAGCGCCTTCTTGATTTCTTCTTCAGACAGCTCACCTTCTTCAAGGTACTTGTCCATCAGCTCTTCAGACGCTTCTGCAGCAGACTCAACCAAGAAGTTGTGCCACTCTTCTGCTTGCTCTTGAAGCTCAGCTGGAATCTCTTCATAGGTATAAGTCATACCCATGTCTTCTTCATTCCAGTTGATCGCTTTCATTTTGATCAGATCAATAACGCCCTTGAACTGGTCTTCTGCGCCAATGTTCAAGTGAATTGGCACAGGAGTCGCGCCAAGGCGGTTTTTGATTTGATCAACAACGCGTAGGAAGTCTGCGCCCGCACGGTCCATCTTGTTGACGAAAACCATGCGTGGAACTTCGTATTTGTCAGCCTGACGCCATACGGTTTCAGACTGAGGCTCAACACCAGAAGAACCACAGAAAACAACAACCGCACCATCAAGAACACGCAGTGAACGCTCTACTTCGATAGTGAAGTCAACGTGTCCTGGAGTATCGATGATGTTGACACGGTGCTGTTCAAATTGTTGATCAGAACCTGCCCAGAAAGTGGTAGTTGCTGCAGAGGTGATAGTAATGCCGCGCTCTTGCTCCTGCGACATCCAGTCCATGGTTGCTGCGCCGTCATGAACCTCACCGATTTTGTGTGACAGACCTGTGTAGAACAGGATCCGCTCGGTAGTCGTGGTTTTACCGGCGTCTACGTGAGCACAAATACCGATGTTACGGTAGCGCTCGATAGGGGTTTTACGAGCCACAATAGTATCCTCTTACTAAGGTTAACCTTAGAAAATGGGTTCGGCGCGCCACCGAAGTGACGCGCCATGAAGGCATTACCAGCGGTAATGTGCGAACGCTTTGTTCGCGTCTGCCATACGGTGAACGTCTTCACGTTTCTTAACAGCAGTACCTTTGTTTTCAGACGCATCAAGCATCTCGTTGGCCAGGCGCTGAGCCATAGATTTTTCACCACGCTTACGAGCAGCTTCAACCAACCAACGCATAGCCAGCGCGTTACGACGCACAGGACGTACTTCTACTGGTACTTGGTAAGTTGAACCACCTACACGGCGAGATTTAACCTCGACCGCTGGGCGTACGTTTTCAAGAGCTTGTTCGAATACAGCCAAGTGCTCTTTACCAGAACGCTCAGCCATGATGTCTAGTGCACCGTAAACGATTTTTTCAGCAGTTGACTTCTTACCGTCAACCATCAGGATGTTCACAAATTTTGCCAGCAATTCTGATCCGAACTTAGGATCTGGAAGAATTTTACGCTGACCAATTACGCGACGACGTGGCATGGATTATCTCCGTTGTCTTCTTCAGGTTTTATCCAAAACTTTTCAGTTTTTTCAAAATTCAATTGTTTGAGTGTTTGGCCTTACTTAACGGAATCCATTAAGACTTAGGACGCTTCACACCGTACTTAGAACGACCTTGTTTACGGCCGTTAACGCCTGCACAGTCAAGTGCGCCACGAACAGTGTGGTAACGCACACCCGGCAAGTCTTTTACACGACCGCCGCGGATAAGCACAACGCTGTGCTCTTGCAGGTTGTGGCCTTCACCACCGATGTATGAGGTTACTTCGTAACCGTTAGTCAAACGCACACGGCATACTTTACGCAGTGCTGAGTTTGGTTTTTTTGGCGTAGTGGTGTAAACACGAGTACAAACACCACGTTTTTGCGGACACGCTTCCAGCGCAGGCACGTTGCTTTTCGCAACTTGCTTCAGGCGTGGTTTGCGTACCAGCTGGTTAATAGTTGCCATTAAATAGCTCCTGATATTACTTAACGTATAAGTGTGAAAAATCTATCCCCAATAAAACGGGGACGCGAAATTTTAGGCGCCGACTTATAGGGTGTCAAGATTTATACAGAGATCTTTGCATCGTCTGTTTTTTCACCGATAGCAAGGAAGGCATTTTTATCCTTCGATAGCCTAGTCGATCACCATGTCATTTGCGTGACGTGATCCTCGGTGAGTTGAACCAACCCTTGCATATCAATCTGTTTAACTTGCGGATGTAGATGCGCTTGTACCCCACGGGCCATCACATCTTCTTCGAGCACATAAACCGAACGGTTATCTGTAAAAAGCGCCGCATCCAAAGGACTCTCAGCCAGTGCGCCGAGGACTGCATCATTGATCAAGACGATGACACTGTCAGTAGTGGCATACGCCAAACAGTGCGACAGCGCATGCGTTGCATAAGGGGACGATTTGATAATATGTAGCATCTGACTCTCTTAAAAATGCAGGATGCGATCACAGCGAGCGAGCTGTGCCTGAATGTGTTCACGTTTCAGTACTTCGCCCGTCAACACGCGCGCCGCATCACCCATGCCTCTTGCCGTCAGTGACGCTTGGCAAATATAGATATCTTCGACATCACACAGCGGTAGCATTTTAAAGCTGGCAATATAATCGCGACTCAGCACTGTGCTTGGGCGCTGCCCATCAATCAATTGCATCACTCCATCGCCAATGAAGAACACGCTAATCGTTTCGCAAAAAGCGGATGCCGCCAACAGCGCATCTAACCCCTCACGTCCGCTCGCTGAGCCATGCGGTGCAGTTGAAAAAACAAACCCGAGTTGCATACGTCCTCTTAAAATTGCAGTACACGATCGGCTGTCAACAAGGCTTCTGCCAAGGCACCGAGACCAGCTTGTTGATACCCATCAGCCAGGTTAGCTTGTGACAAGCCATGCTGCATCGCTTCTTGCTCACTCACAATACCTCGACGTAATGCGGCAGCCACACAGGTTTCGAGTTGTACCTGATGTTCATTGGCTAAGGTCTGCCATGCATTAACCAAGTCAAATTCGTCATTCGCAGGCACCGTTGTCGCAGCCCCGTTTAATACGCCATCTTGGTAGAAAAACACTTTGCTGACACTGTGTCCTTTGGCAATGGCCGCACACGCAAATTGATAGGCCGTACGCGCAAGTTGCGTCCCATAAGCCGGCTCTGAGACCACGAGTACGTAATTGAGGCTCATTTTTCCCCGTCTCCCGTTTTGCGTTGGCGCACGTAAAGGTACACAGTGTGCTTCGATATGTTGAGCCTATCAGCGACACGATGAATAGCATCTTTGATATCAAAGATCCCTTTATCATAAAGCGCCATCACTATTTGGCGGTTTTTGGTGTTATTAGACACGCTTTTATCCGCGTTGACTTCTTCAATGGTACGCTCAACGGTTTGATCCACCAGCTCTTCTACATCACTGGCAAAGTTAACCGATGACGCAGCTTGCTTGGCTTGATCATCAGGCATAAACGCTTGCAGCACCTGAGAGAAAGGGGCATCCAAGTTTATATTGATACATAACAGCCCGATAATGCGGCTTTCACCATTGCGGATGGCAACCGTGATCGATTTCATTAAGGTGCCACTTTTCGCGCGTGTAAAGTAGGCGCGAGAAAAATTACGCTCAGACCCTTCAATGTCCCGCAACATCCGTAAGGCCAAATCCGTGATGGGAGACCCCACTTGGCGACCGGTGTTTTCACCATTGGCAATTTTGATTGCTGACTTGTTCAAGTCTTCTAGCGAGTGCAGTACGATTTCACAATGCTCGCCAATTAGCGCAGCCAAGCCGTCTACGACCGCGGCATAAGAGTGTAAAATCACACTGTCTTGCGCAGTAAATGGATTCGGCTCAATGAGCTCGCTTTCTGTCATGATTTCTGCGCCAAAATGCTCTGTCGGTACCACGTACGCCTATCCTTATTCGACAGTGAATCTGTGTTTATCTCAGCCAAGTTTAACAGAATCCAGCCCTAAAAAAGCAAAAGCCCCGGCAAAGCCGAGGCATTTTGGCGCGAAAACAAGCGTCAGGTTTACCCTTCACTCGCCTTCTCTTTGTTGGCATCATCTTTGATTTCCAGTAGCTCAACATCAAACACGAGCGTTGAGTTAGCAGGAATGGACGCCGTATCTTGGTCACCGTAAGCCAGCTCTGGCGGGATCACGAAGGTAAATTTAGATCCAACCGGCATCAGCTGCACCCCTTCGGTCCAACCTGGGATCACACGATTAAGCGGGAAGGTTGCTGGCTCGCCACGATCGTAAGAGCTATCAAATTGGGTACCATCCGTTAGCGTGCCTTTGTAGTGCACCACCACAGTGTCTTCCGCCGCGGGCTTTTTACCGTCACCTAAGCTATCCACTTTGTATAACAAGCCAGATTCGGTTTCTTTCACGCCCTCTTGGCTCGCAAATTCAGTGCGATACTTTTCACCGTCTGCCAGCGCAGCTTCTGCTTTCTCTTTAGCTTGTTGCTGAGCCAGCTCAGTCACGCGTTGATCGAGTGACTGCAGTGCCGCTTGCGCTTGCTCGTCGGTCAGCTTGGATTCGCCATTAAAGACGTCCTGCACCCCTTGCAATACCAACTCTTTATCTAAATCCAAACCGATGTCGGCTTGTTGCTCTAGGTTGGCGTTGAGGTATTGCGCTAAAGACGCACCAATCGCGTAGGCTGCCTTGTCGTCATCATTAGCAAACGACGCTTCCGCTTGCGCCTGCTCAGCGGCTTGGTTCGTCTGCTCGACGTTGGCGTCGTCTTGTTGACAGCCGACGGCAAGGGCAACAGTTGCCGCGAGTAGCGACATCTTCATTACTGATTTCATTGGGTACTCCGTTGATGGTAAGGATAAATCCTCGTATGGTTGTCACTGACGCATCAACAATGCGAAAGCCTGATTCTATCAATATACTCGTGGTTATATGGCTGCACGTTTCGGAACTCAAGCATCATGCCCAAAATTCGCCACATTGTTTGCATTTTTCTCATCGCCATCACGCTAACTGGCTGTTGGCAGTCTGGCAAAGAAGCCCAGCGTTGGTCAATCCATCCTGAAGGCGCCACCAGCTTTAGCCTGAGTCGAGACGGGCGATTTGCGCTGCTCGCCTCCGAAGAAACCGACATTGTGCTGTGGGATCTGGTCACCAACCAAAAACTGGCGGATCTAGGGCCCCAAGATCCGAATGCAAACCCTGTGGTGGTCAGCCATATCTCCGACAATAAACGCTATGCCATCACCGCGACCGCGCAAAATTTTGCTGTCTGGGATCTTGCCTGGAGCCAAGCCGAGGGCTTGTGGTCGGTCTCTGAAGGCATTATCCGTGATGCGGCTATCAGCAACAACGGCCAAAAAGTGGTCCTCGCGATGTCGGACGGCAAAGCGCTATTCATCGACTTAGGCACAGGAAGACGCTTAGAGTTCCTTGCCCATCGCGATAAAGTCAATGCGGTCGCCATTTCCCCGAACGGCGCTTACGTCCTCTCAGGGGGCAATGATCATCATGCCTATTTTTGGGACACCAGTTCCGGGCAAATTATCAACGACTTTCCTTATGACCAACGGGTGAAGCAAGTGGCGCTGCAACGGGAAGGGAAGTATGCCTTTGTCTCGGATGGCAGCAATCAAGCAATTATCTGGGCCTTACCCAGCGGTGAGAAGGTCAGTCAACTGGATATCTTTGCGCGCCAAGCGATTTATGCCAGTGCACGCTTTTCCGATGACGGCCGTCGACTCGCAACCGGTACTCCCTCACAGCGGGTCGAGCTTTGGGATGTTAAGACCGGTGAGAATCTAGGGCGTTGGGAGGCATTGGCTCAACCCAATACTCGCCCTCCCAGCGCGGTCGTGTATGATGTCGCTATCGACCCAACCGGCCGTGTGATTTCCGGCACCTCGGCGGGCATCGCCCAAGCTTGGTTAACCGACACCCCTTAATGCAGTGAGAAACAAAAATGAGTGAGATTGGCAAATTACAGCAACAAATTGACGATCTAGAGTGCAAGGTCGCGTTTCAAGAAGACACAATAGAACAGCTCAATGACGCTCTCACCCAGCAGCAAGGCGATATTGAGCGTATGACAGTGCAAATTCAGTATTTGGTCGGCAAACTGAAAGACGTCGCGCCGGCCAACATCGCCAGCCAATCGGAAGAAACCCCACCGCCGCATTATTAATTGCCAAGCGCTGGTGTCGATACACACCTGAAGACGGTGGATATGAAATAAAAAAAGGCGCCAAACCGGCGCCTTTTCTCGTTGCTAATCACTGATTAGTGATCGTGACCGCAGCCACCTTCTTGGTGAATGTGGCCATGAGCAATTTCGTCTTCGGTTGCTGCACGTAGATCAACCACTTCCACAGAGAATGACAGAGTTTGGCCTGCCAGCATGTGATTGGCATCAACAACAACTTCGTCACCGTCAACTTCGGTGACTTCAACCGGGATCTGACCTTGGTCAGTTTCCGCCATAAAGCGCATGCCGACTTCCACTTGGTCTACGCCTTGGAATACGTTCGCCGGTACACGTTGTACCATGGCTTCTTGATACTCACCGTATGCGTCGTCAGGACCTACAGTCACTTCAAACGCGTCGCCTTTCTCACGACCTTCCAGTGCCTTTTCCAGACCAACGATCAGGTTACGGTGACCGTGTAGGTACTGGAGGGGTTCTTGCGCTGTTGATTCATCAACTAACGCACCGTCTTCATTTTTTACTTGGTAGGCCAGGCTGACCACCACATCATTTGCAATTTTCATGCTCGCTCCGAGACCGGAAGGTTAATGGACTGCCGATGATAACGGATTCCCTACTCCGGTTTAAAGATCCCAATGACATTCTCTGCCGGCGGGGTTTCAGACTGTGACTGCTGTGCCGAATCCGGAAGCCGACTCTCATGGTAATCGCAGCTGACACATTCCACTTTGTCAATATTGTTTTCACGCCAGACCCGCAAGGTATCTTGGCGCTGACATTTGGGGCACGCCGCCCCAGCAATAAAGCGCTTTTTCACAATTCCATCCTATTCATCTCGGTTCCAACTCTGGTGGCGCTCAATATCACCACGCATTTCCCGATCAAAGATCTCTTCCAATTCTTTACGCGCCTCTTTCACGCGTGAAGCGGCGGCCACATCTTCATTATGCTGGGGTAAGAGGTCTTGCAATACCCGCATATCCAATTTTCGGAACAACACCTCGGCACGTTTTGCCTTGTAAGGATGCATGCCTAAGGACTCTAACGTCTGTCGGCCTAAATCAAGCGCGCCAAGAAATGTCTCCCGCGACAAGGTTTCGACGCCTAAGCCCATGAGCTGATAAGCCTCCACCCGACTTCGTGCTCGCGCTAATATCTTTAAGTTAGGGAAATGCCGCTGACAAAGATCAACAATCTCCATCACTTCATCCGGCGAGTCGGTGCAAATCACAATCGCCTCTGCGCTTTGCGCCCCTGCCGCCCGAAGCAAATCAAGCTGCGTCGCATCACCGTAATACACATCATACCCGAATTTGCGTAACAGTTTGATTTGGGTGGGATCACGTTCCAAGATGGTGACACCAATTTTGTTGGCAAACATCAATCGACCAACCACTTGACCAAACCGACCGAAGCCCGCGATGATGACGCGCGCATCATGTTGATCAAATTGCGTCTGTGTCGGTAACTCCTCGGGTTCATTAAAGGTGCGTTCAAACCAGCGTTGCTGCAAGGTAAGCATCAAAGGCGTGGTCATCATCGACAGACTCACCACCACCAGCAAGAAGGCATTCAATTCTTGGCTGAGTAACCCTTCTGCGCGTGCCGCCGTAAAGATCACGAAAGCAAACTCACCGCCTTGGCTAAGCAACACCGCCATTTGACTGCGCGCTTTAGGTGCCACACCAAATAGACGCGCGAGCAGATAGATAAGTAACGCCTTACCACACACCAGTGCAAGTACCGCACCGAGCAAGGTCAGCGGATATTCCAGCAATAGACCGAGATCCACCGCCATCCCAACCGCAATAAAAAACAGCCCCAGCAACAATCCTTTAAAGGGATCGATGGCGGTTTCGAGCTCGTGGCGATACTCACTCTCCGCAAGCAGCACACCCGCAAGGAACGCACCTAACGCCATCGAGAGACCCAACTGCTGCATCGCAAGCGCAATACCAATCACCAAGGCCAGTGCCGCCACGTTAAACAGCTCGCTGACCCCGCTCATGACCACCAAACGGAATAGAGGCCGAAGCAAGAAATGCCCGCCGACCAACAGCGCGCCAATCCCCACAAACATCCATAGCACATCTAACCAGCTGCCGAGACTGCCTCCTGCCAGTGCAGGCATCACAGCCAACATGGGGATCACCGCGATATCTTGGAATAACAGAATCGCAAACCCTGCTTGACCGGATTCACTGCGCATAAGGCGCTGATCCTCCATAATTTTCATCGCAATGGCAGTGGAGGAAAGCGCCATGGCCATGCCCACAATAAAGCCCTGCCGTTCCGTCAGGCCAAACATCACCCCAACAGCACCTATTACCAAGGTGGTCACCACCACTTGGCTACCACCCAGCCCCAGTATCGGGCGGCGCATTTGCAGCAGTTTTTTAGGGTTCAGTTCCAAGCCAATCAGAAATAGCAGCAATACCACCCCGAATTCAGAAAAATGGAGAATAGACTCCACATCGCTGATAAGCCCGAGTCCCCAAGGGCCAATCACGATGCCAGCCATCAGATAGCCTAATACCGAGCCCATTCCTAACCGCTGCGCGAGTGGGACGGCAATGACCGCCGCGAGCAGAAAAATAAAGGCCGCAGACAGCAAGTTATGCTCCATGCTCACCTCCCGCATGGGCGAGCGGATCACGAATCCAATCGGCATACAATTCCGCAAACGCATCCCGATCAGCATCACTAACACGGCGTGCCCAATGCAAGACCAACGGCGGAAGCCACTCCATACGGCAAAGAGCTGCGGTCAGCTCAAACGGCTGGAGAAGCTCTTGCATCGAGTACTTGTTGTATCCGCTTTTGGTGAACGCCTCAGCCGCCCCTCCAGTAGTGACGACAAAACGGCAGGTTTTTCCTGCTAGCGCATCCCCTCCCTCGCCATGTGCAAAACCTTTGCCTAGCACCACATCAATCCATTCTTTCAACAACGCCGGACAGGAATACATTTGTAGCGGGTGCTGAAAAACAATCACATCAGCTTGTTGTACCCGTCGGCGCTCATCGTGCACATCAACCACAAAGTCGGGATAGGTTGCGTAAATATCGTGAACGGTCACGTGCGGAAAAGAAGAGATAGCGGCAAGCAGACGTCGGTTCGCCACCGACTGATCAGGGTCGGGATGGGCAAAGATCACCAACACCGACGCGGGGTCTTGGTGTGCATCCTTGTCATTGGGCATAGGCATCCTTGTTATCACGGCAAGAGTCAGTTTTCATGCTTGTTTTTAACCTTAACACACAAAACACACAACACAGATCGCGCCAGTTAGGCCTACTAACGGGGAAATTTGGCAATCCCCGCACCAAGCTGGTATAACGACGACGCACCCAAACCACACTAGCGCACTGAATAATCATGATTAGCTTTTCTGACATCCAATTACTGCGCGGTGGCAAGCCACTGCTCGATCACACCTCAGCCACCATCCATCCCGGCGACAAAGTCGGATTGGTCGGAAAAAACGGCTGTGGCAAATCTAGCTTGTTTGCGCTGCTTCGCCACCAGCTGACGTTAGATGCGGGCAGCTATCATTATCCTAGCCAATGGCAAGTAGCATGGGTGGCACAAGAAACACCCGCACTGGAAAAAAGTGCGCTCGAGTATGTCATTGATGGCGATGCTGAATACCGTGAACTGCAGATGGCCTTAGCGGATGCCGAACAACGTGATGACGGTCATGCCGTGGCGACCTTACACGATAAACTGGATGCCATTGGTGGCTACAGTATTGAGGCGCGCGCCGCCAGCTTGCTCGATGGTTTGGGCTTTAGTCAGGCGCAAATGCAATGGTCCCTCACGCAATTTTCGGGCGGCTGGCGGATGCGCTTAAACCTTGCCCAAGCACTGCTGTGTCGTTCCGACCTCTTGCTACTTGATGAACCAACCAACCACCTCGATTTAGATGCCGTGATGTGGCTGGAAAAATGGCTACAGCAATACCCTGGTACCTTGGTGCTGATTTCCCACGACCGTGACTTTCTTGACCCTGTGGTCAACCGCATTATTCATATTGAGCATCAACAGCTGAATGAATACACGGGCAATTATTCCGACTTCGAGCAGATGCGGGCGCAGAAGCTGGCGCAACAACAAGCGCAGTTTGAAAAGCAAAAAAAGCAAATTGCCCACATGCAATCTTACATCGACCGCTTTCGTTATAAAGCCTCGAAGGCGCGCCAAGCGCAAAGCCGGATTAAGGCACTGGAGCGGATGGAAAAGGTGTTGCCAGCGCAATACGATAATCCGTTTAGCTTTACCTTCTTCAACCCAGATGCGCTCCCAAATCCTATCTTGATGATGGACAAGGTCGCAGCGGGGTACGACAAGACGCCGATTGTGGAAAACATCCGCCTCAATCTAGTCCCTGGCGCGCGTATTGGTTTGTTAGGCCGCAATGGTGCGGGGAAGTCTACGCTGATCAAACTCCTTGCTGGCACCTTACCAGCCATGGCCGGTGAGCTCAGTTACTCCCAAGGAGTAAAAATTGGCTATTTTGCGCAGCATCAACTTGATACCTTGCGTATTGACGAGACCCCACTGCAGCATATGAATCGCCTTGCGCCCACCACAGCCGAGCAAACGCTACGTGACTTCTTAGGGCGCTTTGGCTTTCAGGGTGATAAAGCGCTTGAGACCATTGGTCCCTTTTCGGGAGGCGAGAAGGCACGCTTGGTATTAGCGTTATTGGTGTGGCAAAAGCCTAACCTGCTGCTGCTTGACGAACCGACTAACCACCTTGATTTAGATATGCGCCAAGCCTTGACGCTTGCCCTACAATCGTTTGAAGGGGCGATGGTGATCGTAAGCCATGATCGCTTTCTGCTGCGCGCGACCACCGACGATCTTTATCTTGTCGACAACGGCGCGGTGCAACCCTTTGACGGTGACTTACACGACTACCATCGCTGGCTTGGCGAGCAACAGCGTGCCGACCGCGCGGAAAGTAAAAAACAAAACGCCGATGACAAAGCCGCCCCCCAGCAACGTCAGGTCGATCGTAAGGCACAAAAGCGTCGCGAGGCCGAACTTCGCCAAAAAACCGCGCCACTTCGTAAAAAAATTGACAGGCTAGACACAAAAATCGAACAGCTCTCTGCCATTATTGCCGATGCAGAGACCAAACTGGCCGACCCAACAATTTATGGCGCAGACCAAAAAGCCCAACTCGCGGAACAATTACAACGCCAGGCTGATGCCAAATCAGCGATGGAAGAGGTAGAGCAAGAATGGATGGAGCGACAGGAAGAACTGGAAGCCATGGAGGCGGCATTCAATCAAGCCTAATTCCCGGCCAAGCGAATGCAGCCGACCTGTGGCAGTTTTGTTTGCAACACTATGGCAAGCAAGACGTCAAACAGGCGTGTCTTAAATTGCAAGATCAGCATCAGGGCAACGTCAACCTTGCCTTGTTGCTGGCTTGGTTGGAAAGCCATGGCTATGGCCTTGCCCCAGAGAGCCTCAGCCAACTTAAACAATCGCTCAGCCGCTCTGAGCATTTGCTGATTGCCTACCGCAACCTACGTCGCGATATCAAACCGCGCGTTGGCGCGGGACAATATAAAAAAATGCTGAATTTCGAGCTCAGCCTCGAGAAGTTTCAACAACAAGACCTCATCCACGCTTTGAATCAACAAACATGGCTGACCGAGTCGCCCTCGCCGTTGGCGTATTATTGCCGTCAGCTCTCGCCCTCAGCCAAATCGCTCTATCCCGCCCTTCGCGCTGGTGTGGTCAAAGACGATGAGCAAGGAGACGCTGATGACGCCCTTTGAACCGATTCCCAGCGCCCGTAATCCTCATCTACAAACCATCATGCCACGGCTGATGCGGCGGCAACCCGTGATCTCTCCTTTATGGCAGCAGCTGGATTTACCGGATGGTGATTTCGTCGATCTCGCTTGGACGCAGACGCCTCAACCCGGTCAACCGATAGTGGTCCTTTTTCATGGCCTCGCTGGCAGTTTTCATAGCCCGTACGCGAATGGATTACTGGCTGCTTTTCAGCGCCAAGGCTGGTGCGGTGTGGTGATGCACTTTCGTAGTTGCAGTGGCCGCTTAAATCGTGTCCCGCGCACTTATCACTCAGGCGAGACACAGGATGCGCGCTATTTTTTGACCACATTACGCATGCGTTATCCTCACCATCCTATTCATGCCGTGGGCGTATCGCTAGGCGGCAACATGCTGGTGCGCTATTTGGCAGAGTATGCGGACGATCCGATTGTCTCCAGTGGCTGCGCAGTGTCACCCCCCTTAGACCTTGCCGCCTGCTCGTTACGCATTCAACAAGGGTTCTCACGTGTCTACCAAGCGTACCTGCTTCGCTCAATGCGGCAAACCCTGTCAGATAAGCTTACGCGACACGCCCAAGTAGGTCGCTGGCAAGCTGGCGAGCAGCCCCGTATTTCGACCTTATTCGAGTTTGATCAAACCGTCACCGCACCACTGCATGGATTTGAGGACGCACATCATTACTACCAGCAATGCAGTGGCTTATCCGTGTTGCCTGCGATCCGCGCCCCTTTGACCATCATTCATGCCAAAGACGATCCTTTTATGACCGACGCGGTGATCCCAACCACGCCATTACCGGCCAATATACGCTATCAACTCACTGACCATGGCGGGCATGTTGGGTTTGTCACTGGCCGTTGGCGTGCACCGCGTTTATGGTTGGAAGAGGCAGTGCCCGCGTGGATAGCTGAGCAACTCGACACCTGATGCCCCAATCCTCACGATAAATTGTGATTAAATCGACATAGATACACTGCACCTACACGCATAATTCGGTAAAATGGGAGCTAATTCACAACCTAAGCATGGAGATGGCGTCCGTGCCATCCCGATGTCAGCAAAAGGTGATGTAGTATGATGGTTCCATGGCAATCTGTGCCAGCCGAGACCTTGACCAATTTAATTGAACACTTTGTGTTGCGGGAAGGGACAGATTACGGTGAGCAGGAAGTCAGCTTTGCTGAGAAAGTTGAACAAGTGCGTGAACAATTAAAATCCGGCGACGCCGTGATTGTATACTCTGAGCTGCATGAGACAGTGGATATTCGTCGTCAGCGCGATCTCAGACCGTAACACCGCCTCCCCTTGTGGGCTGCGGTGTAAATTCAGACTGATCAATGACAGGGCTCGTCATGTCGGCTAAACACCCAATCATCGCTGTGACCGGTTCATCCGGCGCAGGCACAACCACGACCTCCGAAGCGTTTCGTAAGATGTTCAATATGATGAACATCAAAGCCTCTTGGTTAGAGGGCGATAGCTTTCACCGCTTCACGCGGCCAGAAATGGATGTTGAGATCCGTAAAGCCCGTGAACAAGGTCGTCATATTAGCTACTTTGGCCCCACGGCCAACGACTTCCCACGCCTTGAGCAATTTTTTAAAGAATATGGCGAACAAGGCACAGGTAAATACCGTCGTTATCTACACACCTTTGATGAAGCCGTGCCTTATAACCAAATGCCGGGCACCTTCACCCCCTGGCAAGATCTGCCTGAAAATACCGACGTATTATTTTATGAAGGCTTGCATGGCGGGGTGGTGGATGGTGACGTCAATGTCGCCCAGCATGTTGATTTACTGATCGGCATGGTGCCTATCGTTAACTTGGAGTGGATTCAAAAGTTTGTCCGCGATACGCGCGACCGAGGCCATTCCCGCGAGGCCGTTACGGACTCCATTGTGCGTTCCATGGACGATTACTTGCACTATATTACGCCGCAGTTTTCTCGCACGCATATTAACTTCCAACGCGTCCCAACCGTAGATACATCTAACCCACTGAATGCAAAAGGGATCCCGTCACTCGACGAAAGTTTTGTCGTGATCCGCTTTCGTGGCATGAAGAACGTCGATTTTCCTTATTTACTGCAAATGATCAGTGGCGCCTTTATGTCTCGGCACAACACGCTGGTCGTGCCCGGCGGTAAAATGGGATTTGCGATGGAGCTGATTATTCGCCCCTTGATCCAACAGTTGATTGAGAAAGGCAAGATAGGTTAAGCGCCGTAGCGCACTTAACGTGTATTACTTCTCAGGTCGTGATCTTAGCCACATTTTTGCCGAATTTTTAGGCGGTTGGCTTAGATCAAAATCAAGAAATCCAGATAGAAAAAAGATACACTCTTGTTAACATACAGTGAGCTTGTAGCCTGCGCCAAGACCTCGTATTCTGTGCATTGGACTGATGGGTTTCCATTCAGACAAAGACAGGACGTCGTTGCCGGGCAACACATGCAGAGGAAATAAGTTATATGGTTCCAGGAAAACCTCAAACAGACCCTACACTCGAGTGGTTCCTTTCACATTGTCATATTCACAAGTACCCGTCCAAAAGTACTCTGATCCATGCAGGGGAAAAGGCGGAGACCTTGTACTACATCGTGAAAGGTTCTGTGGCCGTACTAATCAAAGATGAAGAAGGCAAGGAGATGATCCTGTCTTACCTTAACCAAGGTGACTTCATCGGCGAACTTGGTCTGTTCGAAGAGGACCAAGAGCGCACCGCATGGGTACGTGCGAAATCACCTTGCGAAGTGGCAGAAATTTCATTCAAGAAATTCCGCCAGCTGATCCAAGTTAACCCAGACATTTTGATGCGCCTATCCTCTCAGATGGCGCGTCGCCTGCAAGTGACCAGCCAGAAAGTGGGAGACCTTGCCTTCCTGGACGTGACCGGCCGCATTGCGCAAACCCTACTGAACTTGGCGAAGCAACCTGACGCCATGACTCACCCTGATGGCATGCAAATCAAGATCACGCGTCAAGAGATTGGTCAGATTGTTGGCTGTTCGCGTGAGACGGTTGGGCGTATCCTTAAAATGCTGGAAGAGCAGAACCTTATCTCAGCTCACGGTAAAACCATTGTGGTTTACGGCACACGCTAATCCTCGCGTGTTGCGACAAAACCGGCGCTTTTGCGTCGGTTTTTTTATTTTTATTGACTGGAAACTCATTACCTAAGTTCTACACTTCAAAAACGACCCATCTAACAACTGATTAACAGGATGTCGTTTATGAGAAGCTTACGTCACACCCTTGCTGCATTGCTACTCGCGGCAGTCTCTTCAACTGCTGCGGCGAATATCACCATTGTCCACCCAGAACCACGGGCTGGCTCTGCCCTCGATTTATACGCTATCGACTTGATTGAGTTTTTAGCGGAAAAATCGGGTGAGTCTGTCACGTTACAGCCCTTTCAAGGCCAAATTGGCTCTCAATCTCGTAAAGTGGAAATGCTGAAACAAGGACGACTGACGGTAGATTGGCTCGGGGCCGACCGTACCCTTGAGTCAGAGTTACTTCCCATCCGTTATCCAGTTTTTCGGGGTCTATTAGGCCATCGCTTGTTCATTACTAATCAAGCCACCGAACCCAAGCTTGCACAAATCAGTGACCAAGCAGGGCTCAATAATCTGACCATGATCCAAGGGCAAGGCTGGGCCGATGTGAAGGTCTTGCAGTCAGCGGGATTTCGGGTTCGAGAAATTTCAAGCTTTGAGAATATCTTTAAAGCCGTCGATACCGGACGGGCCGACCTCTTCCCGCGTGCGCTTATCGAACCTTTTAGCGAGCTGGCAGAGCGACCTCAATATACAAATCTGTTGGTTGATCCGCACTTAATGCTAATCTACCGCTTCCCAATGTTCTTGTTTGTATCGCCCCAAAACCCAGAGGTAGCGAGCATGCTCAACGATGCCTTTGCGGCCGCCTATCAAGACGGATCCTTCATCGAATTTTTTGAGAATGCCCCTCTGGTAAAAGAGACCTTTGAGAAAGCCAATATTGGTGAGCGCACATTTATTCGGGTCGACAACCCACATCTGAGTAATGAGACTCAGGCAATTGACGATAAATTCTGGCTCGATATTGAAAGTCGCTAAACACCGCCAACCAAAAAAGGAGAGCATCGCTCTCCTTTTCTTCTCTCACCACTATTGATGCGTACTTTCAAAGATTTTATCAGCCGAGGCGGCGACAAAACCTTGATAAAGTTCACCGTCCGGAAGCGGATACCGTTTTGCAAACTCGTAGAAACCACCCGGAATATCATGGCGTGCATCGCTAAATTGCACCGGCACGCGATCAGCCATCGTCGAGGATTGCTCCAAAAAGACTGATGCATCCCCTTTGACCTCCCCGCCAGATTCATTAATGGTAAACCCATTTTGGCGCAAGGTATCGTTGACCGCTTGACAGTTATCATGGTTATTCAGCTGATTCACACTGACGGTAAAGTGGTTCGCCCCATAGCCATGCGCTGCCACCCAAGCTGCATATTCACTTTCATCCGCTAACGTCTTGTAGGTTTGCCAATCCAACTCCCACAAACGTCCTTGATGAAGAAAATCGCTCCCTTTCAGCGCATCATCATCCACATTCGCCACTAAGTCGCGCACGATAGATTGCAATCTTGTCGAGCATTGGCCCACCATCAATTCACTAATAAACACTTTCGGCATCAAGGGATCGGGATGCTCGTAGTGACGTGCGTTGAGCTTCTTCGCTTCAAAGGTGTACTCACCTTTCGGCTCATAACCCAAGGCAATAAAAGGACGGGCAAGCTTGTCCAGCCCTACATTAGGCAGTGCAAAGGTGCGCAGTGCAATGTGATCATTGATCAGGGGTTGGCCTTCTTCGAGCAACCCGTGCACTTTCTGCGCAGAAGGGCAAAGACGCTGGGTGTAGTCTTGCCACAATCTGTCAAATAACGCTTGGCAACTATCCATGTTGTTCTCCTTAATCAAGAGGCGTGATCCCCGGCGCAAAGCTCTCGGGCAAGGTGACCTGCTCGCCTTCCATCGATGCCATAGGGTAGGCACAATAATCGGCGGCATAATAAGCACTAGGACGTAGGTTACCCGACGCTCCCGGACCACCAAATGGTGCATCCCCACTGGCACCGGTCAACTGACGATTGCGGTTCACAATACCGGCGCGAATATGGTCAAGGAAGTATTGCCATTCACCATCGTCGTCACTGATAAGGCCTGCCGATAAGCCATAACGGGTATCGTTCGCTTTCGTCAATGCGTCGGCCATATCGGTATAACGCTGCACCTGCAACAAAGGACCGAAGTATTCTTCATCGGGTAACTCGGCGATCCCGCTAACATCAATGATCCCCGGCGAGATCACGGCATCATGACGATGTTCACAAGCTACGACTGGCTTGCCACCGAGATCGATCAGTTTTTGCTGAGTGGCTAAGATCCCTTCGGCCGCCGCCACAGAGATCTGTGCGCCCATAAAGGGCGCCGGATCATCGAATTGGCCGCCCACACGGATCGTTTTAGTCCACGCAGCCAAGCGCGCCAAGATCTTGTCACCCGCCTCCCCTTCAGGAAGAAGCAGACGACGTGCACACGTACAACGCTGACCGGCACTGAGGTAAGCCGATTGAATAATGGTGTAAACCGTGGCATCCACACCACTGTGTTTATCACTGATAACCAGTGGGTTATTGCCCCCCATTTCCAATGCCAGCATTTTGTCCGGTTGGCCGGCAAACTGGCGATGGAGGATGTGTCCGGTGTTGGCACTCCCGGTAAATAGAAGGCCATCAATACCTCGAGCTTGTGCTAGCGCTTCGCCGGTATCACGGCCCCCTTGCACCAAGTTAATCAGCCCAGCAGGTAGACCGGCTTCTAACCAGTAGCCAAGGGTTTGTTCAGCCACTTTAGGCGTCAGTTCAGACGGCTTGAAAACCACACTGTTTCCGGCCAATAGTGCCGGGACAATATGGCCATTAGGCAAGTGACCGGGGAAATTATACGGCCCAAACACTGCCATCACACCAAGGGGACGATGACGCAGTACAGCTTGCGTGCCATTGACGTCTTTTTCCCGCGATCCTGTACGTTCATGGTAAGCGCGCAGCGAAATGGCAATTTTACCCACCATGGCGCCCACTTCGGTTTTGGTTTCCCAAAACGGCTTACCGGTTTCTTCAGCGATGGTACGCGCCAGATCGTCGGTATTGGCTTTCACAATTTCAGCGAAGCGTTCTACCAAGGCTTGGCGCTCGGCAAAATCGGTATTCCGCCAAGTAAGAAAGGCTTGTCGTGCCGCGCTTACCGCTTGTTCAACCTGCGGTTTCGTGGCTTCATTGCCTTGCCAAATACAACGGCTATCAAAAGGGTTTAGCGAAGTCATGACGTCGCCTTCACCCGGCGTCCATTCACCATTGATCAAATGGCCTGCGGTTTGATGTGTCATCCTTACTCCTCCATCGCGATCAAACGGAGTCGATCGCCGTCTTTAACTTGCAGCGCTTCGGCAACCTCTGGCGCAATCACAACGTGATTGGTTTCCGGATCAAGTGCCGCTTTCGCCGCAGTCGCGCGGAAGCCCGCAAAATCGGTATTCGAAATTAAGTAGTGCTGAGCACTGCTGTGCTCACGCACGCTAGCAGTCGCATTAAATGAATGGCGGACCGATTCAATATTGTGGCGCAAACACTCGACTGTTGGACCGGCATCAAAGATGTCGACATATCCTCGACACGAAAAGCCTTCTTTCTCCAACAGACGCAGTGCCGGCCGTGTTTTCGGGTGCACTTGTCCAATCACGGCACGCGCTTCTTCACTCAACAGACTGACGTAAATCGGCAACTTAGGCATTAAGTCGGCAATAAACCCTTTCGCACCGATACCGGTTAGGTAATCGGCCAAAGTAAAGTCAATCGAAAAGAAGTTGTCCTTAAGCCACTGCCAGAAAGGCGAATTGCCATCATCATCAGACACGCCACGCATTTCGGCAAACACCACATCCGCAAAGCGCTCAGGAAACTCGGCGAGCATCAAGAAGCGACATTTGGAAAGCAGTTTACCGTTGAGGCCACCCCGAAACTCAGGACGCAAAAACAGGGTGCAAATTTCCGTTGCTCCGGTGTAGTTGTTGCCAAACGTCAGCACTTCAACAATGTTATGGACATTGAGCTTGCGCGATGAATGCACCACTTTGGTTAAGTGATAACTATAAAAGGGGTTATCGAGACCGATTGCCGCCTCGATCCCTGTGGTACCTGCAACCTCGCCCGTTTCGGTATCTTCGGCTACCATCAGGTAGCCTTCCATGCCAGGGCTAGTGACTTGCTTGGCAAAGCTTTCTAGCGAATTGTTGATACGTCCTTGTAGCAAATCGGCATCAACCGGCAATGAGGTAAATCCATGACCGGACTCTTCCGCACACAACATCAGTGCATCAAAATCTGACGCACGGATAGGCCGAATAACTAACATCTCAAATCCCTCCGAGTGTAAAGGCCGCCTTATGCAGCAACGACCTTCGCAATAGCACGATCAAGGCGCGCCATACCTTCTTCAATATCCGCTTTGGTAATCACCAATGATGGGGTGAAACGCACCACATTCGGGCCCGCGACCAGCACCAGCAAGCCTTCCTCACCTGCCGCCACTAAGATGTCACGCGCACGCCCTTCCCATGCTTTGTTTAGTGCCGCGCCAAGCAACAAACCTTTACCGCGCACTTCACTGAAGATGCCGTATTTATCGTTGATCGCTTCTAGGCCATCGCGGAACCACTGTTCGCGCTCAATAACACCGTCAAGGACCTCAGGTTTGGTCACTTCGTCCACCACCGCTTCTGCGACCGCACATGCTAAGGGGTTACCGCCATAGGTTGAGCCATGCGTCCCCGGTTTCATGTGTGCCGCCAGGGCTTCGGTGGTCAACATGGCACCGATCGGGATCCCCCCACCCAGTGATTTAGCGGTGGCTAAGATATCGGGAGCGACGCCCGATTGTTGATACGCATAGAAGGTGCCCGTACGGCCGTTACCGGTTTGCACTTCATCGAAGATCAGCAAGGCATTGTGTTTGTCACACAGTTCACGTACACCTTCCAAGAAACCCGGCTCCGGTGGAATAATGCCGCCTTCACCTTGCAGTGGCTCCATCATCACAGCACAAGTGCGATCAGAGATATGATCAGCCAGCGCGGCTAAATCATTGTATGGCAGGTGGGTAATATCTCCCGGCTTAGGACCAAAACCGTCAGAATAAGCAGGTTGACCGCCCACGGTGACCGTGAAGAAGGTGCGACCATGGAAACCTTTGCTAAACGCAATGATTTCGCTTTTGTGCTCTCCGTGTTCTTCTTTTGCCCAGCGGCGTGCCAACTTTAGTGCTGCTTCGTTCGCTTCGGCGCCAGAGTTTGCGTAGAAAACACGATCCGCAAATGACAACTCAGTGAGGCGCTTTGCGAGACGCAATGCAGGTGCATTCGTCATGACGTTGCTTAAGTGCCAAAGCTTTTGAGCTTGCTCAGTCAACGCATCCACCATGACGGGATGACAATGGCCCAAACAGCTCACCGCAATCCCACCCGCAAAGTCGACGTACTCTTGCCCTTCTTGGTCCCAAATGCGGGAGCCTTTGCCGTGATCTGGGATCATGGGCATCGGGTTGTAGCAAGGTACCATCACTTCATCAAAGAGTTTACGTTCTACTTTTTTGTCCATCGTCATCACTCAATCCTTCTGTGTTTTTTCCA
Source organism: Salinivibrio proteolyticus (assembly GCF_001996165.1). Classification (GTDB taxonomy): domain Bacteria; phylum Pseudomonadota; class Gammaproteobacteria; order Enterobacterales; family Vibrionaceae; genus Salinivibrio; species Salinivibrio proteolyticus. Next base: position 186,575 of record NZ_MUFP01000003.1, on the reverse strand, counting down.
TGACGCATAGTATTTACATTATTTTAACCGCGGCAATAGCAGATTATTTTTTCTTTTCAGCAGAATAACAAATACCATGCAGATTAGAGATATAGTTATGCACAAAGTGTGAGGCGAGAGAAGCGCCTAATCAGCAAGGCTGAGATGACTGTAAGGCATGAGTGGTGCGGGATGACGGTGATGGCTGCATAAGGTTGCAGCCACTGATAATCACGTCAGAAAAAACGAAATGTGAAAATAGTGATAAAGATCGCTATTTTTTGTAACTATTGCTGTAAGAAATTCGCCAGTAAGTCATGGCCGTGTTCAGTCAAAATGCTCTCCGGATGGAATTGTACCCCCTCAATTGGCAGGGTTCGGTGCTTCAATCCCATAATGATTTGGCGACCATCGGGCTCAGTGGTGGTCGCTGTCACGGTCAAACAATCAGGCAGGGTTTGCGGGTCAACCACCAACGAGTGATACCGTGTGACGGTAAACGGACTGGGTAAGCGGTTAAATACCCCTTGATGATCATGTTCGACCAAAGACGTCTTACCGTGCATCACCGTATTGGCGCGGATCACCGACGCACCAAAGACCTGTGCAATGGACTGATGGCCAAGACATACGCCTAAAATCGGTATCTGTCCGGCAAAATAGCGAATGACCTCGAGAGAAATCCCCGCCTCATTCGGCGTACAAGGACCAGGAGAGATCACTAAATGGGAGGGCTCCATCGCCTCAATGTCTGCGATAGCCAACTCGTCATTGCGTTTAACACACACGTCCACGCCTAGTTGGCAAAAGTACTGATAGAGGTTGTAGGTAAAGGAGTCGTAATTATCGATGATAAGAAGCACTGTGCTGCGCCATCCGATTGAAAACCGGAATGATGCTAACACAGTGCCTGACAAGCGTCATCCGCGGGCGGTGTTGCCACTGCCCGCAGTGATTAAATTAACGTAGTTGGCAACGGAAGCCGGTGTAACGGACCGACATAGGCTGACTCGCCGGCGCACTGCCACAATGGACGGGAATCAAACCCAGCGCTTTCACAGTGACCTCGATACGATCATCTTTATCAAGCTTCAGCCCTTTTACCAATGGGCTTTGCGTATCAAAGGTGCGTTGTGAGCGCCATTTCATCCAAGCGTGATCAGGACTTTTTTGTCCATTCAGCATCGGAATAATCGGCAAAATACTGCGGTTATTAATGGTAACCGATACAGGCACAACCGGATCCGGATACGCCAAAGACACAATTACAGGGTCGTGATCTGACGAAGAGAACGGGTTGGTCGATTTCACCAAATCCCCAGTGTACTGACGACTGTATTCGAACAAGGTACTTTCAACCGAGTTAATGTGCCAGTCTTCCACACCGACGACTTTTTCCGCCAAGCTAGCGCTGGCGATGGCATGGTCGAGACTCCCCAATTCACCCGAGTACGAGTAGGAATAGGCTTTATCCCCCAATCGCGCCGTGGCGAGGTTGATATAGCCCAGGCCTTTCTCTACCGCTTGTGCGGTCGGATGCATAGGTACACCGCGAATTTCCGTTCCTGCGGCTGTCATGATATCGCGCTGGTTAGGCTGACGTTGGTAGTCGGTTAATACACGGACCGGATCTTCTTTCGCGTACGCATTGAGATCGCCAAGGATCAATACGTCTCCATCCAGCTGCTGCAGACGATCGCGTAATGTCACTGCCGCGGAGACACGGAAAGCATTACAATGTCCTTGTAAATCTGCTGTATCCGTCTCGAATTCACCCGCGATCCAATCTTCATAACAGCCTGATCCTTTCGACTTAAAGTGGTTAACCACAATGTGTAACGGCTCGCCATTAATGCTAAACGCTTGCAGCAAGCTGTCGCGTTGATACTTGTTAAGCTCACGCGTTTCGCCCTCAGGGTTTTCACCACTTATATGCTGCTCGGGCATAGCAACCGCTTGTGCGTCACCGGCTAACGAGACTTTTGCAGGGCGGTAAATCATGCCGACCATGATCGCATCAGAGCCAAAAAACGCGCCTTGATTTTTCACCGCATCGCTAGGTTCAACAAACTGATAATGGTCTGCAGGATCCGCAAACTCTGCGTTGAGGTGGGTCACCAAATCGGCAATGGCGCTTCCAGCTTCAAACCCATTGTTTTCAAGCTCCATCAAGCCAACGATATCAGCATCCATCGCGCGGAGGGCATTGACAATCTTGGTACGTTGGAGCTCAAACTCAGCGGCGGTTTTAGCACCTCGGTTGCAACCACGCTTGGCGTCCGCATGGTCGCGATCTTTACAGGTGACATTTAAGGGACCACCAATGGCGCTGGCACTGGTGAAATAGTTGAGTACGTTAAAGCTGGCCACTTTAATGTCGGTATTCGGTACCGTCGCGGGCGCATCTTGACGATCGTGACGGTGCACAATATCACCGGCGGTAATGGTGTTAGTCGCCACTAAACGGTACTGATCGTAGCTAAAGCCCATCACGCCAGACAAATGCTCAATACGATCGCCAATACGCAAATAGCCTTGCTCAGCGTCGAGTCCCGGAAAATAGGGAATTTGTCCGTCTTTGGCTTTTTGATCACTTTCGATATAAAGCTGATTCGCCGCATTGTTCGCCGCAAGCGCTTTCGCTTCGTCGGTTAACGCTGGATAAAGTTGCGTGGGTTTAAATAAAGGGGTGCGGTGCGTTAACACCATATTGTTGCGAAACGCGTCGTAGTCAAAGCCAAAATTACGGGTGATCACCAGTTCACTGTCCGCGTCCATGGTCACATACATGCCTTCGTAACGCTCAAGTGCATCCTTTAACGACTCACCGTGATCCACACGAATGGCAGTCGGAGCCAACGGACCATAATACGGGCCCTTAGCGACTTGATTATCGGTCACACCCAATTGCGTATGACCATAATACTCTTTGACCTTACCACTGGCACATAAGGTGTCACCGGGCTGCAAATTAAGGGTATCAGCGTCCCGCAAGTACACAAACAAGCCATCGGACGTGGCGCGATTGCCATCCCCTTGAGGATCTTGAATCCAAACCCCTTTATAAAGGCCTTGGGTCACCGCAGTGACGACACCTTGTACCGCATAGGTTTTATCGGAGCTGTATTTGCCCGCTGGGACCAATGGGCTGCGATCACCGTCACCTTGGATCGCATAAATGGGCGTGGTGGGCGTCATGCCGCACTGGTAGGTTTGCTCGAGGGGGGCTTTGGCGGCCGCGGGCATGGCGAGTCCCGCCATCATCAATGCTAGCGGCGACCACATCAGTGGCTTTTTCATACCTGTTCCTTCACGTAGTTTGAGTGATTACTCGAATTTCGCGCGCATTATTAACGATGGATACACAGAATGGCGTGATTTGGCTCGCATCAGAAACAGTTACTATTGATGGACTTATAAGAAGTGAGAGTTGGGTTCCGGTCTGATCAAAAAAGCAGCGGTCTATGCCGCTGCTTTTTTATTCCGTCATATTCGTGTGCTACACGCGTGGAACAAAACCCACTGCGTCATACACTTTACGCAAGGTTTGCTGTGCGCGTGCCGATGCGTGCTCAGCACCTTTTTGCATCACACTGTCGAGCAGCGCGCGATCAGCGCGGTACTCATGATAACGCGCTTGGAGAGGTTCGAGCATCGCCACCACCGCTTCAGCAGTATCCTTTTTCAGATGGCCATACATTTTGCCTTCGTAGGCTTTTTCTAGTGCGGCAATCGACTCACCGGTCGCCCCGGACAGCAAACCAAGCAAGTTAGAGACACCTGGCTTTTGCTCGATATCAAAATGGACACGCGGTGGCTCTTCCGAGTCGGTAACCGCACGTTTGATTTTCTTGGCAATGGCTTTGGGATCTTCGAGCAAACCAATCACGTTATTACGATTATCATCCGACTTCGACATTTTCTTGGTTGGATCTTGCAGGCTCATCACCCGTGCATTCACATCAGGAATGTAAGGCTCAGGCATGGTAAAGACATCACCGTAACGATTGTTAAAGCGCGTGGCAATATCACGGGCAAGCTCTAGGTGCTGCTTCTGATCATTACCTACAGGCACTTGATTGGTTTGATACAGCAAAATATCTGCCGCCATCAGCACTGGATACCCAAATAGACCGGCGTTGATATTCTCAGCATGACGCTGCGATTTGTCTTTAAACTGGGTCATACGGTTCAGCTCACCCATTTGGGTGTAACAGTTCAATACCCAGCCCAATTGCGCATGCTCTGGCACGTGCGATTGTACAAACAAGTTACTTTTCTCAGGGCTCACGCCCACCGCCAAGCACAACGCCAACGCATCCAAGGTTGCTTCGCGTAACGCATCCGCATCTTGATGAACGGTAATCGCATGCAAATCCACCACACAGTATTGGCAGTCATAATCATCTTGCATCTGTTCCCACTGACGCAGCGCGCCTAGATAGTTACCGATACTTAGTTCACCCGAGGGCTGCACACCACTCAGTACAATGGGTTTTGAAGATTGACTCATGATGATTAGGTTCCTTTACGCGTTGCCCAACCGGGCGGTAGTTATGTTGCTATATAATCGTTATGCTTGGTGGCTGGCGACCACGGCTTGTAGCTCACTGAATGAATCCAGCACATAGTCAGGACGGCTATCGCTAATCGGTTCACCGTAGTTGTAGCCATAGGTTAACCCGACAGAAGCGATGCCCGCATTCTGGGCTGCCAAAATGTCATTTTTTGAATCACCGACCATCAACATTTGTGCATTGGTTAAGCCATGCTTGTCTCGCAAATGGTGCAACCCTTCTGGGTTTGGCTTGTTGGTCGGTAGGCTATCGCCTCCCAACACATCGGTAAACAAGGTGGCTAATCCTAAATCTTCTAGGATGGCGGGCACAAATGCCACGGGTTTGTTTGTCACGACACCCAGTTGATAACCTTGCTGATGCAGCGCGACCAAGGTGTCTTTCACGCCCGGATACAGCACGGTTTTTTCATGGCCGTTATTGTCGTAGTGGAAGTTAAAACGCTCGCGGGCACGAGCGACCAAATCGGCATCCAAGTCAGTGGCAAAATCATGACGACGCGACAGCGCACGACGGATCATAATATCGGCACCGTTACCAATCCAACCTGTAACTTGTTCCACCGTCACGGTGGGCATGTCCAAGTCAGCCAGCATCATCTGTAACGCTTGAGTTAAGTCCGGTACGCTGTCGACCAAGGTACCATCGAGGTCGAAGGCAATATAACGAAGGCTCATACTACTTACCTATTTACAGTTGCAAGCGCGGTTCGCATCTCATCAATGGCCGCTTTATAGTCGGGTTGCCCAAAAATCGCAGAACCGGCAACAAACATATCTGCCCCTGCTTGGGCAATCTCGGCGATATTGTCAGCTTTCACACCGCCATCAATTTCCAGTCGGATGTCTCGACCGCTGGCATCAATACGTGCGCGCACGTCACGCAGTTTATCCAAGGTGCTTGGAATAAACGATTGGCCACCAAAACCGGGATTCACGGACATCAACAAAATCATGTCGAGTTTGTCCATCACGTAATCAAGATAATGCAGTGGTGTGGCGGGATTAAATACCAGCCCGGCTTTCATGCCGTGATCTTTAATCAATTGTAAGGTGCGATCGATATGGTCACTGGCTTCAGCATGGAAGGTTATCATATCGGCGCCAGCTTTGGCGAAGTCGGGAATAATGCGGTCAACCGGCTTAACCATGAGGTGCACGTCAATCGGGGCGGTAATGCCGTAATCGCGCAGCGCCTGACAAATCGGCGCGCCAAAGGTGAGATTAGGCACGTAATGGTTATCCATTACATCAAAGTGGATCACATCTGCACCCGCGGCGAGTACCTTTTCTACATCCTCGCCCAAGCGCGCAAAATCTGCTGATAAAATCGATGGCGCGATCAAAAAATCCGTCATAGTTGTCGCCTCACTTGCCAAAAAGTCGCCGCAATTCTACCCGATCTCGCTCGCGCTGTCTTATTCGATCCCGCTTTTCTACCTGAACAGCTGACAAAATACATACCGCCAACTAGGGTTGGATAAGAGCGACAAAAAAGGAGGCATCATGACAACAAAATTAGGCGTTTGGGACGTCATCAAAAGTGTGATTGCCGCGCTTTTTGGTGTGCAGTCCGAGCAAAACCGTCAACGCGATTTTGCTCAAGACTCACCTGCTGCGTACATCGTGATAGGCGTGGTGATGATTGGTGTATTTGTCGCGACCTTGCTTGCCATTGTCGGCATGATTACCTAATGCCGCTTTCCAGTTAGGGTTGAGGCGCAAACAGTGCCAACAGCTCATCCACTTTATTACGCCCATTCCCATTACGGCTAATGGTACGTTTGACTCGTACCACGTTGAAGGTCGCACCACGATATAAACGGCGGGTATAAGGGGTGTCGTGGTTTGAAATAAGAACCGGGATCCCACCCGCCATCGCTGCCTGCTCTGCATGCTCTGCCAATAACGCTTGATCATCCAGCGTAAAGCCGTTGGTGGCATAAGTGGTAAAATTCGCTGTCGCGGTTAAAGGCGCATAAGGAGGATCGCAATACACCACGTCGCCCAGCTTCGCGCGGGCAAAACTTTCCGCATACCCTTCACACACAAACTCTGCCCGTTGTGCTTTTTCTGCAAAAAAGAACAGCTCTTTTTCAGGGAAGTACGGTTTCTTGTAAGACCCAAAGGGAACATTAAATCCACCTTTTTTGTTGTAACGGCACAGGCCATTGAAGCCGTGACGATTCATGTACAAGAAATAGAGCGAGCGAAGATACGGATCTTGCGTGGCATTAAAGTCTTCCCGCACTTGCAAATATTGCGCTTTTTGATTGTAGTCTTGACAGAAAAAGGCGCGTGCATCATCGACAAACCGTGCTGGGGTTTGTTTGATAATGTTATAGAGATTAATCAAGTCGGGATTAATATCAGCCAAGATATAGCGGTCGTAGTCGGTGTTTAAAAACACCGACCCTGCGCCGACAAAAGGCTCGATCAGCGTGTCCCCTTCGGGAAGATGACGGCGAATATCATCGACCAGCGAATACTTCCCGCCAGCCCACTTTAGAAACGCGCGATGCTTTTTCATTGCCCCTTGTCATTCTCCGCGATATGAAAGGGGGCGGATTGTACCTTATTTTGTTTCATCAATCAGCGGATTTTACTGCCCATTAGCACGATTGATTTCACGGTGAATTTGGCTAAATGATTTCACGAATGGCTGCAGCGCACGGACATTGTCGGCCAGCGTGAGTTCTGCGCGACGCGCCGCGGTGACACTCTCATAATCGCCCAGCAATACCATGTACCAAGTGCCACCATTACGGCGAGTTTGATAAACCTGAACACGCCCCTCCAGTTGATAGTTCGCAATCAGATCAACCGCATCTTGGCGCGATTGTAAGGCGGCCAGCTGTAACGCATAGCGCTGTGCAGGCACCGCCAGTAGAGCTTGGGCATCTAACGGCAAGGTCTGGTTCGCGGACGCTGGCTGAGATGCAGCTTCCGGTTGCGCTGTTTGGCGAGGAGCAGCAGGCTCTGGACGGCTGTCTGGTGCCGCCGGTGTGGGCGGTGTTTGTGCCAGCTCAGGGATCAAGGGTTCGTCAACGGCCTCAGTACCATCACCACCCGCATCCTGCTCTTCAATCATGGCATCGACCACGTCATCAGGCACGACAACGCGTTTGCCTTCATCTCCGCGGCCAACCGTCAAGCCTTCGCCATTAACCTCTTCTGGCAATGAGACTGTATCTTCAGTCACCGAGCCTGACTGGCTGGTGCGGTTTGAAGTACTGGCTGGGTTTTGGTCCATGCCTTTCTCGGTGCTTTGGCCAGCAGTCACGGCGCTCTCTGGCTCGCCCTGCTGTTCGCGGAGTAAGTCATCAAGATTCTTTAACCCTTCTGGCAATACCATGCCCGAGGACTGATCATCACTTTGGCTCGGGAAGTACCACCAAATCACACCAGCACCCACGACCATGAGCACCACGGCCAATACCAGCATGGTAAAGGGTTTATTACGCGAGGGCTTTTTCTTCTCGTCACTCACTGTGCCTGTCTCCTGATTGTCCTTGCCCATGATCATGCCCGGATAGAGGGTTTGATTGGCCAACTTGGCCAGCCATTGTTTTTTCTTGGTCGCATCAATGCGTCGGGTCACCGCCAACACATCGATAAACATTTCTTCCTCCCCCTCATTTAAGGGCGAGACTTCTAACTCTAACGGCTTTTGGCCTTGGCCATATGACACCTGACGAAGCCACTTGTTCAACTCTCCGGGCAACGCAAAAAGCACCACATTGATGCGCCAATGATCTTGGTTTTGTGCCTGTAAAACCAGTGCCCAAAGTTCAGACAATAAATTCGGGCTAAGACGGTGGGCATCATCAATGACAATTAATGCATCGCACCCACTGTCGCCGAGCATCATCGTCAGGCTATCGACTAGCGGGTCGGCCTCATTAAATACGCCATCTTTGACAATTTGACGAAGCAAAATAGCACGGCGTTGTGCATCATTTTGTGCCGTGTGACACACCAATAAGGAGTGGACCGACGCGTCGGCCCATTGCTCCATATAGCGCTCACTGAGCCAGGTTTTACCCGCGCCAGTCGGACCGGTGACCTGGATAAGGTTAGAGCTAAAGCGGGTAAGAAACTGCAGGCGTGATAAGAGCTGGGTTTGGCTTTCCAGCTCCAAGGCCAAGGTATCAAAGGTGTTTGTCATGCATTCAATGGTTAACCGGCATCAATCACATCGGCTAATAGCTGATGTGGAACATCTGCAACCACTTGCGCTTGGCCGATCGCTGTTGGCAGTACCAAACGCAACTGTCCTGAAAGCACTTTTTTATCACGCATCATGTGCTTAATAAAAGCATCGTAGTTCATCTGGGCAGGGACGTGCACGGGAAGCTGCGCTTTTTCGAGCAAGGCAGTGATGCGGGACACACTTTGTTCGTCCAGCAAACCATGACGCTGTGCCGTGTGGGCAGCAAGCACGGTGCCCGTTGCAACCGCTTCACCATGTAACCAGTTGCCATAGCCCATCTCCGCTTCGATCGCATGGCCAAAGGTGTGGCCCAGATTAAGCAGAGCACGTACACCGGCTTCGGTTTCATCTTGCGCGACCACATCAGCCTTGATTTGACAGCAGCGACGAATCGCATAACTTAACGCGTCGGGTGACAAGGCGGTCAAGGCCGCCATTTCGCTATCGAGCCAGTCAAAAAAGGGCGCGTCGGCGATAATGCCGTATTTGATTACCTCAGCCATTCCCGCCGCAAACTCTCGATCTGGGAGAGTGCTGAGTACCTGAGTGTCAATCACCACCGCTTTGGGTTGGTAAAACGCACCAATCATATTTTTACCCAAAGGATGATTGATGGCCGTTTTCCCGCCAACCGACGAGTCAACCTGCGCCAATAAGGTGGTGGGAACTTGAATAAAATCTACCCCGCGTTGATAACAAGCGCTGGCAAAGCCAACGATATCACCAATCACACCACCACCCAGTGCCACCAGCACCACATCGCGATTGTAGTTATTTTCAAGTAGGAAGGTGTTGATAGTATTGAAGGTTTCTAGCGATTTGTACGCTTCACCGTCGGGTAAGCTAAGGCAGGCGACATCTTGTGCCCCTGCCTGCTTAAGCGTCGAGACCAGCTTCTCGCCATATAATGGCATCACTGTCTCGTTGCTTATCACAGCAACCCGACGCGAACGTACGTTTTCAAACAAGCTGGCATCTGCCAGCAGCCCTTCGCCGATAGAGATAGGGTAGCTACGCGCCCCTAACTGAACATCTATCCGTTCCATGGTCGGGTCCTGTGTCTGGGATTAGTGCTGCTCTAACAACTCGATGATTTGATTCGCGACCACTTTGGCGCTTTGATCATCAGTACGCACCACATAATCAGCAATTTCTTCATAAAGTGGGTTGCGCTCTTGCGCGAGTGATTCCAACACTTCACGGGGTTGATCGGTTTGAAGCAAAGGACGTTTTTTATCGCGTTGTGTACGCGCCAGCTGCTTCTCGATAGTGGTTTCTAAGTACACCACTACACCACGAGCAGAGAGACGGTTACGGCTTTCTTTACTCATGATAGAGCCGCCGCCGGTCGCTAGCACGATACCTTGCTTCTCAGTCAGGTCGTTAATCACGTTCTCTTCACGTTGACGAAAACCTTCTTCTCCCTCAACGTCGAACACCCATGCAATGTCTGCTCCAGTTCGATCTTCAATCACTGAGTCAGAATCATAAAATTCCATGTGAAGTTGTTGAGCGAGATGACGACCAATTGTGCTTTTACCAGCCCCCATAGGGCCTACCAAAAAGATATTTCGTTTTTCAGCCATTTTAAGCAATTTTACGCGCGGTTAAATAAAACAACACCGCCCGCAGGCTTGATGTAGAAAAGCCCGAGGCGCCAATTCCTCACAGATAATTCGTGATCAGACTAAAAATTATCTCAGGACAGTGGCCCCTTTGGCAACACCTAACCTACCCTGTGACGATTTTAGGGGTCACAAAGATCAGAAGCTCGCGTTTTGCATGATCTTTCAGACGGTGTTTGAACAGATTTCCAAACAGCGGAATATCTCCGAGTAATGGCACCTTGGTTTCTTTGTTAATCATGGTGTGTTGGAAGATCCCTCCCAGCACGACCGTTTCACCATTTCGCGCCAATACCTGCGTATTAATGCGCTTGGTGCTGATCGACATGGCCTCCCCTTTGCCTGCCACCACCGACTTCTCCGGCATATCTTGAGTGACTTTCAAATCCAGCACTAACTCGTTATCTGGGGTAATTTGGGGCGTCACGGTAAGGCTGAGTACCGCTTTTTTAAACGATACCGCCACGGCACCGCTGGAGGAGGCTTCGAGATAAGGTAACTCTGTACCCTGTTCAATATACGCCGCTTTTTTATTGGTGGTGATTAAGCGCGGGCTCGATACAATTTCTGCTTTGTTTTCGCTTTCCAGCGCCGATAACTCGAGATCGAGCAATAAATCACTGCCCAATTTAGCCACTTGCAGGGCCAGACTTGACGCGGCAGGGTTGGAGGCGGCCAAATTCACATTCAAAAAATTGTCCACCGGCAGAGAATCATTGCCCGATCCGGTTAATGCCTCATCATCGGAATTGTACATGTTACGGTCCCACATCAGGTTACTTTCTATCGAAGAGCCGATACTGGTTGAGCCGTTGCGATTTAAAATCCCCCAGCGCACCCCCAGCTCATCGACAGACCCCTCTTCAACCGTGACAATCCGCGCCTCAATTTCAACTTGCTTCACCGGCACATCCAAGTGGCGGACCAAGGTGCGAATGCGGGCTAGATTCTTTTGATTATCCTTAATGATCAATGCATTGGTTCGCTCATCCAAGGAAACCGCCCCGCGAGGAGACAGTAAGCTGACCCCTTCGCCTTGACCTTTAATCAGTGCGGCGATATCACTGGCTTTGGCATAGTTCACCGTGAGGACTTCTGAGGTCAGAGGCAGTAAGGCATCGGCCTGCTGACGCATTTCGAGTGCTTGCTTTTCTTGTGCCATCAGCTCAACGCTCGGGGCAACGAGCATCACTTGTCCCCGTTGGCGCTTATCCAGTCCCTTAACACGCAAAATCACATCCAATACATCTTGCCAAGGCACACCATCAATGCGCATGGTGATATTGCCTTGCACCGAGTCCGAAGTCACAAGGTTAAAATCATTCTGCTCAGCAATCAGCTGCAACACGGTACGAACCGGAATGTCTTGGAAGTTAATCGAGATCGCCGCCCCTTTTTGCGCTAAGGCCGTCGCAGAAGGCGCTTTTTTTGCCGCAGAGACGCGAATGGTCAACACCTTTCCTTGCTGCTGATAATCAAAATCCACAGCCTGCTCAGCACGCAGTACGATGCGAGCACTCTCAGGGGCCTGAAAGGTTTCAATCTCAGTCACGGGTGTCTGACGACTGCGAGTATCGAGAACCGCAAGTAATGCMTGTTTAAGCTGCACGTTCGGTAGGCGTAACGTGACTTGCTGAGGGATGGGTTGACGAAAGTCAGCCGTTACCGCGGCATCGGAAAACGTCAGCGAGACCTGAGCATCACCATTATCTAAACGCTTCACTGCAATATCAGTCAGCATACTTTTTGCGGCAACCTGCACTGAACCTAGGCTGAACATCAGTACCAGCAGTATGAACCAGACTGGGCGAACGCTTTGCGAGAACGTGCGGGAAAGGTAAGGGCGTATCATCATATTGGTATCCTAACTACGGCAAAGTTGATTCCATCGACAAGGTAACAGTGCGAAGCTGCCAACACCCCAAGCCATCCGGCAGGGCTTCTTCAATGGCGACCTGGTGTGCATTCACGGCCACTACACGGCCACGGTTCTCGCCTAAATGCGCACCTTCACTGACTTGAGTGATGGTGCCATCAGGACGTGCAATTAAGGCTTGTTGCTCTGCGCCTTTGGTTAAGCTGCCTTTCATGGCAAGGCTTGCCAGTGGAAATTGCTCAAGTGGCTCTAAAGGCCGTTGTAAATTGGGCTGCCAACAGTCACCCGTTGAAGCCTGTCCACCTGTATTGATGGCTGGCAGCACAAAGGGATCCCGCTGATCAGCGACAAAGGCTATCGATTGGTAACTTGGCGGAGGGGGAATGCGGGTCGCCGTGACTTGCGCACTGGCTTGGGTTTGTTGCATAAAGCGTTCGATATCACTGTGGTATCTATCACAGCCGACCAAACTCAACCCAAATAACAACACCAAAAGACGCTTCACTGTAAGGCCTCCTTGTCGGTGGCAATGCGTTCACCGGTATAACGATATGTGGTCGCAGACACAGACAGCAGCAAGGGCGCATGAATGTCATCGGTTTCAGTACGGGTTAAGACAAAATCTTGCAGCGACACCAAGCGCGTCATGGCAGCAATATCCGCGCTGAATGCACCGATAGAGGCATAATCACCGCTCAGCACAACCGTCATCGGAATAGCATCGAGCCAGCTGCCATGCTTTCTTGGTTGCCATTTCAGTGTTTTGAAGCGCAACTGATGACGGATCCCAACTTCATTGACCCCAGCGAGTAATCCCGAAAGCTCTTCTTCTTCCGGCAATTGGGCAATCAAAGTGGCATATTGCTGATTTAACGCGCGCATTTGTGCCTCCACATCGGGCAGAGCCGCCACACGATTGGCCAACAATCGATACTCGGCTTTAAGTTGTGCTTCGCGCTGTGTCGCTGCCTTCAGCGCCTCTTGGTTGGGTAGCCAAATCAGCAAAGCTGCGAGAACGAGTAGCGCGAACGCGACCACCGCCCAAACGATAGCGCGGGTGGCGAGTGGCGCACTGGGGAGTTTTTGCCAATCCCACTCAGAGGGTGCGATCATGACTGCACTCCTTTGGGCTTCGGTAGCTGCGGTGTGACGTAGTCGGTCAAGCGAAAGCTTAACGTGAAGCGTTTGTTGGCGCGTTGCGATCCGGATTCGGTGATCACAGTGTCAATATCAACCTCGGTGGCTAATGCACTTTGCTCTAACGCTGCCAACAAGCTTGCCATCTCCGCATTAGATGTTACCCAGCCTTCGACCGTGACACGTCCGTGTTGCTGCGCCACACGACTCAAATACGCCCCTTCAGGCATCACGGTTGGAATGAAATTCAGTAATGCGGTGACATTATTGCGCTGTTGCTGTAATGCGTTGACCAGTTGTAAGCGCGATTGCAGCGCAGCACGCTTTTTATCTTCGCGCTTAAAAGCCTGTAAGGTGGCACGAAAATCGTTCACCCCGGCGGTTAAGCGTTGATTACGTGCCTGTTGCTCAGTCAGCCAGTGCTGCTGGACCGCGTTCACGGCACTAACCACCAGCACCACGCCCAGCACCACCAAACCAGTGTGAACCATAAAGGTGTTACGCTGAGCACGGCGCGCTTTTTCCCGCCAAGGGAGTAGATTTATACGCATGAATACCCTCCACGCAGCGCTAATCCCAACGCAATACTGGCCTCGTCACTGATGGTGGGAGCAGTTTGATCCAACATCGCCACTGGATTTAAGCGTGTGATGGCAAGATGCTCAGACGTCAGTGTGGTAGGCCAGACGCCGCTGATCCAAACCGTGCTCAGTGGTAAGAGTCGATTATGCTCACGCGCACGATGACAAGCCTGATCAAAGTGCTGCTGCACCAAGGTGTTGGTAGCTAACTCACGGTTTTCGTAGCGCTCTCCCTCCCCCAAACGGCTGCGATGCTGGTAAACCTGACCATCCGGATAAAGACGAATCGCGGTGATCAAGCCACCGTGATAATGCAGCCACAGCGGCCAGTGATTAGCCTGCGCAACAGGTCGAATCGCTTGATAGACCCCGACTAACGCTTGGCTGTTAATGTCTGCCACCGAGGGCGATAAACCGACATGCTTGAGCGCATCTAGGGCTGGAGTGAGCGCATGACGCCGACACGCCACTACTTGATAACAGGCTTGTCCCGGCTGAACGGAAATACCGCTCATGACCTCAAAATCGTAATACAAGGTAGCGATATCCATATTGAGGGCAGCACTCAGCTTTTGGCCAATCAAGGCTTCTTGCTCAATCTCATCGTCAATAAGCGGTGCCGTAATTTGCTTGGTGATCACAGCATCTTCATCCACACCCACCACCACAGGAACGCGCAAGCGCTGATACCAAGGTAAACATGCGAGTAATCGTTTTTTTATCTCGGTCATCGGGGTGAAAAGATCGTCAGTCGCGCGATAGTGCACCTCATGATGCCCTGCGACCTGAATGCCTTGTCGATGTGCACGAACCGCAATGGCGTGAATGGTATCTCGGCCAATATCGATACCTAAAACTACCGAATTTCGAACCATTTCGTGTTAGGCTCCCAACGTCAGCGTGAGGTCAGCATTTAGAAAACTGCCCTTCACGGCGGGTTATTTTTCTTGCTGGTGCCTTTATACTACTGACGTATGGTTGTTGAACGGCTCAATTGCAACAGAACGGGAAATCTCAGGTGAAGTTCATAAAGCGTCTGCTTATCTTTGCACTGGTTTGCACAGTGCTGGGAGTCACTACAATTTTCGGGTTTTACCTGTACGTAAAACCAGACCTCCCCGATGTGGCGACACTGAAAGATGTCGAGCTACAAACCCCAATGCAGGTATACAGTGCTGACGGCAAGCTGATCTCCCAATTTGGTGAGAAGCGACGTATTCCCGTTAAGCTGGAAGACATCCCACCGCAAATGATTGATGCGCTGATCGCCACTGAAGACAGTCGCTTCTATCAACACCCGGGGATCGACCCAATTGGTATCGTTCGGGCCGCGGTGGTGGTAGCCATGTCAGGCAGTGCGAAGCAAGGGGCCAGTACCATTACCCAACAGTTGGCGCGAAATTTCTTCCTTTCTAACGAAAAACGCATTATGCGCAAGATAAAAGAGATTTTTATCGCGGTGCATATCGAGCAATTGCTGAATAAGGACGAAATCCTTGAGCTGTACTTTAACAAGGTTTTTCTCGGCTACCGCGCCTATGGCGTCGGTGCCGCCGCCCAAGTGTACTTTGGTAAGACATTAGACGAGCTGACCTTAAGTGAAATGGCGGTGATTGTCGGCCTCCCTAAAGCGCCATCCACCATGAACCCGTTGTACTCCTTGTCTCGTGCTACTGAACGCCGTAACGTGGTGCTAGCTCGCATGCTTAAAGAAGGCTACATTTCGCAAGCCGAGTATAGCCAAGCGAAGAATGAGCCGATTGTCGCGCGTTATCACGGCGCTGAAATTGAGCTCGATGCCCCTTATGTCGCAGAAATGGCGCGTGCATGGGCGGTAGAACACTTTGGCGACGATGCTTACACATCGGGCATTCGCATATACACCAGTGTCGACTCCGATATGCAACGCGCGGCCGATGATGCGGCGATGGATAACATCCTAGCTTACGATCGTCGCCACGGCTTCCGCGGTCCAGTCGCGACCTTATGGCAAGCCGCAAGCGACCGCTGGCAACACCAGCGTATTGTCGATTATCTTGCCAAGCAGCCTAGCTATGGTCCACTAGAGCCTGCCATCGTGACCGAAGTGAGTGACCAATCCGCCTTAGTGATTGGTCCTAATGGCCAAGAAATTACACTCGATTGGGCGGGGATGGACTGGGCGCGCCCTTACATTACCGATAATCGTCAAGGCCCCGCGCCCAAACACGCCAGTGATATTTTACAAAGTGGTGAGCAGGTGTGGATTCGTCGCGTTGCCGATCAATGGCACTTGGCACAAGTGCCTAATGCTAATACCGCCTTGGTATCCATGTCGCCTACCACGGGGGCTATCAAAGCCTTAGTGGGTGGATTTAACTTTGTGCATAGCAAATTTAATCGTGCCACCCAATCGGTGCGCCAAGTGGGTTCGAGCATCAAACCCTTTATCTATTCGGCGGCCATCCATGAAGGCATGACCCTCGCCACCTTGATCAATGACGCCCCCATCAACCGCTGGGATCGCAGTCAAGGCGTGGCGTGGCGTCCGAAAAACTCGCCGCCACGTTATGAAGGGCCACTGCGTGCTCGCCTTGGGTTGGCACAATCGAAAAACGTGATGGCCGTGCGTGTCCTGCGTCGTGTTGGGTTGGACGATACTCTAGATTATCTGACTCGCTTTGGCTTTAAACGTGATGATCTTCCTCGCGCCGAAGCCATTGCACTCGGCGCAGGCAGCTTAACGCCGGTTGAAATGGCGCAAGGGTTTAGCGTATTTGCCAATGGCGGCTACTTTATGGAGCCTTTCATCATCGATCGGGTAGAAACGCCCTTCGGTGAGGAAATTTATCGTGCTAACCCATCGGTGATTTGCGATGACTGCGAAAAGCCGATGGAGAAGGCTGACCCCTTCAACGAGCAGAATTTGCTGACCGATAACAGCGAAGAATCGCCACAGCCCGCAAAACAAGTTATTGACGAGCAAAATGCGTTCTTGGTGCGCGAAATGATGCAGAGCAATATTTGGGGCGGCGGCGACTGGCGCTATGGCACCGGTTGGAATGGCACTGGCTGGCGCGCGCAAGCGCTCAAACGACGGGATATTGGCGGTAAAACAGGGACCACCAACGACTCTAAAGACACTTGGTACACAGGTTATGGCCCGGGTATCGTCACCACGGTATGGGTCGGCTTTGATGACCACTCACGTGAATTAGGGCGCACAACCCGCAACAGCAACCTGAATGACGAACAGCAACCGATTCGTGGGGCCGAGTCTGGCGCCAAAACCGCTGGGCCCGCATGGATAGACTTTATGCAAAAAGCGCTCGCGGATGTGCCAGAACAAAGCAAGGTGGTGCCACCGGGTATCGTCAAGGTACGCATTGATCGTGAAACAGGTTTGCTCACCCGCAAAACCGACCACACCTCGATGTTCGAGTACTTTATTAAAGGGACAGAGCCAACCGAATACGTCTCGTCTCAGCCGAGCGGCACCATCTATGAAACAGAGACCGAATCTTTGTTTTAATCGACAGTGTTCGTGACGATTGAAGTGACCCCCAGTGTTGGATATCCAGCACTGGGGGTTCTTTTTATCCTGCGTTTAATGCGGCAGGCTCAGCACTTAACGGCGTGTCCATGACCGAGACCATATGCTCACGGATCACTTCAGCCAATTGTTCATAGCGCCCTCGCAATGGTGAACCGGGGCGATAGTCTAAGGTGATCTGCCGTGTCGGTGTTGGTGACGTGGTGGGAATATAGGCCACGCCATCACGGCGCTGTGCCGGGACGGATAAGCGAGGGAGTAAGGTGATACCACTGCCCGCCGCGACCATATTACGGAGTGTTTCTAAACTGGTGGCACGAAAACGCTGATCTTCACGCGCCCCCACTTTAAAACAAAAGCCCATCGCTTGGTCACGTAAGCAATGACCATCGCCCAGCATTAACAAGGTTTCCCCTTGTAGGACATCTAACGCCACTTCAGCACACCCCGCAAGCTTATGCGCCTCACTGACCGCTAATAACATTGGCTCTTCATACAATGGCAGCTCTTTCAAATGCTGGGTTTCTTCCACAGAAGCCAAGATGATGCAATCGAGTTTGCCCTCTTCCAGTTGCTGCACTAACTGCTGCGTCTGTCCTTCGTGAATGAATAGCTCCAACTCTGGAAAACGGTCGCGCAGCATGGGAATGATCTTCGGCAACAGATAAGGGCCGACAGTCGGGATCAGGCCAATATGTAGGGGGCCCGTCATACTTTCCCCTTGTTCACTGGCCAATTCGGTCAAAATTGTGACTTCTCGCAATACGTTACGTGCCTGCTGTACTAACCTCATACCCGCATCCGTGAACAACACACGACGACTGGTGCGCTCTAACAAACTCACGCCCAGCTCATCTTCCAGCTTACGAATCTGTCCGCTCAAGGTGGGTTGGCTAACAAAACACGCTTCGGCCGCTTTGCGAAAGTGGCGGTGTTCGGCCAGCGCCACCAGGTATTCCAAATCACGAATATTCATTGCGGTCTCTTCTATAGGAGAAAACTATCAAAACCATAGCATCAAGCGATTAGAGCTATCAATCTTCTTTCGCGATACTACATCCATCAAGACACGGCGAGTCAGACACATGCCGTCGACAGTTAACGACCAAATCAAAAGGGGAAACCATGTTTGCATCAAAAGAAGGCCAACCAGTACCACAAGTTACCTTCCGAACTCGCGAAGGCGACCAGTGGAAAGACGTTACCACCGATGACATTTTTGCCAATAAAACCGTGATTGTATTCAGCCTGCCGGGTGCGTTTACACCGACCTGTTCATCCTCGCACCTGCCGCGCTATAACGAGCTATACCCGGTGTTCCAACAGTACGGCGTTGATGACATTGTCTGTGTGTCCGTCAACGACACCTTTGTGATGAATGCATGGAAAGCCGACCAAGACGCTGACAACATTCATGTCCTGCCTGATGGTAACGGCGAGTTCACTGATGGCATGGGAATGCTGGTCGACAAAAACGATCTTGGCTTTGGCAAACGCTCATGGCGCTACAGCATGCTGGTGAAAAACGGCGTGGTCGAGAAAATGTTTATCGAACCCAACGAGCCAGGCGACCCGTTCAAGGTCTCTGATGCTGACACCATGCTGGGCTACATCGCCCCTGAGCACAAACTGCAAGATTCGATCACTGTGTTTAGTAAGCCAGGCTGCCCATTCTGTGCCAAGGCCAAACAAGCCCTGATCGACGCAGGTCTTCAGTTTGAAGAAATCATCCTCGGTAAAGACGCCACCACGGTTTCTTTGCGCGCGGTGAGCGGTCGCGCCACCGTGCCACAAGTATTTATCGGTGGCCGTCATATCGGTGGCAGTGAAGAGCTCGATACCTATCTGAATCAGTAATCCGCTGTTTGGGCGGCCTCCTTGCCGCCCGTTATTTTCCCAGGAGAAAGCAATGAAAACATTAACGGTTGATGTGGCTGTGATTGGTGGCGGAACCGCCGGACTCGGTGCTTATCGCGCAGCCAAAGCGCATACGGATAACGTGGTGATGATTGAAGGCGGCCCCTATGGCACCACGTGCGCGCGGGTTGGCTGCATGCCTTCCAAACTGTTAATTGCGGCGGCTGAAGCGGCGCATCATATCGACAAAGCGCCCGGCTTCGGTGTGTATCCCGGCGGCACCACGGAAATTAATGGCCGTGAGGTGATGGATCGGGTGAAACGCGAGCGTGACCGCTTTGTCGGCTTTGTACTGGAAAGTGTCGATGACATTCCCGCCCAAGACAAAATTGACGGCTATGCGCGCTTTGTAGATGATCACACCTTAATGGTTGACGATCACACCACCATCCACGCTGATCGTATCGTGATCGCGACAGGATCTCGTCCAAGCTGGCCGTCTGATTGGGATCACCTTGGTGATCGTTTAGTGGTCAATGATGATATTTTCGAATGGGACGATCTGCCTGACTCAGTTGCGGTATTTGGCCCGGGCGTGATTGGCCTTGAGCTAGGACAAGCGCTGCATCGCCTCGGGGTCGAGATGACCATGTTTGGCGTCGGCGGCCAAGTGGGCCCGCTGACCGATCCGGACATCATGGCCTATGCGGATAAAACCTTTAGCGAGGAGTTTTATCTCGACGCCGATGCCAAGGTGGAAGAGATGGTGCGTGAAGGCGATAAGGTACAAATCCGTTATCGTGATAAAGAGGGCGAGAGCCAACTGCGCTGGGTCGACTATGTGGTTGCCGCCACCGGTCGTCGTCCCAATGTCGACAAGCTAAACCTCGATGCGACCAGCATCAAAGTGGATGCCCGCGGCGTGCCAGTTGCCGATAGTTACACCCTGCAAACCACGGCACCGCACATTTTTATTGCCGGTGATGCCAGTAACCAAATTCCGTTGCTGCACGAAGCGGCTGACCAAGCGCGTATCGCCGGTGACAACGCCGGACGCGGCAAAGATATTCGTGCCGGATTGCGCCGCAGCAAACTCTCTGCGGTTTTCTCCGACCCACAAATCGCAATGGTCGGCGAAAGCTACAAAGCGATTACCGACCGTCTCGGCCCCTGTGGCTGCTTTGAAACCGGCGTGGTGTCGTTCGAAAACCAAGGCCGCTCACGGGTGATGCTGCGCAACATGGGCTTGTTACACGTTTATGCCGAGCAAGGGACTGGCCGCTTTCTTGGCGCTGAAATGATTGGTCCGAACGCTGAGCACTTGGCCCACTTGTTGGCATGGGCACATCAAAATCAAATGACCATTTCGCAAATGCTAGATATGCCCTTCTATCACCCAGTGATTGAGGAGGGGGTACGTACCGCATTGCGGGATGTGAATGCCAAGCTCAAACTCGGCCCTGAAATGATCAAACACTGCATGGACTGCGGCCCAGGCTGCTAACCCACTGCCCTTTTCGCCGACACTCGGCGCTTTACAGGCGCTGCCTGTTGCTTCCCCAAGCACTTGCTTACCTTTTGCCCTCCTCGTTGGAGGGCTTTTTTGTATCCGGCGGCCCACTGAGCCACAATAAGCTATCGCTACTACCGACCAAGAGACACCGCATGGCTTGCAAATACTGTCAGTCCGCGATTTGGCAACAAAAACTGGGACGCTGTACCCGTTGCATGAAGCAACTGGCCGCCATGTGCGCGCTACTTTGGCCGCTTTGGTGGTGGGGCTATGCCGATACGCCACGGCAAGTGGAGTCGATTGCCTTGTTATTCGCCGCCGGCAGTGCCAGTGTGCTACTCACACTACATGTGGTGATTTATCCGTTTCGGCGCAATAAAAAACCCGCGCCAGAGCGCGGGTCGTCAGACATACCAGACGATTAATCGGCCAGATCCGTGGCTTCGTTAATCACATGGAAAATGTAGTTTTGCTCCACGGCACCTTGGAATAACCACGCCATCGGCCCACGCGCCATGATGGCCACATCTTCACCGGAGTGGGTTTCCGAACCGAGCTTAATCAAGGATTGCTGTTTGTAATCCAGCGCACGCACCTGCCCTTCTTGCAAGTTTTCACGCTCACCTTTCACCGCTCCCGGGCCGTTACCATAGGTGATGGTGGTATAGGTTTTACCAAAATCATCCTGATTCAAGCGCCCCTTTTGACGTGACAAACCGAGAATCGGATTGCCCCGCTCCGCATAGCCGTTCATCACCATGGTATGGGCATGGTCGGCGGTGACAATAATCAGGGTATCTTCTGGGTTGGTTTTCTCTAAGGCCACTTTAATGGCATCGTCGTAAGCCAACGTATCTTCTAATGCTCGCGCGGCGTTGCCCGCATGGTGAGCATGGTCGATACGTCCGGCTTCCACCATCATCACATAGCCGTCTTTGTCGCGGCTGAGCATATCGATCGCCTTGCTGGTCATTTCCGCCAATGACGGCTCATCTTGGCTTTCACGGCGATCCGCTTCATATTTCATGTGGCTGCTTTCAAACAAACCAAACACGCGTGAGGTGGTCGCCGGATCGATGGCATCAAAACCGGATTTATCGAAAATGTATTGCCCATCAGGGTGACGGGTTTGCCATGCCTCAATCAGGTTGCGTCCATCTTTACGCTTGCCCTTTTTGCCCTCAGGATCGACGCTATCGGCAGGAATAAATTCACGCCGCCCACCGCCGAACGCCACCTGAAAACCCTCCCCAGCATCAAAGTCGACAAATTGGCTGGCGATATCAGTACAGCCTTGGTTTTTGGCAATATTGGGTAACTTGCTATCGTTCTCCCAATTGCGATCCGCACTGTGCGCGTAGGTGGTGGCTGGGGTGGCGTGGGTTAAACGGGCGGTTGAGATTAAACCTAATGCTTTGCCCTTCTCGCCCGCCATTTCAAATAAGGTTTTCGCTTCGTTACCTTTGGCGGTGCTACAAAAACCACGCTGAACGTTATCGTCAACACTGATGATCCCGGCTTTGGTTTTCACCCCAGTGACCATCGCCGTCGCGGTCCCGGCCGAGTCAGGGGTTTGCATGTCGGTGTTATAGGTTTTGGCTAGCGCAACATGCGGCAGGCTTTCCATGCCAAGGCGGTTTTCCTCACCGGTTTGTCCTTGCTTCTGGCCCTGATAAATCCGCGCCGCGGTGATTGTCCCCACACTCATGCCATCACCGACAAAGAGGATCACGTTTTTGGCTTTGCCCGTAATAGGTGGGTTCGCTTTAGCGGCCGCCAAGGCGGCTTGCGCGTCTTGGTACCAGACATCGTTTTGTTGAGGCACTGCTGCGTGTGCAGTTGCCGCTAATAAGGCTGAGGCCACTGCGGCCGTCACAGTTGTTTTCACCACAAAATCTCCATCATTAACGAGAAAACGCGGGCATGATGGTCATTGCACGTGACGCTTCTGTGACAAACCGTACAATGTAACAATTTGTAAGCCACTCAATTTGATGAAGTTTTTATGACACCGATAGGTAAAAAGGCTGCGACTTAGTCAGCACACAGCCTTAAGGAGGGATAACGACGACGCTGATAGCGTCAGGCAATAGACGATGTCACCCTACTCCAGCGTAGAGAAGGTCGAAATCGTGGCTGGCCCGGCAATGTTATAGGTCAGTGCCACTTCGTCACAGGCGTGAAAGCGCGGACAGATTTCACAATCTTTCATCACTTTCTCAGGCAGTTGCGATTTCGACACCGGGGTAAAGCCTAATTGAGTGAAAAACTCGGGCACTCGGGTGAGGACAAAGACTTGCTCAATCGCCATTTGCTTGGCTTTTTTAATCAAGTGCATCATCAGCGCGGTACCGTGACCTTGGCGCTGCCAGCCTGCTTCAACCCCTAAGGAGCGGATTTCTGCAAGTCCTGAGTCGTAAATATACAGCGATCCGCAGCCGGTGAGATCGCCTTGATGCTCGGATACCGCAAATAGGCCGATATTACGCACCAATTCATGGCGATCACGAGGTAAGTTCTCCCCCAATTTTGCCCAATACACCACCATGCCTTCGATGGTATCGAGGTCAGTGAGCCTTGCCGAGCGCACCGTGACTTTGGGGGTAAAGCGCTTATCTAAACGCTTTTGCGCCTCTTGAATGGCAAAGCTGACCTGCTCGGGCGCCACCCCACCCAGCGCCCGACGTTGGGCCAAGCAGGATTCAATCGTGAGCATCGCATACACATCGTCTTCAATCACTGGTGAGAATTGCTGCAAGGTGGCAAGCGGCAGCGCTTCTAATGCACAACCTTGCTCAATGGCGGATACCACCGCCACGCCCACAATATGGTGTGCTTCACGGAACGGGATCCCTTTGCTCACCAAATAATCCGCGAGCTCGGTGGCGTTGGCATGACCTTGCTGCGCCGCCTGCAAGGTTTTATCTTTGTGAATGGTGATACCTTCAAAACACAAGGCGGCCATATCCAAGCAATCATGCCAAGTGTCCATGGCATCGAAGAGCCCTTCCTTATCTTCTTGCATATCCTTGTTATAGGCCAGTGGCAAGGCTTTCACCGTCATCATCATCGCCGACAAGGTGCCATAGACGCGGCCGGTTTTACCGCGGATAAGCTCTAGCGCATCGGGGTTTTTCTTTTGTGGCATCAGCGAGGAGCCTGACGTCACCGTATCGGCCAGCTCGATAAACCCGGATTCGCCCGAGTTATAGAAGATCATATCTTCGGCCATCCGTGATAAATGCAGCATTGATATCGACGCCGCAGACAGCATCTCCATCACATGATCACGGTCTGAGACTGAGTCAAGGCTATTACGGGTGGCCCGTTCAAAGCCCAGTTGTTGCGCCAAGGCATCGCGATCAATCGGGTACGCCGTGCCCGCCAGCGCGCCGGATCCTAACGGACAGGTATCAAGACGATTAAGCGCATCTTGTAAGCGGGTGGTGTCGCGCTCAAACATCTCCAGATAGGCCAAACACCAATGGGCAAAGGTCACTGGCTGCGCACGCTGCAAGTGGGTATAGCCGGGCAGCACGGTATCATGGTGTTGGCTGGCCACATCCACCAGCTGCTGCTGAAGCTTGTCGAGAGACAGCAAGATTTGCTGGCCTTGTTGGCGACACCAGAGCTTGAGATCCGTAGCGACCTGATCGTTACGCGAGCGTCCGGTGTGCAGCTTTTTGCCCAAATCCCCGACTTTGTCGATCAGTTGCTGCTCGACCCAGCTGTGAATGTCTTCAGCCTCTGAGCGTAAGATTTGCTTTGGGTTTTCCATCACCGACAGCTTGAGCTCATTGAGCGCGAGCTCCAATTGCTGTTGCTCGTTATCACTCAGCACGCCCACCGAACGCAAGGCTTTGGACCAAGCAATGGAGCCCACAATGTCTTGCTCTGCTAGGCGATAGTCAAAGCGCAGTGAATCGTTAAACGCTTGAAACCGTTTGTCTGCTGCCTGACTAAAGCGTCCGCCCCATAATGCCATGCTGTCTCTCCTTACTGCTCACGATGCATTTTAATTAGGATTGTTTTTGTTTGTTCAGCGTCCGAATCCGGCTCGACAGCGAATACAAACGGATAAAACCTTCGGCATGGCTGTGATCGTAGACATCATCATCACCAAAGGTGGCAAAGTCTTCCGAGTACAGGCTATTGGTTGAACGCTTTTGGATCACAGTCGCTTGCCCTTTATAGAGCTTGACCACCACCTCGCCCGATACCGGCGCGGCAAGAGAATTGGCCGCGGCAAGAATGGACTGGCAAAGCGGGGTAAACCAACGACCATCATAAATCAGGTGAGACGCTTTTAAACCGAGCTCCTCACGGAACTGATAACTCTCTTTATCCAGCACCAATTGCTCAACACCACGCAGCGCTTCCATGATGATGGTGCCACCTGGGGTTTCATAACAGCCGCGGGATTTCATCCCCACCAAACGGTTCTCAACAATATCAATCCGTCCCACGCCATGCTGGGCGCCTTTGTCGTTCAGCAGCGTCAGCACGTCATAAGGCGACATGGACTTACCATCGACCGAGACCACCTCTCCGCTTTGTACTCCCAAGGTGACAAACTCAGGCGTATTGGGCGCCTCTTCCGGTGCCACTGTCCATACCCAGCAATCTTGGTTGGCCGCGGTCCAAGTATCTTCCAGCACACCGCCTTCGGTCGAAACGTGCCAAGCATTGGCATCACGTGAATAAATTTTCTCAAGGCTCGCCGTACAAGGAATGTCACGGGCGGCCAAGTAATCGAGCAAGGCTTCACGACTGGTAAGATCCCACTCCCGCCACGGCGCAATCACTTTCAGTTGCGGCGCCAACGCGGAGAAGGTGCTCTCAAAACGGACTTGATCGTTCCCCTTGCCGGTACAGCCGTGGCAAAGTGCATCCGCTCCAACCTCTAGGGCGCACTCGACCTGCGCTTTGGCAATGATCGGACGCGCCATCGAGGTACCTAGAAGGTATTTGCCCTCATACACCGCACCGGTTTTCAGGCTGGGGTAAATATACTCCGCCACCATTTCGTGTTTCAGATCGGCGATAAAACACTGGGATGCCCCGGAAGCGAGCGCTTTTTGCTCAATGCCTTCGAGCTCTTGTTCGCCTTGACCGACGTCGGCAACAAAGGCCACCACCTCACAGTCATAGTTCTCTTTTAGCCACGGAATGATGGCCGAGGTATCCAATCCACCCGAATAGGCCAGTACAACTTTATTTACCTTGCTCATCTTGCTCTCCTTAAATCCTAAATCGACGGTGTCGTCGCGTCGTTATACGTCTAATTAACTGGCGCTAAACCGGGTGCCGATTTGCTGGCCATCGAATAATTGCGTGAGTTTTTCTGGGTAACGCCAGGTGGCAATCTCCACTGGTTTACCCAGTTCACGGGCAGCGGCAAACGCCGCGTTGACCTTGACCACCATGCCATCGGTGATCACGCCTTTTTCCATTAAGTGCTGCGCATCTAACTCGGTGAGGCAAGGCAGCAAGTGCCCTTTGCCGTCTAACACGCCGCTGACATCCGACAGCAACACCAGCTCCGCCCCGAGAGTGGTTGCCACCGCTACCGCCGCTTGGTCGGCATTGACGTTCATCAGCTCACCTTGGTCACTGATGCCAATCGAGCTAATAATAGGAACACAATCCGCGGCCAGTACCGCTTGCAGCAGACTCGGATCACCGGCGCTGGCTTCCCCCACTGCCCCAAGCTCGGGGTCCAGTTGGCTGACCTGACACAAGCCGCCATCGGCCAAGCTCAAGCCACAGCTTTTAATCTTCGCCTTACGCGCCTCAGCTAACAGCAGCTTATTGGCCGTGCCAGCTAAAGCACCGGTGACATAATCAATCTGGTCGGCTGGCGTGACCCGCAAGCCTTGTTTTTTCACACTGGTGAGGGCGAGTTTTTTCAGCAGTTGATCAACCAAGTAGCCGCCACCGTGCACCAGCACTAGCGGGCGCTCAGCCTCACTGCGATAGGTGTTCATCGCGCCGAAAACCTTGGCGAGGGTCTCGCTGCAGCTCAGTGCTGCGCCGCCTAATTTAATCACTAATGGCGTTTTCATCCGTTTCTCCTAGACAATCGCTGTGGTTTCGGCAAAGCCAAACTTAAGGTTTAAACACTGCACGGCTTGGCTGGCCGCGCCTTTAAGTAAGTTATCGATCGCACTGGTAAGGATCAGATGCCCATGCGCGGCCTGATAGCCAATATCGCAAAAGCCGGTATGTTGCACCGCTTGCAGCTTGGCCACCTCACCGGCAGGAAGTACCCGTACCAGCGGCGCATCTTGATAAGCCTGGTTCAGTACCTGCCCCACCTCGGCCTCACTAGCACCTGGCGCTAATTTGGCGGTAATGGTGGCAAGAATGCCGCGTTTGTAACTGCCAAGGTGTGGGGTGAAAATCACCGGCGTATCTAGGTGTGCGGCAATCTCTGGCTGATGACGGTGAGAAAACACCCCGTAGGCATGCAGGCTCACTTCGCAAAAACTATTGGTCAGGCTCGCTTTTCGCCCCGCGCCCGTTACGCCACTGGTGGCATTGATCACCGGCCACATTTGTTTATCCAACAAGCCTGCATCCAGCACAGGTTTGAGCGCTAATTGGCTGGCGGTCGGGTAACATCCCGGCACGGCTACCAGCTGCGCTGCAGATAATGCTTCCTGTTGCCACTCCGCCAAGCCATACACGGCTTGCGCCAGCCATGCCGGTGACTGGTGCGAAAAGCCGTAATTGGTAGGATAAAAATCCGCTTGATTGACCCGATACGCCCCCGACAAATCAAACACCACGCAACCTTGAGCCAGAAAAATCGGCGCCAATTCATGACTAACCGCATGCGCAGTGGCTAAAAACACCACATCGGCTTGCTTGGCCAAATCCTGTGGCGAGGTCAAAGGCATCAGTGGCATATCCACCACGCCACGCAGTTGACCGTGCAACGCGCTCACAGGACGATTAGCGTCTTCACTGCCTGCCGAGACATATAAACCGGCCAAGTGCAGTTGCGGATGGCGATGGACAAGGGCGACAAGCTCGGCTCCTGTGTAGCCACTGGCACCGACAATAATGGTGTTAAGGGTCATGGGTGTCTCTCTTTATGGGTGTTTACGGTGTGCTGCGGTGCAGCAGAGTATCGAGGGCGTAGCCAATAGCCACGCAAGGCAGGCTAGCGTCGTCGAGCAGAAAGGGCGTTGTATTTGGTGGCGAGTGGCATCATGGGTCAACTCTCAAGGATATTTTTATTCATAAATAGTGAATGGTTATTTTTTATCGCATTCCCGTTTGGACGTCAAGTCCTAAAAGCGTAAAAAGCCACTTTTTATGTATATTCATTCATAAAAGAGCAATAATTCTATCTAATCATGCAAATCACCCTGTCGCCATTCACGAGAAAGTCGCGATATAGCGGGCGCGGAGAAACCCTCGGAGGGCTGGCAACCCTAAAAGCTGAAACTTTTTTTCAGCTTTTAGGGTGGTGCTATGATAAGCATCAAATCCGGTGGCCAGTTTTCGCGCTAATTTGCGGTTAAGTTGACCCGATCGCGCAATATTCGCTAGATTGGTTCTTTACAGTCACAGTAGGATGTAACTTTGTTACAGAATGGATACGCTATGAACGAAAAGTACTCTGCCTTAAAAAGCAATGTCAGTATGCTTGGCCGTCTGCTGGGTAACACCATCCAAGATGCCCATGGTCCAGCACTCTTAGAAAAAGTTGAGGAAATTCGTCAGCTCTCAAAATCGGCTGCCGCTGGCAATCAGGACGATCATGCTAAGCTGAAAACCGTGCTGCAAAACTTGCCGGCTGACCAACTGCTTCCGGTCGCCCGCGCCTTTAGCCAATTTTTGAATCTGACTAATATCGCCGAGCAATATCACACCGTCTCGCGTCAATGCGACGCGCTGGAGTGCAGCCCGGATGCTATCGACGATTTACTCCGCCGTGTCAGCCAAGGTGAGATTAATGCCAATGACGCGCAACAAGCGATCGCCGATTTAAAAATTGAGTTAGTCCTGACCGCTCACCCGACCGAAATCGCACGCCGCACCACCATTCATAACTTGGTGCAGATTAATAAGTGCTTATCGAAGTTAGAGCTCAGTGAACATTTGGGGGCGGCAGAGCGTGCCAAAACAGAGAAACGTCTTGAGCAGTTGATTGCACAAGCATGGCACACCGATGTGATCCGCCAAGAGCGACCTACCCCACTTGATGAAGCCAAATGGGGCTTCGCGGTGATTGAAAATTCACTGTGGCAAGCAGTACCGGCGTTTTTACGCCAATTTGATCAGCAGCTTGAAAGCCATCTCGATATCAACTTACCCATTGATGCCAAACCGGTACAAATTTCCTCGTGGATGGGCGGCGACCGCGACGGTAACCCCTATGTCACCAGCGAGGTTACCCGTGAAGTGATGCTGTTATCACGCTGGAAAGCAGCGGATTTGTATTTGCGCGATGTGCAGGATTTGATCAGTGAACTGTCAATGACACAGTGTGATGACACTGTGCGTGAGATGGCCGGCGAGGCGCACGAACCGTATCGCGCTATCCTCAAAACCTTGCGCAGCCAGCTAACTCATACCTTGAGCTATTTGGACGCCAAACTGAAAGGCGAACGCGCCTCCTCACAAGGGATCCTGACCGATACTCAGCAATTGTGGCAACCATTATTGGCGTGTTACCAGTCGCTCCATCAATGTGGCATGGGCATTATTGCCGACGGCAAATTGCTTGACTTACTCCGCTGCGTGCAATGCTTTGGCGTGCACCTGATCAAACTCGATATTCGCCAAGAAAGTACCCGCCATGCCGATGTGCTCTCAGAAGTGACCCGTTATTTGGGGATGGGCGATTACGCCCAATGGAGCGAGCAAGACAAGCAAGCCTTCTTAACCCGCGAGCTGGCGTCTAAGCGTCCGTTGTTGCCACGTGATTGGTCACCCTCGCCTGACGTCCAAGAGGTGATCGACACTTGCCGAGTGATTGCCGAGCAGCCGCGTGAAGCCTTGGGCGCCTATGTCATTTCGATGGCACGTACCGCTTCCGACGTGCTGGCTGTCCACCTATTGCTGCAAGAGGCCGGTTGTCCATTCCGTATGGACGTGTGCCCGTTATTCGAAACCTTGGACGATCTGAACAATGCCGAGGCAGTGATTGGTGAGCTGCTGGCCATTGATTGGTACCGAGGCTTTACCCAGAACTTCCAAATGGTGATGATCGGTTACTCGGATTCCGCCAAAGACGCTGGAGTGATGGCCGCCGGTTGGGCGCAATATCGCGCCATGGAAGCGCTAGTCAATTTATGCGATGACCAAGGCGTCGACTTGGTACTTTTCCACGGTCGTGGTGGCACCGTAGGTCGCGGTGGTGCACCCGCGCATGCGGCATTGCTCTCACAACCTCCGCGCAGCTTAAAAGGCGGTTTGCGGGTGACCGAACAAGGCGAGATGATCCGCTTTAAGTTGGGGCTACCCGACGTTGCCGTCAACAGCTTAAACCTTTACACCAGCGCCATTTTGGAAGCGAACTTGCTGCCACCACCAGAGCCTAAGCAAGAATGGCGTCAGCTGATGGACACCTTAAGTGACATCTCCTGCCAAGCCTACCGCGATGTGGTGCGCGGCCATGAGCAATTTGTGCCTTACTTCCGCTCCACCACGCCTGAGCTTGAGTTAGGCAAACTGCCACTGGGATCGCGCCCTTCCAAACGTAACCCCAACGGTGGTGTGGAAAGCTTACGGGCAATTCCTTGGATTTTCGCCTGGAGTCAAAACCGTTTATTGCTGCCAGCTTGGCTGGGGGCTGGACAGGCTATCGATCACGCCATTGCAAAAGGCCATAAAGCCCAACTGGAAGAAATGTGTCGCGAATGGCCGTTTTTCTCTACCCGTCTCGGGATGCTGGAAATGGTGTTTACCAAAACCAACCTAGACATTGCCAAGTACTATGATCAGCGCTTGGTCGATGAAAACCTCTGGCCGCTAGGTGAATCCTTACGTGAGCAATTACGCCAAGATATTCAGGTTGTGCTGGCAGTAGAAAATAGCGATAACCTGATGGAGCAAAACCCGTGGGGCGCTGAAGCGATTCGCTTACGTAATATTTATGTCGAGCCGCTCAATATGCTGCAAGCCGAGCTTTTATACCGTACACGGCAATCGGAACAAGGCGATCAGTCACTCGACGATGCCTTGATGATTTCCATTGCGGGAATTGCCGCGGGGCTGCGCAATACCGGTTAATCCTTGATAGTAGAGCCGTACCCTAGGGTGCGGCTTTTTTGTCTTGGCACACAGACGACGCTGAGGAAATCCTAACCACAGACTTTTTTATGCAAAGCCGCAGCTAATGCTTGCTGTTGCATTGATAATATTATTACTATTGAAGGTCGCACTGACGCGACCCAACAACGCAAAGGAATTGCCATGAAAGACGAAACCCTCTCGATTCATCACGGCTACCAGACCGACCCCACCACCAAATCGGTGGCAACGCCCATTTATCAAACCGTCGCTTACGAGTTTGATAATGCCCAACATGGTGCTGACCTGTTCAATCTTGATGTACCGGGCAATATCTACTCACGGATAATGAACCCGACCAACGACGTGTTGGAACAACGCGTGGCGGCACTAGAAGGCGGTATTGCGGGGCTTTGCGTCAGTGCCGGCGCGGCTGCCATCACCTATGCGATTCAAACCCTCGCCAAGGCCGGTGATAACATCGTCGCCACACCACAGCTTTACGGTGGCACCTATACCTTGTTTGCCCACATGCTCCCTGAGCAAGGCATTGAGGTGCGTTTTGCCGCGAGTGACGACGCCAGTGCCATTGAGGCGCTGATCGATGCCAATACTAAAGCGGTGTATTGCGAGTCGATTGGTAACCCGGCCGGTAATATCGCCGACATTGAAGGCTTAGCCAAGGTTGCCCATGCGCATGGGGTCCCGTTGGTGGTCGACAATACCGTGGCCACACCGGTTTTGTGTAAACCGATTGAGCATGGGGCCGATATCGTGGTGCACTCACTCACCAAGTACATTGGCGGCCATGGCACCACCCTTGGCGGTATGATTGTCGATGGCGGCACCTTTGACTGGGTGGCACATCAAGCCCGCTTCCCGCAATTCTCACAACCGGAGCCGGCCTATCACGGCGTGGTTTACAGTGAGACCTTTGGCCCAGCCGCATTTATTGCCCGCGCACGTACGGTGCCGCTACGTAACAGTGGCGCGGCACTCTCACCGATGAATGCTTTTATGTTGATGCAGGGGTTAGAAACCTTGAGCCTGCGAATGGAGCGCCATTGCGAGAACGCCAAAGCCGTGGCCGATTACCTAGCCAATCACCCTGCCGTGGCGTGGGTGAACTATGCCGGCCTTGAAACGCATCCGCATTATTCTCGCGCCCAAACGCTGATCCGCGGTGGATTGCCCGCGTCATTGTTGTCGTTTGGCTTGAAAGGTGGCTTTGATGAGGGTGTGCGCTTTTACGATGCACTGAATTTATTTAAACGTCTGGTGAACATTGGCGATGCCAAGTCGCTCGCGTGTCATCCTGCTTCGACCACTCATCGTCAGTTAAACGAGCAGGAGCAGGCCGCGGCCGGCGTCACACCAGAAATGATCCGTCTTTGTGTCGGCATTGAGCATATTGATGACATCATTGCCGACCTTGAGCAGGCCTTGAGTTTGGCGAAATAACCCAAAGAAGGTTATCGCATTCCGGGCCGACCTATTGTTGTACGACTAATTGTGGATAGAAGAGATGTCACTACCCCATGTAATACTGACGGTGCTAAGCAACTGCGAGGCCACGGGTTACGATATTACCAAGGCGTTTTCCACTAGCATTAGCTATGTATGGAAAGCCAGCCATCAGCAAGTGTATCGCGAGCTTACCAAGCTCGCAGAAAAAGGGGCGGTGAGCTGCCGATTGGAGCCACAGATGGGTAAGCCCGATCGAAAGGTGTATGCCATTACGCCGATCGGCACTGACATGTTGCAAGCTTGGTTACTCAGTGAGCCAAGACTTGCCCCCGAGCGGGATGAGTATGTCGCACGCCTGTTAAGCTGCGAGGTGCTCGACCCGTCCCCTATGCTGGGTCATGTTAATCAGTTAATTGCCGAATCGCAGCAACTCCTCAACCATTACGCCATGATTGAGCAACGCGAATTTGGTCAAGCCAACCCGCTTACCAATCAGCAGCGCCTGCTGCGTTTAGCCTTGCGTCGTACCATTCATCAACGCCGCGCTTGGCTGGCTTGGGCACAAGAGGTACGCGACGAATTGGCTATGCTAGCCCCTCGCGAACCTTGCTCGGCATAAATTGCAAACCACACAACACGCAACCTCAAAACGCCCCATTGTGGGCGTTTTTTTATGAGACCGCCACAAGTGGACGTACGCCCAAGGTATGGCACAAGGCATAAGTAAGCTCGGCACGATTCAAGGTGTAGAAATGGAAATCTTTCACCCCTTCCCGACTCAGGACTCGCACCATATCGATAGCAATCGAGGCCCCAACCATCTGACGCGTGACAGGATCATCCTCTAGACCTTGGTATTGTTTGTGCATCCATTGCGGCACGCGCACATTGGTCATCTTGGCAAAGCGCGACGCCTGCTTAAAGTTGGAGACCGGCAAAATCCCCGGCACAATTTCGACATCAATGCCCGTCGCCACACAACGGTCACGAAAGCGCAGGTAGCTTTCCACATCGAAGAAAAACTGGGTAATCGCCCGGCTGGCCCCCGCATCCACTTTGCGCTTGAGGTTAATTAAATCCGCCTGCGCGCTTTTCGCTTCTGGGTGCACTTCGGGATAAGCGGCGACCGAAATATCAAAATCATGCTCTTCTTTGAGCAAACGCACCAAATCCACCGCATACATATCGGGCTTTTTCTCTGGCGAGGGCAAGTCACCACGCAACGCCACAATGTCACGAATGCCGTTTTGCCAATAGTCGCGGGCAATATGACGCAGCTCGTCTTCGCTGGCATCAATGCAGGTCAAATGTGGCGCCGCGGCGATACCCGTTTGTTCATGAATGCTTTTCACAATGTCGTGGGTACGATCGCGCTCGCCTGAATTGGCGCCGTAGGTCACTGACATAAATTTAGGTTTGAGCGCTTTTAAGCGATGCACGGAGTTCCAAAGTGTCTCCTCCATGGTTGGGGTACTCGGCGGAAAAAACTCAAATGAGACGTTAATATCGCCATTTAAGTCAGCAATGTTCTGATTCAGTGCATCAATGTGGCCCGCGTGCGTGTAGCTCATACCCTCTCCCTGCAACCAATATGGTGTGTGCGATGATGTGTGTTTTTGTTTATACGTTTAGACGTCCATATGTCTAAAGATTGGCGTTATCCGGCGAGAATGTCAACGATACATTAATGAAAAAAACTCATAACGTTATGAATCAGGCCGTCGAGATCAGTATGGTGGAAAAGCCGTTGATGCGTGGCAGAAAAAAGGCTGCTCAACGCATCATTGAGCAGCCTAGTAAACGTCGAATACAAATGCGCCAGCTAGTGGAGACGTCCAATCAAACGGTTAAGATCGGATTGAATCGCGCCTGCAGTGACATCACGCCCCGCGCCAGGGCCACGAATGACTAATGGGTTTTCGCGATACCATTGGCTTTCAATCGCAAATACATTGTCACACGGCAGCAGATGCGCCAGCGGGTGTTCAACCGGCAGGGTTTCTAAACTGACTTGCGCTTTACCTTGGCCGTCTAAACGCGCCACATAACGTAGCACCGAGCGGTCGCGTTGTGCTTTCATTAAACGCTCATGCAGCACCTCATCCATTTGGCTGGCGTTATCTAAAAAACCGTCCAAAGAAAGTGCTTGCAGCGTCTCTGGCACTAACGACTCCACTTTCACTTGCTCCGGCTCTAACGCCATACCGGCCTCACGCGCTAATATCACCAGCTTGCGCACCACATCCGCGCCGGAGAGATCTTCACGCGGATCAGGCTCGGTTAATCCTTGCTGCCAAGCCTGCTCAAGCAACACGCTAAACGGAACCTCGCCGCTAAATTGTAAAAATAGCCACGAGAGTGTGCCGGAGAAAATGCCGGATAAGGCTAGGATCTGATCGCCACTTTCCTGTAAATCTTGCACCGCGTAGTTAATCGGCAACCCTGCCCCGACGGTCGCGTTGTAAAGCCAATGCCGTCCGGTTTTGGCAAAGGCCTGCTGAATAGCATGATATTGCTCTGCCGGTGCCGCTCCCGCTTCTTTATTCGCCGAGATCAAATGAAAGCCATGTTCAGCAAGCCGAGGATACAAATACGCGAGTGACGCACTGGCAGTGACGTCCAACACAATCACATCGTCATAGGGATGATTGAGCAGGCTGGTAAGCCACTCGTCATCAAAATAGGGCTCGCTTTTGTCATCGAATCCGTCTAACACACGGCTAGGATCGATACCGGCAAAATCCAGCCATTGGTTGCGACTATCCACCACAGAGATCAATGAGACCCCTTTACCATGGCGCTTCTCCAACGCTGTTTTTTGCTCGGCAAAGAGGCTGAGCCAGCGGGTACCAATGTTGCCTTTTCCCACTAACACCAAACCGATGCGCCGCTGAGCCTGAAACAGGGCATCGTGCATCCCCGCCACCAAGGCTTGGGTCTGCATTTGACGCAAAATCGCAACCAAGCTAAGCCCAGACGCCGACTCACTCATAAACTCGACAGGGTGTGCTTTCAGCTGTTGGTAAAAGCCGTGGCAATGGACGGGGTTATTGACCACACCGGCCCCCACCGCCGCCACCATGCTAAAGCCCTCACGCAAACGCAATTCCGCAGACAAGCCCGCGTCCTGAATCTGTGCCATCACGGTATCGATCACTTCTGCACTGAATGCCAATTGAATGCGATGCTGGTCATCACGGTAATCGACAGCTAGAGGTTGCAGCTTGAGCTGAGTCAGGGTGCGGCTTAGCTCCTGCTTAAACGCCTGAAAGTCGAGGCCGCGTGCGACATCAAACTGCAACAGGCAGACATCATCTAGCGCAGTAATGATCTTTGCACCACGCCCAGAGGCGAGCACACGTTCGATACGGGTTGAGCCACTATCAGGTGCATGCGTGCAGCGCAAGGTGAGATCGGTGGCACTCTGCGCGACCGGTTGTAAGGTGCGGCTATGTAGCACAGGGGCAGCAAGACGTGCCAGCTCAGCCGCCTCATCCAATCGAATCAAAGGCAACAAACAAGCATTGTCCACGTGACGCGGGTCGGCACTGTACACCCCAGCCACATCACTCCAAATCGTCACCCGACTCACCCCTGCCAGTGCGCCTAAAATGGTTGCCGAGTAATCGGACCCATTGCGGCCAAGCAGCACGGTTTCTCCCGCTTGGTTTTGTGCCATAAAGCCCGTGATCACCACATGGGTGTGGGCATATTGGGATAACTGGTTGTTCAGCAATGGCCAAGACGCTCCCCGATCAACCTCCGGCTGCGCTGCCCGCTCGGCACGTAGACACAGACGTGAGTCCAACATCACAGCCGGTTGCTGGTGCTGGCTAAGCAAGCTCGCCAGTAAGCGTGCCGACCATACCTCGCCAAACCCTTGAATACGCGCCTTATCTGCGTCAGTCAGCGCGCCCTCACCCAAGGTCGCAATCGTGGCGATGTCTGTATACAAGGCATCGACAAGGCGCTGCTTATCTTCACCATCAATCAGATTTTCAATTAAATCTTGCTGAAAGCCGCGCAAGGTCTGTAGCGTTTCATGGGCGAGGCGACCGTCTTTGTTGAGCTGAGCCAAATAGGCAATCAATTGGTTAGTGGTTTTGCCTGCCGCGGAGACCACAATCAAATCTTGGCGGCCCGCGTGGGCGGTCAATACATCGACAACCCGACGATAGCAGGCGGGCGACGCCAAGCTGCTGCCGCCAAATTTATGAAGTTGTCGTTGTGATTCAGGGGACGTCTCCGTCGATTGCGCATGCATGACAAGGTCTCTCTTTGTCTAACCAAATATCAGGGTAAAGCAAGGAACAGCGCCGTAACGTTGTTCGAGTTACGCGGCTAATGCCGCAAAAGCGTGGGCCAAATCAGCGATGAGATCATCCGCATCTTCCAGTCCGATTGAAAAGCGCAGCAAAGTCGGTGCGATACCCGCTTCCGCTTGCGCCGCATCACTCATCGCCCGATGTGTCATGGAGCCTGGGTGTGTGACCAAGCTTTCTACACCGCCTAACGACTCTGCTAAAGCAAATAGCGAAAGGCCTGCGATAAAGCGCGCCACCCCGTCACTGTCGGTATCCAATTCCAAGCTCAGCATACTACCAAAGCCTGATTGCTGACGGGCAGCAATTTCGTGACCCGGATGGGTAGCGAGTCCCGGATAATAGAGTTGGCGCACAGCAGGAACCGTTTGCAGATAGGCGAGTACCGCTTGCGTGTTTTGCTGGTGTTGTTTAACCCGTGCGCCTAAGGTACGCAACCCTCGCAATGTCATATAACTGTCAAACGCGTTGCCCGTGGCGCCTATACAGTTGCCCCACCAAGCTAAGGTTTCGGCGAGTTCACTGGTTGCTGCGATCACCGCGCCACCGACAATATCAGAATGGCCATTAATAAATTTGGTGGTCGAATGCACCACCATGTCGGCTCCTAGCGCAAGAGGTTGCTGTAAAGCGGGAGATAAAAAAGTGTTGTCGACCACCACCCAAGCGCCGACTTGATGCGCTTGCTGGCAAATATCAGCAATATCGACCACGCGCAGCAAGGGGTTCGATGGGGTTTCCACCAGTACCAACTTTGGCGATTCTGCCAAGGCGCTCGCCAAGGCGTCTGGATCGGATTGATCGACAAATTTAACCTGCCAAATTCCCTGCTTGGCTCGGGACTCAAGCAACCGGTACGTGCCACCATAACAGTCATGTGGGGCCACAATTTTGTCACCCGCATTCAATAGCGATAACACCAAATTAATCGCGGCCATCCCGCAGTTGGTTACCACCGCACCTGCGCCCCCTTCTAGATCAGTCAATGCTTGCTCTAACTGCGCGCGGGTCGGATTCCCTCCGCGTGCATAGTCATAGGTGGGCACATCCCCAAACGCAGGAAAGCGATAATTGGTCGAGAGATATAAAGGGGGGACCACCGCATGATGTTGCGTGTCGGTGCCAATGCCAGTTCTTACAGCGATGGTGTCAGTTTTTTTTCGGGTCATGGTTCATCCTTGCGATGTGGTGCGCGAGCCAGCGTTGTTATCCTCACCTTACCCTGCACTTTTTGAGACGTCAACACTTCTAGACGTCTATACAGCTTTGCATGTGGCGGTTAATATAGCTAGAATCTCCGCAGCATCATTCTGGGTATTCAATAATCAAGATAGGTGAGACATGGCGCAGTGGAACGGCGATTACATTAATCCGTATGCCGAGCATGGTAAGAAAAAGGAGCAGGTGAAAAAAATCACCGTTTCTATCCCACTTAAAGTTTTAAAAATTCTCACTGACGAGCGGACACGCCGTCAGGTTAATAATCTGCGTCACGCGACCAACAGTGAGCTGCTGTGTGAAGCATTTTTGCATGCTTATACCGGCCAGCCATTGCCAACCGATGACGATATTCGCAAAGACAAGCCTGACAGCATTCCTGCTGAAGCGCGTCAGATCATGAAAGAATTAGGTATCGAGTTCGACGATAGCGAATACTAAAAAAACCCGCCGATTGGCGGGTTTTCTGTCATCATAGGTGCTCGGTACAGCCTTCTCAGGCTTTATAGCACCGCGCTTTTCCTAACGCTCATGCATTACGCTTTATCGAGCATATTACGCCTTGTCGAGCATATAGTTGTCTGGCATCTCGATACGGGCGACGCCAGTTTCAACCGCTGCAAGTGCCACCGCACGAGCTACGCGTGGCAATAAGCGTGCATCCATTGGCTTAGGAATAATGTAATCCGGGCCAAAATGCAGCGCATCAACACCTGCCGCGTCCAATACCGACTGTGGGACAGGCTCTTTCGCCAAACCACGGATCGCCTCGACGGCCGCCAGTTTCATTGCATCATTAATTTCACTGGCACGCGCATCCAACGCGCCACGGAAAATAAACGGGAAGCAGAGTACGTTGTTGACTTGGTTTGGATAATCAGAGCGCCCTGTCCCCATGATCAAATCATCACGGACTTTATGCGCGACCTCTGGATTAATCTCAGGATCTGGGTTCGAGCAGGCAAAAACAACCGGCTTATCGGCCATCAGTTTTAATGCCTCTGGCGAAAGCAAGTCTGGCCCTGACACACCCACAAACAAATCGGCGCCCTCAATCACATCTTCGAGGGTACGTTTGTCGGTATTGTTAGCAAACAATTGCTTGTACTTATTGATGTCGTCGCGACGGGTGTGGATCACGCCTTTGCGATCCAGCATGTAGATTTTTTCGCGTTGCGCGCCGCATTTGATCAATAGCTCCATACAGGCAACGGCCGCGGCACCAGCACCGAGGCACACAATGGTGGCTTCACCAATATCTTTGCCTTGCAGCTCAAGGGCATTCAGCATACCCGCTGCGGTAACAATCGCGGTACCGTGCTGATCATCGTGAAAAACAGGCACTTCACAACGTTCAATCAGCTGCTTTTCAATTTCAAAGCAATCCGGCGCTTTGATGTCTTCTAGGTTGATACCGCCAAAGGTATCCGCGATGTTCGCGACGGTATCCACGAATTCATCGATAGTACGGTGTTTGACTTCAATGTCGATCGAGTCCAAGCCAGCAAAACGCTTGAACAACAAAGCTTTACCTTCCATGACGGGCTTTGAGGCCATTGGCCCTAAGTTACCCAATCCCAAAATGGCGGTACCGTTTGAGATCACCGCAACCATGTTGCCCTTTGCGGTGTATTGATACACAGCGTCTGGGTTCTGAGCGATTTCACGGACCGGCTCTGCAACGCCAGGGCTGTATGCCAACGCCAGATCCGCCGCCGAGTCAGCAGGCTTGCTCAATTCAACAGAGATTTTTCCGGGAGTAGGGTATGCATGATAATCCAGCGCTTGCTGGCGTTTATCGTCCGACATGTAGTGTTCCTAGTTATTATCGTGAAGGGGTGCACCAATATCAGCTGGGAAGGCTGCTGATATCAGCAACGCTATACTCAAACCACAGGGTAGATTCAAGCAAGATAGAAGATGTTAACGCAGTGGCT
The DNA here is from genome assembly GCF_001996165.1 of Salinivibrio proteolyticus. Taxonomy (GTDB): domain Bacteria; phylum Pseudomonadota; class Gammaproteobacteria; order Enterobacterales; family Vibrionaceae; genus Salinivibrio; species Salinivibrio proteolyticus. The sequence goes on along the minus strand of NZ_MUFP01000003.1, from coordinate 146,494 downwards.
AAAGGTCCACCAGTCCAAAACGGTCCCGAACGTTAACCTCCGACCTCTCGACGTTAAAAAGGTGACGACGGGATCAAAAAAGGGGCGCTTTCGCACCCCTTTTTCGCATTCGGCTGTTAGCGGCTTATTTTTTGCTGCTAAGGGCACCGAAACGCTTCTTAAAGCGGTCAACACGGCCACCGGTGTCAACGATACGTTGCTTACCAGTGTAGAATGGGTGACATTTGTCACACACGTCTAGGTTGATGTCTTTACCAAGAGTGGTGTTGAACGCGAATTCGTTGCCGCAAGAACACTTAGCATTGACAGCTTTGTACTCTGGATGGATACCAGCTTTCATAGGGATAACCTCATATTAAAGGCCGTGTCGCTCTCCCGATCCTAAGCCGGGCACCACACGTCGTTAACAAACATTTTCTAAGGCGCGCAATTCTAATCAAGCGACCTCGATTTCGCAACTTTTTTGTGCAATCTCCCTTTTACTTGTATCCCACGACAAGGCTTTGCCTCCCTGAGTCAAGCCGTTACACTGAGCATCTTGTTAGCCGATAAGATGTTGTGATGGAACAGTTTGCACAAGTGGCCTTACCGGTCCCGCTGGCGAAAACATTTGATTACCGGATTACCGAACACGTCCCTGTGGTGGGAGCGCGTGTGAAGGTGCCTTTTGGTCGCCAGCACAAGGTCGGCATTGTTACTGCCATCACCACCAGCCCCAGTGTTGCCGCCCATCAAGTCAAGACGATCACTGAGGTATTGGATGATGCGCCACTTTGGACTCCCGCCGTCTATCACCTTTTGCAATGGGCAAGCCGCTTTTATCATCATCCACTTGGCGATGCGATGGGCGCCGTGATGCCAACGCTGCTGCGTAAAGGTCGACCCGCAGCGCTTAAGCAGCAAAAATGGTGGCAACTGACCGAAGCCGGACAGAATCAACCGGTAACCGGGCTTACCCGCGCGCCAAAGCAAGCGCGTGTATTAACCCTCCTCACCCACGGCCCGGCCCCACATGCCGACCTCGTGGAGCAAGACATTACCCCCGCTGTGATTAACGCCTTGGTCGATAAGGGTTGGATCGCGCCTTATACCCCACCGCTTGAAAGCAAAGCTTGGGCACGGCACTTTGCCATCAGTGAAGACAAGCCATCACTGAATCATGAGCAAGCCATGGCCGTTGCTACCATCAACGCCAGCGATGGCTTTGCCTGTGTACTTTTAGAAGGTATTACTGGCTCAGGCAAAACCGAGGTGTATTTAAACGTCTTAGAGCCGGTATTATCCCGCGGCGAGCAGGCGTTAATTTTGGTGCCAGAAATTGGTCTCACCCCGCAAACCATCCGCCGATTCGAACGTCGCTTTAACGTCCCAGTTACCGTGATGCATTCGGGACTTAATGATACCGAGCGACTGAACGCGTGGCTGGCGGCTCGCGACAATCACGCCGCAATTGTGATTGGAACTCGCTCAGCACTTTTCACCCCGATGGCAAACCTTGGCATCATCATTATTGATGAAGAGCACGACCCCTCATATAAACAACAAGACAGCTTTCGCTACCATGCACGCGATCTGGCAGTGATGCGCGGTCATGAAGAAAAGATACCTGTGGTGCTCGGTTCGGCGACACCGTCGCTGGAAACGCTGCACAATGCACAAACGGGAAAATACCAATACTTACGCTTGACCCAACGTCCGGGCAATGCAGTCACCGCCCGCCAAGGGGTGCTCGACATCAAAGGCCACCATCTTGAGGCGGGCTTATCGGCACCCTTAATTGCCGAAATGCGTCAGCACCTTCAGCAGGGAAATCAGGTGATGTTGTTTTTAAACCGCCGTGGTTATGCGCCTGCAATGATGTGTCACGAATGTGGCTGGCTCGCCAGTTGTCAACGCTGTGATGCCTACTACACCCTCCACCAACAGCATCAAGAGTTACGCTGCCACCATTGCGGGCATCAAAAACGCGTGCCGCCCCAATGTGGGGATTGTGGTTCGACACAGCTAATCAGTGTGGGCGTGGGGACCGAGCAACTCGAAGCTCAACTGGCCGAATTGTTTCCCGACTACAATACAGTCCGTATCGATCGCGACAATACCCGACGCAAAGGCAGCTTAGAGAGCTATCTCGCTGGCATCGAAAAAGGTGAGTACCAAATCTTACTCGGCACCCAAATGCTTGCGAAGGGTCACCACTTTCCCAATGTCACCTTGGTGGCGCTTGTCGATGTGGATGGCGCCTTGTTCAGTAATGACTTCCGTGCCCCAGAGCGTCTCGCCCAACTAATGGTACAAGTCGCGGGACGAGCTGGCCGCGCCAGCAAACCCGGCACGGTGATTTTGCAAACCCACCACCCTGAGCACAGTCTGATTCAAGCGCTGATCCACAAGGGTTATCAGGCATTTGCTGACTCTGCCTTGGCGGAACGTCGCCAAGCGTGGCTGCCCCCTTACACCTTCTTAAGCCTGTTTCGTGCCGAAGGGCATGAGGACAACAGCGTGCAGCAATTTTTACAGCAAGTCCGACAAACCTTGGCCGCCTCACCCATTCAACATGATGAGGTACACATTATGGGGCCGATGCCTGCGCCGATGGCGCGACGCGCAGGGCGTTATCGCTGGCAACTGCTGATCCAAGCACCGTCACGAAAAGTGATGCAACAATGGCTCACCGTTGCCTTGCCCGTCATCCAACAATTGCCTTTGTCGCGTAAAGTCAGATGGTCATTAGATGTTGAGCCGCAAGACCTTTCTTAACATTCCCTTGCATTAAAGCGACGTAGATCACGGTTTCTTTGCAATAAGTGTTAGCTTGTTCGTATTTATATGGGCCAAGCCTAGGTAGAATACCTTCGCAAATTGACGCATCCTAGACAGGTCAGAGGAGTGAATAACTTACTGATCTGACTAACTCAGACAACAAGAGGACTGTCATTATGGCGACAATGAAGGACGTTGCCCACATTGCCGGTGTATCTACTGCCACGGTCTCGCGCGCACTGATGAACCCTGAAAAGGTGTCAGCATCCACGCGAAAGAAGGTCGAACAGGCTGTGGTTGAAGCTGGCTATTCCCCCAATTCACTCGCGCGCAATCTTCGCCGCAATGAGTCTAAGACCATTGTCGCGATCATTCCGGATATCTGCGATCCCTACTTTAGTGAGATCATTCGTGGTATCGAAGAAGCGGCGATGGAACACGGCTACTTGGTCTTGCTTGGCGACAGTGCCCAGCAGCAAAACCGTGAAAACTCCTTTGTGAATTTAGTTTTTACCAAGCAAGCCGACGGCATGCTGCTCTTGGGCACGGATGTCCCATTTGATGTCAGCAAGCCAGAGCAAAAAAATCTTCCCCCCTTGGTGATGGCCTGTGAATATGCGCCAGAGCTCGAGTTGCCCACCGTGCATATCGATAACCTCACCGCGGCGTTCGAGGCAGTCAACTACCTCACCCAAGTGGGGCATACCCGTATTGCCAACATTACCGGTGCAACTCATACGGCACTGACACAGTTCCGCACCCAAGGCTACCAGCAAGCACTGCGCCGAGCTGGGATCACGGTTAACCCCGCCTACAGTGTGACTGGGGATTTCAGTTTTGCATCTGGTGCTCGCGCCATGACAAGCCTGTTATCCCTGCCCGAACCCCCCACTGCTGTATTCTGTCATTGTGATGTGATGGCAGTGGGTGCCATGCAGCAGGCAAAACGCTTGGGCATGCGTGTGCCGCAAGATATTTCTATTGTCGGCTTTGATGACATTCAATTCGCTGAGTACTGCGATCCACCGCTTACCACGGTATCACAGCCTCGCTATGACATTGGTCGTCAAGCAATGCTGATGTTACTCAGTATCTTACGCGGACGAGATGTGAACGCCGGCTCTCGCTTACTGGATGCCAAATTGGTGATCCGTGAGAGTGTCGCGCCCCCGTCTCGATAGTAAGACTAGTCAGCACGGGTTGAAGCCAGTAACATGAGCGCTTTACTGGCTTCTTGATTCGATTATTTGCTGTGGCAACTCGTGATTACGTCAAACGTGGCAAAGCGCCACGCAAAAAAACTTCCCGTCGCCAACCACCGGCTCGTAAAGGTTTCCCACTTAAATGGGCACTGCTTGCGATCGCGTTAGTGGGCGCGTTTGGCTATGGTTTATACCTTTTGAGCCAAACCGATACGCCGGCGCCAGCGCAACCTCAGCAACCCACTGCGCCGGCGAAGCCGCAACCGAAGAGCACCTTGCCTGAAAAGCCCAAAGAAAAATGGAGCTACATCGAAGAGCTGGAAAGCAAAAAGGTAGAGGTTGAAGCGAAGGAAATCCCCCAATCAACCCGTCCATATCTGATGCAATGTGGCGCGTATCGCAGTCGCGAACAAGCCAGTGAGCGTAAAGCGATGATTGCGTTTCAAGGTCTTGAAAGCCAAATCAAGGTCAGCCAAGGCGAAAAAGGCGCGTGGTACCGTGTGGTGCTCGGCCCCTACCCGCGTAAACGTCAAGCTGAGCGGGATCGCAACATGCTACGCCGTGCGGGTATCGAACCCTGCGCCATCTGGTATTGGGAATAATCCGTTTGTCCTGCACTACCGGTCCGCTTTATGAGTCGGACCGGTAGTGCATCGGTGGTAAGACAGCGCGAGGAAATATTACCGCTCCCCTTGAAAACCCTCGTCCGCGGCCCAAACTCTTAAGGTAATCACCCATCTGGTGCACCAGAAACAAACAAAGAGGTTCCCGTGACTACAATCGTCTCCGTTCGCCGCGAAGGTAAAGTGGTCATTGCTGGCGATGGCCAAGTCTCCCTTGGTAACACTGTCATGAAAGGCAATGCACGCAAAGTTCGTCGTTTATATAACGGCCAAGTATTAGCTGGTTTTGCTGGCGGTACGGCGGATGCCTTCACCCTATTTGAGCGCTTTGAACGCAAACTCGAATTGCATCAAGGCCATCTCACCAAAGCGGCAGTTGAACTCGCCAAAGAATGGCGCACCGATCGCGCCCTACGCCGACTCGAAGCCTTATTGGCGGTGGCGGATGAAACCGCGTCACTGATCATCACTGGTAACGGCGATGTGGTTGAGCCTGAGCGTGATCTCATTGCGATTGGCTCAGGTGGCAACTTTGCCCAAGCCGCCGCCGTCGCCATGCTCGAAAATACAGAGCTAGGCGCCCGAGAAATTGCCGAAAAAGCCCTCGCGATCGCTGGTGACATTTGTGTGTTCACCAACCAGCATCACACCATCGAAGAACTCGAGAGTAAATAACAGGATTTGTCATGTCTGAAATGACTCCACGCGAAATTGTGCATGAGCTTGACCGCCATATCATCGGCCAAGATAAAGCCAAACGTGCGGTGGCGATCGCACTGCGTAACCGCTGGCGCCGTATGCAGCTGCCAGAAGATCTGCGTGCGGAAGTCACGCCGAAAAACATCCTTATGATTGGCCCGACGGGTGTGGGTAAAACCGAGATTGCTCGCCGTCTGGCACGCCTTGCCAATGCGCCTTTCATTAAAGTCGAAGCGACCAAGTTCACCGAAGTCGGTTATGTGGGTAAAGAAGTGGAAACCATTATTCGCGATCTCGCGGATGTGGCGATGAACATGACCCAACAGCAAGCGATGGAGAAAGTGAAATTCCGTGCTGAAGAGCAAGCGGAAGAGCGTATCCTCGATATCTTGCTGCCACCCGCCCGTGACGCTTGGGGGCAAAATGAAGCCAGTCAGGAAGACTCTTCAACCCGTCAAAACTTCCGCAAAAAGCTGCGTGAAGGCAAACTTGACGATAAAGAAGTAGAAGTCGACGTTGCCGCTCCACAAATGGGCGTTGAGATTATGTCGCCTCCCGGCATGGAAGAAATGACCAACCAGCTACAAGGCATGTTCCAAAACTTGGCAGGCAACACCACCAAAAAGCGCAAGATGAAAATCAAAGACGCGATGAAGGTGTTGACCGAAGAGGAAGCAGCCAAGCTGGTCAATCATGATGACATCAAAGAGCAAGCCATTCATGCGGTGGAAAACAATGGCATCGTCTTTATTGATGAAATCGATAAGATTTGTAAATCCGGTAACACCAGCGGCGGTGACGTATCGCGCGAAGGGGTGCAACGTGATCTATTGCCGTTAGTGGAAGGCAGTACGGTCTCGACCAAACACGGCATGATCAAAACTGATCATATCCTGTTTATCGCCTCAGGCGCATTCCAAGTGTCACGTCCATCGGATCTGATCCCAGAGCTGCAAGGCCGTCTGCCCATCCGTGTTGAGCTTGAAGCCCTATCAACTCATGACTTCAAGCGTATCCTCACCGAGCCAAACGCCTCGCTCACCCAGCAATATACCGCCTTGCTGAAAACCGAAGAAATTGATCTGGCGTTTGAAGAAAGTGGTATCGATGAGCTCGCCTCTGCCGCTTGGCGCGTGAACGAGAAAACCGAAAACATCGGTGCTCGTCGTCTGCATACACTGATGGAGCGTTTAATGGAAAACGTCTCGTACGAAGCCAGCGAGCGCGCCGGTCAAAGCGTGACAGTGGATGCCGAGTACGTGCGTAGCCACCTTGAAGAGCTGGTGGATGACGAAGATCTCAGCCGCTTTATTCTCTAATCCACACCGATATCGAGGGCAGCAAACGCTGCCCTTTTTTGCATAAAAGTTTGCGCTGACGCAAACGGAAGTCGAATTTCCTCACCCTGCCCGTTGCCCACTTACACGCTTAAGCGATAATGGCGATATTGTCTTTTCGTCGAGAGTGTCTGTATGACTCAATCCACTTTAGCTATTTGGCTTGATGCCGCTCGGCCCAAGACCTTGCCCCTTGCCATTACCTCTATTTTATGTGGCAGCGCGGTCGCCGCCTCACAAGGGCGTCTTTCTTGGTCGATTAGCGCCATGGCTTTGGTCACTGCGTTATTACTGCAGATTTTGTCTAACCTCGCCAATGATTATGGCGATGCGGTGAAAGGGACAGATAACGCTGCGCGCCTTGGCCCAATGCGCGCCATTCAGTCAGGACACGTGAGTGTTGCCACCATGCGGCGTGCACTCATCCTCAACGTACTGCTCACGCTCATCAGTGGCGGCAGTTTAATTGCCATTGCCTGCCAACAACCCACTGATATCGTCAGTTTTCTGCTACTCGGTGTCATGGCCATTGTGGCGGCCATTACCTACACCGTGGGCAATAAACCCTATGGCTATCGTGGGCTGGGGGATCTCTCCGTGTTGATGTTTTTCGGTTGGCTGGGTGTCGCCGGGACCTACTATTTACAAGTCGGACACATTGACTCGCTGGTGATCCTCCCCGCCACCGCATGCGGCTTACTCGCAGTGGGAGTGCTCAACATCAATAATCTACGCGACATTGATAACGATCGCGCCTGTGGCAAACATACGCTTGTGGTGCGGTTAGGCCCGCATCGCGGTCGTCAGTATCATGTGATTTTGCTTGCCAGTGCTGTCGTTTGCTATTCGCTGTTTGCCGCGCTCACCTTCCAAGCTTGGCTGGGATGGTTGTTTCTCGCCGGCGTTCCCTTATTGATTCGCCATGGACGTGAAGTGTATCAAGCCGCAAGCGCCACCGCATTGCGCCCCATGATGGGAAACATGGTACGTTGTGCGCTGGTCACCAATGGCCTTTTTATGACCGGTATGCTGTTGGTGTAATCAGGGCACAGATTGTCCCCTTTTGCATTGCAAAGCCTTATCGGCCCGTTATACTTGGACTAGCCTTGTTGGCAACCGCATGTTGTCAGCCTTTTTCTGCCTCAACAAGAAGTTAGACTATGGAATACAATACCTCGGAACTATGCGACATGTATCTTGACCAAGTGGATGTCGTGGAGCCAATGTTTAGCTCTTACGGGGGCCGCAGTGCGTTTGGTGGCCAGATTACAACCGTTAAATGCTTTGAGGATAATGGCCTTATCCGCGAGCTTGCTGAACAAGACGGTCAGCAACGGATCATGTTGATTGATGGCGGTGGCTCACTGCGCCGTGCGTTAATTGATGGAGAAATTGCACAGCTTGCTGCTGATAACGATTGGGCAGGTATGATTGTGTATGGCTGCGTCCGTGATGTCGATACTATTGATGAGCTTGATATCGGTATTCAAGCACTGGCATCGATTCCGGTCGGCGCGGATGAACAAGGCACAGGGGAAACCGACGTTCCCGTCAACTTTGGCGGTGTGACTTTCCTCCCGGACGATCATGTCTATGCAGATACGACTGGCGTGATCCTCTCACCCGACGCGCTCACCATGGACAGCGTAGACGTTGATGACGAGGAAGACGACGACTAATACGTCGCCTCACGCGGATAGAAAAACAGAGCCAATCGGCTCTGTTTTTGTTTATTCGACGTTCTCAATCTTGCCCAGCAAGCTACGAATACGGTTTTGCCACGCTTCTTGCTCTTCACGCAGTTTGGCGTTTTCTTGCTCGAGGCTTTCACGGCTTTCTTTCACCGAGGCTGCATCACGCTCTAGCGCGTCATTCTTTTCTTTCAGCTCTTCGATTTCCATTTGCAGCAGCGAAATGGTATCCACCGCCATTTGTACTTTTGCTTCGAGTTGTTCTAATACTTCCAATGACATCAAGGCCACCTTATTTCTGACGATTGATCCCGTTACTACTGACATCAGCAGCAACCCGTGCAACGTGATTGTGCACCCCGCTGTTATTGTACCGAGCGCACGCTAGACTGCCACTGTTCTCGCGCCTTGCCAACGCACAAGTGCACAAAAATCCAGCATATTTGGTGTTATTCCTGATCCCCCTGACGTGTATTTCCACATATCCCCTGCTCACAGGCGCACGCAAACGTTTTCTATTTCTGATAAACTGGCGCGCGCTCACTGGGCTGACCAGTTTTTGTGGCTTTTATCTTGGAGTACTCATGAAACGCGATCTCGCACTGGCTTTCTCTCGTGTCACCGAAGGCGCCGCCCTTGCCGGTTATAAATGGCTAGGCCGTGGCGATAAAAATGCAGCGGATGGTGCAGCCGTTGCCGTGATGCGCACCCTACTGAACCTCACCGAGATTGATGGTGAAATTGTGATTGGCGAGGGCGAAATTGACGACGCGCCGATGCTCTATATTGGCGAACAAGTCGGCTTGGGCGGCGACGCGGTCGATATTGCCGTCGATCCGATTGAAGGCACACGCATGACGGCCATGGGGCAAGCGAATGCCCTGGCAGTACTGGCCGCCGGCGAGAAAGGTAGCTTCTTAAAAGCGCCGGATATGTATATGGAAAAACTGGTAGTGGGACCGTGCGCCAAAGGTGCCATTGACCTTCACAAGCCCCTGCTCGAGAACTTAGAAAATATCGCCATCGCCCTAGGTAAAACCCTAGATACGCTGGTCGTCGCCACCTTGGCAAAGCCTCGCCATGACGCCATCATCGCCACTATGCAACAACGCGGGATCCGAGTTTTCGCCTTTCCCGATGGCGACGTGGCCGCCTCAATTCTTACCTGCATGCCGGAAAGCGAGGTGGATGTGATGGTCGGCATTGGCGGTGCGCCGGAAGGTGTGGTGTCAGCCGCTGTTATTCGCGCCTTAGGCGGCGACATGCAAGGACGTTTGCTCCCTCGCCATGAAGTCAAAGACGATACCCCAGAAAACCGTGCTTTTGGTGAGCAAGAATTAGCGCGTTGCCAGGAAATGGGGATCCAAGCCCACCAAGTACTGACGTTGTCCGACATGGCGAGCAGCGATAACGTTGTCTTTGCCGCCACTGGGATCACCAAAGGAGACCTGCTAGATGGCATTAGTCGCCAAGGCGATCTGGCCACTACAGAAACCCTGGTGGTACGCGGTCAATGTCGCACCATACGCCGCATCCGCTCGACCCACTATTTAAGCCGTAAAGACGACGCCATCAAGCATCACATCTTATAAATCAGCGGGCAGCCAATGTGCTGTCCTGACTGGTCAAGTGGATTGATTTCGATTACCCTTTTATAAACACTTTGCTTTATTTAGTTGTGTGCTGCTGGGCAGCGTATTGGGGTAATCACTATCACTACCATCAAGTCTACCGATCGCATTCTCGATACCCTTAAACGAGAAGGCAGTGTCAGCGCAAAAACCCTCGCGCAATCGCTGGGGATGACCACGATGGGCGTGCGCCAACACTTACAGAGCCTTGAGCGAGACGGGCTGGTTGATTTCGAAGATGTGCGCGCCAAAGTTGGCCGCCCCACCCGCCACTGGTCGCTCACCGCCAGTGGTCATAGCCGTTTTGCAGATAGTCATAACGATCTGTCGATCACCTTGATTGACTCCGTCCAAGACGTGTTTGGCGAACAAGGCGTCGAAAAAGTAATCGCGCAACGAGAAGCGCGAACCCTTGCGCAATATCAAGATGCACTAAAAGATTGCGATAATTTAGAGGCTAAATTGCAAACCTTGGCGTATCTTAGAGAGAGCGAGGGGTATATGGCCGAGCTCCAACAGGATGGCGCCGACTACATATTGATTGAACATCACTGCCCTATCTGCCACGCAGCCAAAACGTGTCCGGCGCTTTGCCGTTCAGAAATACAGTTATTTCAACGCCTTTTAGGTAACGCTTACCGTATCGAGCGCGAAGAGCACATCGTGTCCGGGCAACGTCGCTGTACATATCGAATCGGAGAAAAGACGTGAGGAGGTAATATGGCCACTTGGATCAAGGCTGAAGTTGTGGAGAACCAACATTGGACGAAGGATCTCTTCAGCCTGGTGTTATCCGCCCCTATTGAACCCTTTACCGCCGGCCAGTTTACAAAACTGGGGATGGAGATCGACGGTAAACTCATTCAACGTGCCTACTCATTTGTAAACCCTCCTCAAAGTAAGTATCACGAAGTCTATGCCACGCGTGTCGCCGATGGATTGATGTCGCCGCGACTGCATGCGCTAGAGCCGGGTGAAACCGTGATGATCACCAAAGATACCGCGGGCTACTTTACCTTGGATGAAGTACCGCAAGGCCAACACTTGTGGATGCTCGCCACCGGTACCGCCATTGGTCCTTATCTGTCGATTATGGAGCAAGGGGATGTTTGGTCGCGGTTTAGAAAGGTTATCTTGGTGCATGCGGTAAGATTCGCGGCGGATCTGACCTATCAAGCGCGCATCAACGCACTGCAAGAAAAATACCCCGATCAGTTAGTCGTCCAACCGTTCGTGAGTCGCGAGCCCACCGCGGGCGCTCTTTCTGGACGAATCACCCATGCGTTGGAAGATGGCTTGCTCGAGCGTGTGGTTGGGCTGCCGCTTCAGCCCGAACATAGCCAAGTGATGCTGTGCGGGAACCCGGCTATGGTCAAAGAAGTGAAGAGTATTTTGGAAGGCAAAGGATTAAGCAAAAACCTACGCCGTAAGCCCGGTAATATTACCACCGAGCACTATTGGTAAGTCGTTGCGCCTCTTTGCTGGGGTGCATACGGTAACCCGTTGTATTTTTATGGTTAAAAATAAGCACTAAAAAGCGGTCATTTTTCAGGGAATTGTTTGTGCCACAGTCTGCTTTCCCGTTCAGAGCGCCAAGTGGCTCAGACACCCTGAATTTGATCCCCCCACGCCCCCGACTCATAGTTATTCATACGCCTTGGTAATGCGGTCATCTGACCGACGGCGTACAAAGGAGTAACTTATGAAGACGCTACCTTCTTTTGATGAACTGGCCGCTTTGGCCCAGTCCGATCCAAAAGCTTTAGAAGCTTTGCGCCTCAAGATGAGTGAAGAAGTGATTGCCAATGCCTCACATGCCACGCAACCACAGCTCCACGCCATGCTAAGCCACATCAACCGCGTGATAGAACATGGTAAAAACCCACTGCACGTGAATGTGATGTTATTTCAAGCGCTGTCAAAGCAATACTCACGCTTTGCCACCGCCTTTGAATCACCCGAATCGCTACGTAGCCACAACGCTGAGATCATGGACTTTCGCGTCGGCCAAGCCGCACGACAAAGCGCACGCGCTGGCGAATAACGTCCAAACCGGCTCGGGTGGAGCATCCACCCGTTACCGCTTTATCATCGGTCAAACCACCGCTGACGCGACCCGCTTGCTGTAGCTTTTGGTTTCCATATCACGAATTTCAACCGTCAAACTGCTCACGTGACTAGCATGGCGGGATAACACGTCAACCAGCGCTTGGCTAATGGCTTGCTTTTGCGCCACAGTTCGCCCATCGAGCAAGCGAAATTCAACATGAATAAAATCACCACGGTCGGCTTGTTCTCCAACCCGCCATACGCCGCAAGGCACGGCTCGCGACTTTAGCGCCGCCGGCTCAAACACCTCACTGGCGATGGCAGCTTGATGCAAGGCCTCCACCACCTGATCAATGTTTACTCGTTCAGAAACCGATTCTGTGTATTCCATGATTAAATGTGGCATCACACGCTCCTTGTCATTAAGAAAGGCTATGGTGCCGGATTTTTCATCACCACTCTAGCGAGACCATCACAGTTCACTGGCCAGACGTGCCACAAAATGATGAAAATTTACTACTTAGCGGTTCACTTTTGTCAATAAAACGCGTAAAAACGAAGGCATTCTCGCCATTCTATGATTTTAAACAGAGAAGGCCGCGCTACAATAGACTACCTTCTTTACATCTTTTGACTTCAAATCAACTAAACCGCGGAGGAATTCCTATGCGCCGTCCATTGGTAATGGGTAACTGGAAACTCAATGGCAGCAAAGCCATGGTCACTGAACTGCTTAACGGCCTGAACGCTGAACTTAAAGGCGTGGAAGGTGTGGACGTTGCTGTCGCGCCACCGGTCATGTATTTGGCACAAGCCGAGCAACTGCTGGCAGATAGCGCTATTAAGCTTGGTGCGCAAAACGTCGACACACACAACAGCGGCGCATTCACCGGTGATATCTCTGCAGAGATGCTGAAAGACTTTGGTGCAACCCATATTATTATCGGCCACTCAGAGCGTCGTGAATATCACCAAGAATCTGACGAATTTGTCGCGCAGAAATTCGCTTTCTTGAAAGAAAATGGCCTCACGCCAGTACTTTGTATCGGTGAGTCCGAAGCGCAAAACGAAGCGGGCGAAACCCTTGCTGTCTGTGCACGTCAGCTTGACGCAGTGATCCAATCACAAGGTGTTGAAGCGCTGAACGGTGCGATCATTGCCTATGAACCTATTTGGGCGATCGGTACTGGTAAAGCAGCCACTGCAGAACAGGCTCAAGAAATCCACGCGGCCATTCGTAAGCACATTGCGTCTTACAGCGAAGACGTCGCAAGCAAGGTTGTGATTCAGTACGGCGGTTCAGTAAAAGCAGGAAATGCTGCAGAGTTATTTGCGATGCCGGATATCGACGGCGCGCTAGTTGGCGGTGCCGCGCTTGACGCAGCGGGCTTTGCCGCTATCGCTAAAGCAGCGGCTGACGCGAAAAAAGCGTAAGCGACTGACGCTAAACGTCTAACAAAACGTCCCCAATCTGGGGACGTTTTTTATTGTGCGCCGGTAAAACCTAATTGCCGCCACGCTTCATAGCCAATAATGGCCACGGCATTAGACAGATTAAGGCTACGTGCCTCTGGCTGCATAGGTATGCGTAAACGCTGCGCGTCAGGTAATGCTTGGATCAACGCATCAGGCAAGCCGCGCGTTTCTGGCCCAAACAACAACACATCACCGTCCGCAAACGTCGCCTCCGTATGAAACTGGGTGGCTTTGGTGGTACACGCAAAGATCCGACGACCCGCCATCGCGTTTGCAAACGCCGCATAGTCTTTATGACGTGTCACTCGGGCAAGATCGTGATAATCCAGTCCCGCACGACGGACTTTCTTTTCTTCTAGATCAAAGCCAAGCGGCTCAATCAAATGCAAGTTCGCACCACAGTTGGCACAAAGACGAATGATATTCCCCGTATTAGGGGCAATTTCAGGCTCGTAAAGCGCTATATCAAACATGAGAGTTCATTACCAAAGTAAGCAAGGCAGGTATTGTCGCAACCGCTGGTAGATTGCGCAATATTAACCACTCGGCCATTGCAAGCTCACCACGAGTCCACCTTGTGGATGGTTCGCGGCACTGACTTGGCCACCATGCTGCTGTACGGCTTGTGCGGTAATCGCCAGCCCCAGCCCAGTACCGCCCGATTGACGGTCTCGCGCGGCAGACACGCGATAAAAGGGGCGGAAAATATCAGTCAGCATGGTCTCAGGGACGCCGGGGCCATCGTCCTGAATCTCAATATTTAACCCCGCTTGCTCGCTCGTGACCGATAGGCAGACATGTTTATTGGCGTAGCGAATCGCATTACGCAGCACATTGTCGAGCGCACTGCGGGCTAAGCGCACATTGACGGTTAATGCGACATCAGGAAAGGGAGTCGCCTCGATCTGTTTACCTTGCTGCCCCGCTTCAAATTGGGCATCGTCAACGACCGATTGCCAGAGTACTTGAGCACTGATGGATTCGCGTTCAAGGTGTCCTTGCGATTGCAGTCGTGACAAGGTGAGTAGCTCGCTGATCAAGGCTTCCAATTGGCTCGCTTCCCGTTCAATCCGCGCTAATACCTCGCTATCGCCCAATTCACGCGCAGCCAAGGCGCGTGCCATTTGTAATCGCGTCAGAGGTGAGCGCAACTCATGGGAAATATCTGACACCAGTTGTTGCTGCCCAGTCACCATCTGATTAAGCGCAGTCACCATTTGGTTAAAGCCTCGACCTGCGTCGCGAAACTCTTTGGGGCCTTGCTCAAGGGTAGGGTCAATCACCAATTGCCCCTTGGCGACCCGCTGACTCGCGGTTTGAAACCGCCGCGCGGGACGCGTCAAGGTATACGCCAACCACAGCAATAAAGGGGTACTGACCAACATGGTCACCACTAATAAGTGCTGTGGTTTTTCCAAAATTTTAAGCACAAACGGCAGTTTAGGTTGCCAACGCCGAGCATGATAAAAGGTTCCAGCTTCATGCGCGGTAGTGACTGGGAAAGGGCCAGCTAACATATTGCGGTGATAAAGGCGCTGCATCGGCGCGTCGGTGTCGGTGGTTTGCGATATAAAATGGCGTAATTCGCGTGGCAAAGATCCTAATGTCGCGCTATCAGGCACCCAATACAACTTATAGGGCGTGCGACGATGACCGCGATGTTGATTCTGACGCGCAACCATCACAGCAATCGGGATATCACGCTGTTGTGCGATCGCCACCAATTGGTCCAGTTGGGCTTGGATACGGGCTTTTTCCGGCGAGGGAATGGCATGCAGGCTACGCGGATCCTCTCGCTGAGCCCAGATAACCGCCGCCAACACCGCCAGCAGCGTCAGCCAGAAAATGATAAAAACCCGACCATATAAGCTTCCGAGAAAGGGCATCCGTGACCAGCGCTCGGCGAGCTGGCGACGCCAGAGACCTAGTCGACCCATAGATAGCCTTTACCCCTTAGAGTTTTAATCCTAGGTTTGCCATCAAGGCGCTCTGGCAGCTTCTTACGCAAATTGGAAATATGCACATCGACTGCACGGTCAAAGGGCATTAGTCGCTTTCCTAGCACCTGCTCACTTAACAAGGCTTTACTTACCACTTCACCGGGGTGATGAAGCAAACAGGCCAACATTTCGGTTTCCATACCGGTCAACGCCACGGGTTTATCTTGGCACAACGTCTCTAATCGACGCGGGTACACTCGCACATCATGATGGGCCAGTACCGGCTCATCTTCAGGCGGTGCCGACTCTGCGCTTACGACCTGCGTTCGGCGCAAAATGGCCCGCATTCGCGCCAAAAGTTCGCGATCGCTAAAGGGTTTGGCCAAATAGTCATCTGCCCCTAGCTCGAGCCCCATCACTCGGTCTACTTCTTCTCCTCGCGCCGTGAGCATCAAGATCGCGACGTTGGATGTTGCGCGCAGCTGACGCAAGGTCTCCATGCCGTTCAAAACCGGCATCATCACATCCAGCAGAATAATGTCAGGGGGCGAGGCACTCGCCATCTCAAGGCCAGTTTGGCCATTATCCGCACAACGCACCGAAAACCCCTCTAGTGAGAGCAACTCACTGAGCAAATCCGTCAGTGCGGTATCATCATCGATGATCAAAACCTCTTGCATGGCAATCAGACTCTCTGCCCATTATCAATTAGCCGTAGTTCTATCATAGCTACGCCCGCGGGTGAGTGACTTTACCCATCTTTACACCGAATAACGTGACTTTACATCCCAGCCCGTAAGCTAAACAGGTAACCACTCACCACCGGAGAAAAATCATGAAACGTTTCACGATCGGCCTAGCAATAGCCGCCATTGCCCTGCCCACCCTCGCCGCTCCCCACTTTGGCGATAGTATGGACCGCGGGATGTGGCGTGATCTGAACTTAACCGAGGCTCAACAGAATCAATTCCAAGCACTGCGTGATGAGTATCGCACTCAACGCCAGCAGGCACGCGGCGACTTTCAAGCAAAGATGAAAACCTTACTGACCCAAGACACCTTTGATGAGCAGGCAGTGCGTGATTTATTGTCGGCTAATCCACAGCCGAATATTGAACGCCGCGTGGCCCATGCGCGTCATCAACACGCGATGATGCAGGTGCTCACCCCAGAGCAGCAAACCGCGTTCTTTGACGCCATGCATAAAAAGCATGACAAACAAGGCAAAGGGCATCATCGTCATCACGGTAAAAAAGGCGATTGTTCACGTTAAACCTGCGCCGTGTCATACGTTTGCTGTGAATGAGATATATACTGAGGGCAGACTTGATTAACCTGCTGCCCTCGGTATGACAAAAAAGTATGCCTTCTGGGTTGAGGCCGCTGCTTGGGCCGCAACCTGCGTAGCCACCCTATTGCTGATCGCCAAGCTGATTGCTTGGTGGCTGACTGGCTCGGTCAGTGTGCTCGCCTCCTTCGTGGACTCACTACTCGACTTGCTCGCCTCATTAACCAATTTAGTCGTGGTGCGTTATGCCGTGCAACCGGCTGACAATGAACACAGCTTTGGCCATGGTAAGGCTGAGTCATTGGCCGCCTTAGCCCAATCAACCTTTATTGTCGGTTCGGCCTCATTTTTGCTGCTCAGTGGGCTTGAACGTTTGTTCAAGCCTGTACCCATTGCAGCCCCTGAACTCGGGGTCGCTGTGAGTGTGGGGGCAACGCTCGTGACTTTGGGGTTGGTGCTGTTTCAAAAGTGGGTAATTCGTAAAACCGCGAGCCCCGCGATTCGTGCCGATGCGCTGCACTATCAGTCAGATTTGCTGATGAATGTGGCGATCATTGTTGCACTGGTCCTCAGTTGGTATGGATGGACACAAGCCGACGCCTGGTTCGCGATTGGGATCAGTGGCTTTATTTTGTGGCAAGCAATCAAAATGGCCTACGAGGCAGTCCAGTCGTTACTCGACCGGCAAATTCCGCTTGATGATCAGGAACGCATCGCCGTGCTTTCAAGCTCTGTTGCGGGTGTGCGGGGGATCCACCAGCTGCGTACACGCCAAGCTGGGATGACAACGTTTATCCAACTGCACATTGAGCTGGATGACGAGCTACCCTTAGTAGATGCACATACGATTGCCGATGAAGTGGAAGACCGGTTGCTCATTGCATTTCCCGGCGCGGACATCATGATCCACCAAGATCCCGTGTCCGTGGTGGACAAAGAGCGCGCACAATTCTCGTCATCGGCGGTGAACAAAAGCCCACTGGGCTGACATGTATCAACTTTTTAGCGACAGTAATTGTAATACTATTACAGAAGTAGGAAAATTACAGTTTAAGCAATAGTCATTGCGGGTACACTGGGGCAAGTAGGTTGCCATTACCGCAATCGGCGCGAAATAAGTGACCAAAAGTCAGAGGGTAACCATGGTTAGAAAAATTGGTGTTTTGACCAGTGGCGGCGATGCGCCGGGCATGAATGCAGCGATTCGTGGAGTGGTACGTAGCGCACTCACCGAAGGACTCGAAGTTTACGGCATCTATGATGGCTTTCTCGGTTTACACCAAAACCGAATTGAGCGTCTTAACCGCACCAGTGTTTCCGACGTAATTAACCGCGGCGGTACGTTTTTAGGCTCAGCCCGCTTCCCTGAGTTCGCGGACGAGAAAGTACGTGAACAAGCGATCCAAAACCTCAAGATGCACGGTATTGATGCACTGGTGGTAATTGGCGGCGACGGCTCATTCATGGGCGCCAAGAAGCTTACTGAAATGGGCTATCCTTGTATCGGCCTACCCGGCACCATTGACAACGATGTAGCGGGTACTGACTACACCATCGGTTACATGACCGCCTTGAACACCGTTATCGATGCGATTGACCGTCTGCGCGATACCTCATCCTCTCACCAACGTATCTCGATTGTCGAAGTGATGGGCCGCCATTGTGGTGACCTCACCTTGATGGCATCCGTTGCGGGTGGCTGCGAATACATCATTACCCCAGAGACTGGTTTGGATAAAGACAAACTACTGTCGAAAATCAAAGAAGGGATCTACAAGGGTAAGAAACACGCCATTGTCGCTATCACAGAATTGATGACCGACGTAAACGAACTGGCGAAGTTTATCGAGACCGAAACCGGCCGCGAGACCCGAGCAACCATCTTGGGCCATATCCAACGTGGCGGCCAACCGGGTGCCTTTGACCGTATTTTGGCATCCCGCATGGGTGCATATGCCGTCGATCTTCTCCAGCAAGGTGAAGGTGGCCGTTGTGTGGGTATTCAGAACGATAAAATGGTGCATCACGACATCATCGACGCTATTGAAAACATGAAACGTCCATTCCGCCAAGATTTGTACGAAGTAGCAGAAAAGCTGTTTTAATCTCGCTCAATATGCGAACAAAAACGGAGCCACTGGCTCCGTTTTTTTATGGGTCAGACTAAATCCCATCACCAGAGATAAAGGTTTTATGCGAGCCGTTGAACTCTTGGTCCATATCCAAAGACGGCATATGCGAGCTGGGTCGACCCACAATTTTCGCCGGCACACCGGCCACGGTGGTATGGGGCGGAACAGGGTTGAGCACCACAGAGCAGGAGCCGATTTTCGCGCCTTCGCCAATATCGATATTGCCTAAAATCTTCGCCCCTGCGCCAATCATCACCCCTGTGCGGACTTTTGGATGGCGATCGCCACCTTCTTTACCAGTACCGCCCAAGGTCACGTCTTGCAAGATAGAGACATCGTCTTCAATCACCGCGGTTTCGCCGATCACAATTCCAGTGGCATGGTCAAACATAATACCACGCCCGATACAGGCTGCAGGGTGCACATCGACTTGGCATGTCACCGAAATTTGGTTTTGAAGATAGGTCGCGAGCTCCTTGCGGCCTTGACGCCATAACCAATTCGCGACGCGAAAGCCTTGCAACGCATGAAAACCTTTTAGGTATAAAAGTGGCGTTGAATAAAGCTCAACCGCGGGATCACGCTCTACCGTTGCACAAATATCACAGGCGGCTGACTCCGTCACGCAAGCATCATTGGCATAGACTTCTTCGATGACCTCTCGCACCGCCATCGACGGCATCGACGGGGTCGATAGCTTATTCGCCAAAATATAACTTAACGCACTGGCAAGGTTGTCGTGCTTGATAATGGTGGCATGGTAAAAACTCGCCAACATCGGCTCGCGTTCAGCATGCTCGCGCGCTTCCTTTTTCACCGCTTGCCATACGCGGTGTTGCTGGCATTCTTTTCTGGCCTTATTCACTGCCTTCGTCCTTACAAAAATGACCTACAACCAGGACGCATACACGTCCAGTGCCACTGCCAGTGTATAAAAAAAACGCGCGGTTCTCACCCCGCGCGTTTATGTCTGCACTCGCTGGGTGATTATTCCGACTTTTTCTCTCGTGCGAGCAAGTCTTTTGCTGCTTGTTGAGCCGCTTTACCTTGGTAAAGGACTTGATAGATCTGCTCGACAATCGGCATTTCCACGCCCGCGCGTTGCGCCAGCGCCCACACTTCTTTGGTATTGCGGTAACCTTCAACCACTTGACCAATCTTATCTTGCGCGTCTTGAACGCCCTCGCCCTGCCCGAGCGCTAAGCCAAAGCGACGATTTCGAGATTGGTTATCGGTACAAGTAAGCACCAAATCACCGAGTCCAGCCATGCCCATAAAGGTATCGCGTGACGCACCCAGCGCCTCGCCCAAGCGTGTCATTTCAGCAAGCCCTCGGGTGATCAGTGCGGTGCGCGCGTTGGCGCCAAAGCCAATCCCATCGGAGATCCCTGCGCCAATCGCAATCACGTTCTTCACCGCGCCGCCAAGCTGCATGCCGATAAAGTCATGATTACCATAGACGCGAAAGCTGTGCTGACAGTGAATGGTATCTTGTAAGTCACTCACAAATGTTGCATCCGGAGAGGCCACCGAAATCGCGGTAGGCAAGCCCGCCGCCAGCTCTTTGGCGAAGGTGGGACCCGACAAGACCGCAAGCGGGATATTATCGCCCAGTTGTTCCCGAGCCACCTCTTGTAAAAGGCGTCCGGTTTCTGGCTCAAGCCCTTTGGTTGCCCAACACACGCGAGAATCAGCGCGTAGGTAAGGCTTCACCTTACCCAGCACATCACCAAAGACGTGGCTGGGTACCACAACAAGTAGATCGCGGCTGGCATTCACTGCCACCGCTAAGTCAGCACACAAGATCAATGAGTCCGGAAACGCGATGTCAGGCAAAAACGCCTGATTGGCACGATCCGTTTCAAGCTGCGCGATATGCAGGGGATCATGGCCCCACAACACGACATTGGCACCGTTTCTGGCAAGTGAAATCGCCAGTGCTGTGCCGTAAGAGCCTGCGCCTAGTACGGTGATTGCAGCGTCTTGTGTCGGTGCCAACGTGGTCATGGCCAATCCTTACGCTTGTGCGTCTTCGGTTTTTTGCTCGTCAGCTTGCTGTTGCAAGTAGTTCATGAACAGCGCATCAAAGTTAACAGGCGCTAGGTTCAATTGCGGGAAGGTGCCTTTGACGACCAAGCTTGAAATGGTTTCACGTGCATACGGGAAAAGAATGTTCGGGCAGAAGGCACCCAGACAATGTGCCAATTGCGGCGCTTCCATGCCAGTCACCGAGAAAATACCGCCTTGCTGCACTTCACAAAGGAAGGCATTGCTGTCTTGGTTTTTCACTGTCACCGTTAGACGCAGAACCACTTCATAAATGCCTTCGCCTAGCTCACGGCTTTGCGTGTCGAGATCCAAGTTAACGTCTGGCGCCCAATCTTGTTGGAACACTTCCGGCGAGTTTGGCGCTTCGAAAGACACATCTTTCAAAAACACGCGTTGGATTGCAAAGTTTTGCTCGGCTTGTTGATTGGTTTCTGCTTCAGCCATGATGGTTAATCCTTACTTTAAATTGGCTCAATGTGCCCAGCACATTAAAAAAAGCGAGCCGCCGCGTCATGCGACCGCTCGATATTTGAGTTGATGATCACTTTTTCTTCTTGGCTTTGCCCTTGCTGCTTTTGGCGCGAACCAGTGGCATATTGGCATCATTCCAAGAGGTGAGACCATCTTTCAGTACATACACAGTGTCAAATCCAGCTTTGACTAGCTGGTTAGCGCTTTCTGCCGCCGTTTGACCTGTTTTACATACCACAATGATGGGGTCATTTTTGTGTTTTTCAAGCTCACCCAGTGCGTTCGATTTGATTTCACTCGGCAAGAGGTTGATCGCACCGGTGATGTGGCCAGCACGGTACTCATCACGACTACGGATATCGACAAACACACCGTTTTCACGGTTGGTGATGATCGCCGCTTGGTTCGGCACAACCACTTTGTATGCCGCGGTTTTCTGCTTAATTAAGGACATCAGCAGTGCTGCGGCCAAACCTACCCATGCCAAAGTGAGGAGCATGTTGTTGGAGACGAAATCGATATATTCCTGCATAATCTTTGCTCTATACTGCTTGCTGACTCGCGTCGCGAGAATCCATCAAGGGGTGAAAAATGGTGTCGAGTATAACTTGCTCGCCATGGTTTTACAGCCTGTCCGCGCAAATCCGCGCGCTCGCTCACTTGCCGAATCACTCGCACGGTTTTACCCACCTGCTCAATAACTTGAAAAGAAAGAAGGTTTCACCAATAGCAGAAATCGAGCAAAGCCATTCGCAAGCAGACTGGATCTTCGCCATAATGAGGGGACTCAAGGGGCATTGGCAAGTCTAACGGTCAACTTGTCAGCGGGGATAATTGATCTTAGCCTACATATCGCGGCGTAAAATGTAGTAAAATTACGCTCATTCAATGACCATTGAGTCATGCTGCTACTCAGCTCGGGTCGGCATCAAGCCTCAGTGGTTGTCTTATGGCAGCCAATGTCAGTCTTTAGCTTGAATTGAGAGGACGTAATATGTCTGCAAAAAAACCACTAGCACTGGTGATTCTCGATGGTTGGGGTTATCGCGATCCACAAAGCGATAACGCGATTACCAACGCCAACACTCCAGTACTCGATAGCCTAATGGCCGCTAACAGTACCTTGATCTCTGCATCAGGTTTCGATGTGGGCCTACCGGATGGGCAAATGGGTAACTCAGAAGTGGGACACGTGAACATTGGTGCCGGCCGCGTGGTTTACCAAGACTTGACTCGGATCACCAAATCCATTGCAGATGGTGAATTTAACCAAACGCCAGCGCTGACTGCTGCGGTTGATAAAGCGGTAGACAAAGGCAAAGCGGTTCACATTATGGGTCTGATGTCGCCAGGCGGTGTACACAGTCATGAAGACCATATTGCAGCTATGGTTGAGCTTGCCGCTGAACGCGGTGCCGACCAAATCTACCTGCACTGCTTCCTCGACGGGCGTGATACGCCACCACGCAGCGCCAAAGCATCACTTGAGCGTTTTGATGCTCTATTTGCCAAACTCGGTAAAGGCCGTATTGCGTCTTTGGTGGGCCGTTACTACGCGATGGACCGTGACAACAACTGGGATCGTGTTGAGCGCGCTTATGATGTGCTTACCCAAGCCCACGGCGAGTTCACTGCCACCAGCGCGGTTGAGGGCCTAGAAGCTGCGTACGCCCGTGAAGAAAATGATGAGTTTGTCGCGCCGACCGAAATTTATCGCGACGGTGATAACAAAGCGACCATCAACGACGGCGATGCAGTGATCTTCATGAACTTCCGTGCCGACCGTGCGCGTCAAATGACCCGCGCCTTTATGCCGGATTTCGATGGCTTTACGCGTAAAAAATACGCCGAGCTGTCTGACTTTGTGATGCTGACAGAATATGCGGCCGACATCGATACCACGGTCGCATTCCCACCAGAGAGCTTGTCTAACACCTTGGGTGAGTGGCTCTCGAAAAACGGCAAAACCCAGCTGCGCATCTCAGAAACTGAGAAGTACGCTCATGTGACTTTCTTCTTTAACGGCGGCATCGAGACCGTGTTTGAAGGCGAAGAGCGTGCGTTGGTTGCTTCACCAAAAGTAGCAACCTACGATCTGCAGCCAGAAATGAGTTCAGAAGAGTTGACTGACAAGCTCGTTGCGGCCATCAAGTCTGGCAAGTTCGACATGATTATCTGTAACTATCCGAACGGCGACATGGTCGGTCACACTGGCGTGTACGATGCCGCGGTGAAGGCATGTGAAGCGGTAGACCATTGCATTGGTCGCGTGCTGGAAGCGATCAACGAAGTGGACGGTCAGATGCTGATCACTGCCGACCACGGTAACGCCGAGATGATGGTGGATCCAAACACTGGTGGCGCTTACACCGCGCACACCAATTTGCCAGTGCCACTGATGTATGTGGGCAGCAAAGACATCACGTTGAAAGAAGGCGGTAAGCTGTCTGATCTGGCCCCAACCATGCTGGCCTTGACCGGTATGGATATTCCAGAAGAGATGACTGGCAAGCCGGTGTTCGATCTGAAATAATCCCCTCATGCGGGAGAAACGAACACGCTTTTTGACAGCCCTCCGCGCCAGTGCCTTGTGCACTGGCGTTTTTCTGTGCCTGCTCACTTTTTCAACTAGCGCCAATTCCCAGTTGGAAGGCGTCAGTGATGAAATCGCTCGCCAACAATCGCAATTGGCCGCACACAACAAAAAACTGAATCACCTGCAACGCGATTTAAAAGCGCAAGCCACGCGTATTGAAACGCTATCGAAACGGATTCGCTCTGCACAGAGCGTTCTTGGTGATACAGAAGCCGAGATTGAGACACTCACTAAAAAACAGTCCCGTCTCCAACAGGAGATGATTGGCCAGCAAGCCTTACTGGCCGACTTACTGGACGCACAATACCGCCAAGGCCAACACGATCAACTCCAGCGCCTACTCAGTGGCGATGATATTGCACAATTAGACCGACTCACACGCTATGCCGAAACCTTGGCTCAGTCTCGTCAAGCTGCGATTGAGTCCCTCGCCGCGACACGCACCGAATATCAGTTAACCGCGCACCAGCTGAAACAACAACGCGATAAGCAGGCTGCCTTGGTGGCCGAACTGCAAGAGAAAAAGCGGGATTTAGAAAGCGAGCAAACCGCACAAAGTCAAACGGCGAAAAAAATCCGCACACAAATTGCCAGTGACAGTGCCTACCTTGCGGAACTCAACGCGAACAAACAACGTTTACAAGAAGAAATCGCCGCGGCGGCACGACGCGCCACCGTGAAGATGGCAGGGATTGCGAATGCCAAAGGCAAGCTCACTTGGCCCGTTAAAGGCACGTTATTACACCGTTTTGGCGAACGTCAGTCCGGCCAAGTCAGTTGGAACGGTGTGGTGATTGGCGCCAAGCGCGGCACCGAAGTGAAAGCGGCGCATGCGGGTAAAGTGGTTCTATCGAGCTGGTTGCGTGGCTATGGCCTATTGATTGCCGTAGACCACGGTAAAGGTGACATGACCTTGTATGGTTATAACCAAGCTTTGCTAAAAGATGTGGGCGATACGGTGACCGCCGGTGAGCCTATCGCCTTGGTCGGCGACAGCGGTGGCCAATCCACCCCTTCCTTGTATTTCGAAATTCGCCGCAAAGGCAACACCACCAATCCACTCCCTTGGCTGAATTAAAAACGCCCACCAAATAAGTGGGCGTGCTCGTGTTTTGCGCGCTTCAGCGCTGCTACACCAGAGGCATTAACGCTGCCAATCGAGGATCACTTTCCCTGATTGCCCTGAACACATCACATCAAAGCCTTGTTGGAAGTCATCCACGCTGTAGTGATGGGTGATGATCGGGGTTAAATCCAAGCCAGATTGAATTAACGATGCCATCTTGTACCAGGTTTCGAACATCTCGCGGCCGTAGATACCTTTGATCACGAGCCCTTTAAAGATCACCTGATTCCAATCAATGCCCATATCACTCGGTGGGATGCCAAGAAGCGCAATCTTGCCACCGTGGTTCATGGCTGCCAGCATGCTATTAAACGCCGTCGGCACCCCAGACATTTCGAGGCCAACATCAAAACCTTCGGTCATGCCAAGCTCTTCCATCACCGACTCCAGAGATGACTCAGCCACATTGACCGCACGTGTGACACCCATCTTACGAGCAAGCTCGAGGCGATATTCATTCACGTCGGTGATCACCACATGACGCGCCCCAACATGACGGGCCACCGCAGCGGCCATGATGCCAATCGGCCCCGCGCCGGTGATCAACACGTCTTCGCCCACCAAATCAAAGGATAGCGCCGTATGCACCGCATTGCCGAATGGGTCGAAAATCGAGGCTAAGTCATCAGAGATCTCATCGGGAATTTTGAACGCGTTAAACGCTGGGATCACCAGATACTCTGCGAAGGCACCTTCACGGTTAACTCCCACACCAACGGTGTTGCGACATAAGTGAGTGCGACCACCACGACAGTTACGGCAGTGTCCACAAGTGATATGCCCTTCTCCTGAAACCCGATCGCCCAGAGAGAAGCCACGCACTTCTTGACCAATGCCGACCACTTCACCGACATACTCATGGCCAACTACCATAGGAACCGGAATGGTCTTTTGCGACCACTCATCCCATTTGTAAATGTGCACGTCGGTGCCACAGATAGCCGTTTTGCGAATTTTGATCAGTAGATCGTTATGCCCCAGCTCGGGAAGCTCGGTCTCCGTCATCCAAATGCCGGGCTCCGCTTTGAGTTTCGCCAAAGCTTTCATGGTTGTTTGTGTCATAACATTACCCAATCAGTTGCATCTCTTTGCCTACTTTAATGAAAGCATCAATGGCTCGGTCCAATTGCTCACGCGTATGCGCGGCTGACATCTGGGTGCGGATACGTGCTTGACCTTTCGGTACCACTGGGTAGGAGAAGCCAACCACATAGACGCCCTCTTTCATCATGCGCTCGGCAAACTCACTGGCCACTTTGGCATCGCCAAGCATCACAGGAATAATAGCGTGATCAGCCCCTGCTAGCGTAAATCCAGCTTCCGTCATGCGTGCACGGAAGTGCTTGCTGTTGTCCCAAAGCTGCTCACGCAAGTGGTCACTTTCGGCCAGCATATCCAGTACGCGAATAGAGGCAGACACAATCGCAGGAGCCAGCGAGTTGGAGAAAAGGTAGGGACGCGAACGCTGACGCAGCCAATCGATCACCTCTTTTTTGCCTGACGTGTAGCCCCCTGACGCGCCGCCCATGGCTTTACCCAAGGTGCCGGTGATGATGTCGACACGATCCATCACTTGATGATACTCGTGCGTACCTCGGCCATGCTCGCCCATAAAACCAACCGCGTGGGAATCATCCACCATGACTAGTGCGCCATATTGCTCCGCCAGATCGCACACAGCTGGTAAGTTCGCCACCACGCCGTCCATCGAGAAGACACCATCAGTCACAATCAAGATATTCGCCACACCGGCGGCTTTCGCGGCTTTAAGCTGGGCTTCCAGTTCGTCCATATCGTTGTTGGCATAACGGAATCGCTTCGCTTTACACAAGCGTACGCCATCGATAATTGACGCATGGTTTAGCGCATCAGAAATAATGGCATCGTCAGGGCCGAGAATGGTCTCGAATAACCCCGCGTTGGCATCAAAGCATGAGGAATATAGGATGGTATCTTCCATCCCGAGAAAGTCAGATAACTTGGCTTCCAAGGTTTTGTGTGCATCTTGCGTCCCACAAATAAACCGCACCGACGCCATACCAAAACCGTGCTCATCCATCCCTGCCTTGGCAGCCTTGAGCAACTCAGGATGATTCGCCAACCCCAAGTAGTTATTGGCGCAAAAGTTCAGTACCTGCTGCTCATGATTAACGGCGACACTGGCCGCTTGTGGCGAGGTAATAAGACGTTCACTTTTGTACAAGCCATCAGCTTTTACTTGCTCAAGCTGATGACGAATTTGCTGATAGAAGGCAGCCGTCATCGCAATCTCCATGCTGTGATGATTACTTTAGGAAGGTCGCTGCCTACAGTGGCAGCGAATGATGGCGGCTATCATGGCACGTTAAATACCCGGGTGCCAATAAGGGATGTCAGACAGTGATTCATATCGTGTAATCGCTGTCATCTTGTTTGAATATCGCGCAGCTAGGCAGGCAAACCGTCGAGCTACTCAGTTCAGCGTGTCTAAAGCATGCTTATCTTGGCGAACTAATTGCTTGCGATAGTGGTCTATTAATACACCAATGGCGGCTTGCCCTTGTGCGGTAGTTAAGGGCCTGAGGAGCTCTAGCATTTGCAGCACGCCTTTATAAATCACCCCCGCGTGAATTTGCGTTTGGGGAGCCTGGGCGCTTTGGTAAAAAATCCAGCTCGACGCCACCAACTTCAGGGTTTCGCCAACGGCACTAAGGGCACTTTCATCCAGCGCGAGCCAGCCTGCTTGGCTATAGTGTTGAAGTATGGTCATTAAATTAACTTGCAGCTGTTGCTGGGCGGCCAAGTACTTTTGTTGCAAAGCTTCATCTCGGCGCAGGATGTCGGGCAGGTTGGCGTAAAAAAACCGATACCGCCACATCAGGCTAAACGTCGCGTCTAAATAATGCTGCAACAGGGCTTGGGTATCGTCGCGGGGCTGATGAGGATCAAACGCCAAGGCGAGATCTTGCGCGTATTGGTCGAATATACTGTGTATAATCGCCTCTTTATTGCGAAAGTGATAGTAAAGGTTGCCCGGGCTGATACCGAGGTCAGCCGCTATATGGTTTGTGGTAATATTTGGCTCGCCGTGTTGATTGAACAAAGCCAGTGCAGCATGGATAATTCGATCGCGGGTTTTCATGTATGGTTCTGTCCTCTGCCCGGTTGATGCTAAACCATACTATCACAGACAACAGCGAAGGCGACGGCGTCTGTCGTCAGGCAAAAATTTAGGTAATGATATGATAATTGTGACAGGTGGCGCCGGCATGATCGGCAGCAACTTAGTAAAAGCACTCAACCAGCAAGGCTATCGCGATATTGTGGTGGTCGATAACCTAAAAGACGGCACCAAGTTCGCTAACCTCGTTGATCTCGATATCGCCGACTACATGGATAAAGACGATTTCCTTACCCAAATTATGGCGGGTGATGATTTTGGTCCTATTGAAGCGGTTTTCCACCAAGGCGCCTGTTCTGCCACCACCGAGTGGGATGGTAAGTACATGATGCTCAATAACTATGAGTACTCCAAAGAGCTACTCCATTATTGTATTGAGCGGGATATTCCATTCTTATACGCCTCGTCAGCAGCCACTTACGGCGGCCGCGACAGCGATTTCATTGAATCGCCCGACTATGAAGGGGCACTCAATGTCTATGGCTATTCGAAGCAGCAATTCGATAACTATGTTCGTCGCGTATGGGACGATGCGGCAGCCCATGGTGAAACACTGCCACCTATCACCGGCTTTCGCTACTTTAATGTGTATGGCCCGCGCGAGCAGCACAAAGGCAGTATGGCCTCAGTGGCCTACCACCTTAACCAACAAATCCTAAATGGTGAAAATCCCAAGCTTTTTGAAGGCAGTGATACCTTCAAACGTGATTTTGTCTATGTCGGCGATGTTTGCSCGATGAATATCTGGTTCTGGCAGCAGCAAGTCTCTGGGATTTTTAACTGCGGTACCGGCCGTGCTGAGCCATTCAGCGCCGTTGCCAATGCAGTGATCGCGTTTCACGGCAAAGGCGAAATCGAAGAAATTCCATTTCCTGCCCACCTGAAAGGCCGTTACCAAGCCTACACGCAAGCCGATCTCACCAAGGTTCGAGAGGCTGGCTACACCGCAACATTTAAAACCGTTGCTGAAGGTGTTGCCGCGTACTTGGCCGAAATTAATCGCTAATAACAATAGTTCGCCCCAGTGAGGCTGGGGCGTGAGAAAGAGCAATGACAAAACAGCGACACGATTACGACGCGCATGCTTACAACCCAGAATTTTCGCGGGCCTATCTGGCGCCAAAATACTGGGGCACATGGCTGATGCTTTTGGTTGCCCTTCCCGTTTGTTTACTCACTCCGGCTAAGGCGAAGTACCGTTTTTCTCGCTGGGTCGCCAACAAACTGGTAGCAAAGAAAAAGGGCACTATTTTAAATGCATGGCTTAACCTCGAAGCCTGCTTTCCTGACAAATCCGCCGAGGCACGTCAGGCGATTTTGGTAGAAACCTTAACCACGGCTGGGGCCTTTTTGCTTAGCTTTCCGCTGATCACCTTGCGAAGCCGCYATTGGTTTCAACACCACTGTGACGTCGCGGGCATGGAGAACATCACTCGCCACACGGATAATGACGAAGCGGTGATCCTTTTTGTGCCCCACACATGGGCCATTGATGCCGCGGCCATTCTGTTTGCTTCTCAAGGACTGCCGGTGGCGGCCTTTTCGAAACGACAAAAGAATCGCCTGCTGGATTGGCTGATGCATCGCCAACGCGTGCAATACGGCGGGAACTGCTACGAGCGTGAGGCCGGTATTAAACCTTTTATTCGCGCAGTTAAACGCGGATTCCTGGGTTACTACTTGCCTGATGAAGATATGCGTGATGAAAGCAGCGAATTCGTGCCGTTTTTTGCCACCACCAAAGCCACCTTGCCGAGTTTAGGCAAGCTAAGCAAAGTGACCCGTTCCCATATCGTCCCGGTACTGTCCGGCTTTAATGCCCAAACAGGGCGATTTACCATCACCGTTTATCCCGCATTCAACGACTTTCCTACTGGTGAAAGTCAGACAGATGCACGCGCTATGAATGCACAAATCGAGACAATGTTAGAAGGACAGTTAGACCAATATATGTGGATTCTTCAGCTTCTCCGGACTCGAGAAGATGGCCGCAACATTTATCAAGAAGCAAAAAAGAAGGCGGCAGCATGACGAATATACTGGTCATTGGTCCCTCTTGGGTAGGCGATATGGTGATGTCACAATCACTGTATAAATCCATTAAACAACAGCATCCTAACGCCAAGATTGATGTAATGGCGCCTGCTTGGTGTGCCCCAATTTTGGCACGCATGCCAGAGGTCAATCGCAGCATTGAGATGCCGCTCGGCCATGGCGAATTTGCGCTCGGTAAACGTCGCCAATTGGGTAAAGCACTCACAAAGCACCATTATGATCACGCCTACGTATTGCCTAATTCGGCCAAATCGGCACTGATCCCTTGGTTTGCCAATATTCCAGTGCGCACAGGCTGGAAAGGTGAAATGCGGTATGGCTTGCTGAATGACTTACGCCCCAACAAAAAAGCCTTTCAGTACATGGTTGAGCGTTATGTCGCATTGGCTCACCCTCGAGCTGAGATGCAAAGCTCGGCCTCACTCGGCGGTCTTGAAGGCCTGCCAAAGCCTGAGTTAACCATTGACCCTGACGCACAAGCGGCCGTGGTCAAAAAACTGGGGCTGAATCAAGATAWGCCCGTGCTTGGTTTATGCCCAGGGGCCGA
Organism: Salinivibrio proteolyticus; assembly: GCF_001996165.1. Taxonomy (GTDB): domain Bacteria; phylum Pseudomonadota; class Gammaproteobacteria; order Enterobacterales; family Vibrionaceae; genus Salinivibrio; species Salinivibrio proteolyticus. The sequence goes on along the minus strand of NZ_MUFP01000003.1, from coordinate 115,662 downwards.
GTTTGGCCCAGCGAAAAAGTGGCCCGAACGACACTATGCCGCGGTCGCACAAGCGATGATTGCACAAGGCTACCAAGTGTGGCTATTCGGCTCGGCAAAAGACGTTGAAACCTGTGAAAACATTGCCGCACTGTCTGGCCAGCAAGATAACATGTATGTGTTAGCGGGAAAAACCAGCCTGATTGAAGCCGTTGACTTACTCGGCGCCTGCCAAACTGTGGTCAGCAACGACTCGGGCTTAATGCATATCGCTGCCGCGGTAAATTGTCATGTGATTGCAGTATACGGCTCCACGTCGCCGGAATATACGCCCCCATTAACCCATAAGGTCGATATTATGCACACCGATATCGACTGCCGCCCATGCTTTAAACGCGAATGTCCGTTAGGGCATTTAAAATGTTTAAACGATTTGGACCCTGACCAAGTAGTAACTAGGATCCTCCAATGAACCAAGTCACAGCCCCATCGTTTTTTAATTTATTTGAAGACAAGCGCTATTATCACTTAGCGCGCCTTTTTCTTTTTGGCTATGCCCTGACTGCCGTTGCGTTTCCGGACGCTGGCGAGTTATTTCGTGCACTCTTTCTCACGCTGAGTGTGCCATTATTAATTACACACCGACACTTTCTTAAGAAAGATGTCTTTTTTTGGATATTTGTTGGTGCAATAGTGATTCAAGGATTAGGATGGCTCAATGGAACCATTCATATTCCGCAACTCGCCAATGATTACCCACACTTTGATAGATTAGCGAAGTTATTTATATTTATACCGATTGGCTTAGTACTTCAAGGTAATAGCAAAGCCGCCATTACAACACTGGTACTTTTTGCTATCGGTATTTTTATTGCTTGTGTTACACAAAGTGACTTTCGCCATCAAGTCGATTTGGCATTGCAGCTTAGGCGCGTCAGCTTTGGTTTGAAAAACGCGCAATTTACCTCCATGTTTGCAGGAACCGTCGTCTTAGTTTGCTTTGGACTATTTTTTGCCGTCAAGCATGCAAAGACAAGCTTTAAAGTAAAAAGTATATTGAGTTTACTTTTAATAACCGCACTTGCTTTTTCTGTTGTGCTTGCCATCGTCAGCCAATCTCGTCAAGTCTGGCTTGCCATGGTTGCGGTTATGTTTATGTTGCCGCTGATACTTACCCTGTCAGGGATCATAAAGTCAAAAAAATCGGTATTTATTAGCTACGCCATTGTCCTACTCGTTTTGCTCGCCGCATCCCAGTCCGAATACATTCAAAGCCGAGCGTCAGAAGAGCAATCGGTCTTGACCAAGGTGATATCCGGTGACTGGGATAATATTCCAATGACAAGTATCGGAATACGCATCAATTCATGGCTTGACGCTTCGAAAAGTATTGCTGAGCACCCTATCCTAGGATTGGGTGAAAATGGGATCAAGCATGTCATTACTTCATCAGATAAACTGATGGCGTTAAAAAATAGCACGAGTGGTTCTTTAAAAGATCTTGCCCATTTGCATAGCAATCACATTGAGTTGCTGGTCGCATACGGCATCATCGGTTTTGCGCTTATATTAGCGCTGTATATTCTACCTTGTATAAAGGCCTACAAAGGCTATCAAGCTGGTATGACGCCTCAATGGACGCTCATCCTTGCGCTATGTTTCTACCTCTTTTGGTTTATCATCAATGGATTTGAAACCTTTAATAGTCGTAGCTATGGCGTGTTTAGCTTTGTGGTTATCTCAGGGGTTGTATACAGTCTTACTCAAGTAAAGCGACTAAAAAGAGATAATGACTGATGCGTATTGCTGTGGTTGTTAACTGCTTAAAACTCGGCGGCATGGAGCGTGTCGCTGTGAACCTTGCAGAAGCGTTTACTGCTCAAGGGCATGAGGCAACGCTCATTTACTTAAAAGATCGTCCCATCGATATCCAGCCTAACGAAAAGGTAGACGTTCAGCTGTTTAACCTTAAAAAGGCAGCGATGACGACAGGGATTGGCGCACTTTACTACCTACTCTGTAAGCTTATAAATAGCGTGGTGAGTAAATCATTCCCGCTATTATTTGCTTATTTGACTGGCTATTTCTTTCAAAAAAAGCTTAAAAAGCTAGAGGCTGAGAAGGGCAAGTTCGATTTAATCATTTTTCGCGGACAAGGCACCTTCGAGCAACTTTGGCCTCTTCAAGACCCGCGCTTTGTCTACGTCTGTGAAAACATTATAAAACCCAGCCATTACGGTGCATTTTCAAATCGGGTTTATCACGCACTCTTTGATCACAAAAGCATCGTTTGTGTCTCTGATGGCGCTCATGAAAGTTTTCAAGCACTTAAACAACAGTACGCACTCTCTCCCTCTCATTCTCAGGTGATCAGTAACCCTAATAACGCGGCCTATATTCGTCAACAAGCGGAGAGGGATGAGCCGGACATGCATCCTCGCCCGTTTATACTCGGCTTGGGGCGCCTCACTCAAGTGAAGAATTTCACCCTGTTAGTGGATGCCTATTCCCAGTTAATTGCAGAGCATCATGTCACGCATGATCTTGTCATTGTGGGAGAAGGCAAAGACAGGGAAAACATTGAAGCACGCGTCAAGCAACTCGGTATCGAGGATCGTGTTTTCTTTAAAGGCGCTCGCAAGAACCCCTTCCCTTGGTTTAAGCAAGCCGACTTGTTTGTGCTCAGCTCACGGTTTGAAGGGCTGGGAATGGTCCTACTCGAAGCCTTAGCCTGTAACACTCGCATCGTTTGCACGGACTCAGAAGGTGGAGTAAGACAAATTATGTCTGGTGAGTTGGCACACTATCTTTGTGAGCAAGCACCCGCTGACATGGCTGAAAAAATGCACATTGCTCTAACGCATCATTGGAGTCCATCTGAACAGACTGCCATAGAGAATAAGCTCGCAGAGTTCAGTCAAGAAAACATCGTGCAAAAATACAAAGCGCTGTACCACAATAATATTCAATAAAAATCGATATCGGCCTCATACACTCTCTGTTGAGGACAGTTCACGAACGTTTAAAGGTAACATCATGATCACAGGCGTCGTTATTACGCTCAACGAAGAAAAAAACATTAAAGCTTGTATCGAGTCGCTACAGCAAGTGTGTTCTGACATCGTGATTGTTGACTCACAAAGCTCCGACAAGACAACAGCGATTGCGAAAGAGCTCGGCGCTACCGTCGTTATCCAACCTTACCTTGGCGATGGCATCCAAAAAAACGTGGGATTGGCGCATACTGAAAACCAGTGGATCCTGAGCATAGATGCGGACGAACGCTTAACCAATGAAGCAGTCAAACAGATCCAAGCACTCGATTTAGCCAATACACCACATGATGCGTTCGCCTTTCGTCGCCGTAACCATATTGGTAGCCGATGGATCAAACAGTGTGGTTGGTACCCTGATTACTGTATTCGTCTGTACGATAAAACCAAAACTCGCTTTGCCGAAGTCAAACAGCATGCCGCGGTGCAAGCTAGCAATCCTAAGCCGCTAGATTGTGACCTGATTCATTACTCTTTTGATAATATCGGACAGCTTTTCGCCAAACCGGGACGCAACTTTAGCGGGCGAGCCGCTAAAATCATGTACCAAAAAGGCAAACGTGCCAATGCGTTTTCTCCCTTTGTGCATGGCCTTAACGCCTTTATTCGTAAGTATATTTTTCAACGCGGCTTTTTAGGTGGCGTCGATGGTATGACAGTCGCACTCAGCTCTGCAGTAAACAGTTATCTGAAATATGCCAAATTACTCGAGTTCCAACGCGATCCAAAAGTGTTAGAAAACGAAGACTTCAATAAGGTGTGGTGATCATGCACATTTGCCACGTCAATCTTGCATCTGGGTTTAGCGGCGGTGAGCGACAAACACTCACACTGATCAAACAACAGCTCGCAATGGGTTACCAACTCACTGTGGTCGCTAACCCCAAAAGCCCGTTTGCTGATGAAATTCGCGCGCTTGAACAGTGCCAATTAGTGCTTTGTAAGCATTATACTCGCTCGCATCAGCGTTCAATCACCGCTGACTGCGATGTGGTCCATGTTCATGAAGGCAGAGCCATTTATTGGGCGCTTCTCCAGCGCTTGATACATAGCGTACCCTATATCGTCACGCGACGTATTGATAACCCCCTAAAGCGTAAATGGCTATCTCAACTTGCCTATACACGCGCAAGTACGTTAGTTGGGCTTAGTTCGGAGATTGTCCGCCAGATAACTCGGCGCCACCCTCAAGCGAATGTCGCAACCATTCCTAGCTCTCCGGTTCAGTATCCGGTTTCAGACGCTGACGTCGACGCGATTAAGGCGCAGTTTGCTAATAAGTTTTTGGTCATTCAAGCCGCGAATATGTACGCCCATAAAGGCTTTGATGTCACTATTGGCGCCGCCAAGGTGCTCGAGAAGCACGCCCCTCAGATTCACATCTGCTTACTAGGCGATGGTAAAGCGCGCGCTGAGCTCGAAAAACAGGCACAAGGGCTTGGCAACATTAGCTTTATGGGTAAACAAAGCGCAATGGGGAATTGGTTCGCAGCCGCCGACTTGTTGGTTCACCCTTCGTATAGTGAAGGGCTGGGCTCTGTGATCCTCGAAGCGATGGCTGCAGGCTTGCCTGTGGTAGGTACGAATGCCGGCGGGATCCCCGATATCATCAAAGATGATATATCAGGACGACTTATCGAAGTAGGCAAGCCAGACCAGCTCGCCAGCGCTATCGCAGATATTGCCAATGATGAAGCGCTTCGAGAGCGCCTTATTGCCGGTAGTCTTGAGCAAGCCAGAGCCTGCGATATCCGTCAAACCGCGCTGACTTATCAGACCCTCTACCGTCAGATTTTGTCATCGCAGGCTTGACCAAGTAACGCCTTCTTAGCCTCAGGGAAGTGGCTAAGCAAGGCGGCCAGCTGCTTATCATTACCGCCCTGCCGAATATTAAACTGAGCCAATCCCAGCGAGCGATGCCGTTTTAGCGCAAACGACGGATCACTGTACGGCACTTTCATGCACAAGCTTCCTTGACGTATTGCCATGACTTTTAACCATAAGTCATCCGCACTGGGCGCGAGCTTTGTAAATAAAGCCTGATCCAAAACGTCGTTATGGAGCGAGTGTGGCGGATACAAGATGCCCTCACATCCGGTCAACATCAGTTGATGGGACGGCTTCTCAGGGCGCGCACAATACTGCCAACGCTTATAAGGACGGATAGAGTCGTGACTAACGCTAATTTCATGGCCACGATGACCATAGATATACCCTGGAAGGCAGCGGCATGTGCGAATTAAGCCTTCAATCATACTGTGAGGATACAAGACATCGTCATCGACCGTCACAATATAAGCATCCGGCAGCAGCTCAAGCGTGGGAATAATTTTCTTATAGGATTTAGTGTTGGCGCAAAACTTCACTTCAAGTCCTCGCTCACACTGCTTTTGCAATGAGAGGGGAAGCGTCGTGTCGTTATATTCCTCTTCGTCCAGCCAGAGAATAATGCGGTTAGGTCGACAGGTTTGCTGGGCAAGCGATTCAATCACTAGATAGACTTCATGGACCTTCTCGGCAAAAGACGTCAAACTCACCACTAACGGACTATCAAAGTACGCTGCTTCAGAGGTTAGCGGCTGGTCGCCAACCACCATTTGCTGATGCAGTTGCTCTTGTCGTAAGCGCGTGGCGATAATCCCTTCAATGTCCCGCATATTACGGTGACGCGTTTTTCGCTCTCTAATGATTTTTTTGAGTTTTTTCGCGATACCCATGTCTTTTTTTATACAACGTCCTTAAATGTCGCCAACTCTAGCATAGTTTTTTGAGGAGATAGTGGATTCCCCGCCCAACACGTGAGCTGCTCCGGAATGAAATACCATGGCGGGTTATCAACAAATGAGGGACAAATCGGTATCATGGCAATAAATCGTCGATAGGAGCTTCCTTTGCGCTGGCTATACACCTTTATCCTGACTCTTGTTGCCCCATTGTTATTAGTGGGCCTATATCGAAAGCGTCCCGGGAAACCGGCCGTCGGTGCGCGATGGCGGGAGCACTTTGGCCGTACGCCAGCTGTTGAGGGGCAGCCGATTTGGCTGCATGCGGTTTCTGTGGGCGAAGTGCTCGCCGCGAAACCCGTAATTGCCGCGTTGCAGCAGGCCTATCCGTCCATTCCTCTGCTCGTCACCACCACGACCCCAACCGGCGCAGAGCAGGCAGAAAAAATAGAAGGTATTATCCATCGCTACATGCCAGTCGATTTTAACTTCGCTGTCCGTGGGTTTTTGCGCGCAGTAAAACCCCGCCTGTGCGTGATTATGGAAACCGAGCTGTGGCCCAACACCCTCGTTAACGTCCATCAAGCCGGTGTGCCTATCGTGGTCATCAATGCGCGCTTGTCCGAGAAAGCATGCCGCGGCTATAAACGGATCGCACCGCTATTTCGTACCATGAGCCAAAATATCGATGTGATTTTATGTCAGCACGACAGCGATAAGGCCCGTTTTGCCGAATTGGGGGTTGCTGACAATAAGCTGGCGACGGTCGGCTCGGTCAAATTTGATATTAAAGCTACGGACCCACATCTGGGCCAATCACTGATTGATGACATTGGAGCGCGTCCATGCTGGGTCGCCGCCAGTACGCATGAGGGCGAAGATGCCGTCATGCTCGACGCCCATGCCGCTTTGCTCCGTGATTATCCCGATGCCTTGTTAATTTTGGTTCCCCGTCATCCGGAGCGGTTTGATGGCGTAGAAGCGCAGATCCACACCCACGGACTCAGCGTCCAGCGCCGTACGAGTGACGCGCCAATCGCCCTATCCTCGCAAGTCTATTTAGGGGATACCATGGGAGAAATGATGACATATCTAGCTGCTGCGAACGTGGTTGTCATGGCGGGTAGCTTTCTCGGCCCTAAAGTCGGTGGGCATAACTTGCTCGAGCCTGCCGCGCTCGCCAAGCCACAATTAACGGGACCCAGCTACTACAATTTCCAAGTGATTGGTGACACCTTGATTGAAGCGGGCGCCTTGCAAGTGTGCAACGACAGCCGCGATATTGCCGCGAAGATCGGTGCCTTTTTCTCATCGCCACCACTGGGCGCGCAAGCAGGACAAGCCGGATTACAGGTTGTTGAGCAAAACCGAGGGGCGGTCGAACGCACCTTGCAAGCACTGTCGCCTTGGTTAAATCGCTAACCCCTATTTGCGAATCTTGTTATAGCCTTTTAGCACGGCGGCCCAATCTTCGGGCTGCCAATGGATTTGACGTTTTTCCTTCTCTTTTTTAAACGAGCGATGCAAACGCGCTAAGTTGTCTTCTTTCCATTGTTCACCATCACGCTGCTGGCATTTGTCGAAATCAATTAACCACAACTTGCCTTTCTTATCGCGAAGAATGTTATGAATATTGAGGTCAGTGTGACAAACACCGGCATCGTGAAGCCGTCGAACGAGTCGTCCGATGGCTCGATAATCATGAGCCAATAGTGCATGTTCACAGAGAATAGCCACAAGATCGCGCGCGCCTGGCACTTTTTCAACCAGAATATCTGCCCGATACGTGCGCCCAGATTTGACCGCGCGCGCCGCAACCGGTCGAGGCACTGGCAACTTTTTCGCCCGCAAGTAGGCGAGTAACGTCAGCTCCGCCCCGCAACGGGTTGTCTCCCAACCGGTGAACCAGTACTGATCTTTTACCAGCTTACCGAACAAACCGCCCCGATAATAATGGCGCAATGCCATTTCCATCTTAGGACCACGCACAAAAAACGTCGTACCGCGTCCCTTTGCTGATCCCGTCACCGCGGCTTGCTGATGCCAATAGTGAATATCGAAATAGTGGCGTGGATCCCCTTCCACCAACTCAGGGTCAAACCAAATACATTCGTTGTCGCGCTGTTCTACTTCTATACTCACTGTTTTTCCTATCTTGCGGTCGCTGCAGCGCCTATCAGTGTAACGTGCCTATTTTCAGATTCACAGACGCGCCACGATGAAGAACAATGCGTCTCGATGCATGATTTGATAACCTCTGCCCAGATAACACATCAAAAGGACAACCCTGTGACCAAGAAACAACTGACCCGTGTGATTTACCCGGGCACGTTTGACCCTATCACTAATGGCCATCTCGATTTAGTCGAACGCGCTGCAAGCATGTTCGATGAGGTCATCGTCGGTATTGCCGCAAGCCCCAGTAAAAAACCCCTGTTCGACCTGGACGAACGCGTCGCCTTAACCCAAGCGGTAACCAGTCATTTGCCCAATGTCTCTGTGGTCGGTTTTTCTGGACTACTGGTGAATTTTGCCAGGCAATACCAAGCCAACATTTTGGTACGCGGTCTACGTGCTGTCTCTGATTTCGAGTACGAGTTCCAACTGGCTAACATGAATCGCCGTTTGATGCCTGAGCTTGAAAGCGTGTTTCTCACCCCATCCGAAGAACACTCGTTTATCTCATCGACCTTGGTCAAAGAAGTGGCACTGCACGGCGGCGACACCAGTGAGTTTGTACACCCTGATGTCTTAACCGCACTTTGCAATAAGCTTCACGTCAATACGCCATCATAGTGGCTGGCAATGCGGGCAGAATACCGTTGCCCGCTGCCCAATCACCACACGCTCTAATACCGTCTCGCATTGCGGGCAAGGTTCGCCGGCTTTGCCGTACACCCGAAGCTCCTGAGCAAAATAACCTGCTTTGCCATCTGCATTGGTAAAGTCTTTTAAGGTCGTACCCCCTTGGGCAATCGCCGCCGCGAGCACGGTTTTTATCTCATCGACAAGACACGCTGCTTCTGAGTGCGTCAGGCTCCCTGCTGGGCGTTTGGGGTGGATCCCGGCACAAAAAAGAGATTCATTGGCATAGATATTCCCCACGCCAACGACCACCGCGTTATCCATAATGAAGGATTTCATCGCCAGTTTTTTACCCTTCGCACGCGCCAGTAAATAATCAGCGTTAAAAGCGTCACTTAATGGCTCAGGGCCAAGCTTGCTCAGCACTTGATGCATTGTATCCTGCGCTTGCCACAGCCAAGCGCCAAATCGTCTTGGGTCGTGATAACGGATCATCATATTGTTGCTGAGGATGACATCCACATGGTCATGCTTTTCTGGGGCTAAGCTGGCGGGTAATACCCGTAAACTGCCCGACATCCCAAGATGCACAAGCGCCGTCCCCAGATCGCACTCGAGCAACAAATATTTGGCACGACGTGTTATCCGGCGAATCACTTGGCCTTGGAGCAATTGCAATTCATCAGGCACCAGCCAGCGCAGCTGTGGTTGGCGAACAATAATTTGGGTGACGGTCTGACCTTCAACATAGGGAGTGATCCCCATGCGACTGACTTCAACTTCAGGTAATTCAGGCATGATAAGGACTTTTACTTACGACTTAGTCAACGGAAAAAGGTAACGGCTATCAACAGACACCGCCAGCCATTGGCCTTGCTCATTTTGCATTAACCAAAATTGCGGCTGCTGATAATAAGTAATACGGATAGGTTCTTGATCAGGACTACGCAGTAGCTCAAGGGTCCGCGGTGCGGTTAGTTGCGGCCGCAGCGATTGCAAGGTGGCGTCATTCACTTGTGTCCCTTTCAGCCCCAGCCAACGCTGAGCGAGCTCCGTGGGGCTAATCAATAACGGCTTATCGGTTTGCCAACCATCGAGCGTACGCGTCAAGGTTAAGTGAGAGAAGCGCAGCGCGAGCACCTCACTGCGCGACGTCACCAAGGCAATCACACCGTCAGGCATATCTCGGGCGTGGCGTTGGTGGCGCAGGTAGTCAGGCAATAGCATTAAACCGAAAAAGATCACCACGGAAAAAATGAGGATGTTGTTCCACGTTTTTCGTTTTAGCTTCATGAGACACCGCCACTGGATACCCGACTTTGTTAATCAGCAGTATATACACAAATGAGGCTGGCGTTGATAGCTAAGCGACCGGATGGCCCAGCGAGGAAAAATAGTTATAAAAAAACCCAGCCTAGGCTGGGTCTTTCTCGAAACTTTCAACCAATTACTTGATTTTGGCTTCTTTATACATAACGTGCTTGCGAACTACGGGATCAAATTTTTTGATCTCGAACTTGCTTGGCATGTTACGTTTGTTCTTATCTGTGGTGTAGAAGTGACCAGTACCAGCAGAGGATACTAGACGAATCTTCTCGCGAATGCCTTTAGCCATTCTCTAAGTCCTCTTATACTTTCTCACCGCGGGCACGCATTTCTGCTAGTACAGAATCGATACCTTTTTTGTCGATGATGCGCATACCTTTAGTAGATAGACGCAGTTTAACGAAGCGTTTTTCGCTTTCTACCCAGAAACGATGAGTTTGCAGGTTCGGCAGAAAACGACGCTTGGTGGCGTTATTAGCGTGAGAGCGGTTGTTACCAACTACAGGACGCTTGCCAGTTACTTGGCATACTCGTGACATGAAAGTCTCTCCAAAATCGTTTCAGCTCGATATCAACCTTGTCCGCCAGTCCTGCAAATTCAAGGTCAGGCTCAAGGTCAAGGCTATCAAAGGTGGCGCATTATACTAACTGAATTCACATTGCTCAAGTCCCGAGCAGATCCTTTTGCGCTCTTTTTGATCGTTTTTTTCGCCAAAGGCGATCCTCAAAGGGATAACAACCAACCTCGTTCGGCGAAGGATACCACTTCTCCGTCCCCAACCACCAGATGATCAAGCACACGAATGTCGACTAATCCCAACGCTTGAACAATTCTTTCGGTGATTTGGCGATCGGCCTGACTCGGCTCTGCCACACCCGAAGGGTGATTGTGGGCCAATATCAGCGCCGACGCATGCAATTCGAGTGCGCGGCGCACAATTTCACGCGGATACACACTCGCCGCATTGTGAGTGCCCTCAAAGAGTTGCTCATCGGCAATGACACGGTGTTGATTGTCGAGAAATAACACATAAAACGCTTCGCGGGGCCGATCTCGAAGCAACGTCGACAAATAACGGCGGGTATGATCAGGGCTGGTCAGTGCATCGGTTTTACTTAACGTTTCTTTTAAATAACGGCGGCTAAGCTCCAATACCGCCTGAAGCTGGGCATATTTCGCGCTGCCTAGCCCTTTGTGCTGACAAAACGCAGCTTGGTCAGCACCCATCAGCGCACGCAACGAGCCAAAGTCATTTAATAGGTAGTCGGCCAGCTCGACCGCACTCATCCCCGTCACCCCAGTTCGCAAAAAAATCGCCAGTAACTCGGCATCAGACAAGCTCTGTGCCCCTCTACTCAGCAAACGCTCTCGTGGGCGGCAATCTTGCGGCATGGTTTTTAAGCTCATGATCGTTCTCCCTTTACTGAGCCAGTCGTCGGCTACGACAACGCCGATAGTAGGAAGAGAGCGCCGCCTTGATACAAGCGCATCATGGCAAGGTTGCGTTACAGTCGCCTATTTTTATTCCCCGTTGCGTGTGCTTTTCAGCAGACATCAGCCCATATCACAGCCAACCTGGCTCACACCGTGCGAGGATTCATGCGCTTGAACAAGATTTTTACGCTAAGGATTATGGTATGGTTGCGCCATTCACTGACAACGATATCACGCATTATGGCCAGTTCTTCACAACAGCCAGCCCAGACGCTGGCAGGAAAACGTATACTGCTCGGTATGGGCGGCGGCATTGCCGCGTATAAATGTGCCGACCTCACTCGACGTCTTATTGAACGTGGGGCGACGGTCAAGGTGGTGATGACTCGCGCAGCAAAAGAATTCATCACCCCGCTGACCATGCAAGCCGTTTCCGGTCATCCGGTATCAGATAGCTTACTTGACCCCGCCGCTGAAGCGTCGATGGGCCACATTGAATTAGCCAAGTGGGCAGATTTAGTCTTGCTCGCCCCCGCGACCGCCGACTTAATTGCACGCGTCCATGCTGGCATGGGCAATGATCTGCTCACCACGGTGTGTCTCGCCACCGATGCGCCGATTGCGATTGCACCTGCAATGAATCAACAGATGTATCGTGCAGCTGTCACGCAAGCCAATATCGCCGCCTTGGGCGCGCGCGGTTGCCTGATTTGGGGGCCCGACAGTGGTGCACAAGCCTGTGGCGATGTCGGCCCGGGGCGCATGCTAGAGCCGATGGCGTTAGTGGCAGAATGTGAGCACTGGGCCGGCCCTACACCTCTAGTTGGCAAGCACATCATGATCACCGCCGGGCCAACCCGAGAAGCACTCGACCCGGTGCGCTATCTTTCCAACCATAGTTCGGGAAAAATGGGCTATGCGCTCGCAGAAGCCGCCCGAGCACTGGGTGCCACGGTCACCCTAGTCAGTGGGCCAGTCGCACTGCCAACGCCCACCGGCGTGCACCGTGTTGATGTGACCAGTGCACAACAAATGTATGAAGCCGTCCATGCCAGCATTGCCTCACAAGACATTTTTATCGGCTGTGCGGCCGTAGCGGATTATCGTCCCCAAACCGTTGCCGAGCAAAAGCTGAAAAAACAAGCCGATAAAGATGCCATGACAGTCACCATGGTGAAAAACCCTGACATTATCGCCTCGGTAGCTGCGCTGTCGGATACAAGGCCTTTTACCGTTGGCTTTGCGGCAGAAACACAGGATATCGAGACCTATGCACGCGATAAGCTTGCACGTAAAGGGCTCGACATGATTTGTGCTAACGATGTCTCGCTTTCAGACCAAGGATTTAATAGCGATCACAACGCCTTACACCTTTTCTGGCCGAACGGTGATCTCGCACTACCGTTAACAGAGAAAGCATCCTTGGCACGCACTGTGATGACACATATCGCCAGCCGTTATCACGCGGCGGATACCAAAGCGTAACGTAAAAAAACGCCGTTACATCAAGTGTAAAAGCGTGCGCCAAGGCCACGCTTTTTGCTTTTAATACAGGCACCTCACCGCTAAGATAAAGAGCATGACTAACACGCTTGGTGGCACCTCGTCCTGATGCTTCCTTTACCGCCCGCCAACGTGAGAATAAAAGACAAAGGAATCGCATGAATGGCAGCCCCGAAAAAAAATAATCGCCGCGAAGAGATCCTCCAAGCGCTCGCGCAAATGCTGGAATCCACGCAAGGCAGCCAGCGCATCACGACCGCCAAATTGGCCGCCCAAGTTGGCGTCTCCGAGGCCGCACTCTATCGCCACTTTCCCAGCAAAGCACGCATGTTTGAGGGCTTAATTGAGTTTATTGAGGACTCATTACTGTCCCGCATCAACCTGATTATTGATGAAGAGAAAGACACCTTAGTGCGTCTTAAGCTCATTCTGCAGTTGCTGCTTGGATTTGGTGAGCGCAACCCAGGGCTGACGCGTATCATGACAGGCCATGCGTTGATGTTCGAGCAAGACCGCTTACAAGGTCGCATCAACCAATTGTTTGAGCGTGTTGAAGCACAGCTCAAGCAAGTACTTCGGGAAAGACGTTTACGAGAAGGGAAAGGCTTTCCGCTCGATGAAGCGGTGCTTGCGAGCCAACTAATTGGCCAAGTTGAAGGCAGTTTGTGCCGTTATGTGCGCTCATCTTTCAAACAACTGCCTACCGCCAACTTTGAACAGTACTGGCAATTGCTCACCAGTCAGCTGCAATAAGCCATGCAAGCAATCAGGCGCGCCGTGGCGCGCCCAGTCAAGGTTAAATACCATACTCTGCTTGATAGGTTTTGACCGCTGCCAGCTGTGCCGGATCAGCCTCGCTTTGCTCTAGATAGGTCACTAAGTCGCTTAAACTAATGATAGAGACAACGCGGCAGGCAAAATCACGCTCCACTTCTTGAATCGCAGACAGCTCTCCTTGGCCCCGTTCTTGGCGGTCAATCGCCACCAAAACACCGGCAAGTTGCGCACCTTGCGCCTGGATCAGCGCCATAGATTCACGAATAGCAGTACCAGCGGTGATCACATCATCCACCAACATCACGCGACCTTCGAGCGCACTGCCCACTAACTGGCCGCCCTCGCCATGATCTTTTGCCTCTTTGCGGTTAAAACAGTAAGGCGTATCCACATCATGATGATCGGCAAGCGCGACCGCGGTGGTGGTTGCAATCGGGATCCCCTTGTACGCAGGGCCAAATAGCACATCGTAATCAATCCCAGCATCCATTAATGCAGCGGCATAAAAACGACCCAATTTTGCTAAATCACGTCCGGTATTAAACAAACCTGCATTAAAGAAATACGGGCTCTTACGGCCGGATTTCAGGGTGAATTCACCAAACTTTAAAACCTGCTTTTCAAGGGCAAACTCAATAAACTGGCGCTGGTAGGCTTTCATTCCATCCTCTCACTATTAAAACGGTTGTGACGGTTATGTCACGGGCTCCATCCTGTTCTCAGGGCAAAAAAATAGCCCCCAATGTGGGAGCTATTCAATCTGTTATGCGTCGGCTAACGCCGATTTTTGGGCAACGACAATGTCATCAATGCCCTTCTTGGCCAGTACCAACATGGCATTGAGCTCATCGGGAGTAAATGGCTCTGCCTCAGCGGTACCTTGTACCTCAATCATACGGCCATCTTCGAGCATCACCACATTCATGTCGGTGTCTGCCGCGGAGTCTTCGACGTATTCCAGATCGCAAATTGGCGTTTGCTGATAAATACCCACCGACACCGCTGCGACGTGACCTTTCATAGGGTTCGCGGCAAGTTTGCCATCACGCACCATGGCATTGAGTGCGTCAGCCAGAGCAACGCTCGCTCCCGAGATAGATGCAGTACGCGTGCCGCCGTCGGCCTGAATCACATCACAATCGACTGTAATGGTGTACTCACCCAGCGCGGTTAAATCAACCGCTGCACGCAGGCTGCGCGCGATCAGACGCTGAATTTCCATCGTGCGGCCACCTTGTTTACCGGTCGACGCTTCTCGACGGTTACGCGTATGCGTGGCACGTGGCAACATACCATATTCTGCCGTCACCCAGCCTTGGCCCTTGCCTTTTAAAAAGCGTGGCACACCCTCTTCGACAGTGGCGTTACAAATGACTTTTGTGTCGCCAAAGCAAACCAGCACAGAGCCTTCTGCGTGGGCAGTAAAACCGCGGGTAAAGCTAACGGGACGAATTTGGTCGAGCGCTCTTCCACTTGGACGCATGCAAGTAACCTTTTGGGCAGATGAAATTTGCCCGCGATTATACGTGTTTCTTGCCACGCTTGCGATCCCTGTCGGCACATCTTGCCAACACAGCTGACGCATTGCAGGTGGATGCGTATAATCAAGCCATTCACTCTTTGCACACACAAGCAGGTACCAATGATCCACAGCATGACCGCCTACGCACGACACGAAATCAAGGGCGATTGGGGCAACGCCGTTTGGGAAATTCGTTCCGTCAACCAGCGCTATCTCGAAACCTACATTCGCATGCCCGAACAACTGCGCAGCCTTGAGCCCGTCGTGCGTGAGCGCTTCCGCAAGCGCCTTGCGCGCGGCAAAGTGGAATGCAACTTACGCTTTGATACCTCGCAAGCCAATCAAGACAAGCTCACCATTAACGAAGCCTTAGCCAAGCAAGTAATTCACGCCGCCAAATGGGTGAAAGAAACCGCTGGAGAAGGCAACATCAATCCGTTTCAGGTCCTGAATTGGCCGGGGGTAATGGAAGCCCCAGAGCAAGATACCGACGAGCTGCATCGCGCCCTAATGACTGGTCTTGATGAAGCACTCGACGCCTTTATCGCCGCGCGTGCGAGCGAAGGTGACAACATGAAGGCGCTGATTGAACAGCGATTAGATGCGATTAGCGCTGAAGTCATCAAAGTGCGCGAAAAGATGCCTACCGTGATTGAATGGCAGCGTGAACGCTTAACCACACGGTTAGAAGAAGCCAAAGTGGAGCTCGATCCAACTCGCATCGAGCAAGAAATGGTGATGCTGGCGCAAAAAGTAGACGTTGCGGAAGAGCTTGACCGCTTGGACTCACACGTTTCAGAGGCGCGCAAAATCCTCAAAAAAGGCGGCGCCTGCGGCCGACGCTTGGACTTTATGATGCAAGAGTTCAACCGCGAAGCCAACACCCTCGCCTCCAAATCAATCAGCACCGAAATCACCGCCTCCGGCGTCGAGCTCAAGGTGCTTATCGAACAAATGCGCGAGCAGATCCAGAATATTGAGTAATGCTCGTGGACATCAATCCATACCCAATAATTATGGATTACATAAACTCTATAACTAAAACTAACCTGTTCACGTAACCCTTACATTCTGAGGGTCAAGTGTAGTCAGTGGGGTGTACTTTCTCGCTATTTTGAGTAGCTAGATTTTACTCCCCCGACGCTGGAATGAAAGATGCGATTCAAATTACCCGAAAGTCGTTAATTACTAGCCAAAAAGATGACACCGATTAGGCTTACCCGAAAATTCAAAATAGGCAACGCGGCCGGCTACAGCCGATCGCAAGTGTGTCGGCTATTGGCTCTGAAGTATGAACCCGAAACACCATAACTAGACCCTCCCTATCAATCATCCATCAGATAGCTATCTTGCAAAACAAGATCTTAGTAACATAGTGGGTAGCCAATAATGGGATGAGCCCGGAGTTCAGAATGTTTGAGCAGTTGTCTGATGTGTTTACGCATGCCGCCTTTAAGTATTTGTCGAATGTCGATGCCGACCCCAAAGCATCAAATCAACACGAAATCGGTGGCCTCCCCAAAGCGGGTATAGGTGAGCATTTAGGCATGCCCGACGATGGAACTCAGCTTTCTATCCCTGCTACATTTGTTTACCTTGATGATGACGACTCGCCGTTGATCTATGACGATAACGTAACTTGGTATGACAGCCGTTATACCGATCCGAAAAGAGGTGCGGAGTGGCGGCTTTATTATAAGTCGAACGACATCACTAGCAGGTTTCAGCCCGGCGACTTTATGATGATTACGCTTACCCACGAGCGAACTCTGCTTATCATCTTTTGCCCGCCCGATAGTGAGCAAGAAACACAAATCCGCGCCATCTTTGGTGCGCAAACCACCGATGCAGCAAAAACCGGCTTGAAAAAAGTCCAGATAGATAGCCGCTTAGCAGTGCCTATTCGCCTAATTTTTGCCCGTTACGGCATTGAAATTGGACATACAAGAGCGGACCTACTTGATGAGATTCTCGAGCGCTTTGGCAATACATTCCCTAAAACACGCGAATTTTCCCAGTTTGCTCGTGATCATGCGCAAGATGTCAGCCCGGTCGAAACACCCGACAAAGCACTTATCGATTGGATGGAGCTTGAAGAAAGCGCCTTCAGGCAGCTAGAGCGACACATCGTCCGGGAAAGACTTAAAGAAGGGTTTGGAGAGCACGGTGACGATGTTGATCTCTTCGTTAGCTTTTCACTGAGCGTACAAAATCGGAGAAAATCACGCAGCGGCCATGCGTTTGAAAACCATATCGAACACATTCTTACCGCGAACCAGCTCACCTTTGAACGCGGAGCGCTAACCGAAGGGCGCCAGAAGCCAGACTTTTTATTCCCAGGATCGGCAGCCTATCAAGACCTCAGTTTCCCTGCAGATAAGCTACGTATCCTCGGGGCGAAAACCACTTGTAAAGATCGCTGGCGACAGGTCCTAGCCGAAGGCGCTCGCATACCGAAAAAACACCTGATCACCATGGAACATGCCATCACTGAAGCACAGACATCACAGATGCGCGATCAGAACCTGCAACTCGTCGTCCCAGAAGCATTCCACAAAACATACACGCAAGCGCAGGCCTCTTGGTTAATGACACTGCGCGACTTTATAGATGAGGTACGCCAACTAGGCTAAGACACTGTCTATTAAATCGTGATGTAACACCAAAAGGCTGTATACATGATCAGTGAAAAATAGAAAAAGGGAATTTTGTGTGATAAATTTTCACTCATAAATCCCAAAGAAGACAGCCACCATGCTGAAAAAAGAATACGTGCTTGGTGATCAGGCCGACGAACAGCGCATTTTAGAACAACAAAAAGCATCCGATGCGCTGTTAAAGCTACTGGTAGAAATTTACGATCAGAAAAACCTCAGCCAGAAACTAAATTGCGAGGAAACGGGCCTACAAACCGGTATTTTTCGCGAAAAGCTCAACCGCTGGCATAAGGACCCGCAAGCGAACCCTATTCTTATCGAGCCACAAACCCTAGATAAGATCCGGGAAGCACTACTGCCCCCCAAACCAGCGCATTGGGATAACCCAGAATTTACCTTTATTGACCTCTTTGCGGGGATAGGTGGGCTACGTAAAGGCTTTGAGGACATTGGTGGTAAATGTGTTTTTACCAGCGAGTGGGATAAGAACGCCCGTCGCACCTACTTGGCCAACCACTACGTAGATGAAAAAGAGTTACCGTATTTCATCAACAACGAACAAGAAAACCCACATCGTCACACTGGGATGATGGATATAACAAAGGTCACACTCAGTGGTGAGCCCGAAGCCTTACCACAAGATATTCAGCGTAGTATTGACTTTCATATCCCAGATCACGACGTATTATTGGCTGGTTTTCCTTGCCAGCCCTTTTCGCTCGCCGGCGTTTCTAAGAAAAACTCCCTGGGCCGCGCACATGGTTTTCAGTGCGATACCCAAGGCACCTTGTTTTTTGATGTAGAGCGTATCCTCCACTATAAAAAGCCGAAATTTTTCGTACTCGAAAACGTTAAAAACTTAAAAAGCCACGATAAAGGCAATACCTTCGCCACCATTGTTCGAGCGCTTGATAGCCAAGGTTACCACTTGCTAAACATCTCGGATCAAGGACGTAATATCGAAGAGGCTATTCGCACGGTCAGACAACGCCGCCAGGATCCAACCATCATCGACGGCGCGCACTTTACACCGCAACACCGGGAACGCATCGTATTGGTGGGCATTCGTCGCGATCTCATCGCGCAATATCCCTCGATAAAATCACTGGATATGAACGATATCCCTGTCCCTAAAAAACACTATACCGTGCAGGAAATCCTGTGTGTGCTTTCTGACCAAGAGAAGAAACGCTACACGCTGACGGAAAATCTGTGGAACTATCTGTACCACTACGCCTTGAAGCACCAAAGCAAAGGCAATGGTTTTGGCTTTGGGCTTGTCGACCCAAGAGACCCCCAAGCTATTACACGTACACTTTCCGCACGTTATTACAAAGACGGCTCTGAAATACTGATCAACCAAGATGGGCTCTCGGTCGATTACCTCGCGAACAAACGGCAATATGCCATTGCAAAGAATATGGAAAGGGAGCAATTTGCCCAAGCGTACGCACTGCAACAGGCTGAACAAAAAGCGAACTACCGTGAACATGAATTTAAAGCATGGATAAAAGAAGCAGAGCAAAGCTATGATGAGCAGTACGGTCGCTATGCCCCAGAATTTGATGCAAGCTACAAAACACCAAGACGCTTAACCCCCAAAGAATGCGCCCGTTTAATGGGATTCGAAAAGCCCGAGTATGATCGCAGCCCCACTGATCGTGATTTTAATATCGTATGCGCAGACACCAGTGCGTATAAGCAATTCGGTAACTCAGTAGTCGTACCCGTCTTTAGAGCCGTAGCTAAACTGATGGCGCCTGCAATACAAACAGCTTGCCAACGCGATAAGAGCGAAAAAGTCGCCTAACCCACCACGACCAGCCCGCCGCGCCCCGCAGGAAATGACCAATGGCGCCGCAAAGGTGGGCTAAGGCACGAACGCGAAGCCGAGACCATAGTAAAAAACGAATGTTAGAAAAACAACCACGCCCCTCATCAGAGGGGCGTGTGCTTAACTGACCGCTTCAGGCTTTTTTTCGGCCACCGGTTGCTCGGCGCGGCGCTTGTGTTTGCGATATTTGGGGTGGGTGATTGGGATCGCGGAGAGTAGCTTTTGGGTGTACTCATGCCGGGGATGATGGTAGACGGTTTCGGTCGGCCCCTCTTCTACCACATGACCAAAGTACATCACTGCCACCTTATCGGAGATATGGCGGACCACCGATAAGTCATGGGAGATAAAAATCATCGCCAAGTTCATCTCTTGCTGTAACTTCAGCAGCAAGTTAAGAATCTGTGCCTGCACCGACACATCCAAGGCAGAGACGGATTCGTCACAAATAAGCAGCTTCGGTTTAAGGGCAATTGCCCGTGCAATACCAATCCGCTGGCGCTGACCGCCCGAAAACTCATGCGGATAGCGGTTAACCGCATCGTGGGGCAAGCCGACTTTGTCTAATAGCTCAAGTACCCACTGACGACGCTCTTTCGCGGTGCCAATATTGTGAATAATAAAGGGCTCTTCTAAGATCCCGCCAATGGTATGGCGCTGGTTTAGCGATTCGAGCGGGTCTTGAAAGACAATCTGCATGTCTTTACGCAGTGGCCGCATCTGGCGTGGCGATAAATGCGTGATGTCTTTACCTTCAAAGAAAATTTTCCCTTCGGTCGGCTCAAACAGCTTAAGCATGGTACGGCCAAGGGTACTTTTGCCACACCCCGACTCGCCCACCAGCCCGAGCGTTTCGCCTTGTGACACCGAGAGCGATACGTCATCGACGGCTTTAATGGTGTAGCCTTGACGAAGCAGGCCTTTGCCCGAGACAAAATACTGCTTCAGATTTTCTACTCTGAGGACTTCCTTGCTCATCTCGTTCTCCTGCAACTACGTGGATGATGGCGCAGCATCAAAGTCTTCCAACGGACGAATATCAATCATCTGCTTGGGTTGATGGTGACGCCCTGGCATTAATCCCAACAAACGCTTGGTATACGGATGGGCTGGGTGATCAAAGAGTGTGAAAATATCAGCCCGTTCGCGAATTTGGCCATCGTACATCACCGCCACATCGTCACATACCTCAGCGACCACTCCCAGATCATGGGTGATAAAAATCACCGCCATGCCGGTTTCTTCTTGCAGCTCGTTAATCAGATCCAGAATCGAGGCCTGCACCGTTACATCCAAGGCGGTGGTTGGCTCATCACAAATCAAGATATCGGGCTTGCAGGCCAGTGCCATCGCGATCATTACCCGTTGACGCATCCCGCCGGACAGGTTATGCGGATACTCGTTCAGCCGCTTTTCTGGCATCGGGATTTTCACCTTAGCCAGCATGTCGAGCGCACACGCCGCGCGGGCTTTTTTGTCGAGCTCTGGGCGGTGTAGCGTCAAGACTTCATTGATTTGCCGACCAATGGTGTGCACAGGGTTTAACGCTGTCATCGGGTCTTGAAAGATAATCGAGATCCGATTGCCGCGCATTGCGTAGCGCTCTTTGGCTGGCAGAGTGACCAAGTCGGTCCCGCGGTACAAGATTTCGCCGCCCGTGATTTGCCCATATGGCTTAGGGAGTAAGCCCATAATTGACATCGCAGTAACACTTTTGCCGCTGCCCGACTCGCCCACTAAGCCGAGCGTGCGCCCGGCTTTGACCTCAAAACTCACCCCGTGAAGTACCTCACGGGGGCCATCGTCAGTGGTAAAATTAACGGTCAAATCCTTAACCGAAAGAATGACATCCTGCGTCATAATCGCCTCTACAGCTTGTATCTGTCATCAATGATGGTCACCGGCTCAAACGTTTTACCTTCGTCCATAGCTTCTTCGGTGGCTTCTTTCATCTCTTCATCAATCCAGAAGGTGCCAAAGCCCATCACGCGGCCACTGGTGACCATGTTTTCGGTGCGCTTGGTCATCGCGTTATCTGGGATTTGTACATAACGCCAAAAACCTTGACGCACATACGGCACCATATAACCGGGGGCAATCACGCTCGCCTCAGAAATCTTAGCGCGGATCTGGTGCGACAGCTGATACTTCTTCTCCAGATCAAACTCCGTTTTGTACGCCATAATTAACGCATCCAACTCTGGAGCGCTGTAATTGGTATGGTTATTGGTTTGCGCTTTATTGGCATTATCTGAGTGGAAATATTCCCAGTAGGCAGGGATCTCTGAGGTGCCCATATTGAGAAAGGCAATTTGATGCTTTTTCTCCAGCACGTATTTAAACGCCGATGAACCATCAACCAGATGAATGGTAAAATCCAAACCCGCTTTCTTCGCTTGCTCTTTTAAGTAAGCAATACGCGGCGTGTGGTGTTGATAACCATAAGTGATCGCAAAGCTTAAACGCTCGCCTTTGTCGTTGATACGAATACCGTCTGGCCCCACCTGATTAAAGCCGGCTTTTTCGAAATAGCTGATCGCTTTTTTAGGATCAAACGCTGGCGGTGTCGCCCCATCGTTATCGTATTCACCATGACCAAAGCCCATTGCATGCGGCTTACGCGAGTAGTCGCCTCGAGTGATTTTTTTGATCATGCCATCAAAGTCAGTGGCATAGATGATGCCTTTGCGTACATTGATGTCATCCAGCAATGGCATTGCAGTGTTCAGCCACAGGCCGCCCGCGCCAACAGGAACCTCGTTATACCCCCAAAACTTGGTGATATAGCCTTTTTTATAAGGGTCAGATTGGGTTTTATCATGCCACACATCCGGCAATAGCAGGTCGAACACATCCAGGTTGCCCTTCTCAAAGTGCTTCATGGCAATGTCGTTATCCCGGATCACACGTAGGCGAATTTTGTCGACGTTATAGCGATGTTGATAATACGGGTTGGTGTAACCCCACCAGTCATCCACATGCTCAAAGGTGACACTACGGCCTTTTTGCACCCGCCCTAACGCATAAGGCCCCACTGTAGGCTCGGCCTTAAAGTTGTAGCGGCGCACAAAGTCGTCAGCAATACCATCTTGGTTTTCATCTTTACTTGGATTGGCGTAAAAGTGCGCTGGGCGTGGGATCAAACTACCCAAGGTATACATCAACTCATCATCGTTTTTCTCTACCGCGGCCGATACCGCAATAGTGTGTTGATCAATTTTCTCTACCCCACCAATGGTGTTGGTGTAGTACTCGTTGTACCAAGGCGCAACAATATCTTTGGAGCGATAAAACTGCATCATAAAGACAAAATCATCGGCGGTGACGGGCTCACCGTCCGACCAGGTCGCGTCTGGATTCAGCTTAAAGTAGATGGTTTTATTATCGTCACCATAAGCCCACTCATTGGCCAAATCAGGGATCCATTCCAGCGTATCTGGATGACGTTTTACCAATGAGGGCATTTCATCGAGAAAATAGCTACGCAGGCCTGAGTTGGAGTCTGGACCCACCGTGCGCAAAGTTTGAGGAAAAGAGTTTAAGTGTGAGCGCAGAGTACCACCGCGCTTTGCCTCAGGTGAGCCAATTTTGGGCGCATCCCAATTGGTTTGCCAATTAAGGTTTTCAGGTAAATCCCCCGCCCAGCCGCTGAGGCTAAACATCGAGATTGAGGTCGCAAGGATCAGTTTTTTCATCGTGATTTCCTTATCGTGATTCATACACTGCGCGTTGTGTTTAAAGTTAGTCGTAACGGGTGAATTTTTTCGGATCAAACGCGGCGCGCACCGCTTCACCAATGAAGGTCACCATCACCAATACCACCACCAGTGAGGTCACCACGGACGCAACAATCCATGGCGCGTCCAAATTCGATTTGCCTTGCTGTAACAGCTCCCCCCAGCTTGGCGTCGGTGGCATCAGCCCCAAGCCGAGATAATCCAACGCCGTTAGCGCGGTAATATTGAGGGCAATGGTAAAAGGCGCCAAGGTAACAATCATCACCATGGTGTTGGGTAAAATATGCCTGAAGAGGATCCGGCTGGTCGACGCCCCCAGCGCCCGAGCAGCCATCACATAATCACGGGCCGACTCTTTATAGGTCATGGTGCGCATATACCAAGTGATCGCCATCCAACCAAACAGTACGTTAATCCCCACAAACAGGGCAAAAGTCGGCTGGAGAATCGAGACCAATATCATGATCACGTACAAAAACGGCACCATCGACCAGATTTCGATAAAGCGCTGGAAAAACAAATCAAACTTGCCGCCCCAAAAGCCCATCGCGCAGCCTACCGCAGTGCCGATCGCATACGAGGCGGCCATGGTCAACAATGCAAAACCCATTGCGGTACGAAAGCCATAGACAAGGCGGGCGAGAATATCGCGTCCGATCTCATCAGTGCCAAGATAGTGCTTGTCCGCTGCGCTTGGCGCGGTCGGCGGGAAGTCTCCGCTAAAGTCTTGTTCAAGCGGGTTCCACGGCACCAGTGGCATCACCACATAATTATCACCGCCTTGCGCGGTAAAGGCTTTGGCGAGTTGACGATAGTTAGCTTCGCTAGTGCCCACTTGACCAAAGTCACTCGCCAAGTGCACATCACTCAGTACGGGGAAATAATACTCGCCGTCGTATTTGACCATTAACGCTTTACTGTTAATGAAAAACTCGGCGAACAGCGATAACACCAGCATCAAGGCAAGGATGATAAACGACCAGTAACCGCGTTTAATTTGCTTAAAGCTGCGGATTTTCTTTTGAGTTAAAGGGCTAAACGTCAACATATCAAGATCCAAACTTCACGCGAGGGTCAACCATAGCAACACAGATATCTGAGATAATGTTGCCAGCCAGTAGTAAAAGCGCATTGATGGCGACAATGCCCATCACCACCGGATAGTCACGCTCCATAATGGACTCATAGCCAAGCAAGCCAATGCCGTTGATATTAAAAATCACTTCAATCAAAAAAGCGCCAGTCATAAAGAACAATAAAGAGTTACCAAAATGGCTAGCTATCGGAATTAAGCTGTTGCGCAGCGCGTGCTTGCGCACCGCCGAACGGAACGGTAATCCTTTGGCGATGGCTGTGCGGATATAATCGGCAGATAAATTTTCCATCAGGTTGTTTTTCATCGTCATGGTCAAAGTAGCGAAGTCACCAATCAGATAACAAATCAGCGGCAGTACCGCATGCCACATCACATCTTTGGCGCGCTCCCAAAAACTGGTCGCGTCGTAGTAGGCATCGCCAACAAAGCCCCCCATCGGGAACCATTCGAGGTGATAGCTAAACAAGGTGATCAGCAATACCCCCACCACATAGCCGGGTAAGGCAAACCCAATAAAGATCAGCACAGAGGAAGAGGAGTCAAACACCGAACCGTGTTTGAGGGCTTTGTAATAACCGAGCGGAAGAGAAATAAAATAACTGATAAAGAAGGTCATTCCGCCGTAAAACAACGAGACGGGCAGACGCTCGGCGATCATGTCGGTGACCGGCTCGTAATAGCGCGTCGACTCGCCCAAGTCCAAGTTGGCCAGTTTGCCCAGCCAATCAACATAGGCTTCTAGCACGGGTTTATCGAGCCCGTAAAAGGCGCGCAACTCGGCAATTTGGTCTTCCGACAACGCCGAGCTGTCACCGGCTCGCTGCATGCTAGAGCCACCATCGGCTTGTGCTTGCATTTGCGTCATCATCCGCTCGACCGGTCCCCCAGGCACGAGACGGGTGATACCAAAGATCAAAATGGTAATGCCAAGAAAAGTCGGCACCACCAACAACAACCGACGTAAAAAGTACGACAGCATAGTCCACTACTCCCTGTTAACTATGTTTCAGCTAACTGATGCTTGGGCAGGCGACATTGGCCTACCTTCTCACAAATGGTTTTATGCCATCCTAGGCGTAAAAACATTTATCCGTATGACACGCTTCAATTAAGTGGTCTATATTTATCTTGATTCGCCCTGTCGATCAACGATAACAGCCTGTCACCGTGTGATTTTTTGAAAACTGCCGACCTGCCTCAAATCAACCTATAACGCGATATTTCTCTAATCACGTTATCATCAAAAGCAATAAACAACACAGTCAATAGAAGAAAAAGTTTGGAATAAAATGCACTAAGGATGATATTTCATGTCACCCAACACGCCGCTCTATTGAGAAAGATCCTTGTAACAAACCTTGACCAAGCCTGCATGAAATCCAATACAAGCCAATTGTAAAGCACTTAGCTTTGCGACTATTAAATTTCATAACCATTCAAACCGATATAAGCGCATAGAGTTGGTAGTATTCACTAAAAAATTTTCCCTATTCGACATTTAGCTCTAGACCAATAGGCACATTAATAACAAAACTATAAATTAAATGAAGCACCTATGTATTGCGTCACAGTCACTCACATTGACCAAAAAGACAAAAGCCCTTGTCTCTATTTGCGTTAATGGAAAGCGTCTCTCCTCATTAAATGCCCCTACAGGAAGAGGGTTGGTAATTTCCAGCAATCCTCTACAATTGGTTGGGTTATGCCGAGCATGCAAATGCTCGGCTTTTTTCACCCTATTAACCCAAAGAGTGCCTGATGGAGTCTGTCTCTCGCGCGAAGCGCTTGTTTTCTACCACCCTGCCCATGCTATTCGGGGTGCTGTCACTGATGAGTTTTCAGTTAGTCGACAGTGCATTTATCGGCCAACTTGGGGTGCTTCCCCTTGCTGCGCAAGGCTTTACCTTGCCCATTCAAATGATCATTATCGGGATTCAGGTCGGGTTAGGTATTGCCACGACCGCGGTCATTTCACGCGCGCTCGGCGCGGATAAGTGCAATTACGCCAAGCAACTCGGCGGCTTAATCCTCCTGATAGGGACCCTCGGTGTCGCGGGTTTCGCCCTGCTTTTGTATGCGCTACGTCACCCGATATTAATGTTACTCGATGCCCCTCAGAGTGTATTTCCGGTGATTGATAGTTATTGGATTATTTGGCTGGTCAGCGCTTGGGCGGGGGCGGTGCTGTATTTCTTTTACAGTATTGCGCGGGCCAACGGAAACACCTTGCTGCCCGGCTCCATGATGGTGGTCACTAGCCTGTTAAACTTGGTCCTCGATCCTGTGTTCATTTTCTGGCTCGATTGGGGCATAAATGGCGCCGCCGTCGCAACCCTGATCGCTTTTGGTAGCGGTGTGGTCATTGTCGCGCCACGGGTTATTCGCAAAGGTTGGATCTCGATGGCGTGGCACGATTTAGACATTGCCAAAAGCGTCAAATCCATCGGCCATATTATGGGGCCAGCGATGATAAGCCAGCTGCTACCGCCCGTCTCGTCCATGCTGGCAACCAAACTACTCGCCGGCTTTGGCCCTGCGGCAGTTGCGGCATGGGCGGTGGGATCTCGCTTTGAATTTTTTGCGATTGTATCTGTGCTTGCATTAACCATGTCGATGCCACCTATGGTGGGTCGCCTACTGGGTAAAGGTGATCTCACCGAGATCCGTCATTTGGTGAAACTGGCCTGTCAGTTTGTCTTAGGCTTTCAATTGCTGATCGCTGTAGTGACCTGGTTTGCCGCCGATCCACTCGCTCAACTCATGACCAGCGATCAGCAAGTGACTGACATTTTGCATTGGCACCTGACCTTAGTGCCGTTTAGCTTAGGCGCTTTGGGCGTGTGCATGTTGATGGTCTCCATTACTAATGCATTAGGCCGTTCATACACTGCCTTGACCATCTCCGCCCTTCGTCTGTTCGCATTTTTCTTGCCATGCTTATGGTTGGGTGCACAACTGGCTGAGTTATATGGATTATTTGTGGGCGCTATAGTCGGCAATATTCTCGCTGGCGCAGTGGCTTATGGTATGTATCGACGCGCAATAGCTAAGCTTATGACACGCGAGCCCCTCTAAACTGACTCAACAGTCACCGCTATCATCGACTGGATACCACTAAAAAGCCCGCCACAACAGAGCGGGCTTGTGACCATAATGCGCTTAGCGCATACGGGACTAATAACCCAGCTTGGCAAGTGTCGCTTGAATATCTTTGCCTTCACCGCCAGAGAGCGTTTTCACCGCAAGGTTAGGACGGTTGGTGAAAAAGCCATCCACACCACGGTCACGATAGCGCTCAAAGTCTACCTCTTGAWCCACGGTGTAAACATGCATCAGCAAGTCTTTCTCATGGCTCATCTCTACCATCCAAGGTGCTGCAAGCTCCATGTAGCTAAACTGGCTTGACCATGCATCATCGTGCTGCGTTTGGATAGTGGATGGACCCACACCGATCGCGCCATGCTGTTTGGCATAATCCAACCATTCTGCGTAGCCTTCTTTCGAAGCCACTTCTTGGCGCGCATAGTATTGGGCGTAAGACTCATCGTCTGCTTTCGGCGCACTGTCCTTGGTGGGAATGTAGCCATCACCCGCCCAAAGCAGCAAGATTTTTGGCACGGTTGGCATCACACTTTGCAGCGTTTCAAGGCTCGATTTATTAAAAGTTTGTAGGATCACTTTGCCCTTGGCATCGTCATCTAGCCAGCCATGCTTGGTCAAATCGTCTTTCAAATCTTTCTCAATGCCTGGGAAGAACTCCGGCACCTTGGTCTCGATATACAGACCGGGCTGATGCGCACAGCCTTCAGCGATTTCACGCACTTGATCTAAAGTAACAAGCTTCAAGCCACGGAAGCTTTCACGCGCGCGCTCTGGGTATGATTCATTAAACCAGCTACCCGCATCCAGTTTTTCCAGCTCTGCCCATGTAAAGGTATTGACCGGATCGTCGGCACGCTCAGGGTAGACCGTCTCGATATTGGTATTGCGCTTGAGGTTATCGTCATGCACAGCAATCAATTTGCCGTCTTTGGTGCGCTGCAGGTCAAGCTCGAGGTAATCGGCCCCCACTTCACACGCGAGCTGATACGCAGGCAGCGTGGACTCGGGGGCGTTGTAGGAATCACCACGGTGGGCAATAACGGCGTGATCGGCAATGCCAAGCTTTTCGCTAAGCGCGCTGTCACTGGCTTGAACTGAAGAAGAGAAAGATAAGGCACTGGCCACACTCAGTGCGGCAACGGTCAAGCTCAGGGTCGCTTTTGATGTTGTATTCAACGGATACTCCTTAATGTCGTTGAAATTGGCGAGATAATTAAACGCTTGTTCAATTATCGAGACAGCATAGCAAAAGCCTGATTTAAAGAGAAAGCAAACTCCAAACGCCCACGACAAATATGGGTATTCACACGGTTAAACGGCCACTATCGACTGTTGTTGCCCGTTTACGTCTAAAACTATCGAGGTTTTGTCAAAGCGAAAAACGAATCGGCACTGTGACGGTGATTGTTAGCCCTGGCAAGGCATCTGGCGGCGTCGGCAACGGGGACGCACGCTGTACCAGCGCCTTAGCCTCTTCGTCCAAACTCTCAAAGTGGCTCGAAGTTTGGAGTTTGACCGATTGCACCTCGCCTTGGCGATTGACGGTAAAGGTTACCCGAGGCGAGCCTTGCTGCTTAAGTCGCCGAGCAAATCGAGGATAGCGCTTATAGTGCGCCAAATGCGCGTGAACCCGTCGCTGCCAATTCAACTTGGCAACTTTCCCCTTTATGGTTAGCTGTCCTTGCGCTGGGCCTGTCACTTTTTCACTGTGTGTTGGCGCGTCAACATGTTTCGGCGCACTCGCCTCTTGCGCGGCCGACGACGCACGTGACGATTTGGAGCTTTCCTTTGGCTTAGGGCGAGGCTCAGTCGTTTGCACCTTGTGTGTCTCAACCGTCTTTTTCGTCTCTACCGCTTTAGGCGGCTTCTTGGCAGAACGTGAGACAGACTGCGGCTGTTTTTGGACTTGCGCATTTTTCTCATCTTCAACCACAGGCGTCGCGTTTGGCGTCGGCATCACTTTTTCCGCCACCGTCTCAGATGCATCAGCAGGCTGACTGGCGCGTTGCGGTTTGCCCTCTTTCACATCGTGCTTTTCCACCTTTGGGGCAGACACTTCTGGTGCGATGACAGAAATAGCAATCGGCACCGCGGCGGGAGGCGGTGCGAGCGTGCGCGCTGGTGTCCAAAAGTACGCGATCGCCACGCCAAAATGGAGACTGACGCTCACTAGCGCCCCCACCAACCAGCCTTTTCGCGTGCGGTCTAACTCAAAGCCTTGCGGCAACCCAGCCAATACCGTCATGAGGAACTCGATGCTGACTGCGCAATACCCACCAGCCCGACTTGCTGATAACCCGCTTGACTAAGCGTATTAATCACTTCCAACAGTGACTGATAAGGCAAGGTTTTATCGGCCCGCAAATATAAACGGGTTTGCTTGTTCGCCACCCATTGAGGCAACTTCTGACTGGCTTCCTTAAGGGAAAACGCAGGATGCTCATCCACTTGCAACATTTGTCCAGCCCCTACAGACAAATACACAGGCTGACTGGGCGAGGCATTCGGCTTCGCTGAAGAGGAGGGTAAATCCACCGGCACGCTGACGGTTGCAAGCGGGGCCGCAACCATAAAAATGATCAATAACACCAACATTACATCAATAAAGGGTGTCACATTGATCTCATGGTTTTCTTGTAGTTCATGGTCTGACGAGGAAAATTGAAAGCTCATCTCTCTACCCTGCCTGTCGCCACGCAAGTTCAGTTTGCGCATTGCGCTCACTGTCGAGATCACGGCTCACCAGCACCAAAATAGCCACCGCTAAATCCCCCATTTGAGCACGATACGCAGCCAATGCACGGGTAAAATAGTTGTAAACAATCACAGCTGGGATCGCCGCAACCAAGCCAAGAGCCGTTGCCAGCAGGGCTTCAGCAATCCCGGGAGCCACCACGGCTAAATTGGTCGTTTGCGTATGCGCAATGCCAATAAACGCATTCATGATCCCCCACACGGTACCAAACAGCCCCACAAAGGGAGCCACGGACCCGATCGATGCCAGCACCCCTGTGCCACGATTCATCATGCTAGCCTGTGCCACCTGTACCCGCTCCAACCGTGCTTGTACCCGCTCTTTAACGCCTTGACTCACTGCATCTACTTGTTCGGATAGGGTAAGCTCGGTTTGCGCCGCACTGAGAAACGCCAGCCCAGTGCCCTGGTGAGACGATGCCGCCGCTTTGGCCGCCGCAAAGCTTTCAGCGTGAGCGCAAAGTGACACCAGTGGCGCTAAGCGGCGACGCGCACGACCGAGTTGCCACTGCTTAGTGACGAGCACAGCCCATGTCACGCCTGAAGCCGCCAGCAATATCAGCATGACCGCTTTGACGATAGGATCCGCAGCCTGATACATACCGAGCGGAGACAGTGCATCAACGGACAAATGGGTGGTCTGCGAGCCTGAAGCGGTCACCACTGACCCGATCTCCGCAGGTACCGTGGATTCACTCGCCTGCACATGCCCCATGATGACCAAGAGCCACAGTCCCAGTCCTATCCAATATCGCTTCATTTTGAGTCCTTATTATCCATGCCTAATACGCCATATCGGTTATCTACCCGCTATACCGAACGAATAACGAAAACCCGTAAAAATTTTTAAAATTGTTTTTCAAACTGGACTTGGATACGCGTGTAATCATGGCTGTAGAGCCAATCAACATTGCTTCGTGTTTGATGATACTGGCCGGTGATCACCGGAGAAAAACCCGCCACAGTTAGCGTAGGCAGGCGCAAACTCAATACCAGCGTATGTTGAATATCATGCCGCTTGTTCCCCAACATGGCGTTGTATTCTCGATAGTTACGATCTTGATAAGCATAACTAAACAGACCATCGAGTTCGGGCGTCGGCTGAAAACTCACCCCGACTCGTCCTCCTAGGCTGCGCCAGTCAAAGACAGTATCCTCACTTTGGCTATCCGTGTAGTTTGCACCGATAAAAGCTAACCAGTTGGGATGAAGCTGAGAGAACCATGTTGCAGACAAATAGGTTTCCTGCCCCGACAGCGCCTTCAGCTGTGCGCCTTGATAACGGATATCTTTGCTGACAACCGTTCCCTTAAACGTCGATGCAGGAGTAAGGATACGTAAGTAGTCAAGGTTGACGCCAAAGCTATGGGAGATCCAAGAGCCTCCTTGCCAAGTGCCTTCCAATAAGGGGCCTATTGAGAGTTGATTCGCCGCATTTTGATACCGATATCCAATCAACCACTGGGTGTCCCACTGGTTATAGGTATCGTTTTTATCGTAATCCACACCATATGCCATACCACGGATAAAGCCATGATGATGACCAGATACAGCCCATGTTTTTGCTGCCGAGAGCGTGGCTCCCCAGCCATAACTGGCAATCGCGTCCGGCGTTTTTCGTACGTAAGCACACCCTGTAGCCACCGATAGCAAACAGGTTTCACTGTGAGACGTTTTATTGATATTGGTGTGATACTCAGGCCCAATCGCCAACGAGCCTTGCCATGACTGACGCAAAGACAGTGCTTGTAAATAGGCCGAGACGGTTCGCTGAACACCAGCTGCGTGAGGCATACCAGCAATGCTTGTCGCGATAGCCTCAAAGTACTGTTTGGCCTCTCGGCTTTGGTAATCTTCAAATAACACGCGCGCTAATGATAACTGCGCCAGTAAAAAATCAGGCTTAAGCTCAAGTAGAGCTTGATAGAAATGCACGGCTTGGGCGAGGTTTCCTGCCTGTCGGGCTAAGCCCCCCTTGGCATAAAGGATTAACATCGCATCGTGGCCGGGTAATGTTTGATAGTAAGGCAGTCCTTCAGCCACCCTATCCCAAGCGTGTTGCTGTATCGCTTGGTAGAGCGCTCTTCCCAATGCATTCACATCCAATGTTTCCAAAGGAACATGCCATGATGGTGTGCTGGGCAGTGCTAAATCGGCCTCTGCCAGCGCTTTGTCTTCCGATTGTTTTTGTTGTTGTCTCTGACGCTGTTCAATACGAAGGTCTGTTTCGGATTGGCTACTGAATACCAACGTGGGCGTGATCATCAAGCTAATAACGCCGACGAGTAAATAAAACCGCATGCAACACCCGCAAATAAAAAGCAGAGGCACATCGCCTCTGCATCATAAAAAAATAAACGCTATTTTTTGGTGCCACCAAAGGCGGTATTTAGATCGCGGTCGGCAAAGGTTGCAATCCCAGCAAGGGCTGCGGCGTCTGCACCAAAGAAATGGCCTTGTGTAGCACCTTTAACCCSTTGACCTCCATGTAAAGCAACCGCTTTACCCTCAAACGCCGCAGTTTTCGCATCAATACCTGCATCAATGCTTAGTTTCATCGCAGCATTACTGATGGTGCCGCGAACGGTTTTAGCGGAAAAGTCTGCGTTAAACTCACCAGTCAACGCATTATTGCCAGTAAAGCGGTTCAAGCCAGTCACTGCATAAGATGCCGTGCCCGATGTGGGCAGACTCGTTTGGGTGTTATCGCCCACATAATACACACTGCGATCTTGACCATTACCGGCAAAGTCTTGCGACCATTCACCAAACCACACGTCGCCCGCACCGGCCTTCGCAAAGTTAAACACTCCCGCATCCCCGGAATGTGATGTGCCATTGGTGTAAATGTCGCCTTGCTTTTGGGTACTGCTGGCACGGGTCAACCCTTCAAAGTCCACCTTAAATGTCGAGGAAATACGGTTGTCATTACCAATCCCCGCCTTACCCATTGTATGGGGGCCAAAAGGCACATTGGATGTGCCGACTTCAATGTTGGCGTCATCGCTTTGTGTGCCAACAATATCAGCCAAAGCAGATGTGGTAGTTAAAATGGCACTTAGTGCTATCACGACGGTTTTGTAAGGCATAATGTGACTCCTAGGTAAATGATTTCRACGTCCAGCAAATTATTTGCTTCATCCTCTTTACCGTTTAGTTCAGGCAAACCCGTAACCGCGTCGTTAAAATTTTGCTTTTAGCATCAATTTAATAGTGCGCCCTGGCGCCGGTACACTGGAACGCACCAGTGGGTCAATGTGGTAGACATCGGTTAAATTGGTCCCTACGACTTCAAGCGCGATGTGGCGTGATAACTGATAATTGGCAAATGCATCAAACGTTAAGGTATCGTCGCGCTGGACCACCTCATCTGACTTGGCTTTAGCAAGGTACGCGCCTTTGATCCCAGCTTCTAACTGACGATTGAAAAAGCGATGGCCCAGTTGCAGTGACGTCGACCACGCTGGGGGGACTTGCGATTCTAAATATCCACCTGGAAAACCGCCAAACAGACAATTGCGGTAATATTCTGGCTCGTCGGGGCGATAACGTGTGACGACGGAGCTCTCATCACAGACTTTATTGGTGAGCATGTAAGCGCCATTTAAATCGGCAAACCAATCACCATCATCGTAGTTCGCTTGCAGCTCCAATCCTGCCAGCGTCTGCGAATCAATATTGCTAAAGCGCAGCATGTCATCTCGCTCGATCACGTTTTCAGTGAGGTGGTGAAAGTAAGCCAGTTTCAGATCACCGTGAGTAAAATGATGAATGTAGCCTAACTCGTGATTCACCGTTGCTTCGGGTTTGAGGCTGGTATACGCATTATTTAACGCGGAAAAGCTAAGCGTGCTTTCAAAGAGGCTTGGAAAGCGCAACATTTGGCTGTAGCGGTAGTAAATACGGTCTTGCGGCGTAGGAGAAAATGCCAYGGAGGCAAACGGTGACCAGCCCTGCCCGTGATCGTGTGTTTTGGGACGCATGTTCACTTTGGTATTCAATTGATTGGTCGCACGACACGTCCCTTCAATGTAGTTGTCTGGTAATAGTCCATTAGCGGGGTCACAGGGATTTTGCGCACGGCTATATTTACCGTTTCCATCATGTAACCAAGCTTGTGTGCGCTCTTCAATTTCACCTTCTTCGCGCAGCTTGGCTTTTTCTTCAGCAAGATCAGCCAAGATCTGGCTCTCAGGGAACCCAAAATCCTCCAGCATTCTACGATAACTGTCCAGTATCGCCTGAATTTCAGCCTCACTCAGGAATACGCGCACTTTATAGCTGGCTTCAAGCCCCGGCGAGACAGCCTGCTGCGTGAACAGGGTATCGCCCCCTTCGGCTTGGCGCGCTGCAAGGAAGTCATCTTTGACATCAAAGCCTTGAAACTTCACACCAGCGTTGAGCGTCCATTGGGTATGTGGCTGCCAAGTGGCTTGTAAGCTGGCATCAAATTCTTGATAGGTCCCTTCTTGTGGAAAGTGCACCCAACCATCGGCTTTGTTCGCATCATAAGTATCATCAGAACGTTGTTCTCGGTATTGGTATCGTCCTGCGGCAGTCATAGATAAGGTGTCACTGAACGCCATGGTATTGCTGATATTCAGGCCAATACGGCTATCTTTTGCATTAGACGCAGCAGTATTGCGCAACAGGKTGCTGTAGCCCGGTAACAGGTCATGGTTATTGGCATAGTTAGGAAACCCACCTCGGGTATTAGTATCGCTGACGGTGTAGGTGGTCCACAACTTGGCCGTTAAATCAATCCAAGGGTCCTTTGGCGACCAGTGATAATCAAGGTTGTAAGCTTGGGCACGCACGCGGCTAAGTGGCCATTGCGCCATTTTATTGCCATCGATTAAGTCACCAGAGCGACTTGCCATGATTTCACCATACTCGGCATCGGTGTAGCGCGCGCCAAGGCTCAATTGCTGCGCGCCCTCGAAAAGGAATGTGCTTTTCAGCAACACAGATTCGGTTTCGCTGGACGTGTTAGGAATTTCCGCGCCCGGCAGATGGCGCAGCGCCAAGGTCTCTGGGTCGACCTTGGTCATATAGGCTTCTTTCGAATCGCCGCTTTTATAAAAACCACTATCATGTTTGCCCCCATAATAATTGCCTTTATAGCGATAAGCGTAAGCAGCCAACCATTCCATGCTTTCGTCTCGTTTTGCCAGCGCAAGACGGTAAGCGTAGTCATCCCCGGAGAAAGGATTGTTGTTTTTGTTGTGGCTCATCGGCTGCCACAGCGAAGGATCGGCGTAAGGGTATTGGGGCGTGGACGGAAACCCGTCGACCTCGCGATAATCTTGCCCTGTGTATAAGGTCCCTAACGTGGGCGCAACCGCATTGTTGCTTCCTTCAATCAAGAACTCACCGCCAAAGTCTTTTCCCGGCAGCAAAATATCTTGCGCTGAGAGGGTATTGACGACCACCGCACCGCCTGTGGATGTTTTGACATTCGCCACAGTATTGGGGCCTTTGATGACCTGCACACCACCAATTAAGTTGGGATCAATGTAGCTGCGATTCGAGACACCACGATATCCACGCCAGACAGTCAGCCCTTGCTCTGTGCCATCAATGAGGACAGGCACACGACCCGGCCCTTGAACACCTCGAATGTTTGGGTCAATGCCTCCGCCGTTGCGCGCATCTCCACTGTACACATTGGGCATACCTTTAAAGAGATCAGCCGCATCTTTACCTTTATATCGCTCAACCTCTTTTTTGCCCGCGTACACCGTTGACCGGTTGTCATCGTAAACAGCATATTTACCCGCTTCATCGCGGCTAATATCCCCTTCCGAAAACGACACATCTAGGGTATCGAGCGTCAGCGACTCTGTGCTGTCGGTAATTTGATAGCTGCCATCGGCTTGTCGATGTGCCGACAACCCCGTACTGGCCAGCAGGGTATTGAGGCCTTGCTCTGGAGTAAACTGTCCGTCGAGCCCCGCACTGTAAAAACCTTCGGACAAACGCGCATCCAGATGAAATTCGATACCCGATGCCAGCGCAAAGGCTTTTAGTACTGCGTCAAGCTCTCCGGCAGGGATTTGGTAGGTGTTTACCGTGTCTGTTTGGGCATAAACGGGGGAATAAAAAGGCATGCCCAAGGTTAACGATAGACACAATATCGATGACTGCAGTTTCACAATACGGCTCCACTTAAGTGAATTAACTAACCGATACACCGAACGAAGGCGTGGGATCCGTAAAGGTGAGTGTCATTTTTTATTGGGCTGGAATAATTTGTACCCAGAGCGCAGTGCGAAAGCGCAGGGCAATAGGCAGAATGGTTTCTAAATGCGCCAGGGTTTGCTGGATATTGCGGGTGGAAAATACCCCCGTCACGACGAGATCATCCAATTGCGCATCTAAGCGCAACCAGCCTGAGAAATACCGTGAGAGCTCTTCAACCAGCACCGAAAGCGGCATGCGTTCAGCCACGAGCTTTTGCTCCAACCAGCTCACCGCGTGAGTTTCTAAGGGCGCAAGATGCTGCACTTTAT
Organism: Salinivibrio proteolyticus; assembly: GCF_001996165.1. Lineage (GTDB taxonomy): Bacteria > Pseudomonadota > Gammaproteobacteria > Enterobacterales > Vibrionaceae > Salinivibrio > Salinivibrio proteolyticus. Next base: position 78,847 of record NZ_MUFP01000003.1, on the reverse strand, counting down.
CGTCCGTGCATTGCACCGAATGCCCGGCGGGAATGTGGCGCAGTTGCCCTTGGAATGGCTGAATACGCGCATTGGTCGATAAGACTTGTATAGCACTGAAACGCGCAAACTGGCGCACAGCAAGCTGGCCTTGCTCCTCAACCCACACCTGACCATGGGCGGTGAGAACCGATAAAGGCGATGCCGCTTCGAGCATCACTTCACCCCGCTCAAGGAAAATCTGTTTTTGCCCGCCTTGATAATCGACCCACACCCGCGAATCTGTGTTTAACGCGACACGGCTCTGATCCGGCAAGGTGAACTGCTTGAGCTCCCCGACTCGGCTTGCCAAGGCAGCGCCCTGTTCGTAACGCTGCGCATTAGAGCGCCATGCCAATAAGCACCCCGCTCCGATACCAATACCACCGAGCATCAAAAACCGCCGGCGCGACAGGCCACTTTGTCGTAATAAGACCGAATGATGTCCCGAGACATCCTGAAGCTGGGATTGCACACCTTCCAGCGCTTGCCATGCCTTTTCATGATGAGGGTGAGCTCGTCGCCACTGTGATAGTGCTTGTTTATCCTGCTCAGACACGTCGTCCGCCCACATACGGGCCATCCATTGTGCCGCTTGCTCAACCACATGAGGCGATAAAGATGACATCGTGAATCACTCTTGCGCGGCGAGTACACAGGCAGTCAGTGCCTTGGCAACATATTTCTCTACCGAGGAAACTGAGACAGAAAGCGCCTTTGCGATGTCTTTATAGCTCATTCTCTCGAGCTGGCGCATCAGCAAAGCCTGCCGCACCTTGACCGGCAAATGCCCTAATAAAGTATCAACCGCCACCAAGGCTTCCATGGTTTGTTGGTGTTGCTCGGGAGAGCTGGCCATGAGTTCCGGCTGCGCTTGCAGATAGTCTAAGTAAGCTTGCTCAACGCGACGACGGCGATACCAATCGACGATCAAGCCTTTGGCGATATGGGTAAGGTAAGCACGCGCACTGTCTGTATCAGGCAAACGGCCGGAATTAAGCAAACGCAAATAGGTATCTTGAACTAAGTCGGCCGACGTTGACGGGCACCCCATGCGTCGCTGAATAAAGCCCGAAAGCCAGCGCTGATGTGACACATACAGCGAGGTAACACCCTGATGTAACGCCTGCTGACTCCCTATCATTGAATGTGCTCCCTACACCTAAACCGACCACTCAATACAAACGCTAACAATTATCATTAATAATTACGTATATGCAAGCATGTTCTAGACAAAGCCATGCTTTATCGACTTAGCGCACAGTTTGTGTCACACCGGTAATCGCGCACGCATGTATCAAGTCAGTAACTTCACGCTCTAGCGTTCAAATCCCCGCCGGTTCGTGCTAACCTGCGCGCCTCCCATCGGGAGACTACTATCTATTCGTCGATCTCCGTCAATACGATTGCGCTATGCTTTGGTATTGGCATCAGCCGGTTAAAGTGATCAATCCATGAGTCAAGGTACGCTTTATATTGTTTCTGCCCCGAGTGGTGCAGGCAAATCAAGCCTGATTTCAGCACTGCTGAATGACAATCCACGCTATGACATGAAAGTGTCGGTTTCACACACCACACGCGCTATGCGCCCCGGTGAAGAAAACGGCGTGCATTACCATTTTGTCGCAGTAGAAGAATTCAAGGCCTTAATTGATCAAGGCGCCTTTTTGGAACACGCGGAAGTCTTTGGCAACTATTACGGGACATCGCGCGTATGGATTGAAGAGATGCTTAATAAAGGCATCGACATCTTTTTGGACATTGATTGGCAAGGGGCGCAGCAAATTCGTCAACAGATGCCGAACAGTAAAAGCATCTTTATTTTGCCGCCTAGCCGCGAAGAGTTAGAGCGCCGTCTCACCGCTCGCGGCCAAGATAGCGAAGAGGTGATCGCCAAACGCATGCAAGAAGCACGTTCAGAGATCTCTCACTATGCTGAATATGACTATTTGATCATTAATGATGACTTTGATGTCGCATTAATGGATCTTAAAGCAATCCTCCGTGCAGAGCGGATGCGTCAGCCTAAACAAGCCAGCAAATATCATGCAATGATTGACGACTTGCTGGCCGACTAATCATGAATATTGGCGTTTGTTCGATTGCAGCGCACCCAGTGCTAGCAATGGACGGCCGCCTTTTGTATAATTTTCGGTCATTTTTAAGACCTGTTTATCACTACAGCTGGAGTCCTTCATGGCACGCGTAACTGTTCAAGACGCCGTTGAAAAAATTGGTAACCGTTTCGATCTCGTTCTGGTTGCGGCCCGCCGCGCCCGCCAAATGCAAACGGGTGGTAAAGATCCTCTAGTACCAGAAGAAAATGACAAGTACACCGTGATCTCACTGCGTGAGATCGAAGAAGGACTGATCAACAAAGAAGTGCTAGACGCGCGTGAGCGTCAAGAAAAGCAGGAGCAAGAAGCTGCCGAAATGGCCGCTGTTAGCACCATTTCTGGTCATCGTTAATCGCGTCATCATCAGGGAACAGGCCGTTTGTACCTCTTTGATAGCCTGAAAGAAGTCGCGAACCAATACTTGCCGGAATCGCAGCTTGAAGCGCTCCGGCAAGCGTATCTGGTTGCGCGCGATGCCCATGACGGGCAAACCCGCTCCACCGGTGAGCCCTACATCATCCACCCTATCGCCGTTGCGCGGATCCTCGCAGAGATGCGCTTGGACTGCGAAACCTTAATGGCGGCGTTGCTGCACGATGTGATTGAAGACACAGACGTGACCAAAGAGGATCTGCAACAACGCTTTGGTGATGTGGTTGCGGATCTGGTGGATGGCGTTTCCAAGCTCGACAAGCTCAAGTTTCGCGATCGCAAAGAAGCGCAGGCGGAAAACTTCCGCAAAATGGTCATGGCAATGGCCCATGACATTCGCGTCATTCTGATTAAGCTCAGCGACCGCACCCATAATATGCGTACCTTGGGTGCCCTGCGCCCCGATAAACGTCGCCGTATTGCCCGCGAAACACTGGAAATTTTTGCCCCACTCGCTCACCGCCTCGGTATTCACAATATTAAAGTGGAGCTCGAAGAGCTCGGCTTTGAAGCGCTCTACCCCAACCGCTATCGCGTCCTCAAAAAAGTGATTGCGCAAGCGCGGGGCAATCGCAAAGAAATGATCCAAAAAATCCATGCGGAAATCGAAGGCCGCTTGGAAGATGCCGGGATCAACGCGCGCGTGCTTGGCCGAGAGAAGAACCTTTATTCCATCTATAACAAGATGAAGAATAAAGAACAGCGCTTTCATACCATTATGGATTTGTATGCCTTTCGCGTGATCGTCGACGACCTCGACACCTGTTATCGCGTCTTAGGGCAAATGCACAATCTGTATAAACCGCGTCCCGGCCGCTTGAAAGATTACATCGCCGTGCCGAAGGCGAACGGTTATCAATCACTGCATACGTCAATGATTGGTCCGCATGGTGTGCCAGTTGAAGTGCAAATTCGCACCGAAGACATGGACCAGATGGCGGACAAAGGGGTTGCTGCGCACTGGGCGTATAAGAGCGGCGCCGAACGTCCATCCGGTACCACGGCACAGAAACGTGCTCAGCGCTGGATGCAAAACTTGATTGAGCTGCAGCAAAGCGCGGGGAACTCCTTCGAGTTTATCGAAAGCGTTAAATCCGATCTTTTCCCCGATGAGCTGTATGTCTTTACCCCGAAAGGGCGTATCGTCGAGCTCCCTGTGGGCGCCACAGCCGTTGACTTTGCCTATGCGGTTCATACTGATGTGGGTAACACCTGTGTCGGCGCGCGAGTCAATCGTCAACCGTATCCACTAAGCCAGCCTCTGAAAAACGGCCAAACCATTGAGATCATTACCGCACCGGGCGCTCGTCCGAATGCCGCATGGCTCAATTATGTGGTGACTGCTCGGGCACGGACCAAGATCCGCCAAGTGCTCAAAACCATGCGCCGTGAAGAATCAGTCACATTGGGACGTCGTTTGCTCAACCATGCGTTGGGTGAGAAAAACCTACCCGATGTCGATCCTGACCGCCTCAATGCGATTTTGACCGACCTAAAGCTAGAAAGCAGCGATGATTTGCTCGCCGCGATCGGCTTGGGTGAGTTAATGAGTGTCGTGATCGCTCGCCGCCTGCTGGACGATGAAAACACGGACGCAGAACCTTCGGACGGAAAAATGCCTATCCGTGGCGCAGATGGTATCTTGGTCACTTATGCCAACTGTTGCCGCCCTATTCCGGGCGATCCGATTATCGCGCATGTCAGCCCTGGTAAAGGCTTGGTGATCCACCGTGAAACCTGTTCAAACATTCGCGGCTACCGTCAAGAGCCGGATAAATATATGCCTGTTGAGTGGGCAGACGATTTCGATCAGGAGTTCAGTACTCGTCTACGCGTGGATATGCAGAACCATCAAGGGGCGCTGGCGGATTTAACCAACACCATCGCCGCGACGGGATCGAATATTCAGGGACTGACGACCGAAGAAAAAGATGGTCGCTTGTACACCATCTTTGTTCGCCTCACCACCACAGACAGGGTTCACCTTGCCAATATTATGCGCCGCATTCGTGTGATGCCAAACGTGGTCAAGGTCAGCCGTCAAAAGAACTAGCCATGTTGCCATTTCGTGCTCAGGCTATCACTCGCCCGCCTTTTGGTGGGCGAGTTTGTTTCTCTCCTATCGTGTAACTAACGGAACCTCACCATGACACCAGAACGGTTTGAACGAATTCATCAAGTGCTTGCTCAGCGCCAGCCTGATCTCACCGTGTGTATGGAACAAGTCCATAAGCCAAATAATATCTCTGCCATTATTCGCACCGCAGATGCCGTCGGCGTGCATCGCCTTCATGCCGTCTGGCCAAAAGGCAGTAAAATGCGCGCTTTAGGTGGCACCTCAGCAGGCTCTCGCAATTGGGTCGATGTACAAACCCATGATTCGACGGCCGAAGCCTTTGATGCGCTTCACGCTCAAGGCATGCAGATCTTAGTCACCAACTTATCCGACACCGCCATCGATTTTCGCGACGTCGATTACACCCGCCCCACCGCTATCGTATTAGGCCAAGAAAAAGAAGGCATCAGTCGCGAAGCGCTCGATAAGGCGGATCAAGATATCCTCATCCCAATGGTGGGTATGGTACAGTCATTAAACGTGTCAGTGGCGAGTGCTCTTATTCTGTATGAGGCCCAGCGACAGCGCCAATTAGCGGGTATGTACCAGCGGGCTCACACCCGTATTCCGGATGAAGAAGTCCACAAGATTCTGTTTGAACGGGGCCATCCTGTTTTAGCACGCGTGGCTAAACAAAAAGGGCTGCCCTATCCACCGCTGGATGAACACGGGCAAATCGTTGCTGATGAGGCATGGTGGTCTGCGATGCAGGCAGCCAAACACAAACGTAGTAAATAACGGACTATTTTGATGCGATCATCCATGCTCAATGCTGTCTCAGTCGAAACACTGGCCGGTGTCGGCGCCAAAATGGCGGAAAAGCTGACCAAGCTGGGGTTGTATACGGTTCAAGATGTCTTGTTTCACTTGCCGTACCGTTATGAAGATCGCACACGCGTCTGGCCGATCGCCAGTTTGCTCCCCGGACAAACCGCGACCGTTGAGGGTGAAGTGACCCACAATGACACTGTGTTTGGGCGCCGCCGCATGCTGACCGTGCGGATCCATGACGGCAATGGTGCGCTGACGCTACGCTTTTTTAACTTTAACGCCGCGATGAAAAACAGCCTCGCCCTCGGCAAACATGTGAAGGCCTATGGCGAGCTAAAACGCGGTAAGCATGGCCTAGAAATCATTCACCCTGACTATCAAGTCTTTTCTGAGCCTACCGAGCTTGCGCTAGAAGAAACCCTGACACCTGTCTATCCCACCACCGAAGGGCTGCGCCAAGCTACCTTGCGCAGTCTAACCGACCAAGCGTTGGCATTGCTGGACAAAAGTGGTGTACAAGAGTTACTCCCTGAGGGCTTATATGATAGACAGCTTTCATTACGCGATGCCTTACACCTTTTGCATCGTCCGCCACCAGAGGTGTCACTAGAGGCCCTGCTTGCCGGGCAACATCCTGCCCAACGTCGCTTAATCATTGAAGAATTGCTCGCCCAACATCTGTCGATGCTGTCCGTTCGTCATCAAGCGCAAGCGGTCAGTGCCACACCGTTGCCGCCGAATGGGGCGCTGAGCCAACAATTGCTGGCCAACCTGCCATTCTCCCCCACAGGGGCACAATCGCGCGTGGTCGATGAAATCAGTCACGACCTGGCTAAGCCCATCCCCATGATGCGCTTGGTACAAGGCGATGTGGGCGCGGGTAAGACGCTGGTTGCGGTATTGGCGGCACTGCAAGCTATCGAACATGGTTACCAAGTCGCATTAATGGCCCCCACGGAGCTATTGGCCGAACAGCATGCGGTGAATTTTGCCCAATGGCTGGAGCCGTTGGGTATTCAGGTCGGTTGGCTCGCCGGTAAGCTTAAAGGCAAAGCGCGCGACGCTGAACTTGCACGGATTGCCAGCGGTGAGGCGAAAATGGTGGTCGGCACGCATGCGTTGTTTCAAGCCCATGTCGACTTTGACCAGTTAGCCTTGGTGATCATTGATGAGCAACACCGCTTTGGTGTTCACCAACGCCTCGCCCTGCGAGAGAAAGGCGAGCAACAAGGGGCGCATCCGCATCAATTGATCATGACAGCCACTCCGATCCCGCGTACTCTCGCGATGACTGCGTATGCCGATCTCGATACCTCGATTATCGATGAGCTCCCCCCGGGGCGCACTCCGATCCAAACCGTTGCCGTGCCAGATACGCGTCGCGATGACATTATTGCGCGTGTCAGTGCCGCCTGCAGTGAAGGCCGCCAAGCGTATTGGGTATGTACCTTGATTGAGGAATCCGACGCTCTCGAAGCGCAAGCTGCTGAGGATACCGCCACCGCACTCAAAGCGGCGCTACCTCATCTTGCCGTCGGCCTTGTCCACGGACGCATGAAAGCGGCGGAAAAACAWGCAGTCATGCAAGCCTTTAAGCAAGGGGAGCTGCATTTGTTGGTAGCGACTACCGTGATTGAAGTGGGCGTCGATGTCCCTAATGCCAGTTTGATGATCATTGAAAACCCCGAGCGGCTCGGGTTGGCACAGCTCCACCAACTACGGGGCCGTGTCGGTCGAGGCTCCGTCGCCAGTCACTGTGTGCTCTTGTATCATGCCCCTTTGTCTAAAACCGCCAGTCAACGCTTGGGCGTCCTGCGCGAAAGCAATGATGGCTTTGTGATCGCACAGCGCGATCTCGATATTCGTGGGCCCGGCGAGCTTCTCGGCACCCGACAAACCGGCTTGGCCGAGTTTAAAATTGCCGATCTGGTGCGTGACCAAGCGCTGATCCCTGAGGTACAGAAGTTAGCGCACCACCTGCATCAACACTATCCGCAACACGCCGCCGCAATCATCGCACGTTGGCTTGGCCATAAAACCCATTATTCCAACGCATGATCGCCGATATCGCTCTCCCAGTGGGCCATGACTAACGCCATGGCCTCGGATTTGCTATATCCGGCTTGATTGGCCACCTGAATAAAATGTGCCAATGGCGCTTGTACATATTGCAACCGTTGATGAGGCTCAGCAGGACGCGCTTGCTGGCTGACTTTCATCCCAACGCCTCGCACTCGCTCTAACCATCCTTGCTCGGCAAGTTGCTGATAACTGCGCGAGACCGTCATCGGATTCATCTTTAACTCTCGCGCCAGCACGCGTACCGACGGCAACCGCTCGCCAGAGCGCAGCGCACCACTGGCGATCTGACGCTGGATTTGCTCAATCAATTGCTGAAATTTCGGGGTAGGATCGTTTTTATCTAAACAAAGTCGCATAGGCCATAGTATGTGTATTAGTTCTATACGACAGTATGGTCGGCCTATCCGCCTTCGCGAATAGGCCATGAAGAAAACGTGGCAACGCGCACACTAGCTTTTAGCTCGCCCTTGATTGACCGGAAATGTCATCTGGATCCTCAGCCCTCCTTCGGTACGGGAAGACAAGCGAATATCGCCGCGCAGTTGTTCCACAATCCGTTTCACAATGGCGAGTCCCAGTCCGGTTCCCTCGCTACCACGAGCCGAATCCCCCCGCGTGAACGGCTGGAAAAGCGACGCTTCGAGGCTCGCATCAATGCCCGGCCCATTGTCCTCAACTTCGACCCATTGATGGGTATGATCGGCGGTACTGCCACAACGAATACGTACCCAACCGTTGCCATAGCGGACCGCATTAACCACCAAGTTAGTCACGGCTCGCTTAAGCGCCACTGAGTTGGCATACAACTCGCCATACAAAGGCAGCAACTCGGTATCCATCTCGATACCCACCAGCTGTTGGCTATTCGCTACATCACGACAAATGCTCGCTAAATCCACCGGATCAGGGTCTTGCTGCTGCACCGAGCGCAGATAATCCATAAACTGATTGATGATCTCGTTGCACTCTTCGGTATCTTTAGTGATGCTATCGGCAAGGTATTCATCGTCCGGCGACATCATTTCGGTCGCCAAGCGAATGCGCGTCAGCGGCGTACGCAAATCATGGCTCACCCCTGCCATCAGCAAGGCGCGATCTTCTTCGAGTTTACGTATGCCTGCAGACATTTTATTAAACGCCACTGTTACCGCTTGAATTTCAGAGGCGCCTTTTGGGGCGACTGGCTCAGGAAACCGGCCTTCAGCCACATCTAACGCAGCACGCTCTAAGGTCACCAGTGGGCGATTTTGCATCTTGATAAACAGCCAACCACCTGCAATCACCAGCAACGCAATAATCAGGCTGTATTGGAAAAGGGGCGCAAAATCGTCTTGATGCAGTTCGGAAAGCGGAATACGCATCAAAAAGTCATCAATGGCGTCAAACTTTAACCACAGCACATAGCTGTCTTCACCACTGACAAGGCGCACTTCGGTCGGCGTTCCCAGCTCTTCGCTCATCCGCGCACTGAGATAATCTATCTGCATCGCGTCTTGGTAAGCACCTGCGGCGTCACTGTTAGGAGCATGTAAGGTCACCCCAATTTGTTCCAGCAGTTGCCGCCGCACAGGCTCACCCAAGTGCAGCACTTCCCCGTCTTTCAGCGTCCAATCCTCTTCCAGCATCAAGCGCACTTCAAAAGCCAAGATCTTATTAAACTGCTGCAAGCTGGGGAGCAGGGCATAATTGACGATGGTGAGATAAGAAAAAACTTGGCTGGCAATCAATAGGCCAGCCAAAATCAAAAGCGTGCGGGCAAAGTTGGTGCGCGGCGACATCCGCATCGCTTAGACCTCGCCGTCAGGGACAAACACGTAGCCCAGCCCCCACACCGTTTGGATATAACGTGGCTTGCTCGGATCTTCTTCAATCATGCGGCGCAATCGCGAGATTTGCACGTCAATGGAGCGTTCCATCGCGGAGTACTCACGTCCGCGCGCCATATTCATCAACTTGTCGCGTGATAACGGCTCGCGCGCATTGGTTACCAGCGCTTTGAGGACTGCAAATTCGCCCGAGGTTAACGTCATCGGGTCGTCGTTGCGGAACATTTCCCGTGTACCGAGGTTTAGGCGAAACTCGCCAAATTCGACCACCTTGGTGTCTGCACTCGGTGCGCCCGGCGCTTCAATGGTTTGGCGGCGCAAGACAGCACGGAGGCGCGCCAATAGCTCCCGTGGATTAAATGGCTTGGGCAAGTAATCGTCCGCACCCACTTCTAATCCGACAATGCGGTCAATTTCATCACCCTTTGCGGTGAGCATTAAAATCGGTAATTGGTTGTTCGCCTGACGCAAACGGCGGCAGATAGATAAGCCATCTTCACCCGGCAGCATCAGATCCAAGACCATCAGGTGAAAGGCTTCCCGCGCGAGCAAGCGATCCATCTGTTCGGCATTGGCCACACTGCGCACTTGGAAGCCCTGCTCAGTTAGGTAACGCTCCAGTAGCGAACGCAGACGCATATCATCATCCACCACTAGGATTTTATAGTTTTCTTGCATGGTTAACCCTCATACTCAATGCGGTTATCTGCCGACAAATCAAGCAGTCATTGCTGTAATCATACCGGATTTTGCCACATTTGCGCGGATTGACACTGATGGTTCCGCCACGAAACAACGAAGAAATTGTTACCGAGTGTTGCCTCGACAAGCTTGCTCGGTTCTTGTAATTTGCTCGTTGAGATTGCACCACTTATTGAGGCTTCGCGAGGGTTAAGGAGACGCTGCGTGAAAACCAAACTGGTCACCCGTGAAGGGTTTAACGCACTCAAAGCGGAACATGACCACCTGTGGCATGAAAAACGCCCAGAGATCACCAAAATTGTCAGTTGGGCGGCAAGTTTAGGCGACCGCTCAGAGAATGCCGACTACACCTACAACAAGCGCTTGCTGCGGCAAATTGACCGCCGCGTCCGTTATCTGCGCAAGCGGCTGAATGAACTCACCATTGTCGACTACTCGCCCCAACAAGAAGGGCGGGTCTTTTTTGGCGCTTGGGTAGAAATTGAAAACGAGGCGGGCGATATCAAACGCTTTCGGATTGTTGGCCCTGATGAGATTTACGATCGCAAAGACTACATCTCCATTGATGCGCCCATGGCGCGCGCCCTGCTCAAAAAAGCGGTCGATGATGAGGTGGTGGTCCGAACCCCTGAAGGCGAGAAGCATTGGTTCGTCAATGCAATCACTTACCCAACAGAGACCGACTCACGGGAACCTTAACGACCACAAGGGTCAAAGAAACAGATTCAATGGCAGTACTGCGGTACTGCCGTGCTTGTTTACAAAAGGATATGCATGCACAGTCAACTGACTCAAACCCTGGCTAAAGAGCTCAATGTCTCACCCAACCAGGTCGCAACCGCCGTTGCGCTGCTCGATGACGGAAATACCGTCCCCTTTATTGCTCGCTATCGAAAAGAAGCCACCCAAGGGCTGGATGACAGCCAACTGCGCACGCTGGAAACACGCTTAGTGTACTTGCGCGAAATGGAGGCTCGGCGTGATACCATCCTAAAATCGATTGATGAGCAAGGTAAACTGACCGATAGCTTGCGTCGCGACATTTTGGCGGCAGACAGCAAGAACCGCTTGGAAGATCTCTATCTGCCCTATAAACCCAAGCGTCGTACCAAAGGACAGATTGCCATTGAAGCAGGCCTAGAACCCTTGGCCGAGGCCTTATGGCAAGACGCGTCGCAAGACCCTGACACACTCGCCCAATCCTATCTCAATCCCGAGCTGAGCATCGCCGACACCAAGGCAGCACTCGACGGCGCCCGCGCCATCATGATGGAGCGCCTCGCTGAAGATGCCGCCTTGCTCGATAAAATTCGTCAATATCTCAACCAATACGCGGTGTTACGCGCAAGTGTTGTCACAGGCCAAGAAGAGGCTGGGGCGAAATTTAAAGACTACTTCGATCATCAAGAGCCGATCGCTAAAGTGCCTTCTCACCGTGCCTTAGCCATGCTCCGTGGCCGTAACGAAGGCGTCTTACAACTGGCCTTAGTCGCTGACCCAGACCAAGAAGCAGACAGTAAAGGCAGTATCTGCGAAACCATGATTGCCGAGCATTACGGCTTATCCTTGGGCAGTGCGCCCGCCGATCGTTGGCGTAAGCAAGTTATCGCGTTCGCGTGGCGAGTCAAAATACTCATGCACCTTGAGACTGAGCTTATGGCCAGTTTGAAAGAGCGGGCCGAAAGCGACGCCATTGATGTCTTTGCCGCCAACCTAAAAGACGTTCTGATGGCCGCTCCCGCGGGACCACGCTGTACGCTCGGCATCGATCCGGGTTTGCGTACTGGCTGTAAAGTGGCCGTAGTGGACGGTACGGGGAAATTGCTCGATACTGCCACCATTTATCCTACCGCCCCACGTCACGACGTAGATGGCGCGAGCAAGACGGTGCTCAATTTAATTAAACGTCATCAGGTCAACCTCATCGCGATCGGCAACGGCACCGCCTCCCGCGAGACTGAAGCGTTTGCCAAAACCATGCTAAGTCAGGCTGGTTTAGCCATTCAGACCGTCATGGTCAGTGAGGCAGGTGCCTCTGTGTATTCGGCATCGGAATTAGCCGCCAATGAGTTTCCAGACCTTGATGTCTCGCTGCGTGGTGCCGTTTCTATCGCCCGCCGCTTGCAAGATCCACTGGCCGAACTGGTTAAAATTGACCCGAAATCAATTGGCGTAGGCCAATATCAACACGATGTCTCTCAAAGTCAGCTTGCCAAAAAACTCGATGCTGTGGTCGAAGACTGTGTGAACGCGGTCGGGGTGGATCTGAACAGTGCATCGGCGCCACTCCTGACTCGTGTCGCTGGCTTAAGCCAAACCATGGCGCAAAATATTGTCGCTTTTCGTGATGAAAATGGCCGCTTTGGCGATCGTAAAACCCTGCTGAAAGTGCCGCGTCTTGGCCCTAAAGCATTCGAACAATGTGCGGGCTTTTTACGGGTAATGGATGGTGCCAACCCGCTGGATCGCTCTGGCGTTCACCCAGAAACCTATTCTTTGGTCAAACGCATTGCGGAGAAAACCGGCAAAGCCGTCGAGGCGCTGGTCGGTAACAGCCGTTTCTTGCAAGGCCTGAACGCGAAAGAGTTTGCGGATGACAGCTTTGGGGCAATCACGGTCACCGACGTGCTTAACGAGCTGGCAAAACCCGGCCGCGATCCGCGTCCTGAGTTTAAGACCGCCACCTTTGCGGAAGGCATCAATCAAGTCAGCGATCTGAAGCCCGGTATGCAACTGGAAGGTGTAGTGACCAACGTGACGCACTTTGGCGCCTTTGTCGATGTTGGGGTTCACCAAGACGGTTTGGTGCACATCTCCGCCCTATCGAATCGCTTTGTCAGTGACCCTCGCGAGGTGGTCAAAGCCGGAGATGTGGTTAAGGTCAAAGTGATGGAGGTGGATGTTCCGCGCAAACGGATTGGCTTATCCATGCGTTTGGACGATACCCCTTCAGGCGACAGTGCGTCCCAAGGACAAGGCGATAACCACAAAGCGGGACAGTATCGCCCATCACGCAAGGCGCCTCGTCAACCCGCCGCACCTATCGGCGGAAGCATGGCTGATGCCTTTGCCCGCGCCAAGCGCTCTTAACGACGCAAAAAAGCCCCGCTCGTCTTGGCGGGGCTTTAACGTCAATCGGCTCAATGGACAGAGCTTAAATCACAATCAACACTTCTGAAGGCATATTCGCCACGGTCGCTTGCTGGTAGCGCATCGCGACCACCGCACGAGTGCGTTCAAATCTTTGCAGTTGCTCAATTTTCTCCAACACCTCTTCGGGCATTTTTAGCCCCAACGGATAGCCGTTTTCTGGTCGCGCCTCGTCTCCGGGCTCGCTACGAGTGATAGCATCAATGCGGTTAGCAACATTGGCGCCGTTGTAGTCTGCGTCTTGAAAGGACTCGGGGGTATAGTCGAAAGAATAATTGGGATGCTGTGACGGATCCCAAGAGGGATTACGCAGTTGCTTGTCTTGCTCCGTCGCGGGTTTTTCATGATCCAACGCGGGTGGCTGTTTGGTCGGAACAATTTTTTCGCGCACGCGATTTTCCCGCGCAACTTGCTCAGTTGGCGGGTTCACCGATGGCGCGACAGTTGGGATACTGACGCTTGCTGGCGATATATTCATCTGATGCTACCTCCCAACATCAGCTGAAGGCCTCGTTGTCAGTCCGGCCTCGTCTCCTTATAGTTTAGACGACAACCGCGAGTATTGTGCCTATTGTTCCCAGCGCAGACAAAAATTGTCCTGCGTTATAGGCGGTATCATCGTTTTCCTTCACTTTTTCCGGATGGTCCATGCCCAACGCGCCATAAGTAAAGGATTCGACCGATGATTTCTCTTTAGACTTGTCAACGCCTTCAGCGTTTTTGGCTGCTTTCGCATCCTTGACGTCTTTCACCGCTGGGGTGGCCGCTGTCTCAGCGGGCTTTGTATCTTTGACCTCTTTGTCCGCATTTGGTTGCGTTTGCGGCGGCGATTTTGGCTTCATCGACTGTGGATGATAGGCCTGAGACTGCCCAACGTTGCCTACGTTCATTATGGTCTCTCCTCATACCAGAGCAAGTGACATAGTTAACTTATCGGCAGAGGAATGACAAGATTTAGTCAATTCTGCCAAAAATCGTTCAGCGCGCGCAGTCAGGGCGGCAATTGGTTGCCAGAAAGGCGGTGAGCCTGTCTACCACACCGTCAGGCTCAGTGACAAAAGGGGCATGGGCACTGTGTGCAAAGACCTCACTCGGTGAATGAGGTACCCAAGCGTCCATCTGTCCCGCCACGGCGACAGGTACCAACCCGTCGAGGCGACCGTACAACCGCAGCCAAGGTAAGCGAATTGACTGGCATGCTTGACGTAAATCCGCCGAAGCCAGTATTTGCAAACCATCGGCCAGAGCCTGAGGATCCGGTGCAGGTCGTGAAAACACTGCCTGCTTGAGCGCTTTAATGTCTTTCTTCGCAGTGGGCGACCCCATGGCCTGCAGCGCCATAAATCGCTCCACGGTCAAAGAAAAATCCTGCTCAAGCTGTGAGGCAAATGCATTCAGCACCGCGGGTTTAATGCCTCGCCATCCCGGTTCCGCGACAAACTTGGGTGAGCTTGCGACCGTCACGAGCCCCGTCAAACGATGGGGCGCGAGCAGGGCCGCTTGCGTGGCCACCAATCCGCCCAGTGACCAGCCCAACCAAGTTGCTTGCGCTGGTGATTCTTTAAGCAACACTTGTGCCAGTTGTTCTAAATCAAGCCCCGGCTGTGCGGGGCTCAACCCAAATCCGGGCAAGTCAACACAATGAACTCGGTAGTTTGCAGTGAGATACGGCAAGATAAGCGACCAAACAGCACTGTTCATTCCCCAACCATGAATGAGAACCAGATCGGGGCCTTGTCCGTAAGATTGCCAATCACATAACGCCATGCTTTACACTGCCTTTGTACTCTTTTTCATCAGGATGGCTATGATACCAGCAATTCATCCCCCTCGCCTTGCTGGCGTTTGGCAAAGCATTAGGGGCAAATCTTTGCCCCATCAGTGCCCCGTGTGTCGCTTATCCCTCCCTGCCGATCACACCTTGTGCTGCGATGCGTGCTGGGATAAACATCATCAGGCCTACGGGTGTCAATGTTGTGGCTTGCCGGTGCTCACCCCTCAAACACATTGTGGTCAGTGCCTCAGCCATCCACCTGCGTGGCATACGCTTACCGCGATCAGTGCCTACCTCGACCCGCTCCCTGATTTGGTTCACCGCTTTAAATATCAAGGAGACTTCGAGCTGGCCCTTCCGTTCGCCACGCTGCTCAGCGAGAAAATCGACACGCCAGCCCCAGTCTTACTGCCTGTTCCCTTACACTGGCGGCGACGGCTACAACGCGGCTTTAACCAAAGCGCCCATCTGGCATGGGCGCTACAACAGCGGCTCGGCAGCCAAGTCGTCAATCACTATCTAAGGCGTACTCGCCATACCTCGCCTCAGCAAGGGTTGGATAGATCTGCGCGACTGAAGAACCTGCGCGGGGCATTTCGCTTGCACGGTGCATTGCCGGCAGAGCATGTTGCGCTTGTCGACGACGTGGTGACAACCGGAGAAACGGTCAGTCAACTTTGCCGTTTGTTGCGCCGAGCGGGTGCGAAACGGGTCGATATTTATTGTATTGCGCGGACCAAGCTCCCTTGAGATAAACCGCAGTGACCATAAATTAGCCACATTGAACAAGGGGTGATAGCAAGTAAAAACCGGAGTACACTGTACAAAACACACTGGATTAGTCAGGTATTTGTCGTGTCAGAAGTCAAAATTTCAGAAAATGCACAAAGCCACTTTGTGAAGTTGCTTGAGCAACAGCCCGAGGGCACCAATATTCGCGTGTTTGTGGTTAACCCAGGCACGCCAAACGCCGAGTGCGGTGTTTCTTATTGTCCACCCGAAGCAGTAGAAAGCAGCGATACCGAACTCAAATTCAACGGCTTCTCTGCTTTCATTGATGAGCTAAGCCTACCGTTTTTAGACGAAGCGGAAATCGACTTTGTCACCGATAAAATGGGCTCACAGCTGACGCTGAAAGCACCGAATGCGAAAATGCGGAAAGTGGCCTCCGATGCGCCTTTGATGGAGCGTGTTGATTACGTGATTCAAAGCCAAGTCAACCCACAGCTTGCCAGCCATGGCGGCCATGTTAACTTGATTGAAATCACCGATGACGCCGTGGCGATTTTGCAATTCGGTGGCGGTTGCAATGGCTGTTCAATGGTAGACGTGACCTTAAAAGAAGGGATCGAAAAGCAGTTGCTGGCCGAGTTCAGCGGCGAGCTAAAGGGTGTGCGCGATGTGACCGAGCACGCGCGTGGCGATCACTCTTACTATTAAGACGCTGCCCTTCCATCGCAAAAACAGGCCAACTGGCCTGTTTTTTTGTTGATAGGTCTCAGTGCGTGACGTCAAAAAAGCTATCTCGTCGCCAGTGGTAAACAAAGCACACCGCGAGACTGAGCCCTCGTAGCGCCATAAAAGTAAGCATCGCTAACCACAGGGCGTGATTGCCCCAATCTTGCGCTAGCCACCATGCAACAAAAAAGCCGGCGGTGGCGACGAACATCCCATTGCGCATGTCTTTACCCCGCGTCGCACCAATAAAGATACCATCGAGCAAAAAGCACCACATCGACACTAAAGGCATGGCCACTAGCCAAGGTAAATAACGCGCCGCTTGGTCACGCACCGCCTCGATGTCAGAAATCAGCGCAATGATGTGACGGCCTGCCACACCAAATGCCAGCGTGATAGCCAGGCAAATCACCAACGACCAAAACGTGCTACCTATCAATGACACCAACAACGCAGACTTGCTCTGCGCGCCAATCGCTCTACCCACCATTGCCTCCATCGCATAGGCAAAGCCGTCCATTGCAAAAGAAATCAGCATCAGAAAACTCATCAGCACCGCATTGGCGGCCACAATGTCATCACCGAGTGTCGCCCCTTGGAAGGTCATAAAGGTAAACGCCAACTGCAAGCTAAGGCTGCGTAAAAAGATGTCTCGATTAAGCTTAAGCAAGCGGCTCATCCCAGTTAGCCCGCGCTCAAACACCGACCGAACGGTCGGTAACTGACGCGATTGCCAGATACCTTTGACAAAATAGAGCCCCAACATGAGGCCGAGATAATCGGCAGCCACACTCGCTGCAGCAGCTCCTTCGACTTTCATATCGAGACCCACCACAAACAGCAAATCAAGGACAATATTGGCACTGTTAACCACAATCAGCAGCCACATCGGCTGGCGCGCATTTTGCGCCCCCAGTAGCCAACCCATGATCACCAAGTTCATCAAGGTCGCCGGCGCACTAAAGATCCGAATGGAGAAGTACTGGCTCGCGTAATGTTTCACCTCGGCGCTGGCATCACTAAAGTGCATCACCCCCTCTAAAATAGGCACATGCAGCGCGATCAACAGTACAGCCAGCAAGCCCGCTAAGGACGCGCCACGCACAAAGGTGGCCGCCAACTCACGGTTATCACTCGCGCCATAGGCTTGCGCGGTAAACCCGGTGGTCGCCATACGCAAAAAGCCCAACAGCCAAAAGGTCACATTTATCATGGTGCTGCCAACCGCCACACCACCTAAATACCATGCATGGTCTAAGTGGCCGATCACCGCGGCATCCACTAACCCTAACAGGGGGACGGTGATATTGGAGATCACCATAGGTAAAGCCAGCGATAAGACCCGCCAATGAAGCTCACGCTGAGTGAGAGACTGCCACATACTTCCTCGTTCTCAATATTGGACGCCACGCTATGCGTCAGGATGATGTATCATTTTTGATAAAGAACACGATTGCAGCGATAACCGGCAAGGTCAGCGGGTGGCCCTTATCGATGCAGCAGTGTACCATTGCGACAATCTAATCGACGAGCGGCCATTGCACTGCATCAGTTGCATTGCGCCAACTAGGCTCATCACCTCTGTAAAAAAGGAAAGGTTATGCGTGTATTTTTTGCCTGTGTGTTGGCGGTATTGCTAGCGGGTTGCTCGAAAGTGACCAAGCAAAACTACGATCAGCTCGAAGTGGGCATGAGCTATGACGCGGTTGTGAGCCACATTGGCGAGCCTAGCCAATGCGACGACACCATGGGCTTAACCCACTGTGTGTGGGGCGGCGATGGTAAGCATATCAAAGTGTCTTTTGTCGCCGACAAAGCCACCGTGCTGTCGGCGCAAGGGCTAAAGTAGCCCCTTAATAGCGCAACGCGTGGTCGGCAAGGAGCACCACAAAGGTCGCGAAGATATGCCATATCGAGAACTTAAAGGTCTGCCACGCGATGCCTTTTTGCGACTGGGTTTTCAGTCGCCAAGCGTAACCGACAAAGACCAGATTTAACGTGGTCGCCCCTACCAGATACAACCAACCACTCATCCCGGTCAGCCAAGGGAAAATGCCCACGATGACCAGCAGTAGGGTGTAAAGCAAGACCATAGTTTGGGTAAACCCTACCCCATGAGTGACAGGCAGCATCGGCACATCGGCTTTGGCATAATCATGGCGGCGATGTATCGCTAACGCCCAAAAGTGAGGCGGCGTCCACGTAAAAATGATCATCACCAGCAGCAGCGCGTGGGCGTGAAGCTCTCCGGTCACCGCGGTCCAGCCTAGCAAAGGCGGCATTGCACCCGCCAACCCGCCAATCACGATATTTTGCGGGGTCGCGGGTTTAAGCCATTGGGTATACACCAACGCATACCCGACTAGACTGGCAAACGTTAGCCAAGCCGTGAGTGGGTTCAGCCACCAACAGGCAATGAATCCCATCACCATCAGTATCACCGCAAAGGCCAACGCGGCGCCTTGACTGACTCGTCCCTCGGCTACGGGGCGATGGCGGGTACGCTGCATTTTCGTGTCAATTTTCCAGTCGATAACGTGATTAAACACCGCCGCGGCACTGGCTTGCGCACCAATGCCAAATAATCCCACCAGCACCGCCGACCAAGGTGGCCAGCCGGGAGTGGCTAAGCACATGCCCACCAACGCGGTGAGAAGCAACATAGCAACCACACGCGGTTTGGTCAGCTCGTAATAATCACGCCAATTGGCGCCAACCCGTGTCGAAACACTAGCGGTACGTTGAAACTGTGCCATCACGAGCTCCTTGGGATAGTGACGAGGAAAGAGATAAACGCCGAGTGATCAGCAACGTAACCAACAGTGATAATCCCCCTAAGTTGTGTGCCACCGCCACACTCAGCGGCAGTAGCGCAACCACATTGGTCACCCCTAACGTAATTTGCATCGCCAGCACACCACTCACTGCCATTGCCAGCGCGCGCCCCCCAGCACGCCACAGCATCCATGCCCAAGCGAGCACGAATACAGTGACCACCATGGCGCCCAGACGGTGGGTGGCATGAATGGTCACCCGCTCGGCATGGTTCAGCACGCCAAATTGATAGGTTTCGCTAAGAGGACTGACGGGATGAAAAGCGGAGGGGGTGAAAAGCTGCCACCAAGGGCTTTCGCAGATAGGTAGCTGAGTGCAGACGGTGGCGGCATAGTTGGCGGAGGTCCAGCCACCGAGACCGATTTGCACAATCACCGCGACCAAAGCCAACGTGCCCACGCGGCGCGCCGATGACGACATCGAAAACACAGGCAATCGGAGCGCGCCTGTCGCCACCGCCAGCCAAACTAGCAAGCATACCGTGGTGAAACCACCGAGTAAGTGCGCCATCACCACCACCGGCATCAAACTTAAAGTCACGGTCCACATCCCTAGGGCGGCTTGCGCGATGACCACTACACTGAGCAAGGTGGTCAGTGGTCGTAAAGCCTGATAGTCAGGACGTCGCCAGCTGATCCACGCCAACGCAAAAATCGCCAGCCCTAAGGTGCCCGCCACGTAGCGGTGCAACATTTCATTCCATGCTTTATTGATATCAAGCGGCGCATCAGGAAAACGCGACATGGCGACCGATTGCGCGCTTTCACTGGCCGGTACTGCCAAATGGCCATAGCATCCGGGCCAGTCTGGGCAGCCCAGCCCCGCTTCAGTAAGGCGGGTAAACGCGCCAAGCCCAACCACCAGCACGGCCAGTATCAGTGTCGATAAGACGGCGAGTTGGTAGCGACGCGTTGCCATAATCAGCCTACCTTCGACAATTTAAGAAGCCGTTTGAGATCACGCAATAAACCTTTGCCTTGCGCCACCCACTTCGTTTTATCGTCACTGACAGGATAGGCCAGCACCACATTATTCATCGGATCGCTAAGATAAATGGTATTTTTATCAAATGCTTGCTGCTGCCATGCCTGCGCCTGCTCCGTCGTCAGGATTTGCCATGTCAGTACCTCCGGTGCGTTAGGGATCGAGCTTGTCAGTGCCACGCTAGTGACCCGATCGCGCTCTTTGCCGACCGCAATCGGAATTTGTGTTAACTGAAACAGGGCTTGCTCACATACCGAATCACATTGCTCTGGCACTCGGTATATTAATCGCCAATGACCTTGCTCAGGCAACCAATTCAAGGTCGCCGGCTCAGCGAGAAACTGTCCGTAATTAGTGACCCCTTTTTCATACCAGCTTTGCTCTAGCACCAATTTCGCCACCACCACAGGCAGGACAAAAATACCAATCAATGCTAGGAGCGTCATGCGTCCTTTCACACCGCTTCCCTCTGTTTTGTTTTGTGCCACCAGATGCCCGCGCCAATACTGACTGCGAGCGCCATGAGTGCCCATTGCAAGGCATAGCCATAATGTTTTACCGGTGGCATCACCACCGGCTGCCACACCGGCGTAATCCCCGCTTGCGCCAAGGCATCCCGACTCGGCGTGGTCACATCCATCAATGTTTCTGTCCGTATCAACCACTGCGTATTCAGCGTTGTCAGTTGGGCGTTAAGTACTTTTAAATCAATGCGCTGAACCCGAGCGGGCCAGGCGTGCGATGCCGTTTCTTCCTTGAGTACCACCCGCTCAGAGGGTGTATCGACAAAGCCAGACAGTTGGTAGCGCGATGCCAACGCGGGCACGGCCGGCAAGCGGCGCAATGCTGGCGCGGCCACCCAGCCCAATTCCACCAGCCACCATTGCGATGGCTGTTGACTCGGCGATGGCTGTTGGCTCGGCACAAAAGGAAGAAAAAGGCGATAGCCAACCTGACCTTGGTGGGTCTGATTATCCAGCCACACGGCAAATTCAGGGCGAAACTGGCCGTCGAGCGCCAACCGTTGGCCTTTTCGCACCATGCCTGAAAGTGAGTTGGGGGCTTGATTGGCATCAAACTGTGCCAAGTGTTGGGCTTTTTGCACGCCACGCGTCCATTGCCAATGACTTAACTTGACGAGTAGCGCGACCACAACCACAGTCAATATCAGAAACCCCATTCGCCGTCCTTGTTTCATGATTACCTATTGCGCTAAGGAGCGCTTATGCTGGTCAAAGCTATTCTGATTTGTTTGCTGATCTTTATTTTGTTTAACTTATTTCGTGCCATTCCTGTCTTGCTCAATGGCGATCGCTCCGTGCCTTTATCTCGCTTTTTGGGCCGTCGCGTTTTATTTTCCGTCTGTATCTTCTTACTGCTTTTATTGGCGCTCTCAATGGGCTGGATTACCCCCAACCCACGCCCCTATTGAGCTATAAGATGTATACAAAAACGAACAAGCATAACCACACCACATCAACAAAGTGCCAATACCAAGCACTGGCTTGAAAACCAAAGTGTTGTGTCGGCGTGAAGTGGCCGCGTAATACACGTAACCAAATCACAAACAACATGATGGTGCCTAATGTAACGTGTAGGCCATGAAACCCAGTTAATAAATAAAAGGTGTTGCCATAGACCCCAGAGTCGAGACGTAGATCCATTTCTTGGTAAGCATGGATATATTCTTCACCCTGAAAAAACATAAACAATGCGCCTAATAACACCGTGGCCAATAGGAAGCTTTTAATTCGCCCCCGTTGATTTTTCTCCATCGCGGTATGGGCAATCTGGAGCGTCACAGAAGAGGTCAGGAGGATAAAGGTGTTTAACAGCGGTAACCCCATCGCAGGCATCGCAGTGGTTTCAATCCCGCCCGGGGTCAACGTGAGTGGCCACTGAGCGACGAAATCTGGCCACAATACCGCGGCCGTCATCGCATTGTTACTCGCGCCCCCCAGCCACGGAACGGCGATAAAGCGGGCATAAAAGAGCGCACCAATAAAGGCGCCAAAAAACATCACTTCAGAGAAAATAAACCAACTCATTCCTTGGCGAAAAGAGCGGTCCATTTGGGCCGAGTACAGCCCTTGCATGGATTCGCGGATCACGTCGCGAAACCAACCGGTGAGCATAACCAAAATAAGTACGGTGCCGGCCAGCAACAGCCAAGGGCCATTGCCACCAAATAAACCGCCCACCGTGGCACCTGCGCCAGCGGCAATCAAGAACAGCGCCACCGCACCAACAATCGGCCAAATACTCGCCGCAGGGACATAATAACGTTCAGGCGTCGCCATGAGCGCCTCCTTATTCCTTGGCGCTGGCGGTCACATCAAACAAGGTGTAGGCCAGCGTTAAGTGGTTAATGTCATCCGGCAGCTCAGGATCCACGTAAAACACGAGGGGCAAAGCCGCATCCTCGCCACGCGGTAAAGGCTGACGGTTAAAACAAAAGCATTCAATTTTGTTCAAGTATTGCGCGGCTATCCCGGGTGAGACCGAAGGCACCGCTTGGCCAATGGTGTCATAGCGCGCATTGTTGGTGGCTAGGTAGTTGATGGTATGGGTTTCACCGGGGTGTACCTGCATACGTTTAACTTGGGGCTCGAACGTCCAGCGCATTCCCGGGTTGATGTAGGCAATAAATTCAATGGTCACCAAGCGATCTTGGTCAATACCCGCACTGGATGCGGCGGCCTCATTGTCGGTTTTACCGTTGATCCCAGTGACTTCACAGAACACGTCATACAAAGGCACCAAGGCAAAGGCAAAGCCAAACATCGCCACGGCGAGCAGCAGTAAGCGGCGCACGGAGCGCGCAGACTCAGTGGCCATGGCGCGTCTCCTCTAGATCCGGTGGTGTCTCAAAGGTGTGATACGGTGCGGGTGAAGGCACGGTCCACTCCAGCCCTTCGGCACCCTCCCACGGCTTCGCCGCAGCAGGTTCACCGCCGCGCGCGCATTTGATCACCACCACGAGGAAAATAAGTTGCGATAAACCAAAGGCAAAGCCACCGATGCTGACAATGGCGTTCACATCGGCAAACTGCAGGGCATAATCGGGGATCCGGCGTGGCATCCCCGCCAGTCCCAGAAAGTGCATGGGGAAGAAAAGCACATTGACCGAAATCACCGAGCACCAAAAGTGCCACTTGGCCAAGGTTTCATTAAACATATGGCCGGTCCACTTGGGGAGCCAGTAGTAAGCCGCAGCCATAATCGAGAACACCGCCCCCGAAACCAGCACATAGTGGAAATGCGCGACCACAAAATAAGTATCGTGATACTGAAAATCGACCGGCGTGATTGCCAGCATCAAGCCCGAAAACCCGCCGATGGTGAACAGCACAATAAAGGCAATTGCAAACAACATGGGTACTTCAAAGGTCAAGGATCCCCGCCACATGGTGGCGACCCAGTTAAAGACTTTCACCCCAGTCGGCACCGAGATCAGCATGGTGCAGAACATGAAAAACAATTCGGCAAACACAGGCATCCCGGTGGTGAACATATGGTGCGCCCACACCAAAAAGCTTAACCCCGCAATCGAGGCGGTGGCATACACCATCGAGCTATAGCCGAACAGGCGCTTCCGTGAAAACGCAGGGACAATGGCCGAGATAATGCCAAAGCTTGGCAAAATCATGATGTAGACCTCGGGGTGACCAAAGAACCAGAAAATATGCTGAAACAAAACTGGATCGCCGCCCCCCGCGGCATCGAAAAAGCTGGTCCCAAAGTATTTATCGGTAAGCACCATGGTGGCTGCGCCCGCCAATACGGGCATCACTGCAATGAGCAAAAAGGCGGTGATCAGCCACGTCCAAACAAACAGCGGCATTTTCATGTAGGTCATGCCCGGCGCACGCATATTGGTGATGGTGACAATCACATTGATGGCCCCCATGATCGAGCTTATCCCCATAATATGCAGGGCGAAGACAAACAGGCCAGTACTGTCTGGGCTATAAGTGGTCGACAGCGGCGCGTAAAACGTCCAGCCAAAGTTAGGGCCGCCGCCTTCCATAAACAAGGAACCAATAAGCAGTAAAAACGCGAACGGCAGGATCCAAAAGCTCCAGTTATTCATCCGCGGCAGCGCCATGTCCGGCGCCCCTATCATCATCGGCACCATCCAGTTAGCCAAACCGGTAAACGCGGGCATCACCGCGCCAAACACCATGATCAGGCCGTGTACTGTAGTCATTTGGTTGAAAAAGTTAGGCTCAACCAGTTGCAGGCCGGGCTGGAAAAGCTCAGCACGAATAACCATCGCCATCGCCCCACCCAGTAAAAACATGGTGAAGCTAAAAATCAGATACATGGAGCCAATATCTTTGTGGTTGGTGGTCAACACCCAACGCATGATCCCACGCGGTTTGTGGTGATGATCGTCATGCAAGGTATCTGGGGTAGTATCTGTCATCACGCGCTCCTAAAGATCTTCACCTGACTTCACCGCGTTGATTTGCGCAGCTTGTACGGTATCACCGGTGTCATTGCCCCACGCATTGCGCTCATAGGTCACCACCGCCGCCAATTCTTTGAGCGACAATTGCGGACCAAACGCTTGCATGGCGGTGCCTGCTTTGCCGTTGACGACAATATCAATATGATCGACCAACCTATCCGGTTGAATGGCAATCTCAGCGCCGGCCAACGCGGGGAACACGCCCGGCATCCCTTGTCCTTCGCTTTGGTGACACATGCCACAGCGGCTGTCATACACCTCTTTGCCAAGTGCCATCAGCTCATCCATCGGCATTTCCATGTCCAGCAAACGTTGCTCCTCTTCGCGCGCTTTTTGCTGTGCTAGCGCCGTTTTTTGCACCCAAGCATCAAATTCCTCTTGCGGCTTGGCGATCACCACAATCGGCATAAAGCCGTGGTCTTTACCGCACAGCTCTGCACATTGGCCGCGATAAATGCCGGGCTTATCAATTTTGGTCCATGCCTCATTAATAAAACCGGGGTTAGCGTCTTTCTTCACCGCAAAGGCGGGCACCCACCACGAATGAATCACATCTTGTGAGGTGATTAAAAAGCGCACCTTGCGCCCGACTGGCAACACCAGAGGCTGATCGACCTCGAGTAAATAGGTGTCACGCTTTTGTCTTTCATTGCGGATTTGTTCGGGGCTGGAGGCAAGCAGAGAAAAAAAGGCAACGTCATGGTCAAAATAGCGGTAATGCCATTTCCATTGTGAGCCCGTGACCTGCACCGTCAGGTCCGGCTCGGTGGTGTCTTCCATATCGAGTAACACTCGGGTGGCCGGAATTGCCATACCCACCAAAATCAAAAACGGCACGAGCGTCCACGCAATTTCTACCTTAGTGCTTTCATGGAATGAGGCAGGTTTAGCGCCTTTGGATTTACGATGGCGGATAATGGCCCAAAACATCACCCCGAACACCAGCACACCAATCGCAACGCAGATATAAAAGATGGTCATGTGCAGGTCATACACCTGCTGACTGATGGCCGTGACCCCTTGGGTGAGGTTCCAACCTTCTCGTTCTGCAGCATGCACACCCACTGCAGGAAGGAGCATTGTCCCTATCAAAAGTAGTAATCGGCGCCTCAACACGGCTTCCTCCTGCCTCACTCATGACTGACGCTGGCGAGAATACGCACAGATACAATCACTAACGATAGTTAACGTTTTATTTACAATTAAGTTAGGCAAGGATGGCGAAAAGGACAAAGAATCGCGGCGAAAAAGATCATAAAGCCAGACACGTGCCCACCTAGTGTGAGCACGACGGCAGAAAAACGATAGTGCGAAAAGCTATAACTCGATATGAAGGACAACAGGCGTGAAACGGAGACGATAGCGTGGCATGGCCGCTAATGCACGTTGCCACAACCGCCAACGGGGACAGGGTTTATCGAGCGGTGATTTTTCTTCTACACGGCACGCCCACGGCAATGCGTTCACGATCGCCATTCTCGGGTCGGCAAAACCATGTTGGTACTGTTCGCAGCCCAGCTTTTGTCCCATGCGAGTATGACATTTGTCCCCCGCCAGCACTAAACATGCTTCCATTTGCGGAAAGTGGCGGCTGATATGATGGCAAAAGGCTGAAATTTCGCGGTTACTGCACTCCAGTAAGGCTTGGTCACAAATTAGCATGGTGGGGTGACCGGCAGGTACCGCTAACTGATCCAGCCAATCAAGCTGCCTGACCGAGCCCTGCACCATCCGAAACCGTTCACTGGTATGAAAGAGTCGCTCACGCCAGAGTAAGGTTTCGTCGACATCTACTTCTAGCCAACGGCAACGGCCATTGTCGAGACGGTAAAAACGGGTATCGAGTCCGCCTCCCACGTTGATAATCCACGCGGTGGGATGCTGGGCTAAGAATTGTTTTACAATCGCATCACATTGACTGGTAAGCGTGGCATAAAGCAACTGGGTTTGATCCAAGTTGTGCCAATCACATTCAGGCTGGAGAACACATCCCTGACAGGCTGCAGCCGCCACCGGATCGTAAATCACCCCATCATCGGTAAGGCTCTCACGGCTGCGCAGCCACATCGGCTTAAATAGCTTGCTAGGAACAGAATGCTGTTGAGTACGCACGGACACCTCCACATACGATAATTATAGATGATAATAATTATCGTTTGCTTGAGCAATAATGCAAAGGTGTTTTTTTAACCGCGGTCAAATCACGGGCGAGCGGCGACCGTGCCAGAAACCTATTACATCCAATCGGCGTTACGGATCACACCCACAGCCACGCCTTCAATGGTCAGTGATTGTGCGGTTAAATCCACCGAGATCGGCATAAATTCATCATTTTCAGCGTGCAATACCACTTGCGCGCCTTTTTTCTCAAGACGCTTCACGGTCACATCGTCATCAACGCGAGCAACAACGACTTGGCCATTGTGCACATCTTGGGTCTTGTGCACCGCCAGTAAATCGCCATCTAGGATGCCGATGTCTTTCATGCTCATGCCATTGACGCGTAATAAAAAGTCAGCGCGCGGTTTGAACAAGGCAGGGTCAACTTGGTAATGACTTTCGACATGCTCTTGCGCCAATATCGGCTCACCAGCCGCCACGCGACCAATCAGCGGCAAACCTTGATCTTCTGGGGCGACCACTTCTTCTTCGCAAATCAAACGAATGCCTCGTGACGCGCCGGGAATAATCTCCAGCACCCCTTTACGGGCTAAGGCTTTTAGATGCTCTTCCGCCGCGTTCGCGGAACGAAAACCCAACTGACGAGCAATCTCGGCACGGGTCGGCGGCATCCCTGTCTCTTCGATATGGGCTTTGATTAAATCAAAAACCTGCTGTTGTCTCGCGGTTAACGGCTTCATGCTCTTACCTGTCTTTTTATACAGTTAACTGTGAGTATATCCAGTAATTAAATGCTTGAAAAGGCCTAATTCGCGCAGCGAGAAGCGGATCTCATTGTGGCTTGAAACGGCGGGTTAGCGTAATTTCCCGACCTTTCGTTGCGAGTTCGCCGTACTTTTCTGCTATCCTTGGCGCGCATTTTGATTTTGAGGCGCTAACCGTTATGGCTCTCTGGCAAAAACTCTATTATAAGCTATTGAATTTGCCGCTCTCTGCATGGGTAAAAACCCACTGTATTCCATCCGAACCAATTGAGCAGCTCAATCTATCGTTAACACGGCCCATCGTCTATGTGCTGCCGTTTCACTCCCACACGGATTTGCTGACCCTCAGGCGCACCTGTTTGCGTCAAGGGCTACCTGATCCGTTAAAGCCCCTTACCATTGGGGATACTACCTTGCCGCGCTACGTGTTTATTAGCCACGGCCGTAAGGTATTTAGTGGTCAGCAAGATTTACCTGCCCGTTCATTGGCGCATTTTAAAGATTTACTCAATCTTCATCGTCAAGATAGTGAGCTAGATATTCAGCTCGTCCCCGCCTCGGTGCTGTGGCAACGGGACCCGGGCAACGAAACGCAGCGTGATCAAGCGATTTTGCGCGCCATGAATGGCCCTGAGAAACTGTGGACCATTCTGACCCGTGGCCGTGATGGCATGGTGCGTATCAGCCAAGCGGTATCGCTACGCTATATGGCCGACAAGCACGGCACCGACCAAGCGATCGCGCATAAACTCGCGCGGGTGGCGATGATCCACTTCTCGCGTCAAAAACTCGCTGCCTCGGGACCTCGCCTCCCGAATCGCGCCTTACTCTTTAAGCGTCTGCTGGCGTCGAAAGCGATCGACAAAGTGGTTCATGATGAAGCGCAAAGCCGCAATGTTTCGGTTGAGAAAGTGCGCAAAGAAGCGGTCGATATGATGGAAGAGATCGCCGCCAACTTCTCCTATCGCTTGATTCGCTATAGTGATCGCCTGCTGACTTGGTTGTGGAACAAGCTATACCAAGGCATCAATGTCAATAACGCCGAGCGCGTGCGTCAGTTGGCGCAAGACGGCCATGAAATTGTCTATGTGCCCTGCCACCGCTCACACATGGACTACTTATTGCTGTCGTATGTGCTGTATAAAGAAGGGCTGGTACCGCCGCATATTGCCGCCGGCGTAAACCTTAACTTCTTCCCGGCTGGGCCCTTATTCCGCCGTGGTGGCGCCTTCTTTATTCGTCGCAGCTTTAAAGGCAACCGCCTGTATTCCACCGTTTTCCGTGAATACCTGGCAGAGTTATTTGCCCGCGGCTATTCGGTCGAGTACTTCTCCGAGGGCGGCCGCTCACGCACAGGCCGCTTGCTACCGGCGAAAACGGGGATGCTTGCCATGACCTTGCAAGCCATGCTTCGCGGTCAACAACGCCCAATCACCTTGGTGCCCGTCTATATTGGCTACGAACACGTGATGGAGGTCAGCACCTACGCCAAAGAGCTGCAAGGCCAACGCAAAGAGAAAGAAAGCTTTGGTCAAGTGGTAGGCATTGTGCGCAAGCTGCGTGACTACGGACTGGGGTACGTCAACTTTGGCGAGCCTATTCCACTGAACCAACACCTAAACGACAAGGTGCCGGACTGGCATGATTACATCAATCCGATCGAGCCGCAGAAACCCGCTTGGATGAACCCAGTGGTCAATGACTTGGCTGAAAAAGTGATGACTCGGATTAACGATGCGGCCGCCACTAATGCCCTGACCCTTTGTGCCACCGCGCTGCTGGCCTCGCGCCAGCGCGCCTTAAGCCGTGAGGCATTGGAGACCCAACTGGCGGTGTATCAACAGCTGCTTACACAAGCGCCGTATTCGGCCTGTTGCAGTGTGCCGCAAGACAGTCCCGCGGACTTAGTCGACCATGCGTTGTCACTGAATAAGTTTGTGGTCGAGAAAGACACCATGGGCGATGTGATCTCGCTGAACCGTCAGCAAGCGATTTTGATGACCTATTATCGCAACAACGTGATCCATTTGGTGGCGCTGCCTTCATTGATTGCGCAGATCCTGATCACCCACAAAACCATCAGCCAAAGTGGCTTACGCGCCTGCGTACAGCAGCTTTATCCGCTGCTCAAAGCCGAGCTGTTTATGAGTTTTGACCAAGCCAGCTTAGATAGCTACTTTGATGCGCTATTGCATGCTATGCAGGCACAGTCGCTGATTTGTTGTAACGACGATAAAGTGACCATGAACAATGCCAAGCTGGGTGAGTTGCAATTGCTGGGGCGTACCATCGTCGAAACCTTGCAGCGCTATGCAATTACGTTGACCTTGTACACCCACCAGCCGCATATTGAAAAGCGTGAACTGGAAAAACACAGCCAAATGTTGGCACAGCGTTTAAGCCGCCTACACGGGATCAACGCGCCAGAGTTTTTTGATAAAGGCGTGTTCAGTACCTTTGTGGATACACTCCGTGAGCAAGGCTATCTCGATGATGATGCCAAAGCCAATGCTGAGCGCATCCAAGCACTGAATGATTTGGTATGTGGGCTGATTTCACCGGAAGTCCAGCTCACCATTCAGGCCGTGCTGAACCAGCCACTGACGGGCCGCGCAGAAAACACCGAGTCCGATAGCGGGCAATAAGCACCCGATATTGAGCACTAAAAAAGGCGCATGATGCGCCTTTTTTATGTGTCAGGGTCAGTGATTGCCTAGAGGTATACGCCGGCTAAGACGCCCATAAAAATCACCAAACCCACATAGTTATTGTTCATAAACGCCTGAAAGCAAGGCATTCTTTCTCGCTCACGCACTAAATACTGCTGGTAAACAAACAACACAAACGCGGCCAGCAAGCTCCAATGAAAACCTGCCGATAGGGACAGCCAATTCCCCACCAACATCAGCAGTAACAGTGTCGATAATTGCAAACCACCAATCGCCGCTTTGTCCCAACGGCCAAATAAAATGGCGGTCGATTTCACCCCGATCTTCAAATCATCATCTCGGTCGACCATGGCATAAAGGGTGTCGTAGGCAATGATCCAACAGTTATTTGCCATAAACAAAAGCCACGCAACGGGAGGAATGGTGTCTTGTACGGCGGCAAATCCCATCGGGATCCCCCAACTAAACGCCAGCCCCAATACCAATTGAGGAAGGTGGGTATAACGCTTCATAAAGGGATAGACAAACGCCAAGGCGACGCCGACAAAGGACAGTTGAATGGTCAACAGGTTTTGCGTTAATACCAGCGCAAACGAGGCGAGAACCAAGCCAAAAAAGAGCGCGAGCGCCTCTTTTTCGCTAATACGTCCAGACGGCAGTGGCCTGTCCTTGGTGCGTTTAACATGGCCATCAAAATGACGGTCCGCATAGTCATTAATCACGCATCCGGCGGCTCGCATCATGTATACGCCCAGTACAAAAACTGCCAACACATCGAAGGGCGGTAGACCGTCGGCAGCCAAAAATAAGGCCCACAAGGTTGGCCATAAAAATAATAAGGTCCCAATCGGGCGGTCAAGGCGGGCTAGTTGAGCCAGCGCCACTAACTTAGGGCTCATGCGGGGATCTCCTTTCCGTACATGGGCGAATCAGGTAAAAACAATTCCGCCACCAACATCGGACGGTTATGTAGCCAAAGCCGCGAGCGACGCGCCTGAAGGCCACCCGTTGGCATCGTTACTTCCGCCACTTCAATCGCATCACGGCGCGATGCGCGCTGTTTAAAGACATGCTGGCCTAACGGCACGGCGCCTAGGGCGTTCAAGTAACCGCCTTGTCCTTCAAGCGTGGAAGCGGGCAACAGCGTGCGCCCACAAACCCATGCGTGGCCGTCTCCCTTTAAGATCACTTCACGCACCACGCACGCCTCGTGACCGATTAATGCCACTTCATCCGTGGTAAGTTTATCCGGCGTCAGTTGATACACGTTGACCACATCCACATCAAAGCGCTGACAGTGGCGCTTGAGTCGAGCCGTCATCGAATGCGATTCGAGTAACCAACTCCCATGTTGAGAGCGTTTTAACGCGGCGATATCTGGTCGTTCCCAGCGCGCTTGTTTCAGCGCCGCCAAATAGGTTTGATTTAAATCCGACATTGTTTCCTGTGCCACATCGCGCAAAATTCGCCCGCTTCATCCCCTCGGTGGCTTACAATATTGCTATACTCGGCTGGCAATTGTAGCAAGCCAGTCCCGATTGGAGAATGCAGGGCGGCCTAACCCTATCATATGAGCAACTGAATTGCTGGGTGGATATGAGAAAGATTCAAACCTTATGGATGGCCTTGGTCGGCCTATTATTACTGACCAGCTCGGCCGTGTTCGCTGAAGCAGAGGGTGATGGACAAGCGCCCAAATACAGCTACTTTTCCCTAGAGCCTGAGATCACCACCAACTATGTCACTGAGGGGAGCCGGCTCGGCTTTATCAATGTCAAAGTGGAGCTGATGGTCGATGACCCGAAACTGGTGCGTGAGCTGGAATATCATGCGCCGCTGATCCGTGATGCCATCATCGAGACCTTGAGTCAGCAAACCGTCACCAAGATAAAATCGCTATCCGGTCGAGAAGCAATCCGTAAAGCCTGCCTAGAGCGCGTCAATGAGCTCTTATTAGCAGAAACCAATCGACGCATTCTCGCCGATCTCTTGTTTACCAAGTACCTATACCAATAAGCGATCGTTATCCGCTACGCGGATAACGCATCTTGCTCAGCATCACTGGGCACCACTTCAAGGTGGCCACCTTGCGCTAACAACATATCGCGCACATTGCTCGGTGGCTCGGCATCGGTAAAGACCATATCGAGTTGGGTAATGTTGCCAAGATTCACCATGGCATTACGACCAAACTTGGTATGGTCGGCAGCCAGCATCACACAGCGGCTGTTATCTAGAATCGCTTTTTTGACACGTACCTCGTGGTAGTCAAAATCGAGCAGCGACCCATCATCATCAATGCCACTGATCCCCAAAATGCCGAAGTCGAGGCGGAACTGGGAGATAAAATCGAGGGTAGCTTCACCCACAATACCCCCGTCACGGTTGCGCACTTCGCCCCCTGCAATAATCAGGGTGAAATCCTGCTTGGGCATTAAGATAGCAGCGGCATTTAAGTTATTGGTCACCACCCGTAAGTTATGGTGATTGAGTAACGCGCGCGCGACCGCCTCCGGTGTGGTGCCGATATCAATAAACAAGGTTGCGCCATCCGGAATGTGCTTCACCAAAGCTTGAGCAATGGTGTCTTTTTCGTGCTGCTGTAAGACCTTACGCGTTGCATACGCGGTGTTTTCCGAACTCGACGGTACGGTCGCCCCACCGTGATGGCGGCGAATGTGGTTCTCTGCGGCCAATTCATTGAGATCGCGTCGAATCGTCTGCGGGCTGACATTGAAGCGCTCAACCAAGTCTTCCGTGCTCACGTATCCTTGTGACTTAACCAGATCAATGATTTGCTGATGACGTTTGTTTTGCTTCACTGCATCTCCCCTTACAAAAAGCCCCCGCGGTCACGGGGGCTTTCTAGTTTACTCATTGCCTATGGGCAATGCCAAGACTGATTGTTTAGGCAGCATGTGCCGGTGACTCACGACGCACTCGGCTCTCACCTACCCATGCTAAGCATAGGAAGAAAATCGCCAAGATACAGCCACCGGTAAGGAGCATAAAGCCACCGTCCCAACCAAAGTGATCCACGGTATAACCCAATGCAATATTGGCCACCACAGCACCACCGAGGTAACCGAATAGTCCGGTTAAACCTGCCGCCGTACCGGCCGCTTTTTTCGGTGCAAGCTCAAGCGCATATAAGCCGATCAGCATCACAGGACCATAAATCAAGAAGCCAATCGCCACCAGCGCGACCATATCGACGCCCGGATTGCCTGCAGGGTTAAACCAATAGACTAATACCGCCAAGGTGACTAAGACCATGAACAGCACACCCGCCGGCGCTCGTGCCCCTTTGAAGAACTTATCTGACATCCAACCACACAGCAGTGTGCCCGGAATCCCCGCCCACTCGTAGAGGAAGTAAGCCCATGAGGACTTATCGACGGTAAAGCCTTTGGCTTCATCCAGATACACAGGTGCCCAGTCCAATACGCCATAGCGAATCAAGTAGACAAAGGCGTTAGCAATCGCGATGTACCACAAAAGACGGTTTTTCAGCACATACGTCACGAAGATATCTTTGGCGGTCATTTCCTTCTCAAAGGCTTCTTCGTCGTAGTTTTCTGGATAGTCGTTTTTGTATTCTTCAATCGGTGGCAAACCACATGATTGCGGGGTATCGCGTAGGGTTAACCAGATGAATACCGCGACCAAGGCTGCAAAAAACGCCGGGACATAGAAAGAGGCACGCCAGTCGTCATTGAACAGCCACAGGCCAAGCAAGAATAGCGGACCAATCAAGCCGCCCCCCACGTTATGCGCCACGTTCCAAACAGACACCAACTCACCACGCTCGCGGCGTGACCACCAGTGCACCATGGTACGCCCGCAAGCCGGCCAGCCCATGCCTTGCACCCAACCGTTAATAAACAGCAGGATAAACATGATGGTAATACTGCTGGTTGCCCACGGCATAAAGCCAAAGCAGAACATCACCAACGATGACATTAACAGGCCAGCACTTAAGAAGTAGCGAGGGTTAGAGCGGTCAGACACGCTGCCCATGAGGAACTTGGACAGACCGTAAGCGATCGAGACAGCAGCTAATGCAAAGCCAAGATCGCCGCGGCTAAAACCATATTCTTCAATAAGAAATGGCATCGCCAAGCTGAAGTTTTTACGCACTAGGTAGTAACCGGCATAACCGATAAAAATACCAATAAACAATTGCCAACGCAGTCGGGTGTAGGTTGAGCCGACTTGCGATTCTGGCAATCTTTGCCGGTGAGGTGCCGGACGAAAGATTCCAAACATGAGAGGGTTCCTCAGTAAGATGTACGCGATGGATAGGTAAAAGGGTTACAAATCAAAAGAGTGAGCATTGAAATATTCGAATACGCTCAACGGGTGGAATATTTACTCAAAATGAAAACAAAAACCGTGAATCCGAACATAAATTATCGATCTAGAACAATAAAAATGTGCGTTCGAATAAAAAAAGAGCAGTAATCTGCTCTTTTTCGTTTGCGTTTGTTTGACGGACAATGTTAGGCCGCGCGTTTGGCATCCCAAAGGCCGAGTAAGCAACCGACGCCTAAACCAAACACGTGCGCCATATTGGCGATATTCATACCCAGTGGTTGGAAGAACCCAATCACTAACCATGCCAACATAAACACGACATACGGTTTCTCAATGGTTAACCCGCGCTCGGGGGCGAGCCACGTTAACCACCATAAATAGCCTAAAAGCGCGTAAACCACGCCGGATAAGCCGCCAAAATAAGGCCCTTCCAGCCAATATTGCCCCAGACCGGAAAAAAGGGCGGCAAAGAGGAAAATCTGCATCAGCTTGCTGCCACCAGCCCGTTGCTCGATACGTCCCCCAAGTACCCACCACCACAGCAAGTTAAAGACGATGTGTAGCGCCGAGAAATGAAGCAAGGCGTGACTAAACAACCGCCACAATTGCCAGCGCTGCTCGCTGTCAGCGGGAAACAGCAAGCTGCGCACGACGACCTCAAACCCGCCCAAGATCATCATGGCAAACAAGGCGGCACACGCGATCATCACGGTAATCGTCACTGGTCCAGATTTGTCTTTCACCGTTTGCCATAACCCTGCGGAGGGATAATGAAACCGAGCGTGACGGGTTTCCGCTACCTGCCAAGAAGCAGCTTGATAGCGGCTATGCATAGGCTCCGCCACAAAACGGGCCAGTTCTTGTTCAACCCAGGCGGCTTGGCTGTCATCGACCAGCCATAACGCCACTTGGGCATCCGCTTCCGGAGCCAGTTCAATCGCCACCTTATGCGCTGCTGCATAATCGACAAATGCCTGCGCCAGCCGAGCGTTAGGCAGTACCGCCATTTTTTGCATAGAGGCTCCTTGCGCCTATTCCAGTCCTGACTCAGTCGGCAGGGCCTGACGATGCCAAGCCTCAAAGCCACCATCGACACTGTAGACAGACTCGAACCCTTGGTTAATTAAATACTGTGCCGCCCCTTGGCTGCTAATGCCGTGGTAGCACATCACCAGTACGGGTTGATCAAAGTCGACCTGATCCATAAAGGCGACCAAGGTGTCGTTGGTTAAGTGAAAGGCACCTTGAGAGTGCGCCACTTGAAAGGTTTGTGGATCGCGAATATCCACTAATACTGCATTTTGCTGATCATCACGCAGCATTTCCCACGCATCGGTCACAGAGATATGAGCAAACTGATCCATACCTAATTCCACTCCACTCACAGAGTTATTCCCAAAGTTATGTAGCACGATGCTATCGCGCCGCTCGTTATAAGCGGCATTGTACCTGAGTTTAGGCCGCCTCGCTTGTTAGACAGGTTAGGTTATGGTTATTTATTGATCGTCTGTGGAAAAAGGTGTGGATTGCGTTGATAAGCGAAGATCGTCGAAGAGGATCCACTAGATATAGATCTGATCATGGATAAGCTGTGAATAAGTTGCGTGAAACTTTCCGACTCTGATGATCAACAGATATAAAAAAACCGGCCCGCAGGCCGGTTTATTCGCATGGATAGCGCTATAGAGCGTCACCCATGGCGTGTTTCAATTTCTTCATCGCATTTTTTTCAAGCTGGCGAATCCGCTCAGCCGACACTTGGTAATGATCCGCCAAGTCTTGCAACGTGGCCTTGTCATCATCCAACCAACGTGCGCGAACAATGTGTTGGCTTCGCTCATCCAATGCAGCCAGTGCATGGGCAAGACGACGGTTCGCGTGCGATTCCCAGTTTTCCGCCTCTAGCGAGGCCGCAACGTCAGAGCTCTTGTCTTCTAAATAGTAGACTGGAGCCATGGCGGCGCCATCACGCTCATCATCG
Source organism: Salinivibrio proteolyticus (assembly GCF_001996165.1). GTDB lineage: Bacteria > Pseudomonadota > Gammaproteobacteria > Enterobacterales > Vibrionaceae > Salinivibrio > Salinivibrio proteolyticus. Next base: position 42,256 of record NZ_MUFP01000003.1, on the reverse strand, counting down.
GCGTTTGCTGGGGCTTCGAAGGTCGCATCTTGCGCGGCGAGACGTGCTTCCATCTCGCGGACTTCTGCTGCATCAACACCAAGTTGCTCCGCCACCATGTTCACTTCATCGTTGTTAAACCACCCCAAGCGCTTTTTGTTTTTGCGCAGGTTAAAGAACAGCTTACGCTGTGCTTTGGTGGTTGCCACTTTAACGATACGCCAGTTACGCAGCACGTACTCGTGAATTTCGGCTTTGATCCAGTGCACCGCAAAGGAGACAAGGCGAACGCCGACTTCTGGGTTAAAGCGTTTGACCGCTTTCATCAAGCCGATGTTACCCTCTTGCACTAAATCTGCCATGGGTAAGCCGTATCCGGTGTATCCACGGGCGATATGAACAACAAAACGCAAGTGTGAGAGGATCAGCGATTTCGCTGCCTCAAGATCACCATGGTAATGGAGACGCTCGGCCAACGCATGCTCCTCTTCGGCAGTGAGCATGGGGTGGCTATTCACCGCCTGCAGGTAACTGTCTAAGTTATCCTGTGCGATGGGGGCCAGTGCGTACATCTCTTTTGTCATTCAAACCTCGTTTCCGAATCGTCGAAGACCGAATTGCTGATTAAGCATGCAAAAATATACCCAAGCGGGGTAAAACTGCAAGCCCTGTTGTGTGTCTCGTGCTCTATGACCGCAATAAGTCTACACAGGTTCAATTTCTTTTAGATGACGACGTGTCGCCAACACCGCGGCCAACACCCCTAATAAGGTGGACACCATCAACAATAGCAAAGATTCATCCCAACCAAGTCCGGTGAGCGTAAAGCGATTGTCATAAAGCTGTGCCAATTGACTAACCGCCGCATCCATTAAAAACGTATTTAATGCGGTAATCACCCATGCCAACACCGCCGCCAATCCGCCTAACCAAGCGCCCATGTAGAGATAGGGACGCAAAATAAAGCTGTCGGTTGCCCCCACCATCTTCATCACTTGAATACGGGATTGATGATGGAGCACCTGTAGCCTCAGGGTATTGCCGACCACTAGCAGCACCGCTGCCAGCATCAGCCCCGAGAACAACCAAGCCAAGGTGATAGCAATGTGCTTGATCGCTTCCAGTCTGGCTAGCCAATCGCTGTCGAGACGAACCTCTTCGACACCATCCAATGCAGTGAGCTTCGCCGATAACCCTTGCGCCACTTGGCTGAGCGCAACCTGTGTTCCGCTGTCAGAGTCAGACACATCGACGCGCGGCACGACCACTAACACCGCCGGAAGTGGGTTGTTGTCGAGCAAGCTAACGGCCTGCTCAAAGCCACGTTGGACACGCAAAGTATCGAGCCCTTGTGAAGGCGAAATATAGGTCACACTGGCCACATCAGACCAACCGCGAATATCGCTAGCAAGGGCTTGCGATTGTGCCTCGGTCTGCGCTTTATCAAGATAGACACTCAACTCCGCTGGGTTGTGCCATTGGTCGGTCACTGCCAAGACGTTTTTAGCCAGTAAGTAGAAAGTGACTGGCAAAGACAGGGCAACGGCCAGTACCGTCAGAGTGAGCAAATTCCCAACCGGGCGTTGAAAGAGATCTTGCCATGCCGCGCGTGCGTGTCGGCGCTGGGTTTGTACAAAGCCTTCAGCCATGACGTACCTCCGCCAAGCTGCCTTGATTGAGTTCAAAACGACGCAAATGGCGATATTGTTCAAGCAAGGACGTATCATGGGTGGCCATTAGAATGGTAACGCCCACTTGGTTGAACAAGCGAAAGAGCTCCATGATTTGCGCCGATAATGCAGCATCCAAATTACCGGTTGGCTCATCGGCCAGCAGCACTTGGGGACGATTCACCACCGCACGGGCAATTCCAACACGTTGCTGTTCACCCCCTGACAACTGAATAGGATAACAACGCGCTTTATCCAGTAAGCCGACTTTATCCAGCGCCGCCGAAACCCGCTTTTTGATCTCGTTGTCTGACTGTTGCTCAATACGCAAAGGGAGCGCGACGTTTTCATACACAGTCGCGTCCATCAATAGCTTGTGATCTTGAAAGATGATCCCTAAATGACGGCGCAAAAAGGGAACATCTTGACGAGGGATCCGAGAAATATCATGACCATTGAAAAAAATCTGCCCATCACTGGGCCGCTCAATGGCACAAATCAGCTTCAGCAAGGTGCTCTTTCCCGCGCCAGAGTGGCCGGTAAGTAGCGCCATATCACCCTTAGGCAAGTCGAAATTCACTTTTTGCAGTGCTTGGCGGCCGCCTCGATAGGCTTTGCTGACCTGCTGAAACTGGATCACGGTTACTCCTCCCGGCTAAATAAGGCCTCGATAAAGTCATTGGCATTGAAGGTGCGAAGATCCTCAATGCCTTCGCCTACCCCAATATAGCGGATGGGAATATTAAATTGTTCAGCCACGGCAAAAATGACGCCACCTTTGGCGGTCCCGTCCAATTTTGTGAGGGTAATACCGGTTAGCGGCGCAATGTCATTAAACAGTTTCGCTTGGCTGATCGCGTTTTGTCCGGTGCCAGCATCAAGGGTCAGCATCACTTCATGCGGCGCGCCAACATCCAGTTTTTGCATTACACGCACAATTTTACGCAGCTCTTCCATCAAGTTGGCTTTGTTTTGCAAGCGTCCCGCGGTGTCGGCAATTACCACATCCACATTACGGGCTTTCGCCGCCTCAATCGCATCATAAAGCACAGAGGCACTGTCAGCGCCGGTGTGCTGGGCAATCACAGGTACGTGATTACGCTCGCCCCAAGCCTGAAGTTGCTCGACAGCGGCGGCTCGGAAGGTGTCACCAGCAGCTAGCATCACCGATTTGCCTTGGTCTTGGAATTGACGCGCCATCTTGYCGATGGTGGTGGTTTTGCCCACCCCGTTCACGCCAACCATTAAGATCACATAGGGCTTTTGATCGCTAATCACCAGCGGCTGTTCGACTTTTTCCAGCATCTGCGCCATTTCTTGTTTGAGAATGCCATACAGGGCTTCCCCATCTTTCAGATCGCGACGGCTAGCTTTATCGGTCAGGTTATCAATGATTTTGGTGGTTGCTTCCATGCCCACATCGGCAATCAGCAACTGTTCTTCAAGCTCTTCGAACAGTTCATCATCGATCTTTTTGCCACTAAATAGGCCAAAGAACCCAGATCCTAAGTTGGTCTTGGTTTTTTGTAAGCCACGTTTTAGGCGGGCAAAAAAGCCTTCGCGCTGCGGTTTTTCCCGCTCGCGAATCGCAGTAGATTGTGAGTGTGAGTCTGGCTCTGGCTCTGGCTCTGGCTCTGGCTCTGGCTCTGGCTCTGGCTCTGGCTCNNGGCTCTGGCTCTGGCTCTGGCTCTGGCTCTGGCTCTGGCTCTGGCTCTGGCTCTGGCTCTGGCTCTGGCTCTGGCTCTGGCTCTGGCTCTGGCTCTGGCACGGTATGCGTGTCGCTTTCTACCTCAGGCGCAAGGCTTTCTTGTTCATTTTGTGATGCAGCCTGATCATTGAGGCTATCAACCGATGTGGCTGACTCCACCGCGTCTTCCGCCACGTCTGACGGCTGAGTATGCGATTCTTGTTCTGGTTCTGGCTGTTCTTTTTTGCGGCCGAAACCCAGCCACGACATTAATCCACGTTTCTTTTTTTCTGCCATTGGCAAATCCTAAAGCATGCTTGGTACAATCAGCGGCACATTACCGAATCGGCATAGTCTATCACCTTCTTTACGGTCAAAAAATCTATGGTTAAACGCGCCTCCCGGAAACCTTCATCTGCTTCGCCATCACGTGCGGCAGGTACTGTGAGAATTATTGCTGGCCGCTGGCGTGGCCGTAAGTTGGCAGTACAGGATGCGCAAGGCCTGCGCCCCACCACAGACAGAGTCAAAGAAACGGTGTTTAACTGGTTAGCCCCCTATCTGCCTGGTGCCCGCTGCTTGGATGTTTTTGCCGGTAGCGGCGGGTTGGGGTTTGAAGCTCTCTCACGCGGTGCTGCATGGGTCACATTTTGCGAAATGAATCCTCAAGCGGCCAAACAGCTGAGCACCAACCTCACCCAGTTACATGCAGCGCAGGCGAATGTGGTACAAGGCGACGCCTTAGCCAAACTGCGCGCAGGCCATCAGGGTGAACCGTTTGATATCGTCTTTGTTGATCCTCCCTTTCGAGAAGGATTACTGGCAGACACCCTGAATGCGCTAGAATCGCAAGGTTGGCTGTCACCCGATGCCTGTATTTATGTCGAAGCCGAGAATGAACTCAGCACGCACGATGCACCGGCGAATTGGCGGTTGCACCGAGATAAATCCGCGGGCCAAGTCAACTATCGACTGTATTTTAGAGAGGATGCATGAAAGCACTGATTATTCTGGCTAAAGCTGCCATCGCCTTTGTCTGGTTGGTATTGATTGCCAATATGTTTCACCCCTTCCCGGGCGTGGCCGCGATGGCGCTGTATATTATGACTGGCTTTTTATTGGTGATGCATGGATTGCAGATGCTGATCTTCTTAGGCGCGTTTGGCGATAAAATTGCGATGACGCGTTGGGAGAAGTGGTCCATTTTGATTTTTGGTATTTTCGCGCTGCTCGATATTCGTCGAAAATATATGGTCTGAGCTAGTCATCACGGTTGTGTTGGCATTGCCAGCACAACTCAAAACTGCCCGCATTATCCTCACCACAATGACCGCACACCCAGCGCGTCTGACTTTGTGCTTCGTACTCTTGGAGTAACACGCGCGCTTGATGGGTATGCTCTGGTGCCACCCAAAGCGTGACACCTTGTACGTCGGTCGGCAGCTCACCGACTGCAGCGCTTAAGGCCTCACCTTTTAGCAAACACGGGATATTATGGCTCGCCAGCAACCCCTTCAGGCTGTGTGCTTCAAGTGTATTACTGGCTTGATAGACCTTTTCCACCCCGTCGCCTCACGATGCGTAAATCACTGACGCGGTGATCAGGGCTTGAGCCATAAAGTAGGTCGTCATCACCACTGCCTGAGAAGCACGAAATTCACCTTTGAAGCGTGAAAACGCCAACACCGTATCTGAGATCATAAACAAAATGGCCCCGCCAAATGCCAATGCTGCGGGCGTCGAGTGGGTATTGAGCCAATACTCGCCGGCCGCCCAAGCCATTTGTACGATCACGGCAATATAAACAGCCACTGGCAACGCTAACTTACCGAGGCTGGGCAGCAATAACAAAAAGACAATGATCCCGAGCCCGGATAGCAAGGACGGCAACCACCACACAATATGGCCATCAAACTGATACCAGAACGCGACGGTATAGACGATATGGGCAAACAAAAAGCTGGTGAGCCCCTGCACAAACCGATCTTTGGGCAGCATTAAGAAGATGTCACCGACCAGCGAAAGCAGCAGTGCCGAGAGCACGAGCTGAGCGTAAGTCGACTCGGTAATCTGGGTACTGCCAATCAGTACCAGCAGCACTATAGTGAGCGGCTTAAACAGATAAAACTGCCAGCGAGGACCACGGTAGGCTGCGGAGATATGTAGCAGTCCAGAACAACAGACAGCGAACCAGCTCCACATGATTATCATTCCTTTCACGACAAGGACGCCAAGTCTATGCCGCGTTGGGCAGATGTCCAGCTACCCTTGGTGAGAACAAGATCCAGTTAGAAAAAATGATGGTAAGAGAAAGCAACGCCATTCGCCTTTGGTGTTAGCCACTCCACTGAGGCCATACTTGTGCATAAAACCAAAGCGCGCCGGCAGTAAAGAGAAAAATAAGACCGGCTGCCAGCCGCCAAATCAAACGATGACTGCGCGGGACCAGCTCCGCTTCACACGCTTTGCACACGGACACGAATTGGCGTAAGTCGTCCACTTCAAAGCCTTCTTCATGCACCACTTTGTTGCGGATCGTCGCCACAAAACGCAGCTTGCCGATCACATCATTGGGCAAACGTTTTTGGCAGCTATCGATAAGCTGATGCAAGCCTTTTCCATCCGCGTGGTAATGCTGACGCAGCAGGCTTTCTAAACGCCGACTGTGTTTGATCACCACTGCTACTTCATCCATGGTTTCTCCCTTCGCTGGTCACTAACCAGTTTATACAGTATGGCGGTTTTTGTGTCGATTGGATGGCGGGTCTATCACGATTGCGATCTTGACCAACAGATTAACCCTACACGTCTGACCGCTTGGCCGCCCATCAAGGAACCAGCCAAGCAGTGCCTCGGTGGCGCTGCAGCCACGCCGTGACTAAGGCGGCGCCACTGAAGGCATACAGAGTGAGCACTGGGATCCACCACCACGCCGGCGATAACGTGGGCCAATAAGCACGTATTGGCCACAAAAATAGCGGATGGAGAAGGTAAATGCCCAAGCTATAACGACTCAGTTTCGCGAGCCATGCCGGGCTTGCCCGCCCCGCCATCAACGCACGCACAGCCAGAAACACTGCGGCGCTAATTAAAACGGTATTCACCGTGGTGTATGACAGCCAACCTTGGGTGATATAGCGTTGGTGGGCAAGGCTGGTCGCTAAAACCTGATACATGGTTGCACCCAGTGCCGCCAGGCCCAAGCCCCACCACAACCCCCGAGCACGCGGGTACTGGTGCAACCAAAAACCTAGCCATAAATAGCCGCCATACAAGATGAAGTCATTACGCCACCATCCTTGTCCTCCGGCTAAATACCAAGCTGTCACGCCAATCCACAGTAAGCCGACCAGTGCGACGGCGGCAGACGGCAAACGAGCTAATGCTGGTCGCAACACCGGCACCCAAAGCAGCAAGGGAATGTAGTAATAGAAAAAGCCCAAGTGGTAATAGGTTTCATGCCATGGCGCCGCTTGTAGAGTCGAGAGCGTGGTCGCTAGGGAAAAGCCTTGCGCTGAAAGCCCCGCAATCACCGCAAACACGCCAGACCACACCACAAAAGGCACCACGACTTTCATCACCCGCCGACGCAAAAAGTGTGACCAGTTAAAGGGTTTACTCGCCGACAACAACAGCAAGCCCGAGATCATGATAAACACCGGTACTGCCCAGCGGCTGGCGGTATTGAGTCCTACCGCCACCAGCCAATCACTGTCTGGAATTTGACCCAGTTCCATACGATAGGGGCCCAATACATGAATCGCCACCACAAACAGGGCGGCCAGCACACGTAAGCCATCGAGATAGTCGATATGCCCTTGGGAAGAATCATCCTGCATTTGTTAACACCTTTTTACGCTTCAGGTTGTCAGACGCTCCCAACATATTACGCGAACTTACGGTGAGATAACCGACAAATGCGCAAAGATACAGTCAAATATGTCAGTTTTTATCCATAAAACCAGTACACGGATCGGGTTATTGAGTTAAAAATTAGTGTTTAATCTTGCAATATAGTTAAAAAAACAATTAACATCCGGCCTCCTTTTCCCAGAGACGGGAAAATGCAGTTCAACCAAGGAGACGATGACATGCACTCAAGTACCACTGAGCAACAAGGTGGGCCGCACAAGCGCACGCTGTTTACGCGCTTTCTCGATACCGTCGAATGGCTCGGCAACTTGCTTCCTCACCCAGTGACACTGTTCGCAATCTTCTGTGTCGCGATTCTACTCGCGTCCGGTATTGCCGGTTACTTTGATCTTGCCGTCGCCGACCCTCGCCCTGAGGGCGCGAAAGGACGTGCCGCTGATGGCATGATTTATGTGCAAAGCCTACTAAACGCCGAAGGCTTGCAAATGATAGTCACCAACTTGGTGAAAAACTTTACAGGCTTTGCCCCACTCGGCACCGTGCTAGTAGCCATGCTGGGTGTATCGGTCGCAGAGCATTCGGGGCTATTGTCGGCCTCGATGCGCGGGCTGGTAATGGGGGCATCGCGCCGTACCGTGACCTTTACCATCGTGTTTGCCGGTATCGTGTCGAATACCGCTGCGGAGCTAGGTTATGTCGTTCTGATCCCACTTGCCGCAATGATCTTCCACTCATTGGGTCGTCATCCATTGGCTGGCCTTGCCGCCGCGTTTGCAGGCGTGTCCGGCGGTTACTCGGCGAACTTATTGTTAGGCACGGTCGACCCTTTATTGTCTGGGATCACCGAGTCGGCAGCACAAATGATTGACCCAGACTACAGCGTCGGCCCAGAGATGAACTGGTACTTCATGTTTGTCTCCACCTTCTTTATCGCCTCTGTCGGCGCGTGGATCACCGATAAAATTGTCGAGCCCAAGTTAGGGGCATATGACCACAACCAAGCCTCGGAAGATGTCACCGCTGCCTCTGCCAGCAAACTGAGTGAGGACGAGAAGCGCGGTCTTCGTAATGCCGGCATTTCGATGTTGATTGTCAGTGGTATCTTGGCGCTGACCATCGTCCCAGAGTGGGGACCACTTCGTCACCCAGAAACCGGTGAAGTGGCAGGGTCACCGTTTTTGAAAGGGATTGTTGCCTTTATCATGGTGTTCTTTGCCGTTCCCGGTATTGTATTTGGTCGCACCGTCGGCACCATCAATAACGATCGCGACGTGATTGATTCAATGTCTAAGTCGATGAGCGCTATGGGCATGTACATCGTATTGGTATTTTTCGCCGCCCAATTTGTCGCCTTCTTCAAATGGACCAACTTTGGCCAAGTGATTGCGGTCGGCGGCGCTGACTTTTTACAGACCATCGGTTTAACCGGGCCAGCATTATTCTTTGCCTTCATCTTGATGTGTGGCCTGATTAACCTCTCGCTCGGCTCGGCGTCCGCGCAATGGGCTATCACCGCACCGATTTTTGTGCCTATGTTGATGCTGGTGGGGTATGCCCCAGAAACCATTCAGGCGGCGTATCGGATTGGCGACTCCGTCACCAACATTATTACGCCGATGATGAGCTACTTTGGCCTGATTCTGGCGGTCGCCTCCCGTTATGTGAAAAACCTCGGTATGGGCACCTTGATTGCGACCATGCTGCCCTACTCGATGATCTTTATGGTGGGATGGAGCATCTTGTTCTACGTCTGGGTCTTTGTGCTAGGTTTGCCTGTCGGCCCCGGCGCAGAAACGTATTACAACTTCAATCAGTAATTCCCCCAGCGGGATGATTTCGGCAAGCATGCAGCCATGCTTGCCTTTTTCTTTTCATTATCCCGTCATTTTCATCCCTACCCGAAGGCGGTTATAGTAGCTTTATCACAGCGATGGTAAGCAATGACAATGACAACCCCAGCTCATGCCGATAAACCGGCGGCCTTTGACCCTGACGCAATGGCGCGGGAAGCCCAATTTACCGATGCCTTTAAAGACGCCATTACCCCCTTTTGGCAACAGCGCGAACAAGGCACATTTCATGGCGAAGGCGGCCTGAGACTGCATTGGTGCAGTTTTACTCACCCCAAGCACACCAAAGCGGTGGTGGTGATTAATGGCCGGATTGAAAGCGTGATGAAATACCAAGAGATCTTCTACGATCTCTTTCAGATGGGCTATGACGTCTACAGCTTTGACCACCGCGGCCAAGGCTTGTCTCAACGCTTGGTCTTAAAGCCACGCGATCTGGGCCATGTCGAACGCTTTGATGATTATGTCGCGGATGTGGCGACCTTCATGCAACAAGTCCGCGCCCACCGTCATTATGATGATTGGTTTATGCTCGGCCATTCAATGGGCGGGGCAATTGCCACCTTATACGCCCACCAGTATCCGGGGGCTGTGCAGGCTATCGCGCTGACGGCCCCCATGTTTGGTGTGCAAGTGAGCCCTTGGCTTGGACGTATCGCACCTTGGTTATGTCGCTCCTTAGCGCGCTATCAACATCCTCCACGCTTTGGACCCGGCCAAGTCGGCTATCGCCACGTACCCTTTGAGCAAAATCGTCTCACGCATTCTCGTGCCCGTTATGCGTGGTTTCGCCAGCTTTATATCAACCAACCACAGCTACAAATCGGTGGGCCCAGCGCGCGTTGGATAGCGGAAGGATTAGCCGCGGGGACGCGCTGTCTGGCCCTTGCTCCCTCGCTGACCACCCCGACGTTTATCTGCCAAGCGGGCGAAGAATTGATCGTTTCTAATCCAGCGATGTCGCAATTTCACGCCGTGCGTAAACAAGCCGGTCAATCCAGCCAATGGCGAACGTTCGACGGTGCTCGGCATGAAATTTTATTCGAAACGGATAATCACAGAGTCACAGCACTGCGTGAGATTGATGCCTTTTTCTCGCGCTATGTTGGCGAGTAAAAGCGGAAAAAAGACAGTGATACTGTTCCCTTTTTAACCCCAATAAGTTGCAGTAGACTCAGAGCATACTGTGATTATGATCGCCTGAACCAATGAGGACATGATGTACAAACTCGTCGCTTCTGATTTGGACGGTACCTTGCTAACCCCCGAGCACCGTATCGCCCCCTATACCAAGCAGGTGCTGCAACAACTCCACCAGCAAGGCATTCACTTTGTGTTCGCCACCGGACGTCATCATGTTGATGTGGCAAGCATTCGTGAAACCGTGGGGATCCCTGCTTACATGATCACTTCTAACGGTGCCCGTGTACACGACAGCAATGACCAACTGGTGTATCAGCACAACGTTGATCCCGCGATCGTCGCAAACCTGATTAACGAGGTGAAGCACGACCCAACCGTCACCATTCACCTATATCGCGATAATGATTGGCTGTTGAGCAAAATGGATGAAGAGCTCGCACGCTATCACCAAGACTCTGGCTTTAACGCCAAAGAGTTTGATGTGGAGAATCCACCGGTCGATAACATCGCGAAGATTTTCTTTATTCGTCATGATCACGACCACTTACTCAAATATGAGCATCAGTTTTTGTCGCAATACGGCGATAGCATCAGTATCGCTTTCTCGACTCCCTTCTGCTTGGAAGTAATGGGCAATGGGGTGTCCAAAGGAGCCGCACTCGAAGAAGTCGCGCGTCGTCATCAGCTCAATCTGGCCGACTGTATCGCGTTTGGTGATGGCATGAACGATGTCGAGATGCTGCGCGCCGCCGGTCGCGGCTTGGTGATGGCTACCGCACAAGCGCGCGTCAAAGCCACCTTGTCGGACAACGCAATTATTGGCAGCCACGCCGATGAGGCAGTTGCACGCTACTTAAACGCGCATCTGCTCGCACCACAATCCTAAGCGGTTGGCTCACACTGTGAGCCAAGGATGTCATCTGACGATGCACGACTCCCCCGCCATCGTCAGAATGGCCTGCCATTGCGCTGCGGTAACCGGCATCACACTCAGCCGGTTACCTTTTTTCACCAACGGCATCTCAGCCAGCGCAGGGTTTTGCTTCATCTGCGCCAGCGTAATCAACGGTAAATGACGCTGATACGCCACATCCACCATAAACCAACGCGGGGATTCTAGCGTGGCTTTAGGGTCAAAGTAGCCACTGTCTGGCTCAAATTGGGTATGGTCGGGATAACACTCGCGAGTCACGGTCGCCACACCAGCCACTCCAACATGCTTACAAGAGGAATGGTAAATCAACACCTGATCGCCTACCTTAACCTCATCACGCAACATATTACGCGCTTGATAATTGCGTACCCCTTCCCAGCATGAAACCTTTTGCTGCTTTAAGGTGTCTATCGAAAACGTATCTGGCTCTGTTTTAAATAACCAATAACCCATGTTGGCTCACTCTCACTCGATACAGTTGTCGGCAATCTTGCCCGTCAGTGTGTGTCGGTGCAAGTCTGGCACGAGCCCATTATTCACAAGGAGTGTCGTGTGCAACGTCCCCATCGCTTACTGGTGATCGCCACCGCTAGCCTACTCACGTTAGTCGGCTGTACCTCATCGAAAGGCCCTGTTGAACTGGGGCATCGCAGTGACACGCTAGACTCGGGGCTCAGCCATACACCGACCCCGTTTATGCTCAGTGGTATGGTCTCTGTCAGCCCTGAAACGGCCAGCTTCACACCCTGTGGCAGTCAAAAGCAATACTGGCTGAACTTAAGCCATGAGCAACGCACGGCACTCGATCAACTGGGTGGGCCTGTGTATGGTGAATTTGAAGGCTTCTTTACCCCAGTGGAAAGCCGTGGTTTCAGCGCGGACTACCCTGCGTCAGTCACCATGACGCGTATCAATCTAGTCACTACCGAACTCAATAGCTGCGCGCAACCCCGCCACGCCGTCTTGGCGGACGGACAATCACCACGCATGTGGTCCGCCGCCGTTGGCGAACATAATATGGCGTGGGAAAGCGACGGGGATAGCCAAGAGATACCGCTGACAGGAAAGCAGATGGATGACAGCACCGCCCATTTCCGTGCGCGCAATGCCGCATTAACGCTAACCGCAACTGGCTGCCAGCAAAGTGATACCACCTTGTACGGTTGGCGCGCGACCCTAAAAACGTCCCAACGCACTTACCAAGGCTGTGCTCTGCTGCCCTCGTATGATCACTCGCAGCATTGGGCGGGCGAATATCAAGGGCAAAGTCAAAGCCCCGGTCAGCCGGTTTTAACCACACAGCTTACCTTGCTGCCTGATCATAGCGCCATCACCACTTACCACCCGCAAGGGGAAACGGTGACCAAAGAAACCGGGATTTGGCAGCCGGTCGGAGAAAATCAAGTGCAAGTGCTCACCACCCGCAGCGGTGAGCAGATGGTGGTGTCTGAGCGCATATATACACGCAACGGGTTTACCCTCACCGCCTCCGAGGAAACCTTTAATGGCAACACCTATTCACTGGGTCACGACGGGTTAACGCTAAGGCTCAAAGTCGGGGATGCCGTGAACGTATCGAACCAAACCGGCGTTAAAGGCAGCGCCGAGAAAAACCCGCGCGTTGAACAAGCACTCAGAGACTACCTTCGCGATAACGGTCAATCCGGCCCACTCACTTATCGCTGGCTTACCCACGACCTCAATCAAGACGGGCAGCCTGAGCTGTTGGTTTTGACCGACAGCTGTGGCAGTGGCGGCTGCACCTTATTGGTGTTTAAAGGCGAGGCGCAAGGCTGGCAGTTTAATAGCCGCATGACACTGGTGCATGTGCCCCTTTTATTAGCTCGCAGCCAAAGCCAGGGTTGGCATGATTTGGTCGTGCCGGTCGGTGGTGGCGGTGCGCCTGCCGGCCACCATGTGATGCGATTTGATGGGCAGCGTTATCCACTCAACCCCAGCACTGCGCCTCGCGCGCCCAAACCGGATGGCTCAGACACCGCATTATTTGCCGATGGCATCTATGCCACCCAACAAGGGGCGGTATTGGGAGAAGAATAACGCAGACGCGCGTGCCCGTGCCACGCGGGCTCGCATTCCTTGTCGGACTTGCGCACAATAGCAACCTGACACCTTGAGGAGAGTCTGATGGCCCGTTCGCCCTGCCGCCAGTGCGGTTTTACCTATCACTGTATCTGTCACTGCTATTGGCCGCTAGAAAGCCAATTGCAATGCGTGCTGGTGATGCACGAAAACGAAGCGGCGCGCCAATCCAACACCGGCAAACTGGTTAAAGCGGCGCTACCCCACACTCAGATAGAGATTTGGCAACGCAAACAACCACCGCAAGCCTTGCTCGACAGCTGGGCGCGCGGTGATGTGTCACCTTGGTTGTTGTTTCCCAGTGATGATGCCGTCCCCGCCGATAGACTATTCGCTGACGCGGTTCGGTCTATCTCTTGCGCGGATAGGTCAGTTTCTCGCGCGCCGTTACAGTTTGTGGTGCTGGATGCAACCTGGCAGCAGGCGCGAAAAATGCTCAATAAAAGCCCGTGGCTCAACCGTCTGCCGCGGGTCAGTTTGCCGTCGACTGCCGCCTCGCAATATACGCTTAGGCGCAACCAGCCACCGGGACACCTGTGTACCAGTGAAGCGGTGAGTGCATTACTACGAAGCCAAGGCGACGTGAACGCCGCCACGCAGCTGGACCATTTTCTTGTCCACTTTATGGAGAGCTACGAGGCCGATCGCCACCATCACACTACACCGCTCCCCGCCCCCAAGGTGCTGACGCCAAACGCGTGAACAAAAAAACGCCGAGCACAGCGCGCTGCCATGCTCGGCGTTTACGTCGTTTATGGGCTACAGCTTAAAGCGGCTGATCTCTTGCTCGAGGCTATGAGAAAGCTCGGATAACGTCGCGGCTTGACGCGCGGCTTCATCCGCTTCGGTCGATAGCTCATTGGACACATCGCGAATGCCCTCTGAGTTACGGGTGATCTCCGCGGTGACGCTCGATTGCTCTTCCGCTGCCGAGGCAATTTGGGTGGCCATATCGCTAATTTGGCTCACCGCCGCGACAATCTGGCTCAAGCTTTCGTTCGCCGCGCTAGCATCTTCGACACTGGCATGAGCACGCTGCTGGCTGTCTTGCATCATGGTCACCGCGCGACCGGTTGCCTGCTGCAAGGTATCAATCATCTGCTGAATCTCGGTGGTTGAAGCATGAGTGCGCTGGCTTAGAATCCGAACCTCATCGGCCACTACCGCAAAGCCACGGCCATGCTCACCGGCGCGTGCTGCTTCAATCGCGGCATTCAACGCCAGCAGATTGGTTTGCTCGGCCACTTCTTGAATGGTCGACAAGATGCTAGTAATGCTATGCGCATGCTGGTCGAGCTCACCAATCACACCGGTCGCCGCTTCCACTTCACGGGCAAGCTCGGTGATCGAGTGCTTACTTTGCTCCACTTGCTGGCCGCCATCGTTGGCGACGCTTTCAGTCTCTTGGGCGGTGCGCGCGGTATTATCGGCATTGCCGGCAATATCTTGGGTCGCCGAGGCCATTTCATGAATAGCGGTCGCCACCATATTGATTTCATCTTGCTGATGACCAATCCGGGTAGAGCGCTCTTCGGCTTGTGCTGCGGTTAGCTCGGCTTGTTGCTTGAGCGAGCCAGACAGCTGGCGCAAATGCGACACCATAGTGTGCATTTTGCCGACAAAGCGGTTGAAGTTGTTGGCGAGTTTGCCAATTTCATCATTGCTGTGTGGCTCAAGGCGCTGGGTTAAATCCCCTTCACCGGAGGCAATTTCTTCTAGCGCGGCGGATACATTGAGCAAGTCACGGAACAACACGTGCATCAACCACGTCACGGCACCGGCCACCAACAAAGTGATCACCACCGCGGTTAGCACCAGATTGAACAAGGTATTACGCTGGCTGGCGTATTCGGTGCGCTTATCCAGCTCAATGGCCAGTACCCAATCAGTGTTAGGAACCGAGGCAAAATAAAACAGTTTATCAACCCCATCGACAGGCAGTTCCACCAGCGATTGCTGTGCCAACGCCTGACGCACGCGGTTTTCATTCAGCTCAGGAGACAAGCTGCGATACGGTTTTAGCAAGCGCGCTTTGTCTTTGTGGGCGAGGAAGGTGCCATCGGCGCCTAACAGCATCGCGTTCGCATTTTTGCCCACTTTTAATTGGGTCACGTCACGGATCAGCTGGTCAATCAACACATCTGCGCCCACCACACCGATTAATTCGCCGTTACGACGCACCGGCTCGGCCAAGGTCACCAACATCGCACCGGTAATCGCATCACTGTAGGCGGTGGTAATAATCGGGCTACCTGCACTCACGGCTTGCTTGTACCACGGGCGGGCGCGAGGGTCATAATCATCGCGGTTGCGTTCTGGGCGCGAGCGATACATGGCGCCTTGGGGAGTACCATAATAGATATCGTCAAACCCACCGGCCTCACGCGCTTGCTGTAAATAGCTCACACGATGGCTACTGCTGGTGTAATCGGTAAAGGCACTGGTGATATCAGCACGGATTTGCACCCAACCGCTGATCGACTCGGTCGCCGCATCGGCGATACCACTGACGCGGCTATAGATGCTCGACTGGGTTTGGGCTTGAATTTGGCTTACAGCAAGCCAGGTGAGAAAGGCGGCCATCAGCAATACAGCAGATAAGCATGCCCCAATTAATTTTTGTTTTAGTGATAACTGCATGGGAACGGCTCTCAAAGCAACGACAGGTTAATTCCAAACTCCCCGATAACCGAGGTAGCAATAGTGAACAGCCGTCACCCCGTCCCTAGGGTACCGCGAGCCCATCCTGCGCGTCGCGGGTTCACAGCGCCGGATAATTTTTATCCGACATGGCAAGCGCGCGCTAATGTAACAGCGCGCAACAAAGATTGCCATTTTTTAGACAAAAAACAGTCAACTAGAGAATATTTAGAATAAAGATCACATAAACCAACCATCGCTTATGATAGGCAGTTTGTTGCAAACAACACAAAAGCAAACATCTGATCTCGCTTGAGATAAATTTGAATTTGGGCTGGTGGAGAGGAGGTTTATAACGGACAGCTCCCTTTTATTCAGTTGTTCAGCGGCAAGTTTGCCAAGCAATACGACGTTGGCGGGGTCATTACTTGATAGACTTTTCATCACTCGGACTCTTGTAAATCAGCGATAAAAGCTATCGTTCAGGAAAACCTAATCGTTCATAATATAGTCACCTCCATCAGAGGCTTGCTGCTGTACAAAGTCCCATTTAGCAATAAAGGGGCTCATATCGATTTGTTCAAGCACCGAAAATAGCTTCTGATACCAAAACGCCCACTCCTTTCTTTTCAGTGTATCTATCGATTTGGGGCGTGCTTCATCTCGTATTCTCATTTCAAGGTGTGCTTGATCCATTGGGCTAATTTCATCTTCAATGATTGCTTCCAGCGAGCGAAACTGGCCTTCCACTCGATTTCGTATTTCATAAACCTCGTCCCACGTGTCGAGCTTGTTAAGAAGCTCATCATCACGTGTTGCCCACCTAACTTTGATAGTAGGCTCAGGATCTCGCAAGTTTTCAAATTGTATTGAAATCAATTCTTTCGCTTCTTCATTGAATGGATAGAAGGTAAGTCGCTCATGACCATCTGAATCTCTGAATAAATCCTTTGCTTTCTTGGCGTCTTGGTTGCAGACATCGCATAAAGGGATCAGATTATCTGGGTGAACAGCAAAAATAGGGTATTTGGACTTGCAAAGCTGATGATCATAATCAGCACGCCACTGATCTCCATCTACCACTCCAGCCCTAAAAACAGCAAGCTTCTCCATCCCACAAGCCTTACAAACATTTCCATTAACAGCATGTGCGCGGAACGCATTGAAGTGAGACATAATGTCACTACCACCAGATGCTGCAATTATTGGCCCCAAATCTTTCGTTGCGCAGTACAGATGAGTTGCCACTTTTTTCAAAGCAACAAAGCAAGGTTGTGGAAGAAAGAGAAGGAGATCTCTGTTCGGGGCTGTGAAAAAGTCTCTCATGTTTTGCTGGTCACGCATTGCTTCGAACAGTTGTCGTTTAATCGCTTCTCCTGATTGGTTTAAGGCAATAAATAGCTTTTCAAACTTATCCCTCGTTAAGTCTTTTGTTGCTCTAGCATCGTTCTCTCTCGCGTTATCCCAGCAAGATTGACCAATATCACCTTGAGTGAATAGGCCTCGATCAAAGTCATTCTTATTTAGTGAATGTTCAAGGAAGTGTAACAGTTCAGCATTCAACAGCCTGAACACCTCGAATTTAGGTGTGTTGAGTGATAAACGAAATAACATTACTGGCTTAATTTCCTAATCAAATAAGCTTTTTCTGCTGATAACCCTAGGTTCTGCTCTATCCATTGTGCGGCGTGACTATCGCCACACTTTAGCTGCTCTCGGATTTCATCTATCACACTCTGAGAGATGAGTGAGCGAAGCTCAAACAGGTCTTTAATCAATACATCAAACGAAGCACCATAGGTCTCATTTCTTGCCATGTTCATATCTATCGAACCGTTTTCAGAACGATGAAATTGATAGACATTACTTCTCTTAAGTGAAGAAACCATAAAAGGTGAATGGGTCGATATGAATAGCTGACCTTTCTCATTATCTTCGCCTACAACACCTTCTACAAAAGAATGGAAGTATGTGCGCCAGGATGGATTGAGGTGAGTTTCCGGCTCATCAAGTAAAAACAATGCTCTACTGTCTTTGTAGATATAACCTACGGATAAAATCTGAATCAGCTGAGCTTCACCGTCGGATAAGTCATCAAATTCTATACACTGATGACCGTCCGTCAACTTGAGCGATAGAACGTGAATTGGCGACTTCCACTTCTGTGGTCTTTTTGCTGAACGGTCGAAATTATCTTGTCTCAGCTCGCGCTTGGTTTCACCCTTCCAAAATTCTGCCGCCAGAAGGTGCAAGCGATATAACTTCTCAAATAATACTTGTGAAGTAAAAAAGCTACTTTCCAAAATCTCTTGCACACGATAGTCACTAAAATCAATCGTGATTTCGCCCGCTAGGTAGTCCAATTCGAACTGGTTAAAAAATTCTTCTGAGGTTTTACTCACTCTCGGTAACGGCTGAAAGCTACAGGATGGACTATCAGCTAAACATTCAATCAGCTTGGCGATGTCCAATAGTGCACCCGCATCGTGAGTGAATTTGCGCAGATCATAACGAAACGTAACGGAATGAATTTTGTTGAAGCGCTGTTTGCCTTGCCAAACGCGCAACTGCACTTCTTCTGGCAACATTCCCATGCTTGCCAACATTAAAGCAGTCGTATCTTGGTCAAAATATTTAAGACGTGGGAGAGGGGTAGCCCTCAGACCAATATCGGTAATATCTGCTACTGTTGAGCCTTGTGGTAAGTGTGGAAATATTGATGGGTATCGTGTCTGATAGTAATTATATGCCTCTGAAGATTGACGACCAATTAAATCGATATCCTCTTCGGTTAGGTACTTCCCTTTTTCATCTCGAGATTGATTGATTGAAGATAGTCGTCGTTCCCAAGCTCGCCTAGCATTCATTACGTCTAAGTATTGCACCGTATTCTTCATGAAAGCACGCTGCAAGTTCTCGTTCAAACCTGATGAATAACCAATAACTTGGCTTGGTAAAATCTGTTCTTCTATCCCTGAGCTTCCGTCACTATCCAGATCAATCAATATGTCATCGCAATAGATAGTTACAGCACCTTGTTCATTAATGTTGACAGAATAACGGTTAACGTGATCTTCAGAGTCATAGGGTTGATTGGTATAACAAATTTCGATGGCCAGTGATGGGAACCAATTGCGACATTTAAAATCTTTGCGTAAATCACGCTCTAAATAGCCAAATATTTCCGCCACTAACTCAAGTAACTGCGATTTACCAGAACCGTTGAGACCGATTAATGCAACGATGTTTCCCTGAGTTCGAGAGAAATCAAAATGCTGATCTTTAAGCCCTTTGTACTGACCGTTCAGCTTTAACGAGAGTAACTTCACGAGTGTTATCCTTTACGCTTGCGTCATCACCCCGCGCTTATGAGGAAATGATTTACCACGCAATGTGGTAAGATAGTGCTTGAATTTTTTCTGGGCTGTCCACTATACTAAGCGCAAGTGGATTGGGAGTGCCCGGTCGGCGTCGGAACCTCGGTGAGTATCATCGAGGTTTTTCGCTATCTGGAGGCTGGTAAACTTAGTACAGCCCCTCTCAAATACTACGGAAAATGCTTTAATCCCCATTGGTCATAGCCTTGACCAACTGCACATCGGCCACCTTCACAGTAAAATTTCTTCTGCAAGATATCGAATGCTTGGTTTACCTGAGCTGGGTAGATTACATGCCTACCAATAGGTCTTGCCACTAAATCTGCCAACTGTAACCCAGCCGAGTTTGAAGTCTTCGACGCCATGCGGATCTTAAAGGGAAAATCTCGCTGGTACTTGTTTTCACCATCGCAGATTCGGCGAAATTCCAACTCGAGCTCGTTGTCTTCCTTCTTGCCTCGGCACTCTACGATGACATGAGTCTCAAGCTCTTGCTGACCTTTTTCTGTCACCAGATCATACAAAGTCTCTAAGCAGTGCTTGAGAGCAATATGATAAGGGTTACCCATTTCTTCAGGGTTACGTATCTCATTCTTCTCAATCACACAAGAAGCCAAGATAAAATTACTTTCGTCAATGATTTCACTTAAACGACCTAGGAATTGATTTTTGTCCGCTCGATTTTTGAATGTGGTGAAATCACCTTTCTCTTTGCGGATTTCATGCTCATGTAAAATCACCAAATCGTGGCCAAAGTAGTCAAACTTAAGCTGTTGAAGTTGGGGTACAACGTTAGATAAATAGTGCCCTTTATAAAAAATGCAAAACGCCAACACGAAGACAGGGTAATCCTGATCGATAGATGTCAGGCTATGGTCACCACTTTCATCAACATAAACGACAAAGTCACTAAAGCCGCGCTTTTGACCAATCAGCGTCTCTTGCTCGCTTCGCTGCGGGTTCTCAGTCATGCGTTAACTTTCCTTTTTTTACGTTTAGGCTTCACAGCAGCCCGCTCAGCTTTGATTTTTTCAAGCAATGCCTCGGCAGAGTTCTCGCCCGATATTAGCTCAGGATTGTCTTTGCGCCATTGCTCAGTTAGCTCACCACGGAAAGCTTTGGCAAGGATAGACTGTGTGAGGTTGTTAACACGCTCTAGAGCTTGGTTGACTTGTTGTTCGGAGGCATCTGCGCCAGCAAAGAGCTTTTCTACACGATTGACGATTTCTTGCTGTTCTTCTAGTGGGGGCAACGGGAGTGGCAAGGATTGCACAAAGCTCTTATTCAAAGCCTTCTGGTTATTACCACCACCAACTCTTCGTGTCTCTTCATATTGCTTTGTCAAAAAAAAGTATAAAAACTCTGAAACTGCAAAACCTTTAGGTACTCGAAGTGCCGCCGTGTTTTGATTATGACAAGCCTCTATATCAAGTATTGCAACCTGTCCCCTAGTTTTTCCCTGCCCAATCATCGCTAGCATAACTGTACCTGGAGGGTGTAGGTTAGTAGAAGTATTGTTAAGCCCTGATTCTGTGATTGTCTCTTTGGTTGATGAAATCCGGCAAAAAGCAACCTCTGAGCTGCTTACCCAATGAATACCACCATCCCAATAATCATGGTTACTGCGACTAGGCGTTGCACCTACATGCACATCAAAAACATGCCCGATTTTAGTATCTAACCATGTATCTGGTAGTCCGTCTAAAGCTTCAGTCTCATGCAGCTTCAATTTTGGAAGTCGTTTTCCACTGCTCTTATATTGCTCTGACCAATAGGCTCCGACTTCGCTTAATTCAATTGGGTCCAGCGAAGGATTCTCTGCTCTCCAATCCTCCGTCAACTTCCCACTAACTGCAGCAGCCAACACCGATTGACGGAACTGCTTAAGCGTTTCGAGCGTACTATCTAGTCGAGCTTTGGTCGCTTCAACTTGCGCTAGCAGGTTGCCCAACTTTTCGGCAATGACTTTTTGTTCAGCTATTGGAATCATCGGAGCATCAAAGCTTTCAACAAAGGCTCTTGGTACACGTCGTAGGCCAACTGCCCCAGTCATATTTGCCGCACCATCATTCGCAAATTTTTGTGTTTTGATTAGCGCAAATAAAATCTCAGGCAAGAAGTAAGGAGTATGAGGTCTTAAGACATAAAACTCCGAGCTTCCTGCACCTATACCATTGGGCAACCCATCAACAATAGCTGCTTTACCATTTTCAAAACAAGGTGTTACCTTGGCAAAGAGAACATCTCCGTTTTGAAAGTTAGTGTAAGACTTCTTGATTTCTTTCCAGTATTTCTCTTCATAACGCAATGAATCAGAAAATGAAACCGGAGCTAAGGCCATTGGTACAAAGCCAGATGTTGTATCTGGTTCTGCATCTATTTTTTTGGGATTAACTTGGGCTACATCAGAGATTGAGCAAGCTACCCAGTCAGATGGAAAATTAACTTCTGACATGACTATACTTCCTCGCCAAGTTCTGCAAGCAAGTTGTCAATTTCAGCCAAAGCATCATTCAATTGTTGCTTGGCTTCTTTTGCCAACACACTAGGCTCAGGAAGACTTGAGGCATCGACACTGTCCTTGTCCTTTAGCCAGCTAATATCAAGAGAATCGCCTTTGCTTTGACGAATCCAATCACGGCTAAAGCAACGCCAGCGGCTGTGAGCTAAATCGTTATCAACGTGTTGGTTTTCTTCGCTAGCGGACTTGTCGACTTCAATTTCAAACGCATCGAATGACCAATCCCCCTCTTGGCGCGGACTTTGGCCATTGGCATCTTCACCATAGACCTTTTCGAAAGGCGCAAGATGGCTGTCATTAAATGGATTGCGTTTACCAAAGCTAGGCATATTGGTACGAAGATCGTATACCCACACATTCTCTGTGCAGTTTTCCTCTTGCAACTTGTCCTTTGCGCTGCCTTTGGTGAAAAAGAGCACATTGGTTTTAACTCCTTGGGCATAGAAAATGCCGGTTGGTAGTCGCAAAATAGTGTGGAGGTTGCATTTGTTCATCAGGTCCCGACGAACATCCGTTCCGACCCCTGCTTCAAACAGCACGTTATCAGGCAATACCACTGCAGCGCGTCCACCCGGCTTCAAATTGCGGTAGATATGCTGCAAGAAAGCCAGTTGCTTGTTGCCCGTTGGGTAGGTCAAATCATCGCGAGTAATCGACGCCTCACCGCCTTTGCTGGTACCAAATGGTGGGTTGGCCAGAATTACATCCGCTTTTTCTAGGTTTGCACCTACCTGACCTAAGGCGTTCCCTAAGTGAACCACGCCTTCATCATCACCTTCCATGCCATGCAGCAAACAGTTCATTAATGCTAGGCGACGCGTCGACGGTACAAGCTCCACACCAATCAATGCTTTGTTCTTTTGAAACGCCTGCTGCTTAGCATCGAGATCGAAATAATCATCAGTCAGACCTTTCATGTAGCGGTCAGCGGCAATTAAGAAGCCTGCTGTACCGGCTGCAGGGTCTTGAATCACTTCTCCTGGCTGAGGCTTGATACAACGTACCATAGAGTCAATTAGCACTCTTGGTGTGAAGTATTGCCCTGCACCGGATTTAGTTTCATTGGCATTCTTTTGCAGCAAGCCTTCGTATAGGTTGCCAAGGCCATCTTTTTCATCGCTAAACCAATCTTTAATCTGGTCGAGTGATTTAACGAGCTGCTCTAGATGGCGAGGCTCGCGCAAACGGGTTTGTGCATCGGCATAAATCGCACTAATGAGCGGATCGGTGTCTTTAGAGAGGTCGAGCAACATTTGCTTATAGTGGTTGAGCAAGTTAATGCCTGATTTACCGTTCAAATCCGTCCAGCGACAACCTTCTGGCAAAATATGCTTATCCAATATTTCGGCTTCGGTATTCTCGTGCACCATCTTAATGAACAGTAGCAGTACTAGTTCAGTTACATAGTCGGAGTAGTTGATACCGTCATCGCGCAGCACGTCACAGAGGTTCCAGAGTTTTTGTACGATATTATCGTTAGTCATTTTGTTTCCTAATTCTCTTTCTTAACTCATCGATAAGATGCGCCAAGTGATTTAAATGGTTGCTGATTAACTGGCGCTTTGTACTGGCCACATAGCTTCACTCAGCTCAGCGAGTACGGTATCCAATTGGTTTACCAAAATTTTATCTAACTGCTTGGCGCCACCATGATCGGCAAAACGTTGGTTAACAAACTCACGGTCGACAATCACTTCATGCACAAGCTGTTTGGCAAGTCGGTCAAGCCATTTGCGCTGTGCTGGTGTCCACTGATGATTGGTGTAAATCCGATCCATCGCCTGAGCGACACGTTGTTCAAATGGTACTAATGGCTCACCAAAAGCCGCTCGGCGAATATGGCCGATGATACTGGCTGCAATATCTTGGTTGGTTTGGTTGCGTACCGCGCTTTGTAGTTTCGCCTCGGCATATCCCGCGCCATCAAGAAGTAAGCGCACATCCTTAAGCTGCTCTCGGGTTAGATCTCTTGGCTTGTTTACCACTACCGATAATGCAGCTGATTGATTTAACTGCTCTTTGATGAATTGGTTAAAACTATCAAGGTAATCTTCCGGACGCTGGTAAGCGCCATAACTTTGAGTACGGTCTCGGATTTCATCTTCGTGGTTGGAAATCAAAGGTTTACGTTCGCTGCCAATCAGCAACGATACCTCGGCCAATTGATTTAGCAAGCCACTTTGCTGGCTCACAAACTGCGCAGCTTGTTTGGGGCCTAACTGATGCAAATATTTGTGTAGCATCTTAGGCTCTACTCCCCATAATTCCTGTAATTCACCTAACTTTTCTTTCAATTCTGGTGTTGATTCAGATTTTTTCTCGGCCTTACGCAATACACGCATGAGTTTTTGACTCAGTTGGCTAAGAATGACATCCGCATGTGATTCACCTTGCTGCTCTCCTGGACTATTTAGTGCTTTATCCAACGTTTCTGGATCCGTCAACTCATCAACAAGTTGTTCAATTGTGACATTCGGATCTTTCACCAAAGGCTTCATGGTGTTGACTTCACTCAGCGCGGCGTAAATATCTACCGGATCGTAAATGCGGAATACAGTCTTGCCTATCTCATCGCAACGACGAGTAGCACGCCCGATCATCTGCTCATACAAAATCCGTGACTTTACGCGACGAAGAAAAACAAGATTAGCTATTTTCGGTACATCTATACCTGTCGTCAGTAAATCGACCGTAATAGCAATGTTCGGATAGCGCTCATTTTTGTATTGGCGAATGAGCTTATCGACTTTGTCACTTTGGCCAGTAATCTTAGCTACTGCAGCTTGATTATATTCTCCGTTGTAAAGCGCTTTAAATGCCGTGTCTAACAGACGTTTCACCATATCGGCATGTAGGTCCGTGGCACAGAAGATCATGGTTTTTTCGTCACCGAATGGGTCAAGTTCCTGTACCAGTTGCTCACAGATGACTCGATTAAAGTTCTCATTGATCACTCTGCGGTTAAACGCATCAACCTCAAACTTTAGTTCGTCGTCCAGTTCTGATGATTCAACCTCACCTGTTTGGGTGTTGATCGCAGAGACTTGGGCTCCTTTTTCAAAGGCTATACCCTTTTGAGTCAGCAGCGTTTCGTAACGAATCGGCGGCTCATGGTCGATCAGCCAGTCATCGGCGACTGCTTCGCGATAGGAATAGGTGTAAACAGGCTTACCAAATATCTCACTGGTATGCTTCGCTGGAGTAGCGGTTAAACCAACTTTAACAGCATCAAAGTAATCGAGTACTCGGCGGTAACTTGAGAGATACTGACTGTTATCTCGAGTAGCTAACTCTCCTTCAGTCATTTCTTGATCTAGGGTGTAGCCTCGGTGCGCTTCGTCAACAATGATACAGTCAAATTGGTCCATTGGCGGTGGGTTATCGCCCATAAATATACGCTTCACCATCGCCTGAACGGTGGCCACTTGCACCCGAGTTTCAGCTTCAGCGGCCATATCACCTAGCTCTGCAACATTATAGATCTTGGATAAGGTTTGGTTTTGCTCCAGTGGTGCTTCATTGAATGAATCGATTGCTTGCTGCCCCAAAGCTGTTCTATCAACCAAGAACAAGATACGCTTGAAACGCTCTGCTTTTAAGAAACGATACATCAAACCAATGATGGTTCGTGTTTTTCCTGTTCCCGTCGCCATCGCCAGTAGCGCGCGACGAATGTTTTGAGCTAATGTGTTTTCTACCGCCGCAATTGCTTTTTCTTGGTAATCACGCAGCTTTAGATACGCAAAGCCTTCTTGCTGTAAAACTTGCTCCGCCTCTTGTTTACTCCGTTTCAACAAGTCAATTAAACCATCAGGCGTGTGGAACTGCTGTAAAGCACGCTTAGTATTACTAAAGTCACGCACATCACGAAACCAAGTCCCAGACTGCTCCGCAAGCTGTGGGATATATGGGCGACCATTGCAGGAGTAGACGAATGGTACTTTGTAGTGGCCATCGAGTTCATCTGGCCATGCCACCGTTTGTTCCTCAACTTCCCACGCACCTTGCATTTGACCCTCGAGCTGAAAACCTTTGCTATAACGCTCTGCTTGAGGAATCTTACCCGCGACATTAGTGTTTTCTTTTTTTGCTTCTACCACAGCGATTGGTATTAAGCCATGGAACAGCAAATAGTCTGCTCTGCCGCCTTCAGCGTGATATTTTGTTGGCCATTCTGCAATCGCCTTATTAACACCTTTTTCTGGGCGAGCACCATTTTGATAGGTTTGCTCTTGGCTATCCGCAGACCAACCCGCTTCCATGAGCTGTTGGTCAATCAGAATACGCGTTAACTCTTCGCTTAAAACAATATGCTGGCTTGCTCTGCGTGCATTAGCACTTGCTTTCTGTTTCTGAGCTGCCGAGGCTTTTTCATCCTGCAACTCTAGCTTTTTCTGAAGAGCCCGCAGTTTGGTTTCGTATTCTTTTTTCTGTTCAGCTAATGCCAGCTCGTGTTCTTTGGCTAGCTCAGCAAGTTGTTTGGACTCTTCATCCATTGCTAAAGCCAACGCTTCAAACTCTACTTTTTCTTGCTTGATTAAGTCATTCAGTTGTTTGCTGGAATCTAACTCTATATTGGCATTGGTGAGATCCGTTTTAAGCTTCTCAATTTCAGACTGAAGTTGACGCAGTTGGGTACTGGGATCCGAGGGCGGGATGAATGGCCCTGGTTTAAAACTTGAGCCTTGTTTGCCAAAAGATTGATGAAACCAAATCGCGAGAGCTCTAGCCACCTTAAGGCCGTCAAGAGCTTCTCGGTGTTGAGTTCGGAACTGGTGAGTCGCTTTGTTGCCTTCGATGCGGAGGGTATGGAAAAGTTCGCGTATAACTGGTTCTAACCTCAGTTCACGATTAAGACGGAATAAGAGATCGGCTTGGGTAGTCTTCTCATCAAACTCAATACCAGTAAGTACTGCAATGTGTTGTGCCAGAGCTTCCCCTAGCTGTCTGAGTTTGATTAACGTTGTATTCGGATCGCTTGAAAAAACACGCTCTGCCCCCGACGCGAGCTCAACAAAAAGTGGGTCGTGTTCTTCAAGAAAGGAAAAACCACTTGCGTGTTTTATATCCATAAGCTATCCAGATCCGTTATTTAGCAACGCCAAACATATTAACACGAATAAGTTTTGCCAGTAGATGACCGATGATTAACTATTTGAACTGATCAAGCTTCTACTTGATTGATGTTTATATAGCTTAAGCCATTCGACTAATCCTTCGGTTGTGAAGATGATGAGATCAACACTACCTATTGATACTTCCTTGCTATTACTTAATGGTGAAAGCCTTTACGAGCCATATAGGCGTTGTTGAATAAAAGAACCCTCCTCTAACGAAATACTGTTCGAGCCTAAAAGCCTATCTCAAACGCCGCTTTATTGTCACAGCACATTCACACATACTGCCCGGCTACCCAGCCGGAGCTCCAGGCCCATTGGAAGTTATAGCCGCCGAGCCAGCCGGTAACATCTAGCACTTCACCGATAAAATACAGGCCGGGAATATCTCGCGCTTCAAGGGTTTTCGAGGAAATTGCGTGGGTATCTACCCCGCCAAGCGTCACTTCTGCGGTGCGGTAACCTTCAGTGCCGTTTGGAGCAATGGACCACTGGTGAAAGTAGTGATGAAGTTGATCGAGCTGTTTGTCATCGAGCTGCTTGAGCGGTTTATCCGGCAAGCTATCGCGCGCAATCAAGACCTCGACCAAGCGTTTGGGGAATAGGCGAGACAGTGAGGTTTTTAAGGTTTGGTTGGGGTGCTTATCACGCATCGCCACCAGCACGTCTTTTAGCGACTCACTGGGGAGTAAATCGATGGTGACCGCTTCGCCCGGCTGCCAAAACGAGGAGGTTTGCAATACCGCCGGTCCCGATAAACCGCGGTGGGTAAAGAGCAGATTCTCGGTAAAGCACACCCCAGACTCAGTGGTGATCGAACATGGCACCGACACCCCGGAAATATCGGCAAAGCGCGTTTTGTCTTCTTGGTGCAAGGTATACGGCACCAAGGCGGCGCGAGTGGGCAGCACTTTTAGACCAAATTGCTCAGCAAGCTGGTAACCAAAGGGGGTAGCGCCAAGCTTGGGCATCGAAAGGCCGCCCGTGGCGACTACCAACGACTGGCAGCGTACCGGCTCACCATTGAGTTTAAGGCAAAAGCCGGTTTCTTCTTGCACGATATCATGCACTTCACAGCGATAGCGTTGACTGATGGTGGCTTGGTCGCATTCAGCCAAGAGCAGGTTAACGATATCTTTGGCGCTGTCATCACAAAATAGCTGGCCGTGGTCACGCTCGTGATAGGCCACACCATGGGTGGCCACTAGGCCAATAAAGTCCCATTGGCTGTATTGCGCCAATGCGGATTTGACGAAGTGCGGGTTCTCACACAAGAAGTTATTGGCGGTGACGTCATAGTTGGTGAAATTGCAGCGCCCGCCGCCAGAGATCAGGATCTTGCGGCCCGGTTTTTTGGCATGGTCCACCACCAAAACACGGCGGCCACGTTGGCCAGCTTGTGCCGCACACATCAATCCTGCCGCACCGGCGCCAATCACAATTACATCATACTCAGTCACACGCTTACCTGTTTATTCTCTGCTCACCCTGTGGGAGCGGCATTGTAGCAGCCCGCACGTGAGCGGCAAGCGTGTTTTAACGCGCCTGCACCTCAGGCGGTGCCATCATGGCACCTGCGTGTTGCTCAATCATACCGGGGTCCATATGTAACGTACGGGTTGGGAAGGCAATATCCGCACCGTGCTGATGAATAATACCAATCACTTGCAGTAGTACGTCCTGCTTCACACGGTGATAACGTTGCCAGTTCACCGTTTTGGTGAAGGTGTAAATAAAGAAATCGAGCGAGTGTGGCCCAAAGCTGTTGAAGTTCACAATCAAGGTTTGTCGCGTCTCGATGTCTGGGTGGGCTTCCAGCATGGCATACACATCATCAATCACCGCGCTGATTTTATCGGCGTCTTGATAGCGCAGTCCGATGGTTTCATAAATGCGGCGATTCAGCATCCGCGAGGGGTTTTCCACCACTACGTTACTGAATACCGAGTTGGGCACGTATAAAGGGCGCAAATCAAAGGTGCGTACCACCGTCATGCGAATACCAATTTTTTCCACCGTGCCCTCAATGTTGCGATCGGGGGAGCGTACCCAGTCGCCCACTTTAAATGGGCGATCAAAGTAAATCATTACCCCACCAAAAAAGTTCGACAACAAGTCCTTGGCGGCAAAACCAACAATTAAACCCCCGACCCCACCAACGGTCAGTAGGCCGGAAACACTGACCCCGAGGCTTTGCAGCAGGGAAATAATCCCCACGCACACAAACAGCGCACGCAGCACATTACCCATGGTGTTGATGGTGGTGTGATCACGATTGCCAGTTTCAATCATGACTTCTTCACCACTGTTGACCAAGCGCAGCAAAATCCAAATGACCACCCACACCACCACCAAGTCTTGCACCAAGGTGAGCCAACTGAGCGAGACATCGCCAGCGGTATTATCAATGATAATTTCAATGGAGTGCGAGGCAGGCCATAGCCAAATCAGCGTACTTAGCGGTGTATCGATAGCCGGCCAAATAATATCGTCCCAGCGGGTAATGGTCTTTTCCGCCAGCGCTTTGAGTCGCCCCACCAGTACATGCCAAATCGCCCACGCGATAGCACTAARACCAGTTAAAGTGACCACATCGGAAATCCATTCCCACGCGGCGGCTTGATGTAGGGCCTGCCACCAGTCAATCAGGCTTTGCATGCTTTCCTCAACAGACGGTTTTTCTCAGAATGTTGTCAGCCTAACAAAAAAAATGCTGACCTGAGTCAGCATTTTGTTGGATATGAGAGCGTTCGCTTACCAGCCCGCAAAAGCGACAAGAAAAAAGGTCGCGAGCAAGGCACCGGACAATGCCACATTGAGCATAAACAGGTGACGAACTTTATTGCACTTACCCACAAACAGCTCGTCATGATGGTGCAAGTACTCTTGGCTACGAATGTACTGGTACAGGCGCTTTTGACGAGAAATATCGCCTTGGGGTGAGAGTGAGAAAAAGTTGTTATCTCCACGACAAATTTGCTGATAAAGCAATGGATTGGCGTCGCGTAACATCACAACCAGTGCGCGTAGTGAAGACAAGTAGCGCGCAAAATTAACCAATGTGACGGCAAACACTGCCACAATTAGGATATCACCGTTCATATACATCTCCCTCCGCAACCCAGTGAGGCGGCCGAGGGAGAAAGATAAACTTACAGCCCTGCGGTGCCGTCCATCACTGACGATGAGTCCTCTTGAGCCATGGCAGACAAGTCTTTATCAATAAAGAACAAGGCCTTGCCATCTTCGCCCACCAACTCGATCTTATCGAGTATGCCTTTAAACAGCTTTTCTTCCTCGTGCTGCTCAGCCACGTACCACTGCAGGAAATTAAAGGTTGAATAATCCTGAGTTGTAAACGCAACGTGCGCTAGGCTATTGATCTTTTCCGTGATTAAACGCTCGTGTTGATAGGTTTCACGGAACACTTCGCCCAATGATGCGAACTCGTGGCGCGGTGCGTCGATTGAGCCCAAAATAGGCATCGCACCAGTCTCGCTCACGTAGGTGAAAAGACGCTGCATATGCTGCATTTCTTCCTGCGCGTGCTTATGGAGGAATCGCGCAGCGCCTTCAAATCCTTTGTCTTCACACCAAGCACTCATTTGTAAGTATAGATTTGATGAGAAAAACTCCAAATTGATCTGCTCATTGAGCCTGTCAACCATGGCGGGTGCTAACATATAAAACGTCCTCTTTATTTGGGGTTAGCTGTCATTCTGACCAGCAGCACGTCCCTTTTCAAGCGGATATCGCCGACAAACGTGTGTGGTGCAGAGTCATCTGCCGAATTTATGACAAACATCATTGTCGAATTCTTAATCGGAATGCGATCGCAGTGACTGTTTTTAATACGCAAGCTCGCTAGACTGCGATGACAACCTCACATAAAAAGGATAACTCTATGTCATATAAGCATATTTTGGTTGCTGTTGATTTGTCGGAAGACAGCGAACGTTTGGTTGCCAAAGCCGATTCTCTTGCCCAAGCTGTCGGCGCGAAATTATCACTGGTCCACATCGATGTGAATTACGCCGAGCTTTATACCGGACTTATCGATATTAATTTGGTCGAATCGCGTAACCGCGTCATTGAAGAAGCTCAGCACAAACTAAATCAACTGGCGGGCAACGCACAGGTGCCAGTGACTCATACCCTGGTTAGCAGCGGCGACCTTGCTGAAGAGATCACAGAATCGATTCAAAACATGGGAATTGATTTGGTTGTCGTTGGCCATCACCAAGACTTTTGGAGCTCACTGCTCTCATCTACCAAGCAGCTTATCAACAAAACACCGGTCGATCTGTTGATGGTGCCGATCCGCGACTAATCTCTGGCGTCACACAGGGCGATGAAGGCGGTCAATCCGCCTTCTTTTTGACCTTATTGCACTGTGTTCAGCGAACCAATTGCGTCCCCGTAATGAAACGGTACACTGCCTTTTTATTTACGATATCGAAGGAACCGAGTCATGGGGTATCTTAGCGGGGTCACACTGCTGTGGGCCTTTTCATTTAGTTTGATTGGGGTGTATCTCGCCGGCCAAGTGGACAGTTATTTCGCAGTCCTGATGCGGATTGTACTCGCTGGGTTGGTTTTTTTACCCTTCTTGCGTCCTCGCCAAGTAAGGCCGGCCTTTGCCGCTCAACTGATGCTGGTCGGGGCATGTCAGCTCGGCATCATGTACTGCTTCTTCTATCAGTCTTTCCTATTCTTGTCAGTGCCAGAAGTGCTGCTGTTTACCGTCTTTACCCCGCTCTACGTCACATTGATTTACGATGCCTTGAAGCGTCAGTTTAGCGCGTGGTATCTGGTCACCGCCGCGATGGCGGTGCTCGGCGCCGTGGTGATCCGCTACGCCACCGTCAACCCAGACTTTCTGATCGGCTTTTTGGTGGTGCAAGGGGCGAACCTTTGCTTTGCGATTGGCCAAGTCGGTTACAAATACCTGATTGAGAAGGAACAAACGCCTCTTCCCCAACATGCGGTGTTTGGTTGGTTTTATCTTGGCGCCTTAGTGGTGGGCGTGCTGGCTTTTGCACTGTTGGGCAACAGCGACAAACTGCCTGCTACGCCAACCCAGTGGGGTGTATTAATTTACCTAGGCACTATCGCGTCAGGGCTGGGCTATTTCTTTTGGAATAAGGGCGCTACGCTGGTCAACTCGGGGGCACTCGCGGTGATGAACAATGCGCTGATCCCAGCCGGGATTGTGGTGAACGTGCTGATTTGGAACCGCGACGCGGACCTTCTGCCGCTACTCAGCGGTGGGATACTGATTTTAGCCGCGCTGTGGTTTAACCAAACGTGGGTAAAGCGCCGCGTCGAGGCCCAGCGGGGTGCCGCCCAGCGGTAGGTAGGCCGTCCCAAGACCTCGGTGTCTCAAGTACAAAACAGGCAGGGAAATCCCTGCCTGTTTACTTAGCCGATAAAGAAGGCTCAATCAGATAAAGGCAAACGCGTCTGAGTAGAGATGATCACGACTCACACCGCGCTCTTTACAGAACATGTCGCGTGCCACACCTGCCATTTCAAAACGGCCCGCGATATAAATGTCATAAGCGCCAAGGCTGACAAAATCTTCCATCACCGCTTCTAACACATTGCCCACTTTACCGCGCCACTCGCCTTCAGCTTGCTCCACAACAGGCATAAAGGTAATGTGCGGATGCTGTTCCGCCAATGCTTGCATCTCGTCATGGGCATAAAGCTGACAAGGGGTACGGGCGCCCCAATAAATAAAGATCGGCGACTGTATCTTCTGACTAATACAGTGATCGACCATGCTGCGCACGTAAGAAAAACCGGTCCCGCCAGCAATCAGTAGCAAGGGACGATCGCTCTCTCGCAGCCAAGCATCACCGGCAGGCTCAGTAATTTCAAAGCCCGCTTCACCGCTTTCTAGTACGGCTTTGGCTTTCTCAACCACTTCTAACGCAAACGGATTCTCGTCCGCCGCACCAACGTGCAGCTCGAGTTCACCGCCATTTTGACGACAAGGGCTACTTGCCAGCGAAAACGGGCGCTTATCTTTTTCGCCCATCACCGCCATCACGTATTGCCCTGGTTGATAACGCACCGCTTGCTGCGGCTTCAGGACAATGCGGTAGGTGTGACACGCCAACGGCTCAACGGCTGTCACTTCACATAGTATCGACATTCTGTTCCTCTGTTCGTTTTGCTACAGCCGATGAGGTTATAAGAGGCGGCATCACTACCGCCTTGGGCTGTGTTTTTATCGTTAACGGTGAATGCTAGCGCATTCCAATAGGATTAGTCTAAGATCCCTAATTCATCCCAAATCGCGTCGATGCGCGCAACCACGTCTGGGTCTTTAGCAATGGGCGTGCCCCACTCGCGATCGGTTTCCCCTTGCCATTTGTTGGTGGCATCGAGGCCCATTTTCGAGCCCAGCCCCACCACAGGTGAAGCAAAGTCGAGCGAGTCGATAGGGGTATTTTCCACCATCACGGTATCGCGCGCGGGATCCATACGCGTGGTAATCGCCCAAATGACGTCATTCCAATCACGTGCGTTGACGTCATCGTCACACACTATCACAAACTTGGTGTACATAAACTGACGCAAGAACGACCACACGCCCATCATCACCCGCTTGGCATGACCGGGGTATTGTTTTTTCATGGTCACCACCGCCATGCGATACGAGCATCCTTCAGGCGGTAGGTAGAAATCGACAATCTCTGGGAACTGCT
The DNA here is from genome assembly GCF_001996165.1 of Salinivibrio proteolyticus. Classification (GTDB taxonomy): domain Bacteria; phylum Pseudomonadota; class Gammaproteobacteria; order Enterobacterales; family Vibrionaceae; genus Salinivibrio; species Salinivibrio proteolyticus. Next base: position 8,649 of record NZ_MUFP01000003.1, on the reverse strand, counting down.
TTTGCAAAATCGGCACAAACACTTCGTTAAGTGCCACGCCTAAAACGGCAGGTTCATCCGGTGGGCGCCCCGTGTAGGTGCTATGGTAAATCGGTTTTTTGCGCATGGTCAGATGCGTCACAGTGAACACATGGTGACGCTCAACCTCATTGTAATAACCGGTATGATCGCCATACGGCCCTTCATCCGCGTATTCATTGGGGTCGATATAACCTTCCATCACGATTTCCGCACTAGCAGGCACATCCAAATCGTTGCTGATACACTTGGCCACTTCGGTTTTACTGCCGCGCAATAAGCCAGCAAACGCATACTCGGACAAGGTATCCGGCACCGGTGTCACTGCCCCGAGAATGGTGGCAGGGTCAGCGCCATAAGCCACGGTCACCGGAAATGGTTCATTAGGATGGGTTTGCATCCAATCGTGCAAATCTAACGCGCCACCGCGATGGGCTAGCCAACGCATGATCACTTTGTTTTTGCCGATTTTTTGCTGGCGGTAAATACCCAGATTTTGCCGTTTTTTGTTGGGTCCGCGGGTAATGGTCAGTCCCCAAGTCAGCAAGGGTGCCACATCACCGGGCCAGCAACGCATCACCGGAATCTTATCCAGATCGACCTCATCGCCGCTCAGCACCACCTCTTGGCAACGCGGACGCCGTACGGTTTTCGCTGGCATGTTGAGCACTTGACGAAACACGGGCAGTTTATCGAGCGCATCTCGAAAGCCTTTGGGCGGCTCAGGTTCTTTCAAGTAGGCAAGCAGTTTACCCACCTCTCGCAGCTCAAGCACATCCTCACGCCCCATGCCCATCGCAACGCGTTTTGGGGTTCCAAAGAGGTTGGCAAGCACGGGCATCTCATAGCCAACGGGGTTTTCGAACAATAACGCCGGACCGCCCTCTCGCAGGGTACGGTCGCAAATCTCGGTGATCTCCTGATCAGGGTCCACCGGTTGGGCGATGCGTTTGAGCTCGCCTTGGGCTTCAAGATAGTCGATAAAATCGCGCAGATCGGAAAATTTCATATCAGGCTCAACGGGTTAATAAACGCCTTAATGATACCAAGCAAACCGGTATCCAGATCGGTGAAGCGGTGACATTAGCGCGACGACAGCGCAGATGCAATGTGCTGACGGCCTAGCGGGCCCAACTCGGCTTGTAAGCCGGTTAGCCATTCCCCTTTACCCGCCTCGACGAGCAGTTGCGCTACCTGATCACCTTGACGCAATGACAACTGTGCCACGAGAAAATCAGCAACCGGCGCTGGCAACGGTGACAAGCTGGCAAGCTGGCGAATCGCGGTGTCGCGCAAAGAGGGGTTTCTTGCCGCGGCCATCATTTGGCTTACCGAAAAGCTATCACTCACCTGTCCTTTCAGGGCATGTAAGGCCTCTAAGCTATACACATCCGTGCCTCGACGCCATAATCGCGCGTACAGTCCCGGATGCTGCGTTTTCTCGGCGAGCACCGCCAAGATCGCGTTGTCAGGCAGCCAGAGCAACCGTGGGTCATGCAGGTATTGCTCGGCCAAATAGGCCAAACCATTGGCCTCATAGTCACCAATCATCGCCACCAAGGCATCACGGCGCCGCGCATAATCAGGGTCGTCAGGTTTCACCCAATCAGCAATCATCAGCTGGCGATAGCTTAATAGCATGCCGAGCTCTTGGGTCAGTTGCTCGTGCTGATACCGGTTTAATTGCTGACGTGCGGCGGCCGCATAGTGGAAAGCAGGGGTGGTGACCCAATAACCGTCTTGCTGATGACGTAATAAAAAATGCGGTTGCTGGTGACTGAGATCGCGCAAGAAAGTGCGCCAATCGGGGTTATCTAACCGTGTGGGTGTGGAAAGGAGTCGGTACAAGGTCGCCTCTTGGATCAGCGGCGACAGACTTTGCAGGTGAGCACGCAATCCGTCAATATCATCAGCCATTTGTCGCTGAAACGCGATCGCCATGGCTTGCTGGGTAGAAGGCGTCTCTAACAGGCCATCAATAAACGCCTGTGTCACGATTTGTCCGCTCGGCGTTGACGCCTCCGTGACCGCCGCGCGGCTGGGCATTGTGCCTACGACTAGGCATGCTATCAGCACTAACACGCGAAAACATCTTGCCATCCGTTGCAATCCTGTACCACTTGTAGCAATCCGGCTACATCCATGTCGGGTGAGACCATTGTGCGAAGTCATCGCTCAATAGGCAATAAAAAAGCACTGCCCGCAGACAGTGCTTCTCACAATTACGATCCGGATCAGGAGTTTTGACGTCGCATGGCGTCAAAGAACTCATCATTGGTCTTCGACATGGCCAGCTTATCAATCAAGAACTCCATGCCTTCGATTTCCCCCATTGGGTGGACAATCTTACGCAGGATCCACATCTTCTGTAGTTCATCCGCTTTAGTCAGCAATTCTTCGCGACGGGTACCAGAGCGCGTGAAGTCAATGGCTGGGAAGACACGCTTCTCGGCAATCTTACGTGACAGGTGCAGTTCCATGTTACCTGTACCTTTAAATTCTTCGTAGATGACTTCGTCCATCTTCGAGCCTGTATCCACCAGCGCAGTCGCGATAATGGTCAAGCTACCACCTTCTTCCACGTTACGGGCCGCACCAAAGAAGCGCTTAGGACGGTGCAAGGCGTTGGCGTCGACACCACCGGTCAATACTTTACCGGAAGACGGTACAACTGTGTTGTAAGCACGCGCCAGACGAGTAATTGAGTCCAGCAGGATCACTACGTCTTTTTTGTGTTCGACTAAACGCTTGGCTTTTTCAATCACCATATCGGCCACTTGTACGTGACGGCTCGCTGGCTCATCAAAAGTCGATGCAACCACTTCCCCTTTCACCAAGCGCTGCATCTCGGTCACTTCTTCCGGACGCTCATCGATCAACAGCACCATCAACTCACATTCTGGGTGGTTGTAAGCGATGCTTTGCGCGATGTTTTGCAGCAGCATGGTTTTACCCGCTTTTGGCGGCGCAACAATCAAACCACGTTGGCCTTTACCGATTGGCGAGGCTAAGTCGAGCACACGGGCAGTGATGTCTTCTGTCGAGCCGTTTCCGCGCTCCATCACCATACGTTCGCTGGCGTGCAAAGGGGTTAAGTTTTCGAAGAGGATTTTACTGCGGGCGTTGTCTGGTTTGTCGCTGTTAACTTGGTTAACTTTCAATAGCGCGAAGTAGCGCTCGCCGTCTTTAGGGGGACGAATTTTACCCGCGATGGTATCGCCTGTGCGCAGGTTAAAGCGACGAATTTGGCTTGGCGACACATAGATGTCATCTGGGCCGGCCAAATACGAGCTATCTGCGCTACGCAGGAAGCCAAACCCGTCTTGAAGAATTTCCAGCACGCCATTGCCGAAAATGTCTTCACCGCTTTTTGCGTGCTGTTTGAGGATCGAGAAAATGATGTCCTGTTTACGCAAGCGAGCTAGGTTTTCGAGTCCCATGCTTTCGCCAAGCGCAACCAGCGTCGAGACGGGTTGAGTCTTCAGTTCGGTAAGATTCATAGTGGTGAGTGTCTTGTTTGTCAAAGTTGAGGTCTGAAATTAGTTAGCGTGTCGAGACCAGTGGCATGTTCGAGAGATGAACAGAAGTACAATTTCCGTGCAATAAGGTAGCACCAAAATGGGGTATCGTCTAGTTGACAGAAAAACGACCGCCACTGGGAGGCAGTGGCGGCCGTCTTAACATTATAGGTTAGCGTCAAGGAACTCTTTCAACTGAGTTTTTGACAATGCACCAACCTTAGTTGCTGCCACGCCGCCATCTTTAAATAGCAGCAATGTCGGGATACCACGGATGCCGAACTTAGGCGGTGTACCTGCGTTCTGGTCAATGTTCAGTTTTCCGATGGTGACTTTACCTTCGTACTCGTCAGCGATTTCGTCCAGAATTGGCGCGATCATTTTACATGGCCCACACCATTCTGCCCAAAAATCAACCAGTACAGGTCCTGCAGCATTTAAAACGTCTGCGTCAAAGCTGTCGTCGGTTAGCTGCAAAATTTTGTCGCTCATCTTCTACTCCAATACATGTTTTTGTTACTGGCTAAATTGCGACCAGTAAATAATGGCACTATTTGACTGGATTCGCTTCCGTATTGCAAGCCTAAGCTGATATTCTATCCGGATGAAAATGACGCATATCACAGAGCAGAAATTTGCCGAGCTCGGCTTGCACGCCGATGTTCTCAAGAGCTTGGAGGCCAAAGGGTTCACCCAATGTACGCCTATCCAAGCAAAGGCATTGCCGGTCCTGCTCACCGGCCAAGACATTGCAGGACAGGCGCAAACGGGGACAGGCAAAACCCTGGCGTTTCTGGCTGCGACGTTTCATCACTTGTTAACCACTGACGCACCAGCGTCACGGAAAACTAACCAACCACGGGCAATCATATTAGCTCCTACGCGCGAATTGGCCATTCAGATCTATAACGATGCGGAACCATTACTCGCAAATACCTCGATTACCGCAGGGCTTGCCTATGGTGGCGAAGGTTATGACAAACAGCAACAGACACTTGAACAAGGCGTTGATATTTTAATCGGCACCTGCGGCCGTATCATCGACTTCTACAAGAAGAAAGTGATTGATTTGCATGGCATTCAGGCGGTGGTGTTAGATGAAGCGGATCGCATGTTCGATTTAGGCTTTATCAAAGATATTCGCTTCTTGTTTAACCGTATGCCTGCGGCTAACAAGCGCTTGAACATGTTGTTTTCTGCCACCTTGTCTTATCGCGTTCAAGAACTGGCCTTCGAGCACATGACCAACCCAGAGCATGTGGTGATCGAGCCAGAACAAAAAACCGGCCATCGCATTAAAGAAGAGCTTTTCCAGCCTTCCAACAACGAAAAAATGCCGTTGCTGCAAACCTTGATCGAAGAAGACTGGCCGGAGCGCGCGATCATTTTTGCTAACACTAAGCATCGCTGCGAGTCGATTTGGGCCCACCTTGCTGCAGACGATCACCGCGTTGGTCTACTGACTGGTGACGTTCCGCAGAAAAAGCGGGTGAAAATCCTCGAACAATTCACCAAAGGTGAGATTGATTTGTTGGTGGCCACCGATGTCGCCGCGCGCGGCTTGCATATTCCGCAAGTCACCCACGTATTTAACTACGACTTGCCCGACGATGCCGAAGACTATGTCCACCGCATTGGTCGTACCGGTCGTGCTGGTGCCAGTGGCAGCTCTATCAGCTTTGCCTGTGAAGAATACGCCATCAATTTGCCCGCCATTGAGGAATACATTGAACACAGTATTCCAGTCAGCGAATTTGATCGCAGCGCACTGCTCACGGACTTACCGGCCCCGAAAAAGATTGCCAAGCGTCAGGTGAACAGTCGTCGTAATACTGGCAAAAACAACAGCGGCAACAACCGCAACCGTCAACGTCGACGCCCACAAAAGTCGGCATAACATTCGGCAGTTATGAGGTAAGGTCGCGCCATGCGTCGTGATGGAACCACCGCTCACACATCGTCGCTTTATGCGGCGATTGATTTAGGCTCTAACAGCTTTCACATGCTGGTTGTGCGTCAAGTGGCTGGCAGTGTGCAAACACTGGCCAAAATTAAGCGCAAAGTCCGCTTAGCGGCGGGAATGAACGCACAACGTCAGCTCAGTGACGAAGCCATGCAGCGCGGCTGGGAATGCCTCGCGCTTTTCGCTGAACGCTTGCAAGACTTTGAAGCCGATCATATTCGGGTGGTGGCGACGGCCGCATTACGCCGAGCCTCGAACGCTGATGCGTTTCTCGCCAAAGCGAACCAGCTATTAGGCCACAACATCGAGATCATCTCTGGTGAAGAAGAAGCGCGCACCATCTACCAAGGGGTAGCCCATACTTCGGGCGGCCCAGGAAAACGCTTGGTGGTGGATATTGGCGGGGCCAGCACCGAGCTCATCATTGGCCAACAATTTGAGCCTGCGCTACTGCAAAGCCTTAACATGGGCTGTGTGACCTTCCTTGAAGACTACTTTGCCGACCGTGTACTCAATCAAGCGGCGTTCGATGCCGCGATTGCCGGAGCCAAAGCGGAATTAGCGCCTCATATGGCCGCCTATCGCGCCCTCGGATGGGATTGTTGCGTAGGCGCCAGCGGAACAGTGCAAGCCTTGCAAGAAATTATGGTGACGCAAGGCATGGATGAAGTCATCACGCTGGAAAAACTCCATCGTCTACGCGACCAAGCCATTGCGTGCGGACAAATGGATGCCCTCGACATTGACGGCCTCACGCTTGAACGCGCCTTGGTTTTCCCAAGCGGGTTATCGATACTGATCGCCATTTTTGAATGCTTGGATGTCACCAGCATGACACTGGCTGGCGGCGCACTCCGTGAAGGTCTGGTGTATGAAATGATGACCGCAATGCGCCACAGCGATATACGTGCGCGCACCATCGCCAGTATTCAATCTCGCTATCAGCTCGATGAAGCGCATGGCATGACGGTGGCACAAACGGCGTTGGATTTACTTCACCAATGTCCGCCTGACTGGGTGCCAGAGCCCCACGCCAGTAGCTTGCTTCATGCAGCAGCCTGTGTGCACGAAATAGGCTTAAGCATTGGCTTTAAACAAGACGGCGACCATGCGGCCTATTTGATCACCCATCTCGACTTACCCGGCTTTACGCGCGCTCAAAAGCAGCTGATTGCTACCTTGCTTCGCTACTATCGTGAGCAACTGGTTCGCATTGATGGCCAACATGCCTTGTCAGCGCAAAGTGCCAATCGCCTCCTACGTTTGCTGCGTTTGGCGGTGATTTTGTGCCACCGCCGAGACAGCCGCGTACGGCCACTCAGTCGCCTTTGTGCGGACGGTGATGCGCTCACCTTAACCTTAGACACCACGTTGCTGGATACCAGCCCATTGCTGAGTGCCGAGCTGGAGCAGGAAGCCTTGCGTCAATCCAGCCTTGGTCAACCGCTGGTCGTGATCACCCACGCTGATGGCGGTGTCTAAATCGCACTTGCCCATCCCGTGAGCACAAAAAAGCCCGCCTAGCGCGTAATGCATGTGAATTAAGCTGAGTTGCGTCTTTTAGAAGGCCTAGTCGCATAGCGATTGGGCCTTTTCTTTACTGCTCTTGGGTATGTCCTCTCTCGCCTCTCTGGAAGTACAAAGCTCTCTGCCATGTCGAGGATATATCGGAGCACTTCTGGGTACCTTCCAGGTGCGACAGCCGGGAGCACCTGCAACTGACTNTAATGCATGTGAATTAAGCTGAGTTGCGTCTTTTAGAAGGCCTAGTCGCATAGCGATTGGGCCTTTTCTTTACTGCTCTTGGGTATGTCCTCTCTCGCCTCTCTGGAAGTACAAAGCTCTCTGCCATGTCGAGGATATATCGGAGCACTTCTGGGTACCTTCCAGGTGCGACAGCCGGGAGCACCTGCAACTGACTCACTAAAAATATTGATGCCTGCTTAAAGCCTATTTGGTATGGCATTACCGTGTTCAATGAATACGCCATCTGGCACATCATAAAACGCAGTAGGTTGTAGGCGAGCAACATCCCCCAAAGCTCCTGGTTAACTAACGCCGGTGTTTTACTTCTTAGCGTTAGGCTATTTTGAAGCATGTACTGCTTCATCTCTCGATAGCCTAATTCGATTTCCCAACGATGACTGTAGAGCTCTGTAATATCGGTCCCTATATACCGCTTGGGGTCGGTCATTGACGTCAGCAGTTTGACCTCTTTCCCTTTGACCTTGGTGGTAATGAGTCTCGCCTCCAGTGTATCTGGCGCATCAGCCCATTTCTTTTTCGCTTGAGCAGTTAGCGAGAGTTCAATTAGCTCCTGACCACGCCCCAGTTTTCTCAATGTCTTATATTGCGCCCCTTTTCGTAACGGAATTAGCCAGTGCCTCTCCGTACCTTGGCTTTGCCAACGATGGAGAAGCCCTAAGGCATAAAAGCCTTTGTCAAACAGGGTGAGGCTATTATCTGGGGCTTTATCGATAAGCTGAGCGGTGAGGTCAACCTCACTGACGGAGACGGAGTCAAAGGCAGCACTGTTAAGCAGATGGCTCGTTAATTCCATATGGCAGACCATGCGAACTTGAGGATAGTCTGACGTCGTTGTTTTATTRCCGGTTCGGCTAAAAGCCTTATCGTTGTCGGCCGTATCTGGTGTTCGCCAAACTACGCCATCAACAGCATGTAAAGTGMGTCCGTACCAGTCAGGATGTGGGGTCTTCTCATGCCACAATTGCTGAGTTTGGTTGAACACCGCTTCGACTGGCTTGTGCCCCAACTTCTTACGGGCATGGATAACCGCACTCGGCGCAACAAAGGGTTTCTTGCCCGGTAGCAATATATCTAGTTGAGAGACCACCTTACTCATCGATAGATGCCGATAAAGTGACATTCCCACAACGCTCCATACCATCAATTCCATGGGGAGCCTACGCTTACGAATCGTCGCGACGCCTGTGTCCTCAAGACATTGGTGAATGAGTTCAGGGCAAAGGAGATCGGATAGACCATTGAGTTGGTCAGCAGAGAATTGATGTATTCGGTCGAGGGCTTGTCTTAAGAACATAAAAAATCCGAGTGTGCAGAAACACTCGGATTTTGACACCCTCTCAGGATCGTTCAACCGATCATTTTTTGCTTAACTGATCGGCATTA
>NZ_MUFP01000029.1 GCF_001996165.1 Salinivibrio proteolyticus | reverse complement strand
GGAGATCGGATAGACCATTGAGTTGGTCAGCAGAGAATTGATGTATTCGGTCGAGGGCTTGTCTTAAGAACATAAAAAATCCGAGTGTGCAGAAACACTCGGATTTTGACACCCTCTCAGGATCGTTCAACCGATCATTTTTTGCTTAACTGATCGGCATTAGGCCCAAAATGGCCGGCTATTCGTGATTTATCTAAGGGATTAATTAGTAGGTGACCGTGTGGCCATAACTACTAATGATGTTTTTGACGTTATCCATCACTTCTTTTGATGGTGGAGCAACGTCCTGCAGCTCGTAATCGTAGCCGAGCGCTTCCCATTTGTGGGCCCCTAATTGGTGGTAGGGCAGTAACTCCACTTTCTCGATGTTATCCATCTCTTTAATGAACTGGCCAAGACGGTGGGCAGAGTCATCATCGTCGGTATAACCCGGGACAACCACGTAACGAATCCACGTCTTTTGGCCAATTTTATGCAGGTAGTTGGCAAAGTCGAGCGTGCGGCGGTTTGACACGCCGACTAAATTCTCATGGATCTCATCATTCAGTTGTTTGAGATCCAACATCACCAAGTCAGTGGCGTCTAACACTTCATCAACCACTGGAGTGTGTTTACGCACGTACCCATTAGTATCTAAACAGGTGTGGATCCCTTCCGCTTTCGCAGCTTGGAAAAAGTCACGCACAAACTCAGGTTGAAGCATGGCTTCTCCACCTGAGGCGGTCACACCACCGCCCGACGCCGTAATGAAGTGGCGATAGGCGCGCACGTCTTTCATGATTTCATCGACGGTGACTTCTTTACCGCCATGCGTGTCCCATGTATCACGGTTGTGACAGTATTTGCACCGCATTAAGCAGCCTTGCATAAAGACAATAAAGCGGATTCCAGGACCATCTACGGTACCACAGGATTCAAACGAGTGGATGCGACCAACTGCCGACATAAGTGTCTCCAGACTGCGAATTGCTATGTCGTTATTTTATTACAAAACCCCGTCTTAACGTAAGGGAATTCGCGCCTTTTTCGCGATTTTGCAAGTTGTCTGAATCGCCGTTTGCAGTGCCTACCAACTTAGATCACAGTTCCATTTTTTCGTCTCATCACAATGAGATCACACCGAGGAAAAAACCATGTCGATATTGAGGTAACTCTTATGTCTGCCCAAACTTACGTGCAACACATCGAGAAAACTGACATGGACTGGTAGAGATGTGTGTGAATACGTCGAGGGCTTGCTGCGTTGACGTGTTGAAGCCGAAAAAGTTGGGAATCAATAATGAAAAAAATTAGTGATTTAAGGGTAAAGAACAAGCTAATTGCACTTATGTTAGTCGCCATTGCATTACTTGGCGCAATCAGTGCCTACACCATTTCAAAAGAAAAAGATCAAGCCTATGCCGAACGGACTGCCTCGTTACGTAATAACGTGGAGGTTGCTGAAAGTGTGGTGAACTACTATCGCCAGCAAGCGGCGCAATTGGGTGAAGAAACCGCGAAGGCGCAGGCGATTGCTCAGTTAAATAAACTGCGTTACGACGGCGATAACTATTTTTGGGTGTTGAAGCCTGATCTCACCATAGTGACGCATCCTCTCAAGCCTAACTTGAATGGAACCAGTGCTAGCTCACTGACGGACGGTGATGGCCGTTTTCATTGGCGTGAAATGGTAAAAGTGAGTCAACCGCCGGAAGGTGGGGTGCTTGATTACACGTGGCGATCGCCAGAAGGGGAGTTAAAACCCAAGATCTCTTACGTGAAGCGCGTAAACGGCTGGAATTGGATCATTGGTTCAGGCGTGCATGTGAGCGATATTGAAGAGCAGTTTATTGCCTCGGCGTGGCAGATTGCGGGAATGACGTTGATCGCAGCGGTGATCTTATTGGTGGCGGGCGCGTTTGTGAGCCGTGATATCGTGATGCCGCTTGATGAGCTGGTGGAAAAATTTGACCGAATTGCCGGTGGCGACCTGCGTGTGCAATGTGGCTACACGCGCGAAGATGAAATCGGCAAATTGGCTCGTCGAATGGATACCGCGATGACCAGCGTCCGTGAAGCGTTACGTATCGCGCATGACGAAGCCAAACAATCGTCGACGATGGCGTCGTCGATTGCGTCGGCCAGTGAGCAAAGTGCGCAAAGTATCCAGTCGCAGCGCGCTGAATTGGAGCAACTGGCGGCGGCGATGAACGAAATGACAGCAACGGTGGCGGATGTGGCTGACCATGCAGAGCAAACCGCCCAAGCGACCAATGAAATTGCCGATATGGCCGAAGTGGGTAACCACAAATTAGACAGTACGGTGGCGAGTATTCGCGAGGTTGCAGACCGTATTGCCAGTGCCGATAAGTTAGTGAACCAAGTGAAACAAGGTGTAATGCAAATCAGTGATGTGGCCGGAGTGATTCAAGGCATTTCTGAGCAAACCAACCTGTTGGCGTTGAATGCGGCGATTGAGGCGGCGCGAGCGGGTGAGCAAGGCCGTGGCTTTGCGGTGGTTGCCGACGAGGTACGTTCGTTGGCGCAAGGTACCCAGAAGTCGACCACTGAGATTCAAGGCACCATTGAGGAGCTGACCAACAATGCAATTGAAGCGGCGGAAGCGATGACCTCGAGCCATCAATCCAGTGAAGAGAGTGTGGCGACAGCGCTCGAAACACAGCAGCAGCTTAAAGACATGGTGGCGGCCTTGCATCAGTCTAACGATCGTGTGGTGCAAATTGCGGCGGCTGCAGAGCAGCAAGGCACCGTCTCGGAAGAGATGAACCAGAATGTGAGTAACATTCATAACTCGGCCAATGAAGTGAGCGGTGCGGCCACTCACCTTGCCGAACAAAGCCAGCTACTGGCTGATTCCGCGCGAGAGTTAGATAGCAAACTCGATCACTTTGAGGTGGTGTAGCACCTGAGTAAACAAGCGACGTTAGCAACGGATGGGCTTTAGTTGGCCCTGCGATGGGTTGCGGATTAAATCGTGAAAGGGAAATGGGTGATAAATAAAAACCGCCAGCATTGCCGGCGGTTTTTTCTTTTCAGAAGCCCTTATTGCGTGAAGGGCTCTTGGTCATCTCTTACAGTGAAGAGGTGAAGGTACGAGTGATGACGTCTTGCTGCTGCTCTTTGGTCAGCGAGTTAAAACGTACCGCGTAACCAGAAACACGGATAGTCAGCTGAGGATAGTTCTCAGGATGTTCCATCGCGTCGAGTAGCATTTCACGGTTCATCACGTTCACGTTCAAGTGTTGGCCGCCTTCTTGACCGCTTTCATGGTGGAAGTAACCATCCATTAGACCGGCAAGGTTAGCGCGCTGGGTGTTTTCATCTTTACCCAGAGCATTCGGCACGATAGAGAAGGTATAAGAGATACCGTCTTTGGCGTGGGCAAATGGCAGTTTACCAACCGAAGTCAGTGACGCAACCGCACCTTTTTCGTCACGGCCGTGCATTGGGTTAGCACCTGGTGCGAAAGGCATACCTGCTTTACGACCATCTGGCGTGTTACCGGTTTTCTTACCGTATACCACGTTTGAGGTGATAGTTAGGATAGATTGCGTTGGGACAGCGTCACGGTATGTTTTCAGTGAACGGATTTTGTTCATGAAACGCTCAACTAGGTCACAAGCGATTTGGTCAACACGCTCATCGTTGTTACCGAAGGTTGGGTATTCGCCTTCGATTTCAAAGTCGATTGCAATACCGTCTTCGTCACGAACAGGTTTCACTTTTGCGTATTTGATCGCAGACAGTGAGTCAGCCGCTACCGATAGACCCGCAATACCACATGCCATGGTACGACGTACGTCACGATCGTGCAGTGCCATCAGCGCCGCTTCGTAGCTGTATTTGTCGTGCATGAAGTGGATGCTGTTCAGGGCAGTTACATATTGCTTCGCCAGCCAGTCCATCAGGTGATCCATGCGGTCCATGACTTTGTCATAGTCCAACACTTCGTCAGTCATTGGCGCGTGTTCAGGCGCAACTTGGATTTTCAGCTTCTCATCGATACCACCGTTGATGGTATATAGCAGGGTTTTCGCCAAGTTGGCACGAGCACCGAAGAACTGCATATGTTTACCAACCACCATTGGTGATACACAACATGCAATGGCATAGTCGTCTGACTCAAAGTCTGGGCGCATCAGGTCATCGTTCTCGTACTGGATAGACGAGGTATCGATAGACACTTTGGCACAGAATTTTTTGAAGCCTTCAGGCAGTTTTTCAGACCAAAGCACAGTGATGTTTGGCTCTGGGCTTGGACCCATGGTGTATAGGCTGTTAAGGAAACGGAAGCTGGTACGAGATACCAGAGTACGTCCGTCTAGACCCATACCGGCTACTGATTCAGTTGCCCAAATTGGGTCGCCAGAGAAGAGATCGTCATACTCAGGCGTACGTAGGAAACGAACCATACGCAGTTTCATTACGAAGTGGTCGATCAGCTCTTGCGCTTGTTCTTCAGTCAGTTTGCCAGCGGCCATGTCGCGCTCTAGATAAATATCTAGGAAGGTTGACGTGCGGCCCAGTGACATTGCTGCACCGTTCTGGGTTTTTACTGCACCTAGGTAGCCGAAGTAAGTCCACTGAATAGCTTCTTGCGCATTTTCTGCTGGGCGAGAAATGTCACAGCCGTATTTTGCTGCCATTTCTTTAAGTTGGCCCAGTGCGCGGTGTTGCTCTGCAATTTCTTCACGCAGTTGCATGGTCATTTGCAGATCTTCGCCGTTTTCGAATTTCTCTTGCAGAGAATCGAACTGCGCTTTTTTGTCTTTCATCAAGAAGTCGATACCGTATAGCGCGACGCGACGGTAGTCACCGATGATACGACCACGGCCGTAGGCATCAGGAAGACCAGTCAATACGCCAGACTTACGACACTTCATGATTTCAGGGGTGTAGATATCGAAAACGCCTTGGTTATGGGTTTTACGATACTCGGTGAAAACTTTCTTCACTTGTGGGTCAAGCTCACGGCCATAAGCGTGGCATGAACCTTCTACCATGCGGATACCGCCGTAAGGCAGCATGGCGCGTTTTAGCGGCGCGTCAGTCTGTAGACCAACAATCTTTTCCAGATCTTTTTCGATGTAGCCGGCGTCATGAGAAGTCAGGGTAGAAACCACAGACGTATCAAAGTCAACCGGTGCATGCGTCGCGTTCTCTTGCTTGATGCCTTCCATCACGCGAGCCCAAAGCTGGCTAGTCGCGTTAGTTGGCTCAGAGACTAGGAATGATTCGTCGCCCTCGTAAGGGGTATAGTTTTTTTGGATAAAGTCGCGAACATCAACGGCTTTGCTCCAGTTACCTTCAACAAATCCTTCCCATGCATTAGAAACGTGCTCAGACATGTTGCACCTACCTGTACTCTTTTCAAAAAGAAGTTTATCGGGACCAGGTTCAGTCATAGTGTTTGTCAGTATGGCTGACGCCTGCGACCCATCGATTTAAATCCGGATTGCCCCGTCCGTAAGCGGGGCTGAGTTATTACAATAACGCTGGAATGCCGGGAATCATTCCAACTGCCAACATGGCAGCAATACAAATAATCACAGTGGCGGTTGGAATCACCAGACGGTCAACCGCTGAGAGCGTTTTAGGGCGCTCTTTGTCACCGATAAGGCCGTTGTTGTCCAAAAGCATTGTGACTGCCCAACCAAAGACTGGGTTAACAGCCATGGAGGCGAAAATACAAATACCGGCTGACTGACTTGATTTGGCGTCTTTGACCATCTGCATGCCTGCTTCAAGCAAGGGCAGGAATACCCCTGAAAGCAGTGCGATAGTCATCACTGGAGGCCAAGTGGCAACGTCCATTGGGTAACCAATTAAAGCCACACCGATACACAGTAAACCGAGAATAATGGCACCACCTGGGATCGGGCGGCGAGCAATCGCAGCCGGGATCATATAGGTGCCCCATGATGATGTGATGTTACCGCCACCCACTGAGGCGCCGACCATTTGGCGAATTGAGCAGCCTGTCATGGTGTCATCCACATCCATCAGTACTTTTTCGGCTTTTTTGGGATAGTTTAGTTCCTGGAAAATACGGTGACCAAGGAAGTCTGGCGACCACATCGCAACCGCGAGCAAAGCAAATGGCAATGACGCTAAGAAGTGCGATACATTGGGCAAACCTAGCTGCCAACCTTGTTCAGTCGATCCCCACCAGTACACAGGGTTAAGGTTTGGGATACCGGGTTGGGTGACAAACTCTAATGACGAGCCCGCACCAAGTGCAGTGGCAATCAAACCACCAGTAATGGCACATACAGGGATCGCCAGCCAGCGCTTACCAATCCGTGCCAAGAAGGCATAAATCACAATCGACACGGCAAGAATCAAGATGGAGACATAGCCCATGTTGATCTCTGCGCCCCAAGCCAACAGGCTCTCAATTTGCCCTTTTGCGCCACCAAAGCCGAGGAAAATCAGCAAGCCACCGGCCACGCCCTGACTAGTAAGATTTACCAGTTTGGACCCACCTTTGAGGTAGCTTAAGGTCAGGCCAAATACGCCGATCAGAATACCGAGAGCAAGTGGGTGAGCACCGGCCAAGGCGATGGTTCCGACCAACGGGATCATCGGACCGTGGTTACCGGCTAAGTTCGCGCGGGGGTTGATAAAGCCGCACAGTAACACACAAAACAATAAAGCAGGTATTAACATTTCCACGCGAGCAACCTCGACGGCAAATGCTTTACCAAGTGTGATGTGATCCCACGCTGCGGTTAGCCCCTCAGCCCATGACATCATTACCGCAGAATACATTGCGATGATGCCGATGGTACCAGCTAGCGCGGGAACAAGATCTTCAAGTTCAAAACGGAAGTCACGGCCGGGCAGGTTTAGCCCCCAACGGCGCGGACGCATGATTTGTAGTTCGTGATTCAGGTAGTCAGCGCGGGAGGCGAACGATGAAGCCGGCTTGTGCTTCTTTTGATATTCGCTTTTTTCTTCGTGACTCACACTGCGGTCTTGAGCATGTGTTGCCATAATTTCCTCGTCTACAGAAAGCAAAAGCTTTCGAAACAGTGGTTTAGCCAGTCTTTATAGTGTTTTTACGCTGGCCTTGTGGCCGTGTTCTGTTTCGTTATCAGCATGCTAACAATAGAGGATTTTCTGAATGTTGACTTAGATCATTACCGTGTAATTTTTTTACGTGCCACGGCCAGTTATCGGCGCTTTTTAGCGCGCCAAATGTGCCTAAAAAGCCACCCATGTCGGAGTTTTGTAATTTTTTTACTAAAAATCACGCCTAAAATGTGCTACAAAACAGGCGAGTATCGAGGGTGAAAGTGGGTGACTGAGTCGAGGAACGCGATCACACGCCAAGGAATGTAGACAGCATGACGGCTAGCGCTGCTGACAAAGAAAAATTACGTTATAGTCATCCCATCATGGTTGAACAATGGATAAGTTTGGTGCGGCGACTGATTTCGAGCTTAGGAAGCGCTTTTTCGAGTAAGGGGATTCACGCTTGTATGCTGGCAAGTATGTTGGTGTTGGCACCCGCGTACGGACAACAAACCGCCAGTGTAGATGCCGTCAGTGGTCTGATTCAACAAGGGGCGTATCAGCAGGCGTTGCAAAATAGCAAAACGTTGCTGAACGCGGAGGATGATGCAGCACTGGATAATTCAGCACGTGCTGAGTTATTGCGTCTGCAAGGCGTAGCGCATTTGTATTTACAGCAACGGGCAGAGGCTTATCGCAGTTATCGTCAGGCACTCGCGCTCAATGCATTAAGTAGAGACAGCGAAGCGGACGCCTTATCGGCAGTGATTACCTTAGCCTACCGCGTTAAACAATATGATGAAGTCCTTCGCTATGCGCGGCAGATGGCCGAGCACCATGAATTACTGCCGCATGCCAACCGTTTGGCGATGCAGTCGGCTTACGCATTATCTCGCTATGATGTGGCGATAGACTATGCGTCGCGACTACAAAAGAGCGGTAATGCAGATGCGTTTACTCTGCAAACCAAAGGGTTGAGCGAAATGGCCTTGTCGCAGTTTTCCGCCGCGGCACGTACCTTTGATGCATTGGCTCAGCAAGACGATGTTGCGCCGAAATGGTTGGCTCAGGCTGCGCGAGCACATGCCCATGCCGGATCGCACTCTCAAGCCCGCCAATACTTAGCGAGAGCGAGGGCCGACATTGCTTTGTATCGCACATTGGCGCTAGAGCAACTCGAACAAACCCAACCTCAAGAAGCGCTGGCTTATTGGCAGCAAGGGTTAAGCCAATTGGATCGCGTTCCCACACGAGATGAGCAACTGCTGTTGGTGCAGTGTCTGCTGCAAAGCAACCAGCTTGTCGCGGCACTTAATCGGGTCAGCGAGATCAACCTGAGCGCGCCTGATAAACAAACCCTTAAGCTGCAAGTGATGTTGGCGTATCAGCTCAAGCGCTGGCAAGAGGTGATTGATACGTCTCAAGTGGCGCTTTCTCATGGTTTAAAAGAAGATAGGATGCTTTGGCAGTGGCTATCTATTAGCGCTATCAAAGCGGGAGATTATGCCTTGGCTGACTTTGCCTTAAATGAGTGGCAAGCAAGGGATACCTCAGGCTTGGCTGAACGTTGGCGAGAGACATTGGAATTACTTAAAGCAGGTCGCGCGAGCTTGTCTGATCTATCTATTTCCTAATCTGTCTTACAATGCGGGCGCTTTTGTCTGCCATCATGGTCTTAGCGTTCGCCCCTTCACAGTTTTGTTACTTCTTGGTGCGTATTAACACTGAAAAGCTTTCACCACCCGTGCGTGAGAGTTTGGGTTTCTATTCAGCGCCTACTTTATTTCCTTAAAAACAATGTGCTGCGCTATGCTTATTGTTAAGCGATACCTCACGTTCGCCTTTTTGTATCTCGCCCATACTGCCGACGGTTGGCTGTTGGAAGCAGAGTAGAGAAAGATGACAGTTGTAACTTTGTTGGTATGTCGACGATCTCGATGTGACGAATATGCTGGTTGTTTTTTCAGCAGTTAATTTTGCGTTTGACTTTTTATGCAATAATATTGACTATAATAATTCCATTTTTAAGGTTAACAAAATGTTGCTCATTAGAGGGAGGGGTGATATTTTCGATTGCAAGATGTCGAATTAATCACCAACGATGGTGAGGAGTCAGGCACTCACCCAACCGTGAGTAATAATAAGCGCGCATTTGATGTGGGCGGTACGTAAACACAACAGATTTCATGGATGATAGGAGCTAGCGCATGACGGAAGCTGTAGCGCTACAGGTTAAGTCACTCAAAAAAAGCTTTGGGCAGCACCAAGTGCTCAAAGGCATTTCTCTCGACGCCCATTGTGGCGACGTTATCTCTATTATTGGCTCTTCCGGATCCGGGAAAAGCACCTTTTTGCGTTGTATCAATTTACTTGAGACGCCCACCGGCGGCGAAATTTGGGTCAATGGTGAGTTGATCAAAATGAAAAACAACCGTGCTGGTGAGCCTGTCCCCGTCAGTGACAAACAAGTGCAACGCATTCGCTCGCGTCTGGCCATGGTATTTCAAGGCTTCAACCTTTGGTCACACATGACGGTGATGCAAAATGTTATTGAAGCGCCTGTTCATGTATTGGGTGTGCCCAAGGCGGAAGCCATTGAACAAGCTGAGGCATTGTTGCATCGCGTTGGATTGTATGAACGGCGCGATTACTACCCAGGCCATCTATCCGGTGGTCAGCAACAACGTGCAGCGATTGCGCGCGCGCTCGCCGTCGAGCCAGAAGTGTTGCTGTTTGATGAGCCAACCTCCGCGCTGGATCCTGAATTAGTGGGAGAAGTGCTGGGGGTGATGCGTTCACTGGCGGAAGAAGGGCGAACTATGCTGGTGGTTACCCACGAAATGAGCTTCGCGCGTGATGTGTCGAATCATGTGATGTTTTTACATCAAGGGTTGGTCGAGGAGCAGGGTGATCCGAAAGAGTTGTTTAATGCTCCGGAATCTGAGCGCCTGAAGCAGTTTATCTCATCAATCTATTAATTAAATATATCAATAGCATAACCATGCAAATGGGCGTAGCCCGCACAATATCGTAAAAACGACAGGAGAAAGGAAAATGAAAAAATGGCTAGTTGCCGCCGCCGTGATGGCCGCGGTTGGGTCAACCTCCGTAGCAGCCAAGGATTGGAAGGTCGTACGTTTTGGTATCGAAGGGGCGTACCCTCCATTTAGTTGGACCACCAATGAAGGCGAGCTGAAAGGCTTTGATGTGGATATGGCCAATGCGCTGTGCGAAGAGATGCAAGCAAAGTGTAAAATCGTCGCTCAGGATTGGGATGGCATCATTCCCTCACTGTTAGCGCGTAAATACGATGCAATCATCGCGGCGATGTCTATCACCGAAGAGCGTAAAAAGAAAGTCGATTTCACCAACAAATACGCCCTCATCCCGAACAAATTTGTGGCCGAAAAAGGCACGGATCTGACCTTTACCAAAGAGGGGTTAGAGGGCGTTAAAATCGGTGTTCAGCGCGCAACCACCCATGATAAATACCTGACGGATAACTATGGCGATGCGGTCGATATCGTTCGCTATGGCACTTTCGATGAAGCTTACCTTGATTTGAAAGCAGGCCGTATCGAATCAATTCTTGGCGATGCGTCAGCACTGCAGCAAGGCCTGCTTGATAAAGAAGGCGGTGATGCGTTTGAGTTTATTGGTCCGTCATTAACCGATCCTGAGTGGTTTGGTGAAGGTTTTGGCATTGCGACACGCAAGCAAGACAAAGCGCTGACTGAGAAGCTTAACCAAGCGATCGATTCGTTGCGTGAAAAAGGCGTGTATGACGAGATTGCAGCCAAGTACTTCGACTACGACGTATACGGCGAGTAATAGGCAGGCGGGCAGCATGAAAGTGCTGCCCGAATCATATGATTGATTTGAAAGGTTACGAGTGGTCCCTGCTCGAAGGTGCATGGGTGACCCTTCAGGTTGCGCTGCTCTCGTTAGGTCTTGCCATGCTACTGGGTATGCTCGGGGCGTTGGCAAAATTGTCAAAATTCTCAACGTTGCGTGGTGTTGCCACCCTTTATACGACTGTAATCCGCGGTATCCCTGACCTTGTCTTGATGATGCTAATTTTTTATGGCGGACAAATGCTTCTCAATAACAGTCTGTATGGGATGAATGAGTGGCTCAATGAGTATATGGCGGGGCAGAACCCTAGCCATGAATGGACGTCTTATTTGCCGGATTACGTCGATGTCAGCCCATTTATCGCCGGGATCCTAACCATTGGGTTTATCTTTGGCGCTTACATGGCGGAAACCTTCCGTGGCGCGATTATGGCGGTGGACGCAGGGGAAATGGAAGCGGCACGTGCCTATGGCATGAGCAGCAGTTTAGCGTTTCGCCGTATTCTTTTGCCGCAGATGATCCGTCACGCGTTACCAGGCTTCGGTAACAACTGGCTAGTGCTACTTAAAACTACCGCGCTGGTGTCAATCATCGGTCTTGATGACATGGTGCGCAAAGGGGCATTGGCGGCGGGATCCACCCAAATGCCATTTACCTTCTATTTTACTGTCGCGCTGATTTTCTTGCTCTTCACCAGTATCTCGACCACGGGACTGCGTTGGATGGAGCGTCGCTTTAGTATTCACACGCGGTAGGTGCTTATGGATTTTTCACTTGTTCTAGAAACGTGGCCCATCTACCTCGAGGGATTGTGGACCACTGTATGGCTGGTATCACTGGCATTGGTGATTGGTTTAGTGGTGGCGGTGCCGGTCGCGGTAGCACGCAACGCGCAATTCCCTTTATGGCGCTACCCAGCGTGGGCGTTTATTTATTTTTTCCGTGGCACACCGCTGTTGATTCAGTTGTATCTGATTTATTACGGCTTAAGCCAAGTGATCAATGTCGAGAATTCCCTGTGGCAGCATGCTTGGTTCTGCGCCTTGGTGGCCTTTGTCCTGAACACCGCCGCTTACACAGCAGAAATTATCCGTGGCGCGATTAATGGCCTTCCTAAAGGGGAAGTCGAGGCTGCGATCGCTTATGGCATGAGCCCTTATAAAGCCTTTTCGCGCATTGTGTTGCCGAGTGCGATGCGCCGTGCGTTGCCGGCGTACAGTAACGAGGTGGTGTTTATGCTACACGGCTCAGCGGTGGCAGGGATTATCACCATTGTCGATTTAACCGGTGCCGCTCGGATAGTGAACTCGCGCTATTATGCGCCGTTCGAGTCGTTTTTGACTGCAGGCGTGTTTTATATGGCGCTGACATTTAGCATTCTTTGGATGTTCCGCTTAGCGGAGCGCCGTTTCCTACGCCATTTAAGGCCGCTTAGCTAATCGGCTCAATCTCAAATAAGAAACGCCGCAGTGATCATCTGCGGCGTTTTTTTATCCAACGCGTGCGCCTTGGGGCTTACTTAAAGGTTGCCCAAATCGGCGCGTGATCTGACGGTTTTTCAATTGCACGGAGTTCGTAGTCAATGCCGGCATCGATGCATTGGCTCGCCAGATCTGGAGTGGCCAGAATCACGTCAATACGCAGGCCGCGGTTATCGTCAAAGCCGCGGGAACGGTAGTCAAACCACGAGAACTGATCGTTCACGGTTGGATGCAGGGCTCGGAAGGTATCAACAAACCCCCAGTCCATCAGAGTGCCCAGCCACTCACGCTCTTCGGGTAAGAAAGAGCACTTACCGGTGCGTAGCCAGCGTTTGGCGTTTTGCTCACCAATGCCGATGTCATCGTCTTTCGGGCTGATATTAATATCGCCCATCACCACTAACTGCTCACTCGGATCACGGTCAGCTAAATAGGTCATTAAGTCTTGATAAAACTTACGCTTGGCGGGGAATTTGGTTTCATGGCTGCGGTTTTCCCCTTGCGGGAAGTAACCGTTGAGCACAGTGATTGGCTTGCCGTTTTCGTCTTCAAAAGTCGCCATGATCATCCGGCGTTGAGCGTCCTCGTCATCAGTGGGAAAGCCTTTTTGCACGCTGATAGGGGACTTTTTGCATAGCATTGCCACACCATAATGGGCTTTTTGGCCATGAAAGTGCACTTCATAACCCATCGCTTCGACATCCGCGAGCGGGAAGGCGTCGTCATGAACTTTGGTTTCTTGTAACCCGATCACGTCAGGTTGATGCTTTTCAATTAAGGCTTGTAATTGATGCAAACGAGCACGAATACCATTGATATTGAATGAAATGATTTTCACGTGTGAGGCTGCCTTTGTTGTCTTGTTAATAGCAAGACACTTTACCAGCTTCGTTCAATGAACGGAAAGGCGGCCTCTATCTCTATAGGTTATGGAAACGCGCGATATTGTCTAAGCGTTAGTGCGCAAGAGAGAATTCACCCAAGCATTCACCTTGGCTAAAAATGGCGCCAAGCTCGGTGCTAGGATCAAACTGTAGCGTCGGTTGGGATAGTGTCGGTAGGCGATGGAGCAAGTGCTTGAGGATAATATCCCCATTAAATTGATGAATCGCGACCTGCCAGTTGGCAAGATTAGGGAGTGAAAAGTTAACTATCAATGGCGTTCCTTACTGTTTTGGTTGTGTTGTTAGCGGTTTTCGTTTGTGTTTGCGCACGGCGTAAATGATACCAGTGACGCAGTCTGCCGTTAGTAGCGGCCATATTTTATCTCCATGAGTTAAATGATTATTGCTCTGCCCTCTCAGTGGTTATCCGTCATAGGCCGCGCAGATGCGTCGGTTTCTTTGGATTGAGCGATCACCATCCATACGGTGATACTTACCAATGAGTGATAGCAAAAGGGTTGTTTACGGGTTATCAATCTAGGAAAAAGCGAAAGTGGATTACTGCAGAGAGTCTATGCGGGAAATAGCGTGGTCTGTCTCGACTTTGACTTGATGTCTTTTGATGCTCCGTATCTAGAGCTTTAGCCACACTACAGCATTTTATGCGGATGTAAAGGGCTTTTTAGACCGCAACGAGATAGCGATAGTGCTGTGTTTGTCATTCTAGCCACTATTCTACTTGCTGTGTGATTTGACATATGGTTTTTCATATATATGATTTATCGTATATATTGAAAAGAGAAAATGCAGATGTGTCAAACGCTTAGTTTTTACAAGGCTTTATCCGAGCCCACTCGGCTGACCTCTCTATTGCTGCTCTCTCAGCATGGTGAGTTATGTGTATGTGATCTGATGGAGGCGTTAGCCCTAAGCCAACCAAAGATTTCTCGGCATTTGGCGGAGCTACGTAAGCACCAATTGGTTGTCGGAGAGCGTCGAGGAAAGTGGGTCTATTATCAGCTTCATCCTGCATTACCTGACTGGATGGTCGGTATTTTACACACTACCGCTATCAAGAATCCTTCACTTCTCTCGCCTTTCACTCCAGTGATGCAGGGAAAAACGGTGTGTGAGGATCATCAATAGTTAACCTCTCGCATCATGATGGGTGCCTGTTATTCAACGTCAGTAATCACTAAGGATTTGTATTATGTCTCAATCTGAAACCTGTGCGCCGTCGGCCGCCGAAAAGATGGGTTGGCTTGATCGGTATTTAACGGTATGGATTTTCCTCGCTATGGCCATAGGGGTCAGCATAGGGTGGATTTATCCAGAAGTGGCGACCCTCAGTGAGCGTTTATCGGTCGGCAGCACCAATGTGCCGCTGGCGATTGGCTTGATCTTAATGATGTATCCGCCACTGGCAAAAGTGAATTATCGTTTATTGGGCTCGGTCACGCGCGACAAAAAAGCCATCACGCTGTCGCTGATCATGAACTGGGTAGTAGGCCCTATTCTGATGTTTACACTGGCGGTGCTGTTTTTACGTGATGAGCCAGGCTACATGGCGGGAGTGATATTGATTGGTCTTGCCCGTTGTATCGCCATGGTCTTGGTGTGGAACGATATCAGTGGCGGTAACAAAGAGTATGGCGCAGCCCTAGTGGCACTGAATAGTTTATTTCAGATCCTGACTTACAGTGTGATGGCATGGCTATTTATCACCGTTTTACCCCCCATGCTGGGTCTACAAAGTTTTGTGGTGGATGTCACCATGGGGGACATCGCGAAAAGTGTGCTGATTTACTTGGGTATCCCTTTTTTAGCGGGTTACCTATCACGTGCCGTGTTGGTCGCTAAAAAGGGCGAGCAATGGTACGAAGATGTCTTTCTGCCACGTATCTCACCGATGACGTTAATCGCTTTGTTGGCGACCATTGTGTTGATGTTTAGCCTCAAAGGGGAAGCGATTATTGCGTTGCCGCTTGATGTGCTGCGTATCGCTGTACCGCTAGTGACCTACTTTGTGTTGATGTTCTTTATTAGCTTCTTTGTGGGCAAAAAACTGGGGATCCCGTATGACCGCAACGCGTCGATTGCGTTTACTTCATCTGGCAATAACTTTGAGTTAGCCATTGCGGTGGCGATAGCGGTGTTTGGTATTCACTCAGATCAAGCCTTTGCAGGGGTGATTGGGCCGCTGGTGGAAGTGCCTGTGTTGATTGCCTTGGTGAATGTCGCGCTAAGAATGAAGCGACGCTATACGACTTAATATGAAGCTTTTATGAATCCCTGTCTGTGAGGGTTGCATGCCGGCTTAGGTTTATTAACATGCGCATATCCATATATGCATTTAGCGGAGTGTAGTGAGAGAGCCTATGTTGCCTCATCAGTTTTTTAAATTATTGGCCGATGAAACGCGCGTGCGATGTTTACTGCTTATTGCCCGTGAAGGGCAGTTATGTGTGTGCGAGCTCACCGAAGCGCTGGACACCTCCCAGCCGAAGATCTCACGTCATTTGGCGCAACTGCGGGCCAGTGGTGTGTTGGTTGATACGCGCCAAGGGCAATGGGTGTTTTATCGCTTAGCCGCTGACTTACCCGGCTGGATGCGCAAACAAATTCAGGGGTTAGTTGATTCCAACTGCCTAAAAGACACTTATCAAGAAGATATCACGCGGCTGGCCAAAATGGCGTCACGCCCCACCTGCTGCGTGTAAAGGAGAAAGCAATGACAATTAAAGTCGGAATCAATGGGTTTGGCCGTATCGGTCGTTTGGCATTAAGGGCAGCATTTGATTGGCCAGAGCTCGAGTTTGTGCATATTAACGATGTGGCGGGAGATACCGAAACACTGGCGCATTTGCTGGAGTTTGATTCGGTACAAGGGCGTTGGCATCACGCGGTGAGTGCAGAAGGCAACCGCGTGCAGATTAACGGTCAAACACTGACGACAAGCCAAGAAAAAGCGATTGATGCAGTCGACTGGTCAGGCTGCGATGTGGTGATTGAAGCAACGGGAAAACACCGTGACGCGGATTTGCTACAACAGTACTTGGACCAAGGCGTAAAGCGCGTGGTGGTCTCTGCGCCGGTCAAAGATGAGCGTGTGGCGAATATCGTGGTGGGAGTGAATGACGCGATTTTTGATCCGAGTAAACATCGGATCGTTACCGCAGCGTCGTGTACCACGAACTGTTTGGCTCCGATTGTGAAAGTGATCCATGAAAAGCTGGGGATTGCGCAGTCGACCTTCACTACCATTCATGATTTAACCAATACCCAAACGATTTTAGACGCGCCGCATAAAGATTTACGTCGCGCTCGCGCCTGTGGCATGAGCTTGATCCCGACAACTACAGGATCGGCGACCGCCATCGTAGAAATTTTCCCGGATCTAAAAGGCAAGATTAATGGCCATGCGGTGCGTGTCCCCCTGGCCAATGCGTCGCTGACGGATGTGATTTTTGATGTGGAAACCGATACCACCGCCGACGAGGTGAACGCACTGTTGCAAGAAGCCGCGGACGGCGAGCTCAACGGCATTCTTGGCTTTGAGGCGCGTCCTTTAGTCTCGATAGATTACCGTGGTGATCAGCGATCCACCATTGTCGATGGTTTATCCACCATGGTGGTGGGAAAGCGTATGGTCAAAATCTATGCGTGGTATGACAACGAAATGGGGTATGCCACGCGCACTGCTGAGCTGGTGCGCAACGTCGGCGGCGTTGATCAGTAATCGCTTTTTTATAGGGTAGTGATGCGTGCCCAGTGCCGCATCGCCCTTTTTGGTATGTGAATCGATGACCACTATGTTTGCTCAATTAAGCCAATCTGTGCGCCAGTATATGCTGGTCACCTTTAACTATTGGAATTTCACCATCACCGACGGTGCACTGCGGATGCTGGTGGTGCTGTATTTTTATGAGTTGGGCTACGGCACGTTAGAAATCGCCTCGCTGTTTTTGTTTTACGAATTTTTCGGGGTGGTCACTAACCTTATCGGTGGATGGCTCGGTGCGCGTTTAGGCCTTAATCGCACCATGAATATTGGCCTTGGCATGCAAATTATCGCGCTTGCCATGTTAGCCGTGCCTGCCGGTTGGCTCACCATTCCTTGGGTGATGGCGGCTCAAGCCTTGTCTGGAATTGCAAAGGATCTGAACAAGATGAGCGCTAAAAGCGCGATTAAAACCTTAGTGCCTGACAACGCACAGGGAGCGCTGTTTAAGTGGATTGCAATCTTGACCGGTTCGAAGAATGCACTCAAAGGGGTGGGCTTTTTTGTCGGTGGCGCCTTGCTCTCTCTGATTGGCTTTCAGTATGCGGTGGCGGCGATGGCTGGCGTGTTGAGTTTGGTGTTTATCGGCAGTGTGGTATCGCTCAATGCGGAGTTGGGGAAAGCGAAAAATAAGCCTAAGTTTTCGGAAATCTTTTCCAAGTCTCGCAGCGTGAATATCCTCTCGGCAGCACGTTTATTTCTTTTCGGGGCAAGAGACGTTTGGTTTGTGGTGGCCTTGCCAATTTATCTTGGCACCACATTTGGTTGGAGCCACAGTGCGGTGGGCGGCTTTCTTGCGCTATGGGTGATCGCTTACGGCGTGGTGCAAGGGATTGCGCCGAAAATTACCGGGCGCCAAGCTGGCCATTCGCCGGGCGGTAAAGCGGCGTTAGGTTGGGCAGGTTTATTGGCGGTGGTGACGGGTATTATTGCTTACGCGATTGGCGAACAGTGGTATCCGCAAGGGGTGATTATCGTTGGACTCATGGTATTTGGGGCGATATTTGCGATTAACTCGTCACTGCATTCCTACTT
This sequence comes from Salinivibrio proteolyticus, assembly GCF_001996165.1. Classification (GTDB taxonomy): domain Bacteria; phylum Pseudomonadota; class Gammaproteobacteria; order Enterobacterales; family Vibrionaceae; genus Salinivibrio; species Salinivibrio proteolyticus. The sequence continues at coordinate 8,787 of NZ_MUFP01000029.1, read as the reverse complement.
GATTGTCAGCTACGCCAAAGGCGACGGCGTGTCGCTGGATGTAGGATTCTATTATATGGCGAACGCCATGGGGCGCTTAATTGGCACCGTGTTATCCGGTTGGGTTTTCCAAGTATGGGGATTGGCGGCATGCCTTTGGGTATCGTTTGGGTTTCTCACCGTAACCACGGTCATTTCGCTGGGGTTACCGAACCGTCAACCGCAACCTCTGCCGCCTTCGTCATAACCGCAGAATGAGATAAATGCCACCCAGCAGGCTGGGTGGCATTTTGATTACCATTTAAACACGGTACTGAGGCGACGCAGCTCTTCACCGACGGATGCCAAGTCTTGGCTGGCTACCGAGGTTTGCTCAGAGGCTTGTGAGGTTTGATCGGCCACATCTTGAATGGTATTCATGCGTTGGCTGACATCTTCCGCCGCGTGCCCTTGCTCTTTGACGGCTTGTGCGATTTGGGTGTTCATTTCCGTGATATTGCTAATTTCTGCTGAAATAGACTCAAGCGCTTCACGAACTTGTTCGGTTTGCTCGACCACTTCTCCGACTTGTTGCTTACTTTTCACCATTTCACTCACGGCGGATTCGGCACCTGCTTTAAGGGTCTCGATCATTTTTTCGATCTCGACGGTCGATTCTTGGGTTTTCTGAGCCAGTGAACGGACTTCATCCGCCACTACTGCAAAGCCACGACCTTGCTCACCCGCGCGGGCGGCTTCGATGGCGGCATTGAGTGCGAGTAAGTTGGTTTGATCCGAAATCCCCTTGATCACATCCAAGATAGACGCGATGTTTTCACTGTCGTCTTTCACCGTGTTAATGACCGACTCGGACTGTCCAATGGCTTCCGCTAAGGTCGAAATACCGGCGACTGTGGTGCTCACTAACGCGTTGCCGCGTTGCGCTTGATCGTTCGCCTGATGGGCGGAGTCCGAGGTTGCCTCGGCTTTATGCGCCACTTCTTGTGCCGAGGCGCTCATTTGTGTTGCTGCTGCGGCCACCTGTTCAATATCCTGCTTCTGTGTCTTCACACCGTGGGAGGTTTCGTTGGTCAGCGAAGATAATTCCTCTGACGAATTGGCGATGCGGGTAATGTTGTCCGACAAATCGCCAATCATGGTTTTTAGACGGGTAGACATGGTGGAAATGGATCCGAGCAGCTCACCAATTTCATCTTTCCTATCGGTCGCAATGTTGACGCTTAAATCGCCATTGGCAATTTTCTGACTTGCTGCCACTGCGCGCTGTAAAGGCGGCACGATCATGGCGGTCATCAGCCAAGAGACGCCGATACCGATTGCAATGGCGACGCTAGCAAGCACGATATTCGTGAACAGCATGCTTTGCTTATTTGTAGCGAGTTTTTGTTTGCCGATGTCACGGCCTTTCTCCGCAAGATCTTCTACCGCTCTCGCTTTGGTTAACATGGTATCGTTAATTGCTCGGCGTTGTTGATATGCACTGACGTAGGTTTGGAATGCGTTGCGGTAGGATGCGATGCCTTGTCGAACGGCTGACGTGTCTATTTCATCTGGAAGGGTATCGATCAGCTTATCCATGTCAGCTAGCTTTTGGTTAACGGCTTCCGTGAATTGCGCATCGCTGGACAGTATATAGTTCTTCTCGGCGCGCCGAGACTCTAGCATCCATTTAATTAAGCGATTCGCTTCATCGGCAATTTTTAACGTATCAATGATCACTTCCGGCGAGCGCCCTTGGGCAAGATAACGATTGACGCGATCCTTTTGCGTTTGACGAATGCCTATAAGCGCTTGCTCAATCCGCCGAGCTTGATCGCGCATCCCCGTTTCCGTTTCCGCTTGCGCGAGTTTATCATACTGGGCCACATACTGATCCATCGCCGCTTGGTACGCTTTATTTTCAGTCATGATTTGCGAGAGCAGCGTTTTCGTTTGTTGATCACTGACTTTGGCAGTTGTAGTGGTCGCTTGCTGATTGATGGTATCGGTGAGTTGTTTAATTTCCGCCACGTAGCTGTTATCGCGGCGCAAAATAAAATTCTTTTCGGTAATCCGTACTTCTTTTATGTATTTTACTATTCGGTTGAGATCATCCGCAGCCGACACTTCATTATTGAGCTGAGCCACGCCGGTGACAGCGTTCAGCGTCACTAATGCGGTTAATAACACCAAAATACCAAATGCGATCATCAGCTTAAGCCGCACTTTAAGGTTATACATCCATTTCATTGGGCGCCTATTCAGTTGAGGTGGGACTTATTCAATATAGTGGAATTTTACTAACTGACATGTTTTCACCCTTAGGCGTCACTATGGTGCGTGCCTTGGCGTATGATTTTTCGGTGGCCTCGTACTCCTTCCATTCTGCGACGATCAGTGACTTGAACAGCTTTTTCGAATAACTCCAACAAGCTGAACGGCCGACTTTCTCGTTGTGGCTTTTTATACTGCAAAGAGAAAAAGGAGGACGTATGGGAAAACTGATCGATGGTGTGTGGCACGATGTGTGGTATGACACCCAATCATCCGACGGCCGATTTATCCGTGAAGACGCTGGGTTTCGTCATTGGATAACGTCTGATGGTGATGCAGGAGTCAGCGGAAGCGCGGGCTTTAAAGCAGAATCAGGACGTTATCATCTCTATGTCTCTTTGGCATGCCCGTGGGCGCACCGCACCCTGATTATGCGCCATTTAAAAGGACTTGAGCCTCATATAGCGGTTACGGTCGTCGCGCCTGAGATGCTAGAACATGGCTGGATGTTTTCGACGCCAGAACCCTTATACGGCTTTGACTACGCGCACCAGTTGTACACCAAAGCGAAGCCCGACTACACCGGACGGGTCACTGTGCCAATTTTATGGGATAAGCAAACCGAGACGATTGTCAGCAATGAATCCGCCGACATTATTCGAATGTTCAATTCGGCGTTTAATGGTATTACGGGCAATCATGACGATTATTACCCAGAAAACCTACGTGCAGCGATTGATCAGTGGAACGAGTTTGTTTACCCCAATGTAAACAATGGCGTGTACAAATGTGGCTTTGCCACCGAGCAAGAAGCCTATGAAGACGCTTTTGATAAGTTATTTACTGCATTGACGGTGTTGGATGATCATTTAAGTCGCAATCGTTATCTTGCTGGAAACCAGATCACAGAAGCCGATTGGCGTTTGTTCACCACCCTGATTCGTTTCGATTCTGTCTACGTGGGCCACTTTAAATGTAACAAGCAACGTATTGCCGATTACTGCAATTTGTTTTGCTACATGAAAGAGCTGTTTCAAGTGCCAGGGGTGGCTGAGACGGTCGATATGCAGCACATCAAAACCCATTACTATTACAGCCACGGTAATATCAATCCAACCCGAATTGTACCGAAAGGACCGGAGCAAGATTTATGGTCGCCGCATGGGCGAGCATCACTAACATGCGGGAAATAATAGGGCTGCTAACGACACAACAACGAAAAAGGGCCAGCAGATGCTGGCCCTTAAATATGGTGGTGGAGGAAGGATTCGAACCTTCGAAGGCTGAGCCGTCAGATTTACAGTCTGATCCCTTTGACCGCTCGGGAACTCCACCGGAGTGTTACTTTGTAAAGTGGTGGTGGGAGAAGGATTCGAACCTTCGAAGGCTGAGCCGTCAGATTTACAGTCTGATCCCTTTGACCGCTCGGGAATCCCACCACGGGGTATTGCTTTGTAAAAGTGGTGGTGGAGGAAGGATTCGAACCTTCGAAGGCTGAGCCGTCAGATTTACAGTCTGATCCCTTTGACCGCTCGGGAACTCCACCACGGAGTTTTGCTTTGTAAAAGTGGTGGTGGGAGAAGGATTCGAACCTTCGAAGGCTGAGCCGTCAGATTTACAGTCTGATCCCTTTGACCGCTCGGGAATCCCACCACGCGAACGGGCCGAATATTATCAAACCGATTGGTGCTGTAAAGGATTTTCTTGATCCCGTGTAGCGGTTGATGTTTTTTTCAACGCTTTACGGTGTTTTTGACCGCCAACATCGAATTTTATGCGTTTTTTGAAACCGTTGCTTATTGCCGCAGTCTTATGTCCAGTCTCGATGATGTATGGGTAGGTAATGACCTACATATTGCAGACAAATCAATCACAAAGAAATCATGAAATCTGATCGAATCTCATATTTGGATGTAAAGAGTATAAAAAATAGCGTCTTTACAATTCTTTAAGGACAAAAAGAAGCAGATCAGTACACTGGTGCTATCCAAATTATAAGGTGTGATGCAATGAAAAAAGGGATGCTATTGGGCGTCGTGATATTGGCTGGCGTTGCGTTTTGGTTATGGAATGGGTCGGGGCCCACGAACGAAGATGCGGCAACCTCTGCTCCAAGCGCGCGCGCTGTGGATGTGATGACGGCACAAGTGGAAACCAAACCGATCGCGCCGTCGTTGTCGCTAGTGGGTAATGTCAAAGCTCACCAACAGATTAATATCGAATCGGAAGTGTCGGCGCGTATTGAAACCGTACACATCAAGCCGGGCGAGACGGTGCAAAAAGGAGCACCTCTGGTGACCTTTAACCGCGCTAAAGCTCAAGCCGCGGTGCTGGAAGCGTCGGCTTACCTCAATGATGAGCAGCGCAAGCTAAAGGAGTACACCAAGCTGGCGCAACGTGGTGCCTTAACACAAACCGAGTTGGATGCACAGCAAGCCAGTGTCAATATCGCCAAGGCCCGTTTGCAATCGGCGCAATCTGATCTAGATGATCACCGTTTAATTGCGCCTTTTTCTGGTCGCATTGGTTTGTTTGATTTAAGCGTCGGCCAGCGCGTGGATGTGGGCGAAACTCTTTTTAGTCTCGACAACCTGTCGCGCATGAACCTTGATATTCAGGTGCCAGAGCAATACGTCGGACTGCTTTATCCCAATATGCCAGTGGCGGTCACGTCGCAAGCGTATCCCGATGATGCCTTTACCGGCGCGGTGAGCGTGGTGGACTCTCGAGTGGATAAAGACGCGCTATCAGTCAGTGTGCGCGTTGCGCTGGATAACCCTGAACGCCAATTGCAGCCCGGTATGCTGATGGAGGCAAAACTGACTTTGCCGGAGCAGCAAGCGGTGATTGTGCCTGTGCAAGCTCTGCAGTATTCCGGTACGCGCCGCTATGTCTTCCGCGTTGATGACGAAGGCATTGCCCATCGTACCGAAATTACCCTTGGCGCGCGGATTGATAATCAGGTGGTGGTGAGTAAAGGACTCGAGCCGGGTCAGCACATTGTGGTGCAAGGTTTAGTGAACATGCGTGATGGGGCGCAAGTCTCGGTATTAAATGCGGAGTCGCCCAAAAACCGAGCTGATGACCAAAGCCGTATCGATGATACCGCCTCTGAGACGGAGGCCAGCTAATGTGGTTGTCTGATGTCTCGGTAAAACGGCCAGTGATGGCGATCGTATTGAGTTTGCTGTTATGTGTTTTCGGGGCGGTCTCTTTCTCGACCTTGTCCGTGCGTGAGATGCCTGATATCGATAGCCCGGTGGTGAGTATTTACACCGGCTATTCTGGCGCCTCGGCCAGCATTATGGAAAGCCAAGTCACGCAATTGATTGAGGATGAGCTTTCCGGCATTAGCGGCATTGAAGAGATCACCTCGGTCAGCCGCAATGGCTCATCACGGATCACGGTGGAATTTAAACTCGATCATCCGTTGACCGAGGGGGTGAGTGATGTGCGTGATGCCGTGGCGCGCGCGCAGGGGGGATTGCCTGATGATGCCAACGATCCGATTGTGTACAAAGACAACGGCACTGGCGAAGCGGCGGTCTATATCAACTTAGCCTCGTCAGAGATGGACCGCAACCAACTGACGGAATATGCCCAACGTACGTTGGAAGATAGATTCAGCTTGATCTCTGGGGTGAGCTCGGTCGATTTATATGGCGCGCTGTATAAAGTGATGTATGTGAAGCTGGATCCCACCCAAATGGCGGGGCACGGTGTCACCACCCAAGATATTCTTGACGCATTGCGGGATGAAAACTTAGAAAGTCCGGGCGGGGAAATCCGCAATGACGTGATGACCATGCCAGTGCGTAGCGATCGTCTATATCGTGACGCAGAGGATTTTAAACAACTGGTGGTACGCACCACGGCGAACGGCACTGCGATTTATCTGTCGGATGTGGCGGAGGTGGCAATTGGCTCACGTAATGAAGATGCTACCTACAAAAACAATGGTATCAATAATTTAAGCTTGGCGCTGATCCCACAATCCGATGCCAACCCGCTCGACATATCCGCACGGGCACATAAGCTTGTCGATGAAATGCAGGCCTTCCTGCCCGAAGGCACGCGCCTTTGGGTCGATTACGACACCACGGTGTTTATTGATCGCTCGATTGAAGAGGTGTACAGCACCCTGTTTATCACTGGGGCATTGGTGGTGTTAGTGCTGTATATCTTTATTGGCCAAGCGCGCGCCACCTTGATCCCAGCAGTGACTGTGCCGGTATCCTTGATTTCCGCCTTTATCGTTGCCTCAGCAATGGGCTTTTCGATTAACCTATTGACCTTAATGGCGCTCATTCTCGCGATAGGTCTCGTGGTGGATGATGCCATTGTGGTGGTCGAAAATATCTTCCACCACTTACAGCAAGGCGATCCACCCTTGGTGGCCGCTTACCGTGGTGCTCGGGAAGTGGGCTTTGCGGTGATCGCCACCACCGCTGTGTTGGTGATGGTGTTTCTCCCCATTACCTATATGGATGGCATGATTGGTAAGCTGTTCACCGAGTTTGCAGTGATGCTTGCCGTCACTGTGCTCTGTTCGTCCCTCATAGCGTTAACGCTTACGCCGGTGCTTGGCAGTAAATTGCTACGCTTAAATGTGGCATCTAGTCCTGTGAACCGCGTGATCACGCGTGGGTTTGATGTGCTTGAAAGTTACTATCGCCGAGTGCTGGCACATGTCCTGCGTTGGCGTTGGGTGGCTCCGGTAGTAATTCTGCTTTGTATTGGTGGCAGTGGCGTGCTGATGCAGCACTTACCGTCGCAATTAGTGCCACAAGAAGATCGCGGGGTGCTGCTGGCGTTTGTCCGTGGTGCGGAAGGCACGGCGTACAACCGTATGGTGGGCAATATCGAGCAAATTGAGCAGCGTTTAATGCCCTTGGTCGAGGCGGGTACTCTGAGCTCGGTTAGCTTACAAACACCAGCGTTTGGTGGCCGAGCTGGGGATCAAACAGGCTTTGTGATCATGCTATTGCCGGATTGGGATGAGCGCGATCGCTCCGCACAAGATATCTTGGCGGAAGTCCGGCAGGTGTTAAATGGTGTGCCAGATGTGCAAGTGTTCCCGTTTGCGCCTGGCTTTGGGGGCGGCAGTTCAGAGCCCGTGCAGTTTGTGTTAAGTGGTCCAGACTATCCTGAACTTCATCGCTGGGCGGAGAAATTGGGCGAAATGGGCCGCGAGGCGGGCATGATTGACAGCCCCGACTACGACTACAACCAAAACACCCCTGAGTTGGTGGTCAAAGTAGACCGTCGTCGCGCCTCAGAACTTGGGATTTCGGTGCGGGATGTTTCCGATACCTTAGAGGTGATGCTTGGTGGCCGGGCACAGACCAGCTATGTGGATCGTGGTGAAGAATACGATGTGTATGTACGCGGCGATGAAAAGGCCTTTAGCAGCAAAGGGGATCTTACCCGTATTTATATGCGCAGCCGCAGCGGCAAGTTGGTCTCGCTGGATGCAGTGACTACGGTGGAGGAAACAGCGTCCGCGCAGCGTTTAAGTCATACCAACAAGCAAAAGTCGATCACCTTATCGGCGCATTTAGGCGAGGATGTGACACTGGGTCAAGCACTCGATTATCTCGATAAAATCGCCGCTGAGAACCTGCCGGCTGATATCTCGGTGGGCTATTCAGGGGAATCGAAAGATTTTCGTGACAACCAAACCAGTGTGCTGGTGGTGTTCGGTTTAGCGCTCTTGGTTTCGTACTTGGTGTTAGCGGCGCAATTTGAAAGCTTTATTAACCCCTTGGTGGTGATGTTGACGGTGCCTATGGGGATGCTAGGCGGCTTTTTAGGCCTATGGCTGACCAACCAAGGGATCAATATCTACAGCCAAATTGGTTTGATTATGCTGATTGGGATGGTGACCAAAAACGGTATCTTAATCGTGGAGTTTGCCAACCAATTGCGTGACCGTGGCATTGCATTTGATAAAGCGATTATCGATGCGTCAGTCCGTCGCTTGCGACCGATTCTGATGACGGCGTTTACCACCTTGGCAGGGATGATCCCACTGATCCTCTCCACTGGCGCGGGGGCGGAAAGTCGTATCGCGGTTGGGACAGTGATCTTCACCGGCATGGCCTTTGCGACCTTTGTTACCTTGCTGGTGATCCCTGCGATGTATCGCTTGCTCTCCATTCATACTCACTCCCCTGAGTATGTGGCGCAGCAATTGGATAAAGCGCTCGCGGTGGAAACTGTGCATCGGGCCAGTCATGGTGAGTTTGATACCCATCCGCATGATGAGCCGCATAAATAACCGCTATTGTATTATCGATACAAAAACCGCCTCATTGCGAGGTAATGCCGATCAGTTAAGCAAAAAATGATCGGTTGAACGATCCTGAGAGGGTGTCAAAATCCGAGTGTTTCTGCACACTCGGATTTTTTATGTTCTTAAGACAAGCCCTCGACCGAATACATCAATTCTCTGCTGACCAACTCAATGGTCTATCCGATCTCCTTTGCCCTGAACTCATTCACCAATGTCTTGAGGACCTTTGCCCTGAACTCATTCACCAATGTCTTGAGGAC
>NZ_MUFP01000028.1 GCF_001996165.1 Salinivibrio proteolyticus | reverse complement strand
GTCTCCCCATGTGAGAGTAGGACATCGCCAGGCTTTGATTACAATTGATTAAAGCAAAGAGATATAAGTCTTTAGTCATACAGAATTGGTGCGGAGTGGTAGTTCAGTTGGTTAGAATACCGGCCTGTCACGCCGGGGGTCGCGGGTTCGAGTCCCGTCCACTCCGCCACTACTAAGAAACCCTAGCTGAGAAGCTGGGGTTTTTTGTTATTGGGTCGTTGGGGCGATTTGCTTTATAAATAAGCGATCAAACGTCTGAAGAGTAATTGGTGGTGGTAATTTGTCGCGGGATCGCTACAATAGGCACCTATCTACAGGGGTATAGCTCCAATTGGCAGAGCAGCGGATTCCAAATCCGCGTGTTGGGGGTTCGAATCCCTCTACCCCTGCCACACATCAAAGCATCGACATTGTCGGTGCTTTTTTTGTATGTGACTCATTATGCTTCTAGCACCCCTGATCCTTTTCCCTTTTTCTTCCTCCTGTTTCTTGTTCACATGTCGCGGTATGATGACTTTTTACCAATCAAAAGGAGCCCCCAGTGGTAAGCATATTGTGGGTAGGACTTGGTGGCGCATTAGGGGCGTCTTCACGTTTTTTAGTTTCAGAGTGGAGCGTCGCAGTGTTTGGTCGAGGATTCCCGTACGGCACCCTAATGGTTAATGTGCTGGGATCATTAGCGATGGGTGTCTTTTTAGCGGCGATGAGCCAAGAGCTGATTGCCCCTGTACCTTGGCGTCAACTGATTGCGATTGGCTTTTTGGGCGCGTTCACCACCTTCTCGACCTTTTCTGTGGATACCTTGCTTCTTTTTCAGCATGGTGAGACGGTGAAAGCCTTGTTAAACGTGGGTCTCAACCTTGCGTTATGCTTGGGAGCGGCCGCGATGGGGGCTTGGCTGCTAGGACGCATTACTGGGTAGGTAAAAACATGCTAGTACGTCGCTTGTTGTTGCGGCGGTGATTTCTTATACTGGCGTTGAACTTGTCGGAGTGCCAATTGGCTGAGACCACGTTAAGTGGGATCCGTTGAACCTGATCTGGTTAGGACCAGCGAAGGGAACAAGAGATGCATCAGATCACAGACCGTACGCGTCTGCCAGTTTGCTCACATCTCAATTCAGCGTTTTCCGGCAAGCATTAATTCCCATAATGAACACCGGAGTAATGCTATGTCGACCCGTAAACAGGCCCGTCTTGAGGCCAAATCCTTTATTGATTCTCTCTCTGCGCAAACCTACCCCAACTCGGAAAAAGTCTATGTCGAGGGCTCTCGACCTGATATTCGCGTGGGCATGCGCGAGATCCATCTGTCTCCGACCTTTGTGGGCGGCAGTAAAGACAATCCGCAGTATGAAGCCAATGAGTCCATTCGGGTTTATGACACATCAGGGCCTTATACTGACCCACAGAGTGCTATCGATATTTACCAAGGCTTAGCCCCAGTGCGCAAAGCCTGGATTGATGAGCGTGCCGATACAGAGTTTCTTGATGCAGTGAGCTCAGACTATGCGCAGACCCGCCTTAGTGATGAAACCTTAGATGATCTTCGCTTTAGTGCCTTACCGCCTATCCGTCGGGCGAAACCTAACCAATGTGTGACCCAACTTCACTACGCACGCCAAGGCATTATCACCCCAGAGATGGAATTTATCGCTATCCGGGAAAATATGGGGCGTCAGCAGTATCGTGAAGAGCAGCTAAACCGCCAGCACCCAGGAGAAAGCTTTGGCGCGCATTTACCCTCAAACATCACTCCCGAATTTGTGCGCCAAGAAGTTGCTGAAGGGCGTGCGATTATTCCTGCCAACATTAACCACCCAGAAGCGGAGCCGATGATTATTGGACGTAACTTTCTAGTGAAAGTGAATGCCAATATTGGTAACTCGGCGGTGAGCTCCTCCATTGAAGAAGAAACTGAAAAATTAGTGTGGGCGACGCGTTGGGGCGCGGATACGGTGATGGATTTATCGACCGGACGCAATATCCACGAAACTCGTGAGTGGATTTTGCGCAATAGCCCAGTCCCGATTGGCACCGTGCCTATGTATCAGGCGCTTGAGAAAGTGAATGGCATTGCCGAAGACCTGACTTGGGAAGTGATGCGCGATACCTTGATAGAGCAAGCCGAACAAGGGGTCGACTACTTTACCATTCACGCCGGGGTGCGTTTGCACTATGTGCCCATGACTGCCAATCGCGTGACTGGGATTGTCTCGCGTGGTGGGTCGATTATCGCCAAATGGTGCTTGGCGCATCATCAAGAAAGCTTCCTCTATACCCATTTTCGCGAAATCTGCGAAATTTGTGCCGCGTATGATGTATCGCTGTCGTTAGGCGATGGATTGCGCCCAGGCTCAGTAGCTGACGCGAACGACGAAGCCCAGTTCAGTGAGTTACGTACCCTGGGCGAGCTAACCAAGGTGGCATGGGAATACGATGTACAGGTGATGATTGAAGGCCCCGGCCATGTGCCCATGCACATGATCAAAGAGAATATGGACGAGCAGCTCACCCATTGCCACGAAGCGCCTTTCTATACCTTAGGCCCGCTGACTACCGATATTGCGCCTGGCTATGACCACATTACCTCCGGGATTGGTGCGGCGATGATTGGCTGGTTTGGGTGTGCGATGCTTTGCTATGTCACGCCCAAAGAGCATCTGGGTCTGCCCAATAAAGAGGATGTTAAAACCGGACTGATTACTTACAAGTTGTGTGCGCACGCCGCCGACTTAGCCAAAGGACATCCGGGCGCGCAGGTGCGAGATAACGCCATTTCCAAAGCGCGCTTTGAATTCCGCTGGGAAGATCAGTTCAACCTTGCTTTAGACCCGGTGACGGCGCGTGCTTATCACGATGAAACCCTGCCTCAAGAGTCGGGCAAGGTCGCGCATTTTTGCTCCATGTGTGGGCCGAAATTCTGCTCCATGAAAATCAGCCAAGAAGTCCGATATTATGCCAAAGAAAATGGCTATGCCGCCGCGGGCGAAGCGATTGATGTCACCATGCTGGAAGACCCGTTAGCAGGCATGCAGCAAAAATCGCAAGAGTTTCGAGAAAAGGGCAGTGAGCTCTACCTACAAAAATCCCAACATTCGTCACCACAAGGCGCTGAGATAAGCGACAGCGATAAGGTGGAATCATGAGCCTGACCCCGTTTGCGCCTATGTCGGAAGGCATAGGCCCATTATATCCGGTGGTAGACGACGTGGATTTACTTGAACGCTTACTTTGCTTGGGCGTGAAAACCGTGCAACTGCGTGTGAAGCAGCCAGCCCATCCACAATTGGCAGACTGGGTACAGCGCGCGGTGGCTTTGGGCCGCGCGCACCATGCGCAGGTGTTTATCAACGATCACTGGCAGCTTGCGCTTGAAGCTGGCGCCTATGGCGTTCATCTGGGCCAGCAAGACTTACAAGAGGCGGATCTTGACCGACTTGCGCGGCAAGGCGTGCGCCTTGGCGTATCGACACGCAGTCCCGAACAACTTGCCGCAGCGATTGCGCTCTCGCCCAGTTATCTCGCCATCGGCCATATTTTTCCCACTACCACCAAACAGCTCGCCGAGCCGCCGCAAGGCATTTCTGCGTTAGCGCAGCAGGTGGCGACTGTGGATGGCCGCTTCCCGACGGTGGCGATTGGCGGTATTGATCTCAACCGAGCCCCTGACGTTTGGCGCACTGGCGTGGACGCCATTGCGGTGGTCCGTGCCGTGACGCAAGCGCCTGATTTAGCGGCGCGCATTGACGCATTTGACCGCTGTCTTAATCCATCCAGACAGCAAGGAGAGCGCGATGCTATCGGACAGTGAATACCTGCGCTATAGCCGGCAAATCATGCTGCCAGAAGTCGGAGAGCGTGGACAGCAGGCACTGAGCAATGCGCGCGTGTTGATGGTCGGTGCCGGTGGGCTTGGAACCACCGCGGGCCTCTATCTTGCAGGCGCTGGCGTGGGTCAGTTAGCGATTGCTGACTCGGACCACATTGAGCTATCTAACTTGGCGCGTCAGGTGGCGTATCGGGAGGCGCAAATCGGCACCGATAAAGCCGCGTCACTAGCCGCTAACTTGGTCGCGCTGAATCCACATTGCCAGTGCCGAGCCATCAATGCCTATCTAGAAGGTGAGCGTCTGGCGCTTGAAGTAGCGATGGCGGATGTGGTTCTTGACTGCAGTGATAATCTCGCCACTCGCCATGCAGTCAATCAAGCCTGTGTAGAGGCTGGTACGCCGTTGGTGAGCGCGGCGGCGATCGGTTGGCAAGGCCAGTTATTGGTTTATCAACCGCATAGCGCATGTTATGCGTGCGCCTTCGCAGACGTGACGTTTTCCGAACCTACACGCTGCGCTGAAGCTGGGGTAATGGGACCTGTGGTCGGCATGATGGCCACCGCGCAAGCGCTGGAAGCAATAAAGCTGTTATTAGGGCAGGCGGTCGGAACCAATCGCTTGTCACGACTGGATGGACAAACCATGACATGGCAGCACTTTTCGCTGCCCGTGGATCCGCATTGTGCGGTTTGTCAGCCAAAGCGGGAGGTAAGCGATGCAGTTAACCATTAATGACACGCCGACAGAGGTCAATGCCACGACCGTCGCGCAATTGATTGAGGAGATGAAGGTGCCAGCCGAGTCGGTCGCAGTGGCGCTAAATCAGACCATTATTGCGCGTGATGCTTGGTCATCCACGTCACTCACCGCTGGCGATAGCTTGGCGGTATTTCAAGCGATTGCCGGAGGATAATTATGTTAACCATTGCGGATACGACGTTTTCATCTCGACTGTTAACCGGCACCGGCAAGTTTGCTAGTCGCAAGACCATGGCCGATTCACTGGCGGCCAGTGGTACTGAACTGGTCACCATGGCGCTAAAGCGAGTCGATGTCCATGCCATACAAGATGATATTTTAACCCCGCTGCGCGAGCTAGGTGTACACCTGCTGCCCAATACCTCGGGAGCGAAGAATGCGCAAGAAGCGGTCTTTGCCGCGCGTCTTTCCCGAGAAGCATTGGGAACGCACTGGGTGAAGTTGGAGATTCACCCCGACCCCAAATATTTGATGCCTGACCCGATTGAAACCCTTCAAGCGGCGAAAACCCTTGTAGATGAGGGGTTTGTGGTGCTGCCATATTGTCATGCCGATCCTGTGCTGTGTAAGCGTTTGGAAGAGGTGGGATGCGCGGCGGTGATGCCCCTTGGCTCACCGATTGGCTCCAACCAAGGGCTGGCCTCAATGGCGTTTCTCGATATCATTATCGAGCAAGCTCGCGTGCCGGTGATCATTGATGCCGGCATTGGCGCACCGTCAGATGCGGCGTTAGCGATGGAGCGGGGCGCCGATGCCGTCTTGGTCAACACCGCGATTGCCACCGCCGGCGATCCGATTGCCATGGGCGCAGCGTTTAAACAAGCGGTTGAAGCCGGGCGGTGTGCGTATCGCGCTGGGCTGGCGGGCTCACATAATCACGCCCACGCTTCTAGCCCCTTAACCGCGTTTCTTGACGCTAAGGAGGCGTGATGAGTTTTTCTGAGCGGTGGGCAGCACTCGATTGGGATCATCATCGGCTTTCGATTTACAGTAAAACGCGCCAAGATGTCGAGCGGGCGCTGGCTAAATCCTCGCGTAATTTGGATGACTTTGCCGCCCTTATCAGTCCTGCCGCTGAAGGATATCTCGAGGCCATGGCTCAGCAATCTGCGGCGCTGACGAGGCAGCGGTTTGGCTACACCATGGGGTTTTATATTCCGCTGTATCTCTCCAATTTATGCGCCAACGTGTGTACCTATTGCGGTTTTTCGATGGAAAACCGAATCAAACGGCGCACGCTGGATGAAGCTGAGATTGCCGCCGAGTGTGAAGCGATCAAAAAAATGGGCTTTGACAGTGTGCTCTTGGTGACCGGTGAGCATGAAACCAAGGTGGGGCTCGAGTATTTTCTCCGCGCCTTACCGGTGGTGAAGCAATACTTTCATCATGTGGCGATGGAGGTGCAGCCGCTGGATACCGAGGCCTATCGCGCCTTGGTGGCACAGGGGGTGGATGCGGTAATGGTGTATCAAGAAACCTACCACGCTCCAACCTATGGGGAACACCACAAGCGCGGGAATAAAACCGACTTTCACTATCGGTTGCAAACCCCAGATAGGTTGGCACAAGCAGGGGTCGATAAGATCGGCTTGGGCGCCTTGATTGGCCTTGAGGACTGGCGTACCGACAGCTTTTTTACCGCCCAGCATCTGGATTATTTGGAAAAGCAATACTGGCAAAGCCGCTACTCGCTATCTTTTCCTCGCTTACGCCCTTGCGCGGGCGCCTTACAGCCGAAATCGGTGATGACGGATAAGCAGCTGGTTCAGCTGATTTGTGCCTATCGGTTGTGGAATCCGCAGGTGGAGCTGTCGCTATCGACACGTGAGTCACCGCACTTTCGCGACAATGTGTTACCGCTTGGGGTCACGAGCTTATCCGCGGCGTCAAAAACCCAACCGGGCGGCTACGCGAACCCGGAGCCACAATTGGAGCAGTTTGCTATCAGTGATGAGCGCAGCGCGGCAGAGGTAGCCGCCAGCGTTCGTGCGCTCGGTTTTGAGGTGGTATGGAAAGATTGGGATAACATCTACGATATCGCGCGTCAGGCGCAAATGGCTTCACAAACGGCAGCGGGTTAGCGACAATGCGGGCATGAAACGTATTACTTTATATATGGGCCCGCGCTGTCCTCACTGTGAGGCGGCCAAAGCTTACTTGGATAAAAAGGGGCTGCGTTATCGTGTCGTCGATACGTCCACGCCCAAAGGCAAGAAGCTGCTGGCAGCAACAGGGTCGCGGGGTGTCCCGGTGATTTGCATTGGCGATACCACCTTGCGCGGCTTTTCGCCTAAAGCGGTCGAGAAAGCCCTGAAAGGGGAATAAAAAAAGCGTCCAATCGGACGCTTTTTGTTTTTCACACTCGGTGAAGACGCGACTTAACGGCTTAGCGGCGCTGTCGCTTGTTTTAACCAAGTTTGGTCTTGATCATCGAGGTGCGGGCTGACTTCATCCCACACGGTTTGATGATAGCGATTCCACCACTGAATTTCCGCCTCGCTGAGCAAGCTCACATCGACCAAACGACGATCGATCGGCGCACGCGTGAGTGAGGCAAATCCGAGCATCGTCATGTCGCCCTCGGTGGGCTTTTCTTCAATCAACTCGAGGTTTTCAATCCGGATCCCAAACGCCTCGGCGCGATAGTAGCCCGGCTCGTTTGACACCACCATACCCGGCAATAGCGCGACGCTATTGGGCGCTTTGGAAATGCGCTGTGGACCTTCGTGCACGTCCAAGAAATGTCCCACACCGTGACCGGTGCCATGGTCAAAATCATAGCCGTGTTGCCACAAATACTGGCGTGCCAAGGCATCAAGCTGGCTGCCTGAGGTGCCTTTCGGGAATAGCGCGGTCGCTAACGCAATATGCCCTTTAAGCACCAGCGTAAAGGCCTTTTTGATCTCAGCACTGCACTCGCCCACCGGCACGGTACGAGTAATGTCAGTGGTGCCGTCGTAGTATTGGCCGCCTGAGTCCACCAAGTAGACATTGTTGCTCTCAATCACGCTCGGTTTGGGCTGATTGTTGTGGTTATAGTGACACATGGCCGCATTGCCACCGGCGGCGGAAATGGTATCAAAGCTTAAGTCGACCAGTTGATCGTCTTGTTGGCGGAATTGATACAGGGTGTCTGCGAGCACGGCTTCATCAGGGCGTTCACCCGCGTCGACTTGACGGTCAAACCAGGCCAAAAAGCGAGTCACGGCAACACCATCGCGCACGTGACAGGCTTGCATACCGGCGATTTCTTGCGGGTTCTTGGCCGCTTTTTCAAGCGCACACGGGTCTTGCGCTTCCACCACGGTGACTTGCGCTTGTTGGAGGGTGTCCAGTGTCCAGGCATTGGCACCGTTTGGGTCAACCAATACACGTTGACCACTCAGCGCTTGCAGGGCATCAACCAGGCTATCAGGGTGCGCGACGCTCACGCCTTGGCCTACGTGAGCAGCAAAGCCTTCGGGGAGACGGTCAGGGTCGATAAACACGGTGACGTCACCGGATTGCTTGATAATCGCTTGGGTCAGTACCACGGGTAAACGTGGGATGTCGCGACCACGGATATTGAGCAGCCAACAGACGGCATCGGGTTGAGTGAGTACCGCGGCATCAAGATTCTGATCGGCTAACTGCTGTCCAATGGTTTGACGTTTATCCAAGCTGGCGCGGCCGGTTTTCTCTTCACCTAGTAAAATGGCAGGGCTATTAAGCGGGGCGGGGCGATCGTCCCACAGGCTTTCAATCGGATTTTGCTCAACACTCACCAGTGTCAAAGCCCCATCCAACGCGCGTTGGGTACGTTTGTACCAAGCAGCGCTATGCATGCGAGCGTCGATAGCCAGCTTGGCACCTTTTGGCAATTGTTGCTGGGCCCATTGCACCGGTGGCTCATCAATCAGGTGGCAGTAGTCAAACAGGCCGGCGGGGACTTGCTTACGGACTTGAACCACATAGCGGCCATCAACAAAAATCGCTGCCTTGTCACGGGTGATCACAGCAGCGCCTGCTGATCCGGTAAAGCCGGTTGCCCAGTGGAGGCGCTCGTTATGCTCAGGCACATACTCACCGAGATATTCGTCTTCATGGGGGATGAGTAGGGCGTCATAGTCGTGTTGAGCTAGCCAGTGTCTTAGCTGCTCAATACGCTTGGTAAGGGTCGCGTCCATTATTCTTCCTTCTTTGTATGGGGTGAACTTGCCATGTTCGGCCACGCGTAAAAAAACCAGTGGGTTAGACCCTAGCGCGATTGGCGATAGGCTGCAATTTTGCTGGGCTAAATTGCTGACAGCGTGAAATAATCAAGGCTTTCAGCCATTGGTGCCCTGGGTCATTTTCTTGATTTTGATGCCAAAACAAGGTGTACGCCATCGGCGGTATTGGCGTTGGTAACGGCCGTACCACCAAATTGAGCGACGCGGCAATATAATGCGCAAACTGGCTTGGTGAAGTAAACACCAGGTCGGTATAGGTACACAGGCTCGCCGCACTGTTGAAATCTGGCACGTACATGGCAATGTCACGCTCAATATTACGCTCTGCCAGTTTATAGTCCAACAGCCAGCGGTCATTCCCATCACACTTCACCTGTACATGTCGCAGTCCAAGGTAACGCGCTTCATCCCATGGCCCCTTGAGTGCCGGGTGATCAGCGCGCATCAATACACACTGGTGATCTTGGCAAAGCTCTTGGTAGCGTACGCCTTTGGGCGGCATCATGGTCAGCATGGCATCGGCGGGATTTAAATCTTTACCGGTAATGCCAAAGTCGATATTGCCTCGCGCAAGCCCATCAAAGGTGGTTTGATCCCAAGCGGCGGTATTAAGGGTGATAGCTGGGGCCGCTTCTAGCATATCGCCAATAAATTGTGGCAGTAGCAATGGATAGGCGCTCTCGACGAGGGCAAAGCGAAAACAGCGATCGCTTAAGTGCGGCTGAAAGTGATCCGGCTCGGTCATCGCCGCAACATCATTGAGTAAAGCGCGTAATTTGGCCTGTAAGGCTTGCGCTCGAACGGTGGGTTTGAGCCCGTGGGCCGCTCGCGTAAAAAGCGGGTCGTTAAATTGCGCTCTTAGTCGGGCTAAGTTTTTACTCACTGCCGATTGGCTTAAATGCAGCCGTTTTGCCGCGCCCGTGACATTGCACTCTTCTAACAGCACATGTAAGCAGACCAATAAGTTAAGGTCGGTACGCTGCAGTTGGTCCAAATCCATCGCTGGTATTCTCCTTGGGAATAACTGCTTTTACTATAAACCATTATGGTTCATATCCTGAAGCCACTATACTGCGTGCCTGTATAGAGGAGTAACCAATGTCACACACTGATTCACCGACATCGAATCGCTTACTGGTCGCCTTAATGGTGTTACTGGTGCTGTTTAGCCCGATGGCGATTGATATTTATTTACCGGCGTTGCCGCATATGGCGGGAGACTTTAACGTTAACCCGACGCTGGTACAGGATACCATCACTTGGTTTATGTTTAGCTTAGGCTTAGGTCAGCTGTTCGCCGGCCCGTTGGCTGACCGCTTTGGTCGCAAACCTGTGGCCGTCATTGGCATACTGCTCTATGGGTTGAGTTCTTTGATGGCGTGGCTCGCCACCTCGATGGATATGATGCTGGTGGCGCGTTTGCTGCAAGGTTTTGGCGCGTGCGCGACTTCCGTGTGTGCATTTGCAGCGGTGCGTGACAGATTCGGAGCTGAGCGCAGCGGCCATATGATTAGCTATCTTAATGGCGCGATTTGTTTTGTGCCTGCCTTGGCGCCATTATTGGGGAGCTGGCTTACCCAAGTCTTTGACTGGCGCGCTAACTTCACCTTTATGCTCGGTTATGCGGTATTAGGGTTAGTATTAGTCATGGTCTTTTTGCCCGAGACACGCCCTGCGCATACGGACACCTCGGGTCGCCTATTTAGCGTACGCCGCTATTGGCAAGTGCTACGCGTACCAACATTTACCTACCACAGCATCCTTTGCATGCTGGCGATGGCGGTGATCTTAGCGTATGTCACCTCCGCGCCTGTATTGCTGATGGATAGGTACGGTATTTCCATGAACAGTTTCACTTTTTGGTTTGGTGCTAACGCGGCACTAAACATTGCCGCGGCGATGTTAGCGCCGCGCTATATGGAAAAATTTGGTAGCCGTCGTGCGCTCAATATTGGCTTGATAATGCTGGTAGGCTCGGGTGGGCTGATGCTGGCATTAAGCTCTATTGCGACGCCTTGGGCCTTTATGTTGCCGATTTTTACCTCATCATTTGGCTTTGCTTGGGTGTTAGGCGCGTCAGCCGGCGCCGCTTTAGCCCCATTTTCTGACCGTGCTGGCACAGCGGCAGCCTTGCTGGGACTGTTCCAAATGAGTGGCGCAGGGCTTTTGGTCAGCTTAACCCAGCGCTTGGGGTTATCGGCCAGCGATCTGATGACAGTGCATATGTGGCTCTTGTTGCCCGGTCTCGTGATTTTATGGTCCCCAGTTGGGAAGCAATGGCATGCAGCAACGGTAAAACGGTAAGAAAATCAATAAAAACAACGTCTCAGTTGGCAAAGTATAATAAGACGTGCAAAACGCAGGGGTCTCGACAACCCATCATCCCTTTTCGCTGGCTTCGGCCAGCGTTTTTTTATTTTGCTAAAAGTGCGTGGTTCGGAGTATATTTACTAAGCAAATCGAATTAACGCTCATTCCTTTTCGTTTTTATCTCAAAGGTCAGTTACACACTATGTCATTATCGACAATCGAAATGGCGCGCGTCCTCGAACAACTTGAGGAGTCGCCAGAAAAAATCATGTTTGGCAAATTACTGCAAGAATTAGGTAGCCAAAGTGAAGAGCGTGTACGCAGTGCTGCACGTCAAGTGCCACTGAAATACTTGCGTGAACTGGTTTACCAATTTAATTCTGTGATTGAAGAGCGCCGTTCTGAGCGCATTGAAGAAATCACTCAAGGCTTACTGCAAGATGGACTCTCTGCTGACGAGCTCTATCAGTACATGACACAGCGTAAAGTTGGCTAACCCTTAGTTCACACTGTGTGATTGTGGCGCCCATAAGGTGACGCCACTGAGCTTTACATGAATGACTATGACGACGCACTGGCAGCGGACGGTTTGCCACGCTTGCCTGTGCGCTGTTGAATTAATAATCCCACCACAATACACATCAAACCAATTAACGTGCTTAGATGAATGGTCTCACCAATAATGGTGGCGAGTAATAGCAGCGAAATAAACGGTGATATAAATATCAGATTACTGATCCGAGAGGTATTCTGAGTATATTTCATTGCGCTAAGCCACAGCATAAATGTCACGCCCATTTCAAAAAGACCAACGTAACTCACGGCGAGCCACCCTTGCCATGGAATGCCTTGCCACGATGCGGTTAGCCCCGCCAAAGTAAGAGAAATGGGTAGCGAAAGGACAAAGCTTAATAATATCCCGACCACTGGATCGGCAGCGTTTTTAGTATTTAATATCCAGTACCCTGCCCATAGTAGTGTCGATAATAATGCCAACCCAATCCCTAATGGGCTATCAAATTGCAGCGAAAATAATTGTCCCTTGGTGGCAATAATCACCACGCCGAAATACCCCAATGCCGCAGCAATCCAATCTTGACGACGAATCGTCTGCCCTAAGAAAAGCGCTGCCATCAACGTTAAGGTAATGGCCCAGCTGTAATTTAAAGGCTGCGCTAATGAGGCAGGTAATAGATCGTACGCTTTAAATAGGACTAAGTAATAAATCAGTGGATTGACGAGTCCCAATACGAGGTAGTAACCCGGTCGCGCGCGAAAGGTTGGCCAGATGGCGTCCAATTTGCCTTGGAGCGCGGCAATGGCGAGTAGGATCACCACAGAGACGACACTGGCGGCGGCCAGCATCTGTATGGGTGACATATAGCGTAGCGTTATCTTAAATGCGGTGGCGACGGTCGACCAAAGTAAGACGGCTGATAGGGCGAATATCAGCGCCTTGCGCTCATCATGCATGCTGCGTCCTTGCGATTATGCCAGTGTTTTTAGGCAGTCTACGGGATCCCGTGTCTCTGAGATAGACTGGACATTTATCCAGTGTGCGATTAGCCTTTGCTGACATAACTGACTGTAAAATAGAGACCTCGCTATG
The DNA here is from genome assembly GCF_001996165.1 of Salinivibrio proteolyticus. Classification (GTDB taxonomy): domain Bacteria; phylum Pseudomonadota; class Gammaproteobacteria; order Enterobacterales; family Vibrionaceae; genus Salinivibrio; species Salinivibrio proteolyticus. Next base: position 17,614 of record NZ_MUFP01000028.1, on the reverse strand, counting down.
CTGGATGGCTTGTCGTTAACCTCATTGCATTTTATTGCGTTTTTACTCGGGGCGGGCGGTACCTGTGTGCTCGGTTATGCGGTGCATCGACGTGTGCTCGCGCAATACCAACATTGGTATCAGGCGCAGCAAGATCAGCAGCAAATAGCCTTTGAGGCGCAACGCGAACACTGGCAACAACAACAGGCACATCAACAGCAAGAGCTGGATAACTTGGATGTTGAGCGCGACCGCTTAAGCCAAGAGCTACGCCACTATTACGGTAAGCTCACGTCGGCAGCCGAAAAATTGCGACAGCTGGAGCAGCTGCGTCAACATAACCAAAGTTTGGAGCAAAAACTTGATAGCTTGCGGGATGAAAAGGCCGAATTACTGGCTGAACTTCGTGAAGTGAAAGCGAGCGCAGAACAACAATTACACGCTGCACAAGAAAAACAAGCGTTGCTCGAAAATGCAGAAGAACGCTTACGCGCCCAATTTGAGCAGCTTGCCAATCAAGTGTTTGAACAAAAAGTCCACTCCGTCGATGAGCAAAACAAAATGAGTCTCGAGACTTTACTCGGGCCGCTGAAATCGCAACTGGAAGGGTTTAAAAAGCAAGTGACCGACAGTTTTGGCGAACAAGCCAAAGAGCGTCATACCCTGATTCATGAAATCAAAAATCTGCAGCAATTAAACGCAGATATGACCCGTGAAGCCCATAACCTGACCCAAGCCCTTAAAGGGGATAACAAACAGCAAGGTAACTGGGGCGAAGTGGTGTTGGCGCGAGTGTTAGAAGAATCCGGTTTGCGTGAAGGGCATGAATACCATACTCAAGTGAACCTTGAGAATGAGCAAGGCAAACGCTATCAACCGGACGTGATTGTCAAATTACCGCAAGACAAAGATGTGGTGATCGATGCCAAGATGGCATTGGTGGCCTACGAGCGTTATTACAATGCGGAGTCCATTGTCGAGCAAGATGCGGCGTTGAAAGAGCACGTGCAAGCTATCCGCGCCCACATCCGTGGCCTTGGACGCAAAGACTATCACCAACTGCATGGCGTGAAGACGCTGGATTATGTGTTGATGTTTATCCCTGTGGAGCCTGCGTTCCAAATTGCCATTGAAGCCGATCCTAGTCTGATTCGTGAGGCGATGGATAACAATATTATGTTAGTTAGCCCCACCACCTTGCTGGTGGCGTTGCGTACCATCAATAACCTTTGGCGCTACGAATATCAAAATCAGAACGCCAAACAAATTGCAGAGAAAGCCAGTAAGCTCTACGACAAGGTACGTTTATTTGTCAGCGACATGGAAGGGTTGGGGAGCGCATTGGGCAAGGCGAACGACAGCTATCATGGCGCGATGAATAAGCTCAGCCAAGGTCGAGGCAATATTCTTCGCCAAGCCGAGGGCTTTAAAGCCCTTGGCGTCGAGGTAAAGCGCGATATCAGTCCAGCGCTTGCGAATGCGGCATTAACCTCTTTTTCTCCCCAAGGCGCAGATGAAGACGATCCGGTGTCTGACATCTCGTCTGTGAACAAATAGAAGAAACTTGGTCCCGCGCTTGGAGTCCGGATGGGCGATAAAGTAAACTAGGGCCAACACGTTAGGGGATTAACATGACAGATAAACAAACGCATCAGGACCAAGAGACCATCGACTTTGGCTTTCAGCAAGTTAAACGCCAAGAAAAAGAAAGCATGGTAGCCAATGTATTTCACTCGGTGGCCGCAAAATATGATCTGATGAACGACGTCATGTCGATGGGCATCCATCGGATATGGAAGCGTTTTACCATTGACTGCAGTGGCGTGCGCGCAGGGCAGAAAGTTCTCGACTTAGCCGGTGGAACGGGCGATTTGACCGCCAAATTCTCGCGTCTGGTCGGTGAGAGCGGAGAAGTGGTACTCGCCGATATCAATAACTCCATGCTGAAAGTGGGCCGAGACAAACTGCGTGACAAAGGCATTGTGGGCAATGTCAGTTACGTACAAGCGAACGCCGAAGCGTTGCCATTTCCCGATGATCACTTTGACTGCATCACCATCGCGTTCGGCCTGCGTAACGTCACCGATAAAGATGCGGCCTTGCGTTCGATGTTCCGTGTGCTCAAACCGGGGGGACGTCTGTTGGTCTTGGAATTCTCTAAACCAGTCGTCGCGCCGCTTTCCAAAGTGTATGACGCCTACTCATTCCACGTCTTGCCGAAAATGGGCCAGCTTATTGTCAACGATCCAGATAGCTACCGCTACTTGGCCGAGTCGATTCGCATGCACCCTGATCAAGAAACATTAAAAGGAATGATGGAACAAGCCGGGTTTGAACAAACCAGCTACCACAACCTGACCGGTGGCATTGTCGCCCTGCACCGCGGATTCAAATTCTAAGGAGCCAGTATGGCCTTTGATTCTCTCGTGTGTGCCGCCTTGGAGACAGCATTAAATGGCGTGATCACACGCGATGCTGATAGCCAGCGCCGTTTGGCGCGCCTCAAAGGCCGTACGATTCGCGTTTCTTTGCAAGAGTGGAATAAGCAATTTGTCTTCGCGTTCAGCCAACGTGTGGATGTGCTCAGCCACTACGAAGCACAGCCTGACTGTGCACTCTCTCTCTCGCTTGCCGCGCTGCCTAAACTGCAACAAAAAGCCAATATTACCGCGCTGATCAAAGCTGATCAGCTGACGCTTGATGGCGATATCGATGTCGCCCAGCAATTCTCGCAACTGCTCAGCGGGTTGCAGTTTGATATTGCCGAGTGGCTCTCGCCCTATATGGGGGATGTGATGGCACATACTGTGGTGAGTCACGCCCAAAAGCGCTGGCAGCAAGCGAACCAACTTGCCTCGCGTCAGCAGCGCTACCTTGGCGAGGTATTAACCGAAGAATGGCGCGTGGCGCCGGGACCATTGGAAGTGGCTTACTTTTCGGATCAAGTCGATGAGATCCGCAGTGATGTTGCCAGACTTGAGGCGCGTTTTAAGCAGTTGGCTGAACGGATGGAGTCCTAATGACGCTCAGTGAAATTCGTCGTTTATATTTTATTATTCGCACCCTGCTGCTTTATGGGTTAGACGCCTTGTTGCCTAAGCAGCCGATCACCCGCTTAGCGCACCTGGGGCGCCAGTCTTTATTTTGGTTGAAAAACCAGCACCCCGATAAGTCGGTGGGTGAGCGACTGCGTTTGGCGCTGCAAAGCTTGGGCCCGGTGTGGGTGAAGCTTGGCCAGATGATGTCGACGCGCCGTGATCTTTTTCCCGCCGATATCGCCAACGAGTTGGCCCAGCTACAAGATAAAGTCGCGCCGTTTGATGGCCACAAAGCCAAGGCGCAAATCGAAGCCTCGCTGGGTGGCCCACTGGAGACCTGGTTCAGCGACTTTGATCCTAACCCACTCGCCTCCGCGTCGATCGCGCAAGTGCACACTGCCACCTTAAAATCGAACGGGCGTGAAGTGGTACTGAAGGTGATTCGTCCTGATATCTTGCCGGTGATTCAAGCTGACTTGCGCTTGATGTATCGCGTGGCACGGCTGGTGGCGCGTTTTCTGCCTGATGCTCGCCGGTTAAAACCGGTCGAAGTGATCCGCGAGTATGAAAAAACCTTGCTTGATGAACTGGACTTAATGCGCGAAGCGGCCAACACCATTCAGCTACGCCGCAACTTTGAAAACGACCCCGCGCTGTATGTGCCCGAAGTATTCAGTGACTACTGCCGCAAAGACGTAATGGTGTCTGAGCGTATCTATGGCATTCAAGTGTCGGATATCGAAGCGCTGGAAGCGAATGGCACTGATATGAAATTGCTCGCCGAGCGCGGGGTTGAGGTCTTCTTTACCCAAGTATTCCGAGATAGCTTTTTCCATGCGGACATGCACCCGGGCAACGTGTTTGTCTCCTACGAACACCCGCATGACCCACAGTGGATTGGACTGGACTGCGGAATTGTCGGCACCTTAAATCGTGACGATAAACGCTATTTAGCAGAAAATTTTATCGCGTTCTTTAACCGTGATTATCGCAAAGTCGCTGAGTTGCACGTCGATTCTGGCTGGGTGCCGCATGACACCAATGTGGATGATTTTGAGTTTGCCATCCGCACCGTATGTGAGCCTATTTTCGAAAAACCGCTGTGCGAAATCTCGTTCGGTAATGTTTTATTGAACCTATTTAACACCGCGCGCCGTTTTAATATGGAAGTGCAGCCACAGCTGGTACTGTTACAAAAAACCTTGCTCTACATCGAAGGACTGGGGCGTCAGCTCTACCCGCAGTTGGATCTCTGGACCACGGCCAAGCCGTTTTTAGAATCGTGGATGAAACAGCAAGTGGGGCCACAAGCGGTGTGGGCGGCGGTCAAAGAGAAAGCGCCATTTTGGGCTGAGAAGCTACCCGAGATCCCAGAGCTGGTGTATGACGGATTGCGTCAAGGGCGACAAATCAACCAACGGCTCGATGCTTACTATCATGGTTATTTGCAAACACGGCAACGTCATTCACGCGCCACTTACATGCTCGGTATTGGCGCCACCTTGCTACTGACAGCAACCATACTGTTTGCCAATCAGGTAGAGGTCTTACCTTCGGTCGCAGCCGGCGGCGCGGTGATTTTTTGGTTGTGGGGTTGGCGACTTTGTAATAAAACCTGTAATAAATAGCAGCTACACTGCTGCGTTCAATTGATGTAAACCAACACGTGGAAGGGAACCAGTATGGGTGGAATTAGTATTTGGCAGTTACTGATTATTGCAGTGATTGTGGTATTGCTATTTGGCACGAAAAAGCTTCGTAACATGGGCGGCGATTTAGGCTCAGCGGTGAAAGGCTTTAAGAAAGCCATGAACGACGACGAAGACAGCCCAAAAGGCAAAGACGCAGACTTCCAGCAAAAGACCCTTGATGATACTGGAGCTGAGACGTCAACAAACGAGCAAGCACGTAAAGATAAAGAGCAGGTATAACCGTGTTTGATATAGGTTTCTGGGAACTGGTGCTGATCGCCGTGATTGGCTTAGTGGTTCTGGGCCCAGAGCGACTGCCCGTCGCGATACGGAATGTGTCGCGTTGGGTGGGGGCAGCGAAGCGTATGGCGGGCTCTGTTCGAGATGAGCTCGAGCAAGAGCTTAAAATTAAAGAGCTGCAAGACAACTTACGCAAAGCCGAGCAGGCTGGCATGAAAGACCTTGACCCTGAGCTGCAGCAATCGGTGGATACCTTGCGTCAGCATGCTGCGGATGTCCAACGCCCTTATGCATCGTCGACAGAGAAACCGCGCCCTGAAGCATCGTCTTCAGAGCTGTCGCCGACCGATAAGCGATAAACGAGCAAGGCTACTATGTCCTCCGTAAATGATACCCAACCGCTAATTAGCCATTTGATGGAGCTGCGCAACCGCTTGTTGCGAGCGATCGTTGCGATTCTCGTCGTCTTTATTGGCTTGGTTTATTTTGCCAACGATATATACAGCGTGGTGGCACAGCCGCTGATTGATAAGCTGCCAGAAGGCGCGAGCATGATCGCCACGGATGTGGCGTCACCGTTTTTCACGCCGATAAAGCTGACGTTAGTGATATCGGTGTTCGTGGCGGTACCGGTGATTTTGTACCAAATTTGGGCGTTTGTAGCCCCCGGTTTGTATAAGCATGAACAGCGGTTAGTGTTGCCTTTATTGGTATCGAGTTCGTTGCTCTTCTACGCGGGCGTCGCGTTTGCCTATTGGGTGGTGCTGCCATTGGTGTTTGGTTTTTTCACCTCGATAGCGCCCGAAGGGGTGCAAGTGGCGACCGATATTGCTAGTTACCTCGATTTTATCTTGGCACTGTTTTTGGCGTTTGGTATCGCGTTTGAAATTCCCATCGCCATTATTTTGCTGGTTTGGACCGGCGCGACCAGTGCACAAAGCCTGCGTCAAAAACGCCCATACGTTATCGTCGCCGCGTTCGTAGTCGGTATGATGCTGACGCCACCGGATATGATTTCGCAAACCTTGCTCGCGATTCCTATGTGTTTATTGTTCGAGCTAGGTGTGTTGCTATCGCGCTTTTACGTGCCACGTGCGTCATCGGAATCGCAAGGGGCTAGTGAATGATCGATATTGGCGTGAACTTGACCAGCACGCGGTTTGATAAGGACAGAGACGCCGTGGTTGCGAGCGCGCAGCAAGCGGGCGTCACCGGTATGCTGCTGACAGGCACTAACCTGGAAGAAAGCGAAGCGGCGGCGGATCTCGCCACCCATTATCCGGCGTTTGCCTATGCCACCGCTGGCGTCCATCCGCATGATGCCAAGTCTGTCGACCCCGCGGATTTAACCGTTATCCGGCAGTTAGCGCAGCGCGCCGAGGTGGTGGCGATCGGTGAGTGTGGGCTCGACTTTAATCGAGACTTCTCGCCACGGCCGCAACAAGAAGCGGTCTTTGATGCGCAACTTGCGCTGGCGGCAGAGCTGTCGATGCCTGTGTTTATGCACTGTCGCGATGCGCACGATCGCTGGTTCGCGATTTTACGCCCTTGGCTCGATAAACTGCCCGCAGCGGTGCTGCATTGCTTTACTGGCGATGATCGCGCATTGCGTGAGTGCTTGGATGCTGGGTTATACATCGGCGTCACCGGATGGGTGTGTGATGAGCGCCGTGGACAAGCCTTGCAGCAGCAGGTTAGTTGGATCCCAGATGATAGGCTGATGATAGAAACCGACGCGCCGTATTTGCAGCCCCGCGATATACGCCCTCGGCCGAAAAGCAGCCGTAATGAGCCTAAATATTTGCCCCATATCGCACAAACTGTAGCACGGCTTCGCCAACAGTCTGTCGAACATGTTATTGACTGTACAACAAAAAACACCTTGCGCTGTTTTTCGATTCAGTGACGGGGTGAACAACCCAGTGAGGCAGTCTTCTGCCCCAAAGCCCAGGTCTGCAACATAAAGGAGGATACAGTGAGCGTATCCATTCAAGGCGCCTTTCCTGCTCGACGCCTGCGTCGTACACGCAAAACTGACTTTAGCCGCCGTATGGTGGCGGAACATTCATTGTCCGCGAGTGATTTGATTTACCCTGTTTTCATTTTGATGGGCAAAAATCGTCGTGAGCCGGTGGAGTCGATGCCCGGTATTGAGCGGATGTCGATTGACCTGCTGTTGTATGAAGCGGATTACTTGGCCAAGCTAGGTGTGCCGGCGATTGCACTATTCCCGGTGATCCCGAAGGAATTTAAAACCGCCTGTGCCTCTGAAGCCTTCAACCCCGAAGGGCTGGTGCCACGCGCGGTACGCTTGCTCAAAGAGCATGTGCCACAAATGGGTGTGATCACTGATGTGGCGTTGGACCCTTACACCATCCACGGCCAAGACGGGATCATTGATGACGACGGCTATGTGATGAACGAGCCCACCACCGAAGTGCTGATCAAACAAGCTTTGTCACACGCCGAGGCGGGTGTGGATATTGTTGCGCCGTCAGACATGATGGATGGGCGCATCGGTCGTATTCGAGACGCACTAGAGAAAAACGGCCACATCAATACCCAAATCATGGCGTACTCTGCCAAGTATGCCTCTAACTATTATGGTCCGTTCCGCGATGCGTTAGGTTCTGCGGCGAACCTGAAAGGGGGCAATAAAGCCAATTACCAAATGGATCCGGCCAACAGTGACGAAGCGCTGCATGAAGTGGCGATGGATATTGCTGAAGGGGCGGATACCGTCATGGTTAAACCGGGGATGCCGTATTTGGATGTGGTGCGCCGGGTGAAAAGTGAACTCAAAGTGCCAACCTTTGCTTACCAAGTCTCTGGTGAGTACGCCATGCACAAAGCGGCGATCGATAATGGCTGGTTAAAAGAGCGCGAGACAGTGATGGAATCACTCTTGTGCTTTAAACGTGCGGGTGCGGACGGCATTTTGACTTACTTTGCTAAACAAGTTGCCGAGTGGCTTGCTGAAGATGCAGGTGTGCCGTTGCCGCCGCGTCCTGAAGAGACCGTGGGATAAAAAAAGACCGCGCGATCAACCACGCCCTGGCTATTTGGTCAGGGCGTTTTGGTTGTGTGGCGGTTGCGTCATGATAGATACAGGGATAAAGCGTATCACCACGCAAAAATTAGGGGATTACGTTGCGGTTGATGGGGTTCTGTAGTGAGATCAGCGTTTCGGTGGATTGGACTTCATCGATGGCTTGTAGCTTGTCAATCAGCACAAACTGTAACTCTTCAATGGAGCGGCACATCAGCTTCACAAAGATGTTATAGGCGCCGGTGGTGTAGTAAGCCTCAACGACCTCATCAAGCTGATTCAGCTTATCGAGCGCAGAGTGATAGTCCCGCGCGGCTTTGAGGTTGATGCCAATAAAGCAGCACACGTCGTAGCCAAGCTTTTTGGTGTTCACCAATATTTCGGTACCTTCGATAATGCCAGCTGCTTTCATTTTCTCCACGCGCACGTGAACTGTCGCGGGACTCACTTGGAACTGCTTGGCCATTTCCGCGTAAGGCACGCGCGCATCGTCGAGGAGTGTGGACAGAATACGACGATCGAGATCATCCAGTTTGGGTAAATCGTTCATTGTTGTCGTCTTGTAGTTGTAGCTAAGCCATGTTTTCCGCTGTCTCAGTTGCTTGACAGTCAATTGAGCATCTAATGTAGGGTATCGCGTTGTCTATGAAGATACCAATAAACCAACAGGAAGTGGGCGTGGGGATCAAATACCTTTTTGGCGTGTTAATACTGATGTGTACCTGCGCCGTGAGTGCAGCTCAACAACAAGTCTTGGTCGTGCACTCCTATCATCCCGGGTTCTTTTGGAATCAAGCGTTGGTCGAAGGATTAAATACGGCGACGCAAGGGCACGATATCGGCTTTCAGCATACTTACTTAGAAAGTAAGCGTTACCAATCAGAAGCCTATCGCGAACAGCTGAAAAAACTCTATATCCAAAAACTCGCCAGCCAGCGTTTCGATGCCATTTTAACCACAGACAACGCCGCGCTATGGTTGATGCACGAGCTCCACGACTACGTAGGAGACACGCCCGTGGTGTACGCGGGGCTGAATAACTTTGGCCGCCAACATTACCCGCTGCTACCGCGTGTGACTGGGGTGAAAGAAGAGGTCGACTTACCTCGCAACTTGGCGTTGATGAAACGCCTCCATCCTGATTTAGAACGTGTTTACCTGTTGCTGGATAACACCTTTTCAAGTCGTCAGTACTGGAATGTGGTACAAGCGCAGCTAGCGCACAGTGACCTGTCGGGTATCGAAGTGGTTCGCCTATCAGACTTATCGTTTCAGGCACTGCATGACCGTATCCAAGCGATGCATGAGGGTGAGGGCGTCTTTTATCTTTCTTACTTTCGCGACAACCAAGGCGGCTTTATGACCCGTCAAGAATACCTCGAAACCATTGTGGGTGAAGCCCCCGTTCCCGTGTATGGGGCGATGAGCTTTATGCTCGGCCACGGGGTGATTGGCGGTGTGGTGATTGATGGGGTTGAGCAGGGTAAGAACCAAGGTGAGTTGCTACTGAAAGTGCTGTCGGGTGATCTGCCCGCTGAGCGCGACAGCACCAATGTCACCATGTTTGATTACCCTTTGGTCAAACGGTGGGATTTGGATATTAGCGATCTACGTTCAGCGGTGATCACTAATCGTCCGCAGTCGTTATGGCAGGCCCACAAAATAACCGTACAAGCGGTGTCTTTGTCCGTGCTGGTGTTGGGTAGCATCATTGTTATGCTTTGGGCCAATGTGCGTCAGCTGCGTCGTAGTGAGTCGGCACTAATGCGTCACCGTGCCATGCTCAAAGGGGTGTTCGACCAGAGTAATCAGTTTATCGCCTTGCTTGATGGCAATGGGATTCTGCTGTCAGGCAATTCCAGTTTTAATCAGTTGGTGGATGTAACTCGCCAATATCAGGCAAGACCGCTCTGGTTTTGGCCGATATGGCGTAACCCTGCACGCTTAGAGTCGCACCTAAAGTTAACTGAAACGACCCAGCCCCGGCGTTTTGAACTGTGTTTGAGTGAGGCGCACCGTGAATTGATCTTGGATGTGGCGGTTAAAAGCTTTCCTGGTGAAGCCGGTCAACCCCGTATTCTGTTTGAAGCGCGCGATATTACCCAACGTAAGCACACCGAGGAGAAACTGCAACGCAGTGAAATTGAATACCGGATGCTTTACGAACAGCAACCGGTGATCTTGCTGACCGTCGATCAGCAAGCACGGATCCAATCTATCAACCAATATGCGGCAGAGCTTTTCGGTTACAACAAATCAAGCCTCCTTGGCCATAAAATCACTGAGTTGTATGCCGAGCAGCATGAGCCACCCCACCGAATGGTGCGCCGCCCACAAGACAATGACGAGCAACTTTGGCGCCGAGAGATCCCTTATCGCTCTAAAAAGGGCCAGACCTTGTGGGTGAGAGAAACGGTTCGTGCCATGCACACTCAGGCACAGATACTGGTGGTCGGCGAAGACATTACTGCGCACCGAGAGATGGAAAGCCAACTGATGTATCAAGCGCATCATGACTACTTAACCGGTCTCTATAACCGCAGTTATTTTGAACAGAAGCTGGCCGATGCCTTGGTTCAGGCCCGCGAAGACGATCAGTGCCATGCGATGTTCTATATCGATATGGACCAATTTAAGCTGATTAATGACACCGCAGGCCATGAAGCCGGGGATGAAGCGTTAAAGCAAGTGGCGTTGATTGTAAGTCATCACTTACCTTCTGGCGCGGTACTATCAAGGCTTGGGGGCGATGAGTTTGGTGTTTTGGTGTATCACTGTGATGCTACCCGTGCGGTGAGTTGGGGAAAATCATTGCTGGCAGCCTTGGCGCGAAGTGAGTTCTTTTGGCATGACAGCCGGATGCGGTTGGAGTGTTCCTTAGGGATCCGCTTACTGGACCGCACCGCCGGCTCTCCGCAGCAAGTGCATGCCCAAGCTGATACAGCCTGCTATGCCGCTAAAGATGAGGGGCGTAACCGGCTCCATCTTTATCATCCGGACGATGAAGAATTGAAACGTCGCGAGCAAGAAATGGCCTATGTCAGCCATATTCATGAAGCCATTGCCGCAGACCGCTTTGAAGTGTATGCACAGCGCATTGTGAATATTAGCGGCGCACCCCAGCGTAAGCTTTATATGGAAGTGTTAGTTCGGATGCGGGATACCCAAGGTGGCTGGATCTCACCTGGGCTATTTATTCCCGCCGCAGAGCGCTACAACATGGCGCATCAACTCGATACGGTGGTGGTGAAGAAAACCTTGGGCTGGTTCGCTGCGCATCCCGAGCACGTTGATAAGTTGGGTATGGTGTCGATTAATCTATCCGGCCGCTCCATTGCGCAAAAAGAGTTTGTGCAATTTTTGGTACACGCTATCAAAGACAGTGTGATACCCAGCCGACGCATCTGCTTAGAGATCACTGAAACGGCCGCCATCAGTAACATGACCAGTGCGATGGATTTGTTTTCACGTCTTAAAGCGTTGGGCTGCTTTATTGCACTCGATGACTTTGGTGCGGGTATCTCATCGTTTGGTTACTTGAAGCGTTTACCGGTTGATATCGTGAAAATTGATGGGCAATTTGTGCGTGACATTGCCAAGGACGACACTGATTTTGCGATGGTGAAAGCCATTAACGACCTTGCCAAGCAAATGGGCAAAAAAACCGTGGCTGAGTTTGTTGAAAATAGCGAGATTTTAGAGAAATTGCGTTTACTCGGGATCGATTACGCACAAGGTTATCACTTTAGTGTACCAGCGCCGCTGGAGCAGCAAGTGAGAGGCTGGCCCGAGACACAGAACAGCGTGAAGGAAAAAATCCATCTCTGATATACTCGGCCAATCATTGGCTGTGGAGATCCAACGTGCAACTGACCCTTATCTGTGATGTCGCAGAGAAACAACAAGAATTTGAAAGGCTAACAAGTAAGTGGTCACTCACTCATGAGGATGATTCGCCGTTTGCGTTGGTGATGACAGAGACACGGTTGGAGCTTCGCAAACAAGATGAGCCTAAATTAGGAGCGGTCTACGTTGATTTTGTCGACGGGGCGGTCGGTCATCGCCGTAAGTTTGGTGGTGGCAAAGGCCAAGCGATCGCGAAAGCGGTGGGATTAAATAAAGGCGTGACACCGCGTGTTCTTGATGCCACCGCTGGGCTTGGGCGTGATGGGTTTGTTCTTGCTTCGCTTGGCTGTGAGGTACAGTTGATTGAACGTCATCCTGTGGTGGCAGCGTTGTTGGATGATGGTCTGCAGCGCGCTTATCAGGATGCAGAAATTGGCACTTGGATGCGCGCTCGCATGACCTTGTTGCATGCAAGCAGCGCGCAGGCTCTCACCGAGATGGCGCAAACACCCGGGCTACAGCGGCCAGATGTGGTTTATCTTGACCCCATGTATCCGCATAAAAAAAAGGCCGCGTTAGTCAAAAAAGAAATGCGTGTCTTTCAATCCTTAGTCGGGGCGGACACAGATGCAGATAACCTGTTAGACCCTGCATTGGCACTGGCACGCAGTCGTGTGGTGGTTAAACGTCCAGATTATGCTGAGCCGTTAGCCGGCATGGCCCCCCATTCGAGCATTGAGACAAAGAAAAACCGCTTTGATATGTATATCAATGCAGCACTTACGGTGGAGCGTTAGGTGGCTAAGTCGCTGTGTAAATGGCGTCGCGGAGATGTGGATGCTGAGTTAGAGCTGCTCGCGACGATTGTTTCGCCGCCTTGCGTGGCGTGCAGTAAATGTGCGCGTGTGGCCAGAGATAAAAGCTATTTGTGTCGACCTACGCCTTTGCCTGCATCGTCTGAATCAGTGACGAAAAAGGTGAAGAAAAAAGCCAAGGATGAAAAGCTAACCAAAAAAGCCCTGAAAAAGGGTAAGAAAAGCACAAAGACGGCAAAAAGCAAAAAAGAGAAGAAAAAGGCCAAAGCCAGTAAAAACCCCTAGCCTGAAGGTACAGGAATAGACTCCATGGTTACCCATGGAGTCAGCGGTGATTAATCGAGGCCTTTAACCATCAACACGGTCAACAGACCCGTGATAACGGAAACGATCAGGCCAGAAACGATTAACCAAGGCAACATATCCATCATGATTCGCACTCACTTCTATTATTGATATTGGGGGAAAAGCGAGCATGATTGGACCTGAGTTTTGCCACATCTACAATGTGCTAGACGCAGGCGGTTAATCTTAGTAACGATTAGAAACAAGGTGATGATAAGCTAATCAACAAGCCCTTGTCGCTTGTAGGTGAATCACCGTCTTCAGTAAAAAAGGATTGAGCATGAGTGACAGCCACGGAAAGACAGATCACGACGCAAGCGTGTGGGACAAAGAGGAAGCCTTAAGTCGGTTGATGGATAGCCAAGCCTTGCTCGATGAAGCCTGTACCATCTTTGTCGAAGAGACTGAGGAGCAGCTTCCAACCATGGCACAACAGATTGCAGTGGCAGATTTTGCTAACTTGGCGCGTGAAGCGCACAAGCTAAAGGGTAGTGCCAGTAACCTAGCGGCGATTGAACTGCAACAACAAGCGTTAGCCTTGGAGCTGGCAGCAAAACAGGATAATGCTGATGCCGCGTCCGTGTTGTTGGTGGATATCAAAGAAGGCTTGGCACGCTTTTGTGCGCAGTGGAGTAAATAAAAACGCCGAGCACAGTGCTCGGCGTTGCTCTTACCGATACCGGGTTTAGCGCATGGTAACAAACTCTTCTGAACCGGTCGGGTGAATCGCGACCACACTGTCAAAATCTGCTTTTGTCGCTCCCATTTTCATCGCGACGGCAAATCCTTGGATCATTTCATCGACGGTGAAGCCGATACCGTGAAGGCCCACGACTTTTTCATCGTCACCGGCACACACTAGTTTCATTTTACAAGGTTGGCGGTGCTGGGTGACGGCCGTATACATCGCAGCAAACGTCGAGGTGTAGACCTTGATATTGTCATCCCCATATTTGGCGCGCGCTTCGGGCTCGGTCAAGCCAATAGTGCCGATTGGCGGATGGCTAAATACCACGGTTGGGACGAGGTCATAGTCCATTTTTGCCTCGCTCTGGCCATTGAATAGGCGCTCCGAGAGCAGACGACCTGCTTTTACCGCCACAGGGGTGAGCTCAATGCCACCATCCATAATGTCACCGACACAGTAAATGCCCGGCACGCTGGTGGTTTGGTAAGGGTCTACCTTAATGTAGCCGTCCGCGGTGGTTTGTACATCGGTCGCGGCCAAATTGATCTTGTCGGTGGTTGGATGGCGGCCAATCGCCCAGATCAGTGTGTCTGTGTTATGCGTGGTGCCGTTCTCGAACGCAAGGGTCAGGCTGCCGTCGCTTTCTTTGGTGACAGAGACAGGCACCGACTGGGTATGCAGAGTCGGGCCTTCTTTTTCAATCACTTCGACCAAGGTGTCAGTCACCAAGGGGTCAAAGCTTCGCAGCGGACGGTCTTTGCGCACAAACAAGTGGGTATCTGACCCTAGCGCATGCAGTACGCCTGCGATTTCAACCGCAATATAGCCAGCACCGACTACGGCGACACGCTTAGGTTGTTCGGTGAGGGCAAAGAAACCATCTGAGTCGATGCCATGTTCAGCACCGGGAATGTTCGGAATCGTGGGGGTGCCACCAACCGCAATCAAGATATGATCGGCGGTGTAGTGTTCGCCGTCCACCTCGACGGTTTTGTTATCGACAAAGCGCGCAAAGCCGTGAATGACATCAATGTTGTTTTTACCCAACACGTTTTCGTAGGCTTTGTGGATACGGCCAATGTAGGCTTCGCGGTTATTGATCAAGGTTGACCAGTCAAAGCCTTTCACTTCAACATCAAATCCATAATCCGGGGCATAAAGATTGAGGGCTTCGGCAACTTGCGCGCCATGCCACATCACTTTTTTGGGCACACAGCCCACGTTTACACAGGTTCCACCGAGGTGTTTTGCTTCAATCAGGGCGACTTTGGCACCGTGCATCGCGGCACGGTTGGCAGAGGCAATACCGCCGCTGCCGCCACCGATACAGATGTAGTCGAAATGCTTCGCCATGTCTTTCTCCATCTTATACGCACGAGCGTGCTTCTGGCTTTTGTTTCGTGGTCAGCTTGTCGCGTTTCAGGTCGCTTGTAAAGTGGCGCCGCGCTGACCATTGAGGTTGAGTGAATGTAAGCTTATCAAACCTGTGGTGTGGCGGCAGTCTCAGAATCATTTTGTAACGGTCGCAATCTGTATAAGTTGGAGTGTGGGGATTGAAAAGCGTTCTCACAGACGGCATATACATGAGGTCACTTATCGTTTAGACGCGCGAAGCACGGGCGTCTCGTCAGCAAAAAGGAAGGCATTATGTCCAACCCGCTACTTCAGTTTGAGGATTTACCTCCATTTTCAGCGATCAATCCAGAGCATGTTAAGCCGGCAGTGGACGCCGCAATTGCCGATTGTCGCCAAGCAGTCGAGCAGGCGGCTGAGCAAGCGTCGCCAAGTTGGGAGACGGTTTGTGCTCCGCTCGCCGAAGTCGAAGATCGCCTCAGTCGTTTATGGTCGCCAGTAAGCCATATGAACGCGGTAGTTAACAGCAAACCACTACGTGAAGCCTACGAAAGCTGCCTGCCGCTGTTGTCGGAATATTCGACGTGGCGCGGCCAGCACAAAGGCTTGTATCAGGCCTATAAAGCCATCAAAGATAGCGCGGATTTTTCATCGCTCGATACGGCCAAGCAAAAAGCCATCACTGATGCGCTGCGTGATTTTGAGCTGTCTGGCATTGCGCTGCCTGCCGATCAACAACACCGTTTTGGGGAAATTCAAAAACGCTTGTCGGAGCTTTCCTCTTCATTTAGCAACAATGTGCTGGATGCCACCATGGGGTGGAGCAAGCTGGTGAGTGATAAAAGTGAGTTAGCGGGCTTGCCCGAATCAGCGCTGAACGCAGCGAAAGCGCAAGCTGAGAGTAAATCTCAGCAAGGTTACTTACTGACCCTCGATATTCCTTCGTACTTACCGGTCATGATGTACTGCGATAACCAAGCCTTACGTCAAGAAATGTATGAAGCCTTCTCTACGCGCGCCTCTGATCGTGGACCGCAAGCCGGCCAGTGGGACAACACCGAGCTGATGAATGAGTCGCTACGTTTAAAATATGAACTGGCGCGCTTGTTGGGCTTTAACAACTACAGCGAGCTGTCGCTGGCGACCAAAATGGCAGAGAGCCCCGAGCAGGTGATGGGCTTTTTGAATGAGCTGGTCAGCAAAGCCCGCCCACAAGGCGAGCGGGAGTTCGCGGAAGTGAAAGCTTACGCCAAGCAAGAGTTCGGGGTAGAGACGCTGGAGCCTTGGGATATTCCTTACTACAGCGAAAAGCTCAAGCAGGCACGCTATGCGATTTCTGACGAGGCGCTACGTCCTTACTTCCCAGAATCGCGCGTATTAAGTGGCCTGTTTGAAGTCATGAAACGTGTGTTTGGCATGACGGTAACCGAACGCCAAGGCGTCGATACGTGGCATAAAGATGTGCGTTTTTATGACATTCACGACAGTGAGGGCACGCTACGCGGGAGTTTCTATTTAGACTTGTACGCGCGTGAGAATAAGCGTGGCGGAGCATGGATGGATGAGTGTCGTGTTCGTCGCCGTAAAACAAATGGCGAGTTACAAACGCCGGTGGCGTACTTGACCTGTAACTTCAATCCCCCTGTCGGTGATGATCCTGCGCTGTTTACCCATGACGAAGTTGAAACGCTGTTCCACGAGTTCGGTCACGGCATTCACCACATGCTGACACAAGTCGAAGTGGCGGATGTGTCGGGGATCAACGGTGTGCCTTGGGATGCGGTAGAGCTGCCGAGCCAGTTTTTGGAGAACTGGTGCTGGGAGCAAGAGGCGCTGAGCTTTATCTCGGGTCACTATCAAACGGGAGAAGCCTTGCCGGACGATATGCTAGAGAAAATGCTGGCGGCGAAAAACTTCAATTCGGCGATGGCGATGTTGCGCCAGCTCGAATTCAGCTTGTTCGACTTTAGCTTGTTCAGTCAGTTTGACCCCGAGGTGGGCCCACGGATCATGGAAACGCTTAACGCCGTACGTGAGCAGGTTTCTGTGGTGCCCACGCCAGAGTGGAATCGCTTCCCGCATGCGTTTGGGCACATCTTTGCGGGTGGCTACAGCGCGGGTTATTACAGCTACAAATGGGCTGAAGTGCTGTCGAGCGATGCCTATTCTCGCTTTGAAGAAGAAGGGATCTTTAATCGCGAAACCGGTGAAGACTTCCTCAACCATATCCTCAGTCGTGGGGGAAGCGAAGCGCCGATGGCGTTGTTTGTTCGCTTCCGTGGCCGTGAGCCAAGCCCTGATGCGCTGCTGCGTCACAGTGGTATTTCTGCGTAGTCACGCGACGATTGACCAAGTAAAAGCCCGCGCTAGGCGTAATGCCGATCAGTTAAGCAAAAAATGATCGGTTGAACGATCCTGAGAGGGTGTCAAAATCCGAGTGTTTCTGCACACTCGGATTTTTTATGTTCTTAAGACAAGCCCTCGACCGAATACATCAATTCTCTGCTGACCAACTCAATGGTCTATCCGATCTCCTTTGCCCTGAACTCATTCACCAATGTCTTGAGGAC
>NZ_MUFP01000027.1 GCF_001996165.1 Salinivibrio proteolyticus | reverse complement strand
TGCGGTATTAGCCGTCGTTTCCAACGGTTATCCCCCTCGTCAGGGCAGGTTCCCAGCCGTTACTCACCCGTCCGCCGCTCGACGTCCAGTAAATCCACCGAAGCTTCAATACTGCCGTTTCCGCTCGACTTGCATGTGTTAGGCCTGCCGCCAGCGTTCAATCTGAGCCATGATCAAACTCTTCAATTAAAGTTTTTTTCGARACCGAAGTTTCAGCTCAATGAATACTGATTACTGTTTCTCTCCGAAGAGAAAAACGAATTGACTGTGCCGAATAACTAAAAGTTATCGTTTGGTCACTCAGTTCATCGAATAAATCTTTTTGTCTATTCTCAACGAGTGCCCACACAGATTGCATAGGTCAAATTGTTAAAGAGCGTCGCTCAATCTTGAGCGGGAGTGGCATTTTACGCCACCGAGGCAGTGAGTCAAGCTTTTTGTTTACTTGGCTTTGTTGCCGTTTGTTAGCGCGGTTTGCCGTGCCAACGAGGAGCGCATTATAGAGAGGTATTTTTGTGACGCAAGGGGTTTTTAAAGAAAAAATACCGACCGAACAAAAAACACACAAAAGGGTGCATTAAAGGGGCTGGGTTTAACCATGGCGATGGATAGAAGCGGTAAAATAAAAAGTTAACGACTGAGAAATCCCTCGGCTATCTTTCCAACTTACGATGATTTCCAACTGTTTAGCATAAGGGCCTGTCTTCCCCATCAAGTTTTTGGTGGTTTTCACTTCTAGTTGGTAAGGCGTATCTTTGGTTTCAATCAAGCACCCAGCAATATTTGAAAGCCCAACCTTTTCACCATTCTTTGCTGAGCAAGGTGTATCGGTGTTGATGCGCTGCCAAAGGGCGAGTTGATCATTGGCAATATGCATGGCCCCTTCAGCGAGCTTGGCATTATATTGCCGAGCTTCAATCTCTGCGGTGAGGCTATACAGCCCTAAGCCTGTGACAGATACCAGCACGAGCGCAATCAGTATCTCTAAGAATGAAAACCCAAATTGAGAGTTCATCGCCTTACCCTCCACTGGGTGGTGTTAGATCGTAATAGCTATTGGGTAAGGGCCTTAACTGTCCGAGCCCCTGAAAACTAGCATGCTTGTTGTCATCGTCATAATTAGCAACCAACGCGCCATTTATGACTGTATTGCCACCCGGCACATCAATAATAAATGCACCATTGGTTTTAAAACTACCATGAAACCAAAATGGGACTCGGCTTGCTTGCTCAGGTTCTCGCACATTGGTGGTAATATGCTGGCAAAGCTCACTTATTGACGCATTGCTGTGCGTGCATAATACCTCCCCACCCTGAGAACTACCCATGCCCCATTGCTCCGCAAACTTGTTCGCGTTCATCGTGGGGTTAAATTGATACACCACACCGTTAAAGGGATCGATCGTACCACGAAATGCCATAATGCCATCTTGCACAACCAATAGGATGGGCGGTCCACTCGGCAAACTCTTTTCCCCTCCGCGACTTAAATCACAAGGACCATCAACCCAGACTTTAATGCTAGGTTGCCCATGCCCTTGCTCCATCGCATCGACAATCGTTTTATAACATTTCGATGCATCGCCATGCGTTTCAACGATGGTYCCGCCTTTTTCCTCAAATTGCTGTTTGGCAAGCTGCCACTGTGAACGCGGGACACCAAAAAAATCCTGGAAAAGATCCATGTCCTTCACATTGGTTTGTACATCTTTTTTGAGCAGTTTCTTAGTCTCATCATCGCGACTATCCGCTACTTTGTAATCGAGCACCTCAGTTTTATACTCAGGAGCACACTCATCTCCTCCTCCTAACTGGACAGTAAACCTGTTTTGACTTTTGTCCCCTTTACTCTCTGACATACCTTCATCTGGCTTTCGTGGGCTAATCCTCACATCACCACCGGCAATTATGGACTGACATTCATAACGTCCATCCGCACGTTTTTTGCCCTTCGCCGGCCGCCACTCATTCCCACCGTAAAATAACGCCGAACCTGATGTGACAAACGCCGCCGCGCGACCGCCTCCCGCGCCTTGCAAGGTGACTCCAACCTCCTGCTGATGTGAGTGACTACTTAGCCGCCACAACGAGGGATTGTTTGGCCAAGGTGCTAGCTCTAATCGACTTCCTGCCACACCTTGGCAGTCTGCTAATTGAGCTAGCCCTTTGGCCGCATCACCGGATGAGAGATCGAGGCCCTCTTGATAAATTTTCGCCACCGCACAATCTAACCCCGCCCAAGCCCGAGAGAGGTACTCTTGGGTTATAATTCGTGCCTGCGCCTGCTGGATATCATTGATCGCACGCTGACTCACACCAAACACCATCACCAGTGCAATCAAAGCAATACTGGCTACCACGACGAGCGTTGCAATACCAGTTTGTGTCTTCCTCATAACTGCCTCATTGTGTTGCGTAATACCAGAGTGCGAGATAGGGTTTCTTGCGTGTGTGGGGCCTCTTTTAATGCAGCAGATAAGGTGATAGTTAGGGCGGTAACTATGCGATCATTAGGTGTACTCACTTCTTCGCGCTCAAAAATCAGGTTATCGATCACAATGTTGCGTGAAGAAATATCTCGCCAGTAACCGGACTGGCACGTCCAGTTGGCTGTATCGTCGTGGTTCTCGTAGATTTCAACGGCCTGATTATCAGCATCAAACCGAAAGCCTTTAACATCATCTTTTTCTGCGTACAACTGAGGAACGATACCCGTCTGTTGGTAGGCAAACCGAATGCATTGCCCCTGATTGTTTCCACCGGTGTCGTCAATCAGAATCAGATGCTTACCTACTTGAAATTCTGTTGTCTCACCACACTGATAACACAATCCAGCTCGACGAATATCGGACTCCATTATGGTCAGTAAGCGGCTTAGCTCAAGGGATAAGCTAGTCTTCGCATCAAGACGGGTCTGAGTCACAGTGGCGGACGTCATCATCGACAATGCCGACAGCATGACTATCACGCTAACAGACAAACCGATTAGTAGCTCTACCAAGCTATAACCTGATTGTTCAGCCGCTCGCACTGTTTTTGTCCTTGTTTTTACAATGGCTGAAACCAAGGTACTGACGGACTTGCACGATATAGTCTGGCTGTTGGCTGTTGTCGGTGCTTAATCCGAGTGTAAGGTTGAGATTTGGCCGCTGGGTTCGAAAATCAATCGTGAATAAATCGCCGTCTGGCTGTACTTGCCACTCTTCTTTAACTTTTTGTTTTAGCGTGACCTGTTTATCCAACCTCACCATCAAGGCTTTCGCTTGATGGCAGTCGAGAGGCAGTGGCTTTAGACCTGCTGATGTTCGAGCTGTCGACGCCGGTTCAGCTTTGGCAATAATGCAGTCTATCCCATCATCACTGACGAGGCTGACAACATACGGACGATTTTCTTCAACGGCTCGGCTTTGTGCTAATTGAAACAAACTGCTTAGTGCGGCACTGTCATTGGCAATCAAGGCCGCTTGGCGCGCTTTTTGAAAATTGGGAAACGCAATGCTGCAAGTGATCGCCAGCACAGCAAGCGCGATTAGTGACTCAATTAAAGTAAAGCCATGAGAAAGCCGCCTAAGATGAGGGATAAAACGCATACTGCCTCCCAAGTTAATCGCCCACCGATTGATGATGAGAGTACCACTGCCCTAGGCTGGATGACGTTTTAGTGACAGAGTCTTCGAGAGGCTAACAAAAATGAGCTTTAACAGTATCTCACGCTTACAAAAAGGCGTGACATTAGTCGAATTACTGTTTGGGGTCGCCATTATTGCTACGCTAGTCGGCATTGCGTTACCCGCCTATTCTCATTACAAACAGCAACAAGAAAGGCAACATGCAAAACGTAACCTGGTCCAGTTACAAGCATGGGTAGAGGATCATTTTATTACCCATCAATCGTTTCCTAACGCCAGCGACCAAACTGAGTTAAAAGACAAGCTGTGCGAAAACTGTCAGCTATCTCAACGCTACAACTTTGCAGTCCACGGGCAAACGAAAAGCTATTATGTCACTGCTACTCCACGTCAGGAAAGCGCGCAAAACAACGACCCCTGTGGGGTATTGACCTTATACCCGAGCGGGCTAATTGCCGCGCAATCAAACCATAAAGACTGTCCGCTTCCCCATATACAGCGGCCGACGAAAGGATAAAAAAATAGCCAGCACGAGGCTGGCTATTCATCATCTTAGTGTTCTTTGGACAGGCGGCACTTTTTAACCGGTAAGGTCATCGAAGAATTTCTTCACGCCATCGAAAAAGCCTTCTGATTTTGGCTTATGCTTTTTCGCTTCGCTACCGCTGAATGACTCTTCAAGCTCTTGTAAAAGCTCTTTTTGACGGCTGCTCAATTTGACAGGGGTTTCTACCACCAGCTTACAAATGAGATCGCCCATACCGCCGCCACGTACGGATTGTACGCCTTTGCCACGCATGCGGAACATACGACCCGTTTGCGTTTCGGCCGGCACTTTCAGGCTCACACGACCATCCAATGTCGGCACTTCAACTTCGCCACCGAGTGCGGCCATTGTGAAGCTAACCGGTACTTCGCAGTAAAGATTATTGCCATCACGGGTGAAAATATGGTGCTCACGAATGTGTACTTGTACGTACAAATCACCCGCTGGGGCACCGTTTTCTCCGGCTTCACCTTCACCTGATAGACGAATTCGATCCCCTGTATCGACGCCAGCTGGAATTTTCACATTCAAGTGTTTGGTCTTTTTCACACGACCTTGACCATGACAGCTGTTACAAGGGTCTTTAATAATGGAGCCGCTACCATGACAGGTTGGACAGGTTTGCTGCACGGCAAAGAAACCTTGGCGCATTWGCACCTGACCAATACCATTACAGGTACCACAGGTTTGCTTTTGTGAACCAGGTTTGGCGCCGCTGCCATGACATGTATCACACCCTACATAGGTCGGGACTTCGATCTCTTTGCTGACGCCACGGACCGCCTCTTCAAGCGTTAGCTCCATGTTATAGCGCAGATCGGCACCACGTTGCGCGCGTTGCTGACCACCGCGACGCCCTCCGCCGAATATATCGCCGAATACGTCACCAAAAATATCGCTAAAGTCAGCGCCACCACCGAAACCACCGCCGCCGAAGCCGCCGCCACCCATACCGCCTTGTTCAAAGGCTGCGTGGCCATATTGATCATAGGCAGCGCGTTTTTGTGGGTCGGTCAGCACTTCGTACGCCAGCTTAATTTCTTTGAACTGGTCAGCGGCATCTTCGCCTTTATTACGGTCTGGGTGATATTTCATCGCCAGCCGCTTATAGGCTTTTTTGATATCGCGCTCGCTCGCATCGCGGCTTAGACCGAGCACTTCATATAAATCTCTTTTTGACATGGTCTGACTGCACCTGTTTACGTCAACAAAACAAAGACGTTCAAATCACGGTTTGATAAAACGACGGGCGAAGGAGATTGCTCCCCTACGCCCGTGCTTACTAACGACAGCGCTTTCGCTTATTTCTTGTCGTCGTCTTTGACTTCTTCAAACTCAGCGTCAACGACGTCATCGTCTTGTTTCGCTGAATCTGCACCGGCGTCTTGTTGCGCCTGCTCAGCTTGTGCTTGCTGCTGAGCAATTTCCATCAGTTTTGATGAAGCTGCGACCAGTGCTTGTACTTTCGCATCGATGGCTTCTTTATCTTCACCATTGCGCGCAGTTTCAAGCTCAGAGATCGCTGTTTCGATCTTCTCTTTGTCTTCTGCTGGCAGTTTGTCGCCGGCTTCTTCAACTTGCTTACGAGTGCTGTGAACCAGCTGATCCGCTTGGTTACGTGCAGTTGCGAGCTCTTCGAACTTCTTGTCCGCTTCTTTGTTCGCTTCTGCTTCTTGAACCATCTTCTCAACTTCTTCGTCGCTCAAGCCGCCAGACGCTTGGATGGTGATTTTCTGCTCTTGACCCGTTTGCTTGTCCTTCGCAGACACGTTCAAGATACCATCAGCATCAAGATCGAAAGTCACTTCGATTTGTGGCACACCACGTGGCGCAGGCTGAATGCCTTCTAGGTTAAACTGACCCAGTGATTTGTTATGCATGGCTTGCTTACGCTCGCCTTGAATCACGTGGATAGTTACCGCGCTTTGGTTGTCTTCCGCCGTCGAGAACACTTGGTTCGCTTTGGTTGGGATCGTGGTGTTTTTCTCGATGAGCTTGGTCATCACACCGCCCATGGTTTCAATACCCAGTGACAGAGGCGTTACGTCAAGCAGTAGCACGTCTTTTACATCACCTGACAGTACACCACCTTGCACTGCCGCACCAACGGCAACCGCTTCATCAGGGTTCACGTCTTTGCGTGGGTCTTTACCAAAGTACTCAGCAACTTTCGCCTGTACCATTGGCATACGGGTTTGACCACCTACCAAGATAACATCAGTGATTTCGTCAACAGACAGCTCGGCGTCTGCCAGAGCGACTTTCAGTGGCTCAAGAGAACGTTGAACCAAATCTTCAACCAAAGACTCAAGCTTGGCACGCGTTACCTTGATGTTCATGTGCTTAGGACCAGTTGCATCCGCAGTCACATAAGGCAGGTTAACGTCAGTTTGCTGTGCAGAAGATAGCTCGATTTTCGCTTTTTCTGCCGCTTCTTTCAGACGCTGCATCGCCAATGGATCTTGACGCAAGTCGATGCCTTGCTCTTTCTTAAACTCGTCGACCAAGTAAGTGATAAGACGGTTATCAAAGTCTTCACCACCTAGGTGTGTATCACCGTTGGTCGCCAATACTTCAAAAGTTTGCTCGCCATCCACTTCATCGATTTCGATGATAGAGATATCGAAGGTACCACCACCCAAGTCATAAACTGCGATAGTGCGATCGCCGCCTTTCTTGTCTAGACCATAGGCCAGTGCGGCTGCCGTTGGTTCGTTGATGATACGCTTAACTTCTAGACCTGCGATACGACCAGCATCCTTAGTTGCTTGACGCTGAGCGTCGTTAAAATACGCAGGTACTGTGATAACCGCGCCAGTCACTTCCTCGCCTAGGAAGTCTTCAGCGGTTTTCTTCATTTTCTTCAGAACCTCAGCAGAGACCTGAGGTGCAGCCATTTTCTGGCCTTTCGCCTCAACCCACGCATCGCCATTGTCAGCTTTAACAATTTTGTATGGCATGATGCTGATGTCGCGCTGTACTTCTTCGTCTTCAAAACGACGACCGATCAAACGTTTGATCGCGAACAGGGTGTTTTCTGGGTTTGTCACCGCCTGACGCTTTGCAGGTTGACCGACTAGCGTTTCACCGTCTTGTGTATAAGCGATGATTGAAGGTGTTGTACGATCACCCTCTGCGTTTTCAATCACGCGTGCTTTTTCACCGTCTAGTACAGCGACACATGAGTTGGTTGTACCCAAGTCAATACCAATGATTTTACCCATCTGGTGCTCTCCGAAATTCGTTCTGTGGCTTTATTGCGTTACACCCTATGTGGGGGTAACCGTGAGAGGTTCAACCCCTCACCGCAAATTTTTATTTAACGCTGCAATCTAAATAAGGGCAGCATGCTTGTTTTCAAGGTCTGCGATAAAAAAAACCGCATTTTTTAGGCCTTTCATATCGAGTGGCTGACAAAAAGGCCTGTATTTATTGACGTTTTCGACGTCAGACCTTGTTACGCTTTTTCGTCAACGTTGCCTTGTGGTGCTTTAGATACCATCACCATCGCTGGACGCACGACGCGACCATTTAGCTCGTAACCTTTTTGCATCACCATCATCACGGTGTTTGGCTCGTGCTCAGCGCTTTCTTGGATTGACATCGCTTGGTGCAGTTCAGGGTTAAATGGCTGACCTTGCGGATCAATCGCGTTTAGGCCGAACTTTTCAACCGTATCAGTCATGGTTTTTAGGGTTAGCTCTACCCCTTCTACCATAGGCTTGATGGCTTCATTTTCTTTATCCGCCATCTCGACGGCACGCTCCATGTTATCAATCACGGGCAACAGCTCACCGGCAAACTTCTCTAGCGCGAATTTACGCGCTTTATCGATTTCTTGCTCAGTACGACGGCGCATATTGTCGACATCCGCACGGGCACGCAGCACGCTGTCTTGCTGCTCTTTCACTTTCGCTTCACTGGCTTCAAGTGCGGCTTCAAGCTCGGTAATACGTGCAATCATGGCCTCGGTCTCGGCGTCTACGATATCCGCCGCATTACCGCTCACTTGTTGCTCAGTGGCCTGCTCTGCGTTTTTGGCTTCAGCAGCTTGCGCTTGTTTTACTGCTTCCTGCTCTTGCTTCACTTTCTGTTCTTCGCTCATGATCACTCCGACACAAATGGCATTGCCCAGCACGCCACTGGGACTATTCAACTTGATTGACGGGGTTATTATGGGGATGAATATTCACGATTCAACCATCAGGCCAACCCAAATCACGACAATCGCGATTTTGCCGCGTTATACTGGGCACAAATAGACACAGGATCCGCATTATGTCGACACCTTTTACACGCATTGCGCTTATCGGTAAGCCTCGTAACCCAGAGGCCGTGAACACACACATTAGCCTTTATCATTGGCTCACCGAGCGTGGTTATGAGGTGTGCATTGATACGCGTCTTAGTACTAATTTGGGATTACCCGATGCGCATTACTTGGATCTTGTTACGATTGGTCAACATGCTGACTTAGCCATTGTGATTGGGGGCGATGGCAACATGCTGGGCGCGGCACGCGTGTTATCGCGCAGTGACATCAAGGTGATTGGAGTGAATCGGGGCAATTTAGGCTTTTTGACCGACTTAGATCCCGACGCCTTCGAAAACGCGCTTGAAGCCGTCTTGAGCGGTGAATACATGGAAGAAGATCGGTTTTTACTCGAAACCGAGATCCACCGTCATGACCAAGTCAAAAGTCATAATGCCTCACTGAACGAAGCAGTGCTCCACCCAGGGCAAGTGGCGCATATGATTGAGTTTGAAGTTTACATTAACGAACAGTTTGCCTTTTCTCAGCGCTCCGACGGGATCATTATTTCAACCCCCACCGGTTCCACAGCATACAGTTTATCGGGAGGCGGCCCTATTCTCTCTCCGAGCCTAAACGCGATTTCACTGGTTCCTATGTTCCCTCACACTCTATCCAGTCGTCCGTTAGTCGTCGATGGCAACCGCCGCATTAAACTGCTGGTTTCGCCCGATAACCGCGGCACGTTGGAAGTCAGTTGCGACGGACAAGTCTCTCTTCCCGTGAACCCTGGCGACGAAGTGCATATTTACAAAAGCCCGGCCACACTGAAGCTAATCCATCCCAAAGATTACAATTATTACAATACGTTACGCACCAAGCTAGGCTGGTCATCAAAACTATTCTAACCGCTTTTCTTTCCATTAAGACGCACAAAAGCAGGCTCGCCTGCTTTTTTTGTGTGCAATTTTTGTGCGGGAACTCCCAGAAGGAACAATTCTTCTTTTTACATATTCACTGGATGTAAAAACAGTATATACTGTATCTATACACAGTTATTGATAGATACAGGTGTTTTCCTATGTTAGCCGATATGACCATTCAAAACTTTGCCATCGTGAAATCCTTGGAGTTGGAGTTTAGTAAAGGAATGACGGCGATCACCGGAGAGACAGGTGCAGGTAAATCGATTTCTATCGATGCGCTCGGCCTTTGCTTAGGCGACCGCGCGGATGCCAATATGGTACGTCCCGGTGAAAAACGTGCAGAGATCACCGCCAGTTTTACCCTCGAACAAAACAGTGCCGCGCGTCGCTGGCTACAAGATAACGAACTCGAAGACGGCGACGACTGTATTCTCCGTCGCGTGATTACCAAAGAAGGCCGCTCTCGTGCTTATATTAACGGCAACCCTGTGCCTGCCTCACAGCAAAAAGCCCTAGGACAGCTACTGATTAATGTCCATGGCCAACATGCTCACCAACAACTGTTGCGCCCAGAACACCAGATCACCCTGCTCGACCAATATGCCGGACACCAATCACTGCTTGATAAGATGGCGTCTCGCTACCAACGTTGGCGTCGCGCTAAAAACGAGTTAAAGGCACTGATCAAGAAAAAAGACGATCTCGATGCCCAGCAACAACTACTGGAATATCAAGTCGGTGAATTGAACGAGCTGGCACTAGGCGAAGATGAGTACCAGCAGATTGAAGAAGAACACAAGCGTTTATCAAACAGCGGCGATATTGCGATGACAAGCCAAGCGGTCGTGGATTTGCTCAGTGATAACGAAGACGCTAACGCGCTCAACCTTTTAAATGCCGCGCAGCAACGCTTGGTTGAACTGGCTACACTGGATAGCCAATTTGAGCCCTTAGCCACGCTTATCGAAGAAGCGCGCATTCAAGCGCAAGAAGCGAGTCAAGAAGTGACCAGTTACCTCGACCGGTTAGATATGGATCCGCAACGCCTGCAATATCTTGATGAGCGCATGAGCACGATTATGAGCTTGTCACGCAAACATCATGTGCAACCCGAAGCGCTTTATCAAACTCACCAACAACTGATCCAAGAACTGGATAAATTAGCCCATAATGATGAGGCGATTGAGCAGCTCCAAGCCGACGTAGATGCGCATTTTGCCGCCTGTTTGGACACGGCAGAAAAACTCAGTAAAAGCCGACGTCGTTATGCCCGTGAGCTCAATAAACTGATCACGCAAAGCATGCAACAACTGAGCATGGAGCACGGTACCTTTGAAATCCAAGTCGAAAACAAAGCCGACACTCATCTAAGTCCCTTAGGGGGAGATGCGGTGGCCTTTTTGGTGTCAACCAACCCAGGCCAACCACTACAACCGCTCGCAAGGGTTGCCTCTGGCGGTGAGTTATCTCGGATTTCATTAGCCATTCAAGTGATCACCGCCCAAAAAGTGGAAACCCCTAGCCTGATCTTTGATGAAGTCGATGTAGGTATCAGTGGTCCAACAGCGGCGATTGTCGGTAAATTACTGCGTCAATTAGGTCAATCGACCCAAGTAATGTGCGTAACACACTTACCACAAGTCGCCGGATGCGGGCATCAGCAAATGTTTGTCGCCAAACAAACAGAAAAAGGCACCACGACCACCCGTATGTATCCGTTGGCCCGCGAAGAACGCATCAATGAACTGGCACGCCTACTCGGCGGTAGCGAGATCACCGAACGCACGCTGGCCAATGCCGAAGACTTGCTGGTTGCCGCATAGCATGCGTCAACCTATGGCACTCAACGATTCGCGACACCTCACAAACCTGTGAGCGTGTCGCCTTTTTCTCTTTTTAGGGCGAACTTTTTTCGATTCTTCCCATCCAATCGCTAGTCGCGAGCAGGTTTTTTACATATATTCCGAGCTTGTTTATACTCATTCGCCTTTCGTCAGGGACGAAAAAGCCTGTATCCACATAACGATTTGCGTGTGAGTGATATTATTTGCCATCAACGAGACAGTGAAGATGTTAACTATGGGTTGGACTAAAGCCGCCATTGCTGCCCTAATGGCAATTGCCATTACTGGCTGTTCTTACGCCGAGAAACTGGTTTATCGCGTCGATATCAATCAGGGCAATTACATCGAAGAAAAAGCCGTAGACTCACTTAAGTTTGGCATGACCAAAGAGCAGGTTAAGTTCTTACTCGGCCCTCCTATGCTGGTCGAATCTGGCTACCCAAACACGTGGTATTTTGTCCAATGGCAACAGCCTGGTCATCAAGCGCCAACACAAAAAGATCTTGTGCTCTCTTTTGATGATAACAACCAGTTAGTCAAGGTCGATGGTGACTTCACGCCGGGTGAAAGCTTTTTCGAAGCTGTCCAATAACGGTGACGCAGCAGGCTGTCTACTGCCATCATTGTCGAGCTTTTTTTAGTAAAGGCGCCGATTGGCGCCTTTCTTATTGGCTGGTTATGAGCGCTTGCGCTGGGTATCCACGCGTCCACCCGTAACAGGATCCGCTTTTCCTTCTAACTTCGCGCGTTCCGCTCGGCGTCGGCGAATTTCTTTTGGGTCCGCCTGCAATGGGCGATAAATCTCAATACGGTCCCCATCACGCACTTGTGCATCCAGCTTCACGGTGCGGCTGAAGATGCCAACTTTATTGTTGTCTAAATCAATCTCTGGGTAAGCTTTAAGCACACCAGATTGGCGAATAATCTCTTCAACGGTCGATTGTGGTTTCACCACACAATTAAAAATGCGCTGCTCATTCGGCAATGCGTAGACCACCTCAACACGGAGTAGTGTTTCTTCACTCATAGATCGTTTTCGCTCGTTCAGTAAATGCTTTCACCATACTACTTGTTAGCTCGCTGAAGATACGACCAAACGCCACTTCAACTAATCGATTGGTAAATTCAAATTCAAGATCGAGCTCGATTTTACACGCGTCACTCGAAAGCGGTGTAAAACGCCAACCTCCGCTCAGTCGTTTAAATGGCCCATCGACCAATGTCATATCAATGCGCGTGTTTTCCACCAAGTAATTTTTGGTCGTAAAGGTTTTCTTGATGCCTGCCTTCGCCACGTCTAACGATGCCACCATGGTTGTGTCAGTGTGCTCAATCAAGCGTGTGCTCACGCACCCAGGCAAAAACTGTGGATAGGCCTCAACATCATTCACCAAGGCAAACATTTGCTCAGCACTGTAAGGCACTAAAGCCGAGCGGATAATTTGCGGCATAAGGACTCCTTGCAAGTTAACCGCGAAATCATACCACCGCCGCATCTATTCACCAAAGCGTGCAGCCGCGTGTATCGACAAATACAGATGCGCTTCACTCAGGCTCGTGCGATAATCCTTTCATTCCTCAACGCATAGCCTTTATAATGCGCCCACTATGGCTAAGAAAAACGCAAAGAACAAAGCAAGCAGTAACACCATCGCGCTGAATAAAAAAGCTCGCCATGAGTTCTTCATCGAAGATGACTTTGAGGCCGGGCTTGAGCTACAAGGCTGGGAAGTAAAATCTCTCCGTGCCGGTAAAGCCAATATCAGCGAAAGTTATGTGTTGCTGAAAGACGGGGAAGCCTTTTTGTTCGGGGCAACCATCACCCCGCTTAATGTGGCCTCCACCCATGTGGTGGCTGATCCTCAGCGTACACGCAAGCTCTTGCTTAAGCGTCGTGAGCTTGATACCTTGATCGGAAAGGTTAACCGGGATGGTTTCACAGTTGTGGCTCTTTCCCTGTACTGGAAAAAATCCTTCGCCAAGCTCAAAATCGGCTTAGCAAAAGGTAAAAAACTTCACGATAAACGCGATACCGCGAAAGACAGAGACTGGCAGCGTCAAAAAGCCAGAATCATGAAAAACGCAGCACGTTAATCGTTGACGCGGCAGATCAATATGTTAGACTCTGCCGTCCAAACTCTGGGGCTGATTCAGGATTCGACAGGATTGAGAAGGCCCGTGGAGCATGCCGAGGGGCGGTTGGCCTCGTAAAAAGCCGCAAAAAAATAGTCGCAAACGACGAAAACTACGCACTAGCAGCTTAATAACCTGTTGAGTGCCTATCCTCCCTAGCCTTCGCCTGTAGGACGGGGATCAAGGATAGTCAAAACCAAACAGGATCGCGTGGATACTTTGACCCGAAAGCTGAAGCGTTAAATCTAAGTCGGGTATGTCTTTGTGTGGCGTGTTTGTCCGCAGCACACTGACGAGATTAAAGACAAACTAAGCATGTAGCGCCATTGGTTAGACTGATTCTGGACGCGGGTTCAACTCCCGCCAGCTCCACCAATTTTATATTTAAAGACGTCCACGGACGTCTTTTTTATTGCCTTAAGTAACGTAACATCATTAACTTATCGTTCATTAAGGTCCATAGAGGTCCACCAACCGCTTTGATTTTTAGGTACACCGAGGTGTACACTGATGAAAATGGAGGCTGAGAGGTGTACCCATTATGGCTAAAATCATAGCTAAGCTTACGGATAAGAAGATAAAAGCAGCAACGCCAGAAGATAAAGAGTATCTGCTCTATGATGGCGACGGACTCAGGCTAAGAGTTAAACCAACTGGCTCCAAGCTTTGGCTTTTTAATTACCTGCGTCCATTCACCAAAAAGCGCACCAACCTCAGCCTCGGTGCCTATCCCACTGTTACCCTGTCTCAAGCGCGTAAAGCGACCATGGATGCAAGAGCCCTACTCGCTCAAAACATCGATCCTAAGGAACACCGTGAAGAGCAACAAAGGCAAGAGATTGCGCTCACCGAACATACGGTAGAGAAAGTCGCCTACCAGTGGTTCGAGCTGAAAAAAGAGCAAGTGACTGAGGGATACGCGACCGATATATGGCGCTCTCTGGAACGTCACATTTTTCCAAAGCTTGGCGCTACTCCCCTTTCCAAAATCACTGCCCCTATGGTGATAGATGCCTTAAAGCCCATTGAAGCATCGGGCAGCCTAGAGACATTAAAGCGCCTAGTCCAACGACTAAACGAAATGATGAACTACGCGGTTAACTGTGGCCTTATCCACGCTAATCCGCTATCAGGCATCGGTGTCGCATTTAAAAAGCCCAAAAAGAACCATATGGCAGCGTTAACTCCCGATGAACTACCAGAGTTAATGCAAAAGCTTGCTTACGCGAATATCAAACGAGTTACCCGGTGCCTAATCGAATGGCAGTTACACACCATGACGCGGCCAGCAGAAGCGGCAGCTGCACGATGGGATGAAATAGACTGGGATAACGCACTATGGATTATCCCGGCGGAGAGGACAAAAAAAAGAAGAGAGCACAGGATCCCACTCACAGAGCAGATGCTGGCGATATTAGAAGTGATCAAGCCGATAAGTGGCCATCGTGATTTTATTTTTCCTTCAGATCGTGATCCGCAAAAACCTTGTAATAGCCAAACGGCCAATATGGCACTAAAACGTATGGGGTTTGCCGACCGGCTAGTGAGTCATGGGCTACGCTCCCTGGCAAGTACTACACTCAACGAGCAGGGTTTTGATGCAGACCTTATCGAGTCTGCTCTTGCCCACGTTGATGACAACCACGTACGGAGTGCGTATAACCGGACAGATTATATTGAGCGCCGACGCCCAATGATGTGCTGGTGGAGTGGACACATCGAGCAAGCTGCTAAAGGTAGCCTATCAGTGACGGGCACAAAGCAGCTTAAAGTGATCTAACCATAGAAGCCGATAAAACTCGCTACCTGAATACTCTGCCCTCCCTGCGTGGGAGGCCAAGCAATCTACCCATCATACCGAAGCGGGTGTGTGGTTAGAGCTCATTAAATAAGGGTTTTACGGTCATTTTAATAGACCAAAAATCGCTCTGGGTACGGGGACCATTAAAACCCTCAAATCTCATTGCCACCCAGGCTATTTAATTAAACAGCAGAATGTACAAGTATTGTACTTATTATCAACTACTCTATCTCTATTACCGAACTTTAAATGATGATGTCTTGTTTGAGCATAACTACGGTCGTATTGAAGTGCGCCAATGTTATGTACTTGATAAAGCGTGCTTACCCGGCGACTTTACCCGTTGGCCATCACTACAAAGTCTTGTCATGGTTGAGTCTTTGCGTGTTGAAAAAGAGCGTCCGATGTCGCTGGAGTATCGCTACTATATCAGCTCAAAATCACTGACTGCCGATGAGGCAAGCCGTGCTATCCGCTCGCATTGGAGCATTGAATCCATGCACTGGGTGTTAGATGTCAATATGGGTGAAGACGCCTGCCAGATTTATAAAGACAATGGCGCAGCGAACGTAGCTTGTCTGCGACACATGGCCTCAAACATGGTGCGGGCAGAGCCAACCAAGATTAGTTTGGTGTCCAAACAGAAGCGTTGTCTCATGAATACCAGCTTCTTAGAAAAGGTTTTAGCCGCAGGCATTCCAGCAATGGTTGAAAAATAAACACCCATGCGCTCGCCCTGGGCACTGACCTGCGTGAAATCACTGAAGAAGAGGTGATGCAAGCTGTGGCCCGCTTGAATGCTCGACCAAGAAAATGTCTTGGTTTTAGGCAGTCTAGCGTTATCTTTAACAAGTTATGTCAGGCTGCAGACGAGAGTGTGCACTTCGCAGTTGAATCCGCGGATAACACCTTGGCCACAGCGGCATGACGTCGCTCATCGGAGTAATGATGCATATATATCTCCAAACGCCTCAGAGTGAATATGAGCTTTTAACAAAGGACGCGAAAACTATACTGACATAGGAGATAGTACAACTGGTCAGATCACTATTGGTGAAAACATAACTATTCTTTATTGAGCCATATAGGAGTAGTGAGATGAAAAATCCATTATCAACCATACAAGGAAAATATAGTCTTGGCCTCGGTGTGTTCTTATTTGCAGCAATAGTATTCACATTACTATCTATCAATGCATACATTAAACCCTCTTTGGAGAAAAAAGCGGGTGATAATGTAGTCTTACATGCGCAAGAAATTGGTAATGATATCCTCACCTTGCTCAATCAGGTAAAAGGTCAGCAGAAATCAATTACTCAGATTGTTCCGGAGCTAACAAGCCCTCAAATAGATTCTTTCTTACCCTCTCTGATTGAACAATATGGCAATCCACTTATTTTTGGAGGCGGTATTTGGCCACTACCTGATAAGAGAATGGATGGAGTCAAAAAGTTATCCACATTTTTTCATCGGGACAATGCAGGGAGGCTAATAGAAAACACGTATTGGAATTCGTCCGAGGCGCCACCTTATTATGAACAGGAGTGGCATAAAAATGGGCAAAACGCTCCCACTGGGACCTGTGCCTGGGCACTTGCGTACAAGGATGGTGCGAGTCCCGAGCCACGTACTAACTGCGCGATGGGCATCTACAAAAACGGACAGTTGTACGGTGTGTCTACCATTGATGTCACGCTCGGTTTTTTCAATGGCATTGTTGATAGGAAACAAAGAGCGCTACAGTCTCAAATCTTGATAGCTGAGAATTCTGGCAAGATTCTTAGTATTAGTAAGGGAAATTTTTCAAAAAATGAAATATTGAAGAATCTTAGTGCCTACCAAACTCCCTTCTCTCGATCTGCACTCGACGTCCTCAATAAGGAGGTTAGGTTTAAAGAGTATGTCGACCAACATGGCGTGGAAAAAATTGTTTTTTCCAAATCCATACAGGGGACACCTTGGGTTGTTCTTATTAGCCAAACCAAAGAATTGTTCAATCAACAAAGTTCCTCTCTTATCAGAACATTAGCTCTTACTCAATCGCCTATATTTGTCATATTAATCCTCGTTTTTGTAGTTGCTATCCGTAGCTTAAAGAAAAGGTTTGAAGCAGTTAAAGATAATATGGACACACTGTCCAGTGGTGATGCAGATCTCACAATGCGTTTACCTGTGAAGGGGAATGACGAATTCGATCAGATATCTWAATCAGTTAATAATTTTATTGGGTATCTACAAGCACTGCTCAAAGAAGTTGCGGAAGCGAACGAGGAAAGTGCCGGACAGGTCAAGATAATGAGGGGAAATGTAGAAAGTACTCTCGGGTCGCTTGAAAACCATATGACGGAAACAGACGCAGTCGCAACGGCTATCAATGAGTTAAGCGCCTCCGCTAACGAGGTTGCAGGACATACTGAAAGTGCCAATAAGATAACCAATACGGCGCAGTTAAAA
Organism: Salinivibrio proteolyticus; assembly: GCF_001996165.1. Lineage (GTDB taxonomy): Bacteria > Pseudomonadota > Gammaproteobacteria > Enterobacterales > Vibrionaceae > Salinivibrio > Salinivibrio proteolyticus. The sequence continues at coordinate 16,347 of NZ_MUFP01000027.1, read as the reverse complement.
GCAAATGAGGCTACGTCTGGCGCCAATGAGACTGTTGATGAGATGACAAAACTTATTGAACGTGTAGAGGATTCTGCCAGTAAAGTTCAAGAGATGCAAGATAATACCAAGGCGATTGAAAGTGTCTTAGACGTCATCGGCGATATTGCAGAGCAAACAAACTTATTAGCATTGAATGCTGCTATTGAGGCGGCGAGAGCAGGTGAAACAGGAAGAGGTTTTGCCGTAGTTGCCGATGAGGTTCGTAACCTCGCCTCTCGAACGCAAAAAAGCACAAGCGAAGTGAGTGAGATGTTGGAGTTACTTACTCAAACCGTCTCTCGGGCAACAACGTCAATGTATGAAACTAAAGAACAGTGCTTGAGCGCCTCTGGGTTAAGTAAAACTGTGGGTGAACATGCTTTAAGTCTCCAAAAGCATATTGTAGAGATCGATGACCTGAGCACACATATTTCTACGGCAGCACAAGAGCAAAGTCATGTAACCGAGAGTATTAATAGTAATATGATGAAAATAAAAGATATTCTTCATACTTTAAAAGAGAAAGGGAAAGACTCGATGGACTCATCAAATAACCTAGCGCAATCAAATGAGAGACTATATAAACTAATCAGTCGATTTAAAGTTTAATAAGGACGAACATGAATAAGTATGTGTTATTGATAGCCATGGTTCCATCATATGTATTTTCTTCTGATGCCGTCATTGAAACTATATTGACTAGTCAGTTTAAGAACAGTACGTTAAGCTATGAAGAAAAAACTAACGAATTGGCTTGGTTCAAAAAAGCCGCCTCTCCATATAAAGGAATGACGATACGAGTTGTTTCCGAAGATCTTCCTACTCATTGGTACGAGGCTGAAGTATTGGCTACCACCTTTGAAATTCTTACAGGTATCCGTGTTGTTCATGAGGTTACTGGTGAACATGACGTTGTTCAAAAGATAAACGCACAAATAACTTATGACTATAATATTTATGATGCTTATATTACTGATAGTGATTTGATTGGTCTGTATTCAAGAAGTGAGTCTGTTATCCCCGTAAGCGATTTAATGACAGAGAATGACATTTTATCCCCTTATATTGATATAGATGATTATATGGGCATCCCTTTTGTTCAAGGGGAAGGTGGTAAAATATACCAACTTCCCGATCAACAATTTGCTAATTTATACTGGTTTAGATATGACTGGTTTAATAATCCGGATTTTAAGAAACGATTCAAAGCACGATTTGGTTATGAGTTGGGTGTCCCCTTAAACTGGACCGCTTATCGAGATATAGCTGATTTTTTTACCCATGATGTTGGAACGATTAATGGCGAAAGAATTTACGGTCATATGGACTATGGAAAGAAGCACCCTTCACTTGGGTGGCGATTTTCAGATGCTTGGTTATCAATGGCGGGAGTCGGTGATATAGGTTTACCTAATGGAGAACCTGTCGATGAGTGGGGAATCCGATCCGAAGCATGTATGCCTGTTGGAGCATCTATCGAAAGAGGTGGAGCGTTAAATGGTCCGGCTGCAAACTATGCGTTAACGGCTTATAAAGACTGGCTATTGAATTATGCTCCTCCAGAGGCCAAAGAGATGACATTCTCACAAGCAGGGGGAATCCCATCCCAAGGTAATATTGCGCAACAAATTTTTTGGTACACTGCTTTCACAAGTGAAATGACGAGCCCTGATCTAACAATAACCGATAGTAAAGGGCTACCAAAATGGAGAATGGCACCCTCGCCCGTTGGGGCATACTGGAGCGAAGGTATGAAGAAAGGGTATCAAGATACCGGTGCTTGGACTTTTTTAAAGAGCACACCAGAGGATAATCGGCATGCGGCGTGGTTATATGCTCAATTTGTCACTTCTAAAACAGTAACCATGGATAAGTTTTTAGTCGGATTAACACCAATTCGTTACTCAGACGTGAACAGTGATTTTATTCAAGATAGATCTGCGAATTATGGTGGATTGATAGAATTTTACTCGAGCAGTGCGGCAAAAAAGTGGACTCCCTCAGGAAAAAACATTCCTGATTACTCGCAGATGTCTGACTTATGGTGGAAAAATTTATCAACAATTATACACGATGGTGTACCTGTGGATCTCGCATTAGATACGATGGCGGCTGAAATGGATAATACTTTGCTGAGGATATCAAATTCGAGGAAAATAAATATTTGCTTTCCAAAACTAAACGATAAGAAAGATGAAGATTACTGGTTGAAAAAACCAGGAGCACCAAAGTCCAAGATAAAAAATGAGTGGCCCGAAGGTAAAACCGCCCCATATGAAGATATCATTCAATCCTGGCAGTGAGGATATATGAAAATATTTTTATTTTTGATTACATTGGTTGTGTCGACCTCTGCTTTATCGAATAAGCACGTCACTGTGTTTATTGAAGAAAAAGAGCCCTATATTTCAATTAAAGATAATAAGATAAAGGGAATATCAATTGGAATACTCAATACATTGTTTGAACGAGCCGGTATCGTTTATGAGCTGAAACGAAGACCGTTCAAACGGTCTTATGAGACTGTATTGGGTAGAACCAACGAAAGCCAGAGTAATCAATGCTTATTTCCCATGCAAGCTACTCAGGAAAATGCAGCTCTTTTCTCATGGATTGGTCCAGTAATGGTGACTGAATCAGGTTTTTTTGCGAAGAAAGGCAAAGTAATAAGAAGTATCGCAGACATAAAAGAAAGTAGAGTGGGCAGTTATATCGGTAGCGTAGATGGAGAGAATCTTCAATCACTCGGCGTAAATGTTGAATATACAAGAAATACACGATTAAATGCGAAGAAGGTTGAGGCGGATAGATTAGTTTTTTTTGTCGAGGATACCAAGGCTGCAGAACTAATCCTAAACAAAAATAACCTTAGAGAAATAGAAATGGTTTATCCTTATAAAAAATACCTCAACTCCATGGCATGTAGCTTAGACTTGCCTAAAAGCACGATAGAAAAACTAGAATCGTCTTTGATCTCCTTATACCTCGATGGTTCCATAGGGCGATTGATAAATAGCATGTAAGGATTATATTTACGAAATTGTTGATAATACTATTCTCGTTTCCGTATTTCCAAATAAACATCGATACTTGGATTTGATATATATTGATGCTCCGTATCTAGAGCTTTGGTCACACTACAACATTTTATAAGGATGTAAAGGTTTTTGGTGGCGATGCTTTATCGCTACAAAGGGATTGGCGTGAAGAGAGGGTATTTGAAGGGCTAGTTCATCTTGAGGCAGCGAGATGGCCACTCAGTCACCTTGCTGCCTCTGATTTATACGCAATGAAGTTTAGTGCTTGTTTCTGCTATCGTACTCGATGACAGCGGCTTGGAGTTTATGGATATCAGACGCACACAAAAAAGGGCGCATCGCTTCAAACTTCTCTGCTGGCCAGTCGTAGATATTTAATGCAAGCAGATCATTAATAATTGTCTCGTTGAAGCGAAACTTTACGTGCTTAGCTGGTGAGCCTGCTACGACGCTATATGGAGCAACGTCTTTTGTGACCACACTGTTGGCTGCAACAACCGCTCCCTCTCCGATAGATACTCCCGGCATAATCATGGAACGCAGTCCCAGCCAAACGCCGTCACCGATGCGGGTAGGGCCCTTACCAATGTAGGCATGTTCGATTACATCCATGAAGGGATATAAGCAAAACCAATCGGCACGATGAGTATGGTTTCCTCCCATCAAAATAACAACTTCTGCCCCAATGCAAACATAGTCACCAATGTAGAGTTTATCGATTTCCCAAAGTGGCTCCCAACGCCGGCTTACTTCATCACCGTGTAAGTACCTAACAACAGATTCCTCAAACCCATTGTCCCAGCAATCGCTGTAGTAGCTATGAGTTCCCTTGATAATGATGTTGGGATTTTTTACCACTTCATGCAAACGTTGTGTCTTTGACCAGTGTTTGTCTTTCATTGTTTACCTCATTAACTTACTTAAATAATACATAATCTCTTTTTTGAGGTTGAGTCAATATATTCGAGGCTGTTTAACAAGAGGGTTCTGGTTCATAAAAAATCATTTTATTAATAGCATATTTTTATAATTGCGTCTATTAAGGATAGACAATGACATGTATCTGATAAATTATAGTAATGACGACCTTCAATTTTGGATTAGCATCATTACTTTGATGAGATTTCTAGTTCACTAGAATTAAAGGAGTTCTCAAAATTAAAAAGCGCTACACTGAAGAGCATTGTTTATCAAATTATTCACCTAACGAACTGATTCCAATAGCATTACTCCCATCAGTCAACTCGGTAACCAACAGGCATACCAAGTCTTATGACTTTGTTTATTGCTTTCACGTTGGCCAATACTTCGCCAACTTGTGCATCGTAGTTACGTAGGGTCAGCTCAGGGCTGATTAACGTTTTGTATCGGGACATGCCTGTTTCTGACAGAGAGCGTTGGTGATAACCCTCTTCTTGCTTCCAGTCTTCCAAGTTACCCGACTTCAAGGCGCTGACGGCTGCATTGCGAGGGTGACCGTCCTCCCAGTACCCCGCATTGCTGCGCGGTGGAATGGTCGGTTTGATGCCTTTTCTCCTGAGCACTTGATGGCAGGCTTTTGTATCATAGGCGCCATCAGCACTGACTTGGGCGATTTTTCGGCGTAACGGGTTGAGCAGCGTCGGCAAGGCTTCATTGTCACCAACAGACGCTAAGCTAACGACGGCAGAAATCACTTCATGTGTACTGTCGTCAATCGCGAGATGCAGCTTGTGCGCCAAAGACGGCGTTTTTCCTTGCCATGTTTGCGCATTTTCCATTCTCCCTCGCCAAACACTTTTAAACCGGTGGCATCAATGACGACGTGAGCAACGGGCCCACGACTGGGTAATCGGTAATTAACTTCAACCGTCTTCGCCCGTTTACTGATACAACTGTATGACGGTGATTTTAGCGGTACGTCCATCAAACCAAATATCGAGTCGAGAAAGCCTTGAAGGGCGCGAAGAGGGAGCTTGAAAATGCCTTTAACCATCAGTGCTGTTTCAATGGCACCATCGGTAAACGTAAAACCTCTGCCTCGTTTGCCATGATGCTCTTTGCAGTGCTAAGTCTGGATAGCGGCGTCATCAACCCAAAAGGTAATCGAACCACGGTTAATCAATGCTTGATTTTATTGCTTCCAATTGCTGATTTTGTACTTGGCTTTGCTCATCATCTGTGACCTCTTTGAGGCGTTGATGATCTGATCGCGGCTCGGATGATTAGTTCAATGATTTAGGAAACAACGCCGATAAACTTAGCCATAGTCTCGTTTTAAGTCACGATACCCAACACTCTATCCCTCTCCGCTATCCTTGCCATCACCCACTCTTCGACTTCACTTTCTACCCACGCAACCGCTCTGCCTCCCAGGGGCACACTTTTCGGAAAGGTGCCATCTTTCATCAGGTTGTAGATGGTTGAACGACCAAGGCCTGTCATGTGTTTTACTTCGCTCAATTTAATTAATCTCATGATATTACTCCGTTATTGGACTCATGAGATTTCCGCGCACGTAAAGATTTACCGGTTTCACCCTCCCCTCTTGCACCACTCCCCTAACCAACCTGATTTCAGATATATGTCATCGATACGCATAGCCACATCAATCACTTAAAGGAGACTCCCTATGCGTACGTCACACACTCCCCTGTTCACCCCTGCAGACAACTACCCTGCCCACCAGCCATCTGATTTGAACCAGCTCTTAGAGCACGCGGCGGAAGCACTGGCACAAAAGTACAAACGCGAAGGCACCTTCACGAGCCCTAACAACGTGATGGAATACTTAAAGCTCAAACTCGGCGCGTACGATCGTGAAGTGTTTGCGTTGATGCTGCTGGATAATCAACATCGGCTGATCCAGTTCGATATCCTGTTCTTTGGCACCATTGATGCCGCGTCTATCTATCCACGCGAAGTGGCGAAAGCAGCACTGAGTCACAATGCAGCCGCCGTTATCTTTGCGCACAATCACCCCTCAGGGATTGCCGAGCCGTCACAGGCAGACCGTCATATCACTGACAAGTTGATCAAAGCGTTGGGCCTTATTGATGTTCGCGTTTTAGATCATGTGGTTGTCGGTGAAGACTGTGTGTCTTTCGCCGAGCGAGGCTGGATCCCAGTCGTGTAGCGGCTTCAAAGGCCATTTTTACACGCCATACATGCACACAGGCAGCGATACCTTTCCCTGCTTCTCATTATGTTAAAACGGGAAGCAGCCAACCCAGGCGCAACAAGGGTCCGGCTGTCGCTGTCGTGCTGTGCTTCTCAAAACCTCCATCTGTGAAGAAAAAAGGAAGTAAGCCATGTCAGAAGTTCAAGCCATTAAAGACACCGAGACTATTCAGCTTATCGGCCACCTATTGAGTATTCGTTATCATCGCCAAATGGCCGACGTCTGGTATATCGGGTTAAACCTGGCGTTACGTATCTCCGATCTGCTTGCCATTCGGTTCGACGACATCCACGGTGACCGGTTGCGAATCAAAGAGCGTAAGACAGGTAAGATTGCTGATATCCAGCTCAACTCCAAAACACTGGCGCGCATTGAAAAGATACGGGCAGACCATCCTGACCACGTCTACCTGTTTCAATCTCACCGCTGTCAGCAGATTAAGCAGTTGCCGCCTAAACCGCTCTCTCGGCGTGCTGTTACTCTGGCCTTTCAACAGGTTGGGCAAGAGCTCAACCTCTCGTTAGGGACGCACTCAATGCGAAAAACACGCGGTTATATGCTGTATCAAGCCACAAAAGATATTGGTCGGGTGATGAAAATGCTGCGCCATACCTCAGAAGGCATCACCCTTCGTTATATTGGTATTACACAGGAGGATGTCGACAATGATTTTATTGCCTTAGAGATATGAAGTAAGGCCACACCATGACAGTACGGCCGACGGGATTTTAAATATATATCATCAATAAAAAACGATTGTGCACGATTTACTTGGTGCTAGAACCAAAGCAACGAAACCCCTCGTTGCGACGCTTGGTTCTTTTTTTGGCTAAATAGCTTAATCGATAGAATATATCTTTATATTCCTGCTCAGCGCGTTCAGAGCTCTCAGGACGTCCGTGAAGGTAGTAAATGCTATTATCAGGGATATGCACTAACCCCATCGCTTGATTGTTACACAGGCCGATTGCCTTCGCCCAGGCACGGACAATGATATTATATAAACCATCACCGCACTCGACGTTCTCAAACTTCCCCCAGCAATAAAACCTATCCTTATTTAAAACCAACGCGAAATGATAATGATCGTTGTGTGAATGATTACGCTCTCTTGCCCATACATATCGCACCTTACAACGATGCATCCGCTTACCCTTCGCTCGCTTCTCACACTCTTGCTTTGCCATTTCTAATTCAATAGCTCGAATAAAAAATTTAACGGTATCTTTTCTCCTCCGTCTTAACGAAAGCACCTCATCACGCATCAGAAAGTCATCAGACTCATCAATAGCTGGAAACCTTAAGTCAAGACGAGCAATAGTGAGGTTTTTATAGTCATGATATCCATCAGCTAGCACCTCTCTTATTTTATCTAAATACCTTCCCTTACATTCATTAACAGGTAGGAGAATGGGAAACCCCTCATAGGTATGTTGATTCATTTTATGTTCCTCTATTAGTTCTACAAAGGAACACTAGTTAGATTATTTTTTACCTTATCTGCTTTACTGGTAATGGGTATATGAAGAGAAGAGCTAATACGTATATTACTATACCGACAACTCCCTCTCACACTGTGACGACGTCACCCACCAGCCAACCTAGCCTCTCCATCTCTCACCGACGATCTGAGCATGTGGAAGTTATGATCCTATAACTACCTAAACCTATGTATCCCAGTGGATACTCTAGTCATTCCAGTCACCTTATAATCATTCCAGTCACCTTATAATCATTTCAGTCACCTTATAATCACTAAAATTAGATCCCCACTGAATTAACGTGACACCGATCACACTTATTAGTCCACTTTTAAAAAGCCACTTTAGGTAGACAAAAGTAGGTGTTATAAGAAATAAAATATAAAAAAGGAGAAGCACTGAAATGCTAAATAGAAAATTATCGGCACATCTCGCAAGGTCGATAAGAACGGAAAGGGATCTCCTTTTCTTTTTGCGGAAGTTCAGAAACAAAGGCCTCTTAGAATCAAGTGACGAGGAAGAAGAAATAATAGCCGAAGAAAAAGATTAATTGGCTATGGTGCTACATAATAAAAAACATAAACAAAGAGATAGGATACATTTTATATAAAGAGACAGACACAGGAGTTGTCACGGATATAGAAATAACAAAACCTCTAAAAATAGAAGACATTTATTTGCAGGAAAAACGCCAAAGCACAACAGAAGAAAAAAGAAAACAAATAGAGAACTGTCTCATTCATTCAAATGTTTTAGAGCATGAAGAAAAACTTCTGTCAAATCATTTAAAAAATGAATGGAGAAAAAACGCCAGAAGGACTGAAATGATAAAGTGGTTAGATAGCTGTCACAGCAATCAGCTCATGTGGGCTTATGATTACATAAAAAAAAGAGACGAAATAAGATACACTTGGACACCTTCAAGCAATGAAGACATGAAGTCAGTCATTGTGGCAGTCTATGACCTCATCCCTGAAAATAAAAAAAAGAAATTTTTCGAAAATTTCAGACATGCTTGGAATGTAAAGAAAAGTAAAGAAAGAAAGAAAAAAAACGTAGTCCTATTGGAAAACGCTGTGCTTCATAAAGTTGAAAAACTGGCAGAGCAAACTGAAAAAACTCCCGAAGAGGTCATAAAAAAACTCATTAACACTATGGATTGGGACGAGATTTTGGATATATTGGAGAGTGAGTAAATGATGGGGCGCTAGTTCAACGATGAGGAAGGTGTTCATAGTTCTGTGTCCCCCTCATAAGACTTCGTTGAGAAGCTCCTTTGCGTTTTTTAGTTCGCCATTCCGCACCATCTCTATAGCTAGGTTATAAATAATATTACCTTTGGTTATAAAAGGGCTATGGGTATTCTATAAAGGAATAACGAGTCCTATACTATCGTCATAACATCAATGCGCGACTGTTTTTGAAGATTCTGGACGGAGCGTTTATAGGGTTTTCGCTGAAGGTAGCGTATAAGCATTGAACATTATTTATGGCTATCACTAGTCGTTAATAAAATGTAGATCTGCTATCTGCTTACCTCCTACACATCAACTTGACAAGAGACAGCCGTGTCTTTGAATACACAAAGCTGGTATCACTACCTGGCACTATGTCTTACAAGCATTACCTTAAACGGGGTGAGTAGATGACTCTTCCACTCTAAATTTCTTATTAAATTTAATGTCTTACTTTTAGCGCTTTGAGTCTAAGTCAATTTTGTACAATACAGGCTAGAGGGGAACGTATAGGGTTAGCTTATAATGCTCTATAGATTAAGGTTTAGGCGGCTAAATGAAAAAGCTTGGTGCTTGTAAAGAATCAGCAAAATACCTATACCACCAGGAACTTGGCGGTATAGGTATTCTGGACGCGAGTTACCATAGGCAATGTTTTTCTCGACACAGCCATGAGGGTTACACCTTTGGCGTTATCGAACGAGGTACCCAAAAGTTCCTTAGAAGCGGCAGTAATAATCTTGCACCTGCTGGGAGTATCATTTTAATCAACGCGGATGATATTCATAATGGCCAAGCCAACACCGACGATGGCTGGGCCTACAAAGCGCTATATCCTTTACCAGAGCACTTTGAACGGTTAAGCCATGAGCTCGTCGGAACTGACACCTATACGCCCTACTTTCCTGATGCAGTAGTGCATGATGCAGCACTGGCTAAACAGTTCCGGTACGTATTCTCTGTCTTAGAGCGATCGGAAAACAAGTTGTTAAGAGAGTCGCTCCTCTACGCGCTACTCACTCGTTTGATGAGAAGTCATGGTAAAAGGAGGGTCGAACTCCCCGTTGAGAAGAAGGCAACTAAGAAAGTAAGCATGGTAAAGCACTTTCTAGACGACTCTCCTAGTACCAACATCTCTCTAAGTGATCTTGCCCAAATGGTCTCCCTTAATCCCTATTATCTAGTGCGTGCGTTCAATAAGGAATTTGGTCTTCCACCACACGCATATCAACTACAAGCACGTATCCGGTATGCCGAGAAGTTGATACGACAAGGATACCAACTGGCGGACGTCTCGAACCTCTGCGGATTTCACGACCAAAGCCATTTTACCAAGCACTTTAAACGAGCCATTGGTGTAACCCCGAGTCAATACGCAAGGCACTTTCTCAGATAGTCAAAAACGTACTATCTCTTACCACCTGACGCTTGTAGTTTTGATCATCATAGATACAACGTGAGGACCTCAAATGAAAACGATAGGATTGCTTGGCGGGATGAGCTGGGAGTCGACTGTAAGCTACTATACAGCGATAAATCATGGCATCAAAGAACGCTTGGGTGGCTTAAGCTCAGCCAAGATTTGTATGTATAGCGTTAATTTCGCTGAAATAGAGGAGCTCCAACACAAGGGGCTATGGGATAAAACCGCTCAGATACTATCAGATGCGGCAGTATCGATTGAAACTGGCGGTGCTGACTTTCTCCTGATATGCACCAACACCATGCATAAAGTGGCACCTCAGATTGAGTCGCGCATCAGTATTCCCATTCTGCACATTGCTGATGCAACAGCTGAAATGCTCATCCTGCATGGCATCAGAAAAGTTGGTCTCCTCGGGACACGATTCACGATGGACCAAGATTTTTATAAAAAACGAATTACAGATAAGTATGGGATAAGCGTTGTCGTTCCAAGTAGCGAAGATAAAAACACGATCCACAACATTATCTACGAAGAGCTGTGTCAAGGTATCATTACTGAGCAATCTCGTGATGCTTACCTGAAGGTAATTGATAAGCTGAAGCATGAAGGGGCGGAGGCTGTGATCCTAGGTTGCACGGAAATTGCTCTACTTGTTCAGCAAAAGCATACTAATGTGCCACTGTTTGATACCACAGCGATCCATGCGAACGCTACAATACTAAGATCCCTTGGGGAGGGTTAACGACAAGAAGTTGTACCCACTAAACAGCGCAGACAAGTAGAAGTCACTCCTCGACAGTAATCTGTTATCAGACTAGACATACATTGATTGAGTGTCTCATTGTGGACTCTTGATACAATCAGTACTTTAGATACACCCGATGGTACACCGCACCAAAGTCAAACCAGAAAAAATCAATAAATACATGACGTTATTGACCTAATTCAAGTTACGCCAGCCCACTTTTCTATAAGTTGTTGTTTTAGATAAAAGTTCCTTTGTTTCAAGTAGTTAAAAAGAGTATGTGTGATACAAAGCTGGCCTACAAAGGTGAAACTTTGCACATATATCGACGTAAAAACAGCAACATCTATTACTTTCAAAAGCGAGTTCCCAGCCATCTAGTCGAGCACTACGGCAGAAAGCTAATTCGCTTCTCCCTTAAGACCTCCGATAAGAAGCGAGCTAAGCAGCTAGCTGCAATCGAGGCTGGTCGTTTAGCTGAAGAGTTTGCAAAGCTTGACGGTCACTCCTTACCCGAGCGGAAAGTTGAGCTAGTCGATCTGCAAAATCTTGCAATTGAAGCGGCTAATCAATGGATTAAATATAAGAGAGACCATATGTTTACTAGTGGTGTCTCTTATGAATCTCTGCATCACGGTCTAAATGAAAGCCTATCCAGCATTCAAGAGCACGCAGAGGACATGCTGTACCATGAAGCAATGTTTGACGATAACCTCCGTGTGAAGCGTGTTTTTGAAGGAGCCTTGCCTGATAGAGCTTCCGACATATATAGCGGCCTAGAACCACAACAAAAAGCAAGAGTGTTCATCGAATTTGCTAAGCAATTGAGAGCTCAAACTCAAGGGCTTCACGCTTTGATATCTGGAGCGACACCAAGCATTACAAGTGTTGTAAAACCTATTCCAAAAATTGAGAAAGCCCCTACAATCGAGCGCGTTGCAGCTGAATTTCTTGAAAATAAAAAGACAGAAATGGCGGCTTCTGGTAAGCCTATGAGCAGCAAACTGGAGCAACGCTATCAGGTCTCTTTTGAGTGCTTAGTCGGTCTACTCGGTAGTGACACGCCTGTCAGAGACGTTTCTACAGCAGATATTCGCGAACTGCGTGATGTATTGATAAATACTCCATGCAACTCATCTAAGCTGAAGGAGACAAGGGCATTAACAACACCTGAGCTTATTGCAGCTGTTAAGAATGGGCAGTTACAGCACTTAAAGAGCCTATCTGTAACCAGTATCAATCAGCGTTTAGAAGCTGTCTCTGCAATGTTTAAGTTCGCAGTGCAAGAGCGTTACGCAAGCTTTAACCCAGCAGAGAGCGTCAGGCTCAAGAAAGCAATAGCAGATAAGGATGCTCGCTTGCCATACCCACCTGAAATGCTCAGCAAGCTGCTCCAGCTAACCAAAGGAACGGTACACTATTGGATTGTGCGTGTTGCTTTATGTTGTGGTCTACGTATGAACGAAATTGTTCAGCTACGACCATCAGACATCCGCCAACAAGAAGGAGTCTGGTACATCTCCGTCAATGATGAGGACGGCAAAGCCCTGAAGACATACACCTCTGCCAGATCAGTTCCTATACCGGACGTACTGCTTAAACTTGGATTTATTGAATTTGTACGCTCTGTCTCGACGGAGACCATCTTCAATATCAAAAAGCCCAAGGGAGGCGGGTATCGCTCTGATATCTACAGCAAGAAGTTCAGGTACTTCACAAACATCCACGACCTAAGAGCCGAACGCGTTACTTTTCACAGCTTAAGGCACAACTTTAAGGACTTAGCGTTAAATGCAGGCATCCCTGAAGTAGCTTATAAACAGCTAGGTGGTTGGGCCGACGGCTCAGTAAGCGGTAACTATGGTTCAGGGCTGACAATTGCCAACTTGAAGAAGTATATAGAGACTATAGATTACCCCATCGACGAGCAAGAAGCCGCTGATACTCTACTCTCTATGGCAGGATAGCTTTTCTAGAGCTTCTATATGGGCTCTCAGGAAGCCTATGACAGCCAAGTGGAAACACTATTGTCGATTGATGGGGCGAGTAGCAGTGCCCCATGATTTCCCTAAACATTTCCTTTAAGCGGTAGACCAAACAAACCACAATGCATAGGTGGAAGCCGTTTGAGGCTAAAGCCCTAGTGTTGGTTTGCCGTCTGTTCTCTCTGATGGCTAAGACTGTGTTAGTCAGGAAGTGGTCTGCTAGTTATCTAACAGCGATGCAATCAGATCTGACAGATTACGCTAGCTCGCTTTTGTCCCAAAATCGTTTAAATTGAGACTTGTGACCACTTTCTCATATAATTTCTTGACCAACTTTTCTCAATGAGAAATGATAAACGTAGTTAAATTCTATCGATTACAATAAACATTTATTCAAGTATGCTAAAGAGAGCATGGAGTCTGTACTTTATAAGGAAACTCTATAGACAACATCTACTAAAAACACAAAGCAATGTACCAAAATTCATCTCAAAAACCCTAAGGCGCTTTATATGAAGAATTACCAATTAAACAAAGAACAACTCTTGAATCTTTTGAATCTACACTTGAAAAAACATCCAGATTTTGTTGATGGCATGTCTTTTGATGATATAAGTGTATTACCCAACGGTACTTATGATGTACGTGCAAATTTCAACTTTGGCGGCAAAACCGTTAATGAAAACTACAATTCTTTGGGGTACATTTACAACGAAGTTTTTAACGATTTTATTGCTTAATCGCCCAGATTTATCCAGTGATGGTTTTTTGTTGTCATCACTATACCTTCCTCAATGGTAAGAAAGTCTCTAATTGGGACAGTTTTTGTTTTCTATGCTATTTCCATGACACACCTGTTTTTAGGATTGGTGCATATAGGTTTTCCTTCGATTGAAAAAGCAGAAAAGATAAAAGACCTATTCTCCTTTACTTCTACAGTAGTTAGCTTGTTCTTTGCATATCAGGCATATAAAGCCACTAACAAAGCTGCACCCGCAACTGAAAATGCAGCGGAATCAAATCGTCTTGCTGTGTCAATTGCTGAAAAATCATTATACAACACAACATTCGAACGTAGATTAAGTGTTTACAGAGCGATGTGGGAATTAAATGCACATCGTAAAACATTGATGGATGTTTAGGGATTGAACGTAAGAATCCAGAGCTGAACCATATGAACAATGAGCTATATGAAAAACTATTAACCCTCCGAGAACCACTAATATATGAATCAAAGGTTTTCCCAGAACAACTGAAAAATAAAACATCCAGATTTTACGTAAATATCAAAGATAAATTCTCACATCAATTAGCACCTACAGAAGCAAAAGACAAACATTACCATGAAACCGATGAGGTATTATCAGAGAAAATTCTGTTGTGGCGAGAACAGAACCATGCACGGAACCTAGAAATTAAGGAACTGCTAACTGAACTAAGCCCTTATCTAAAAAACCTATAACAACCGTTCAAGAGAGCAACATAATCTTTTTTATCTAACAGATACGTTTTAAGAGTATCCAGTCTAAAACACTTTTGGACAAAAGTGATTTTGATAGCATAAAAAACAGCCTACACGACTAAGTCACGCTTCACCACCATAAGTGTCAGATCATGTATAAACCAGAACACTAAGATATATAGTAAAAGCCACTTTTTATGAGAGCGTTAGCTAGCCTTAAAACAGTCTCTCATACGTTCACCTGAATCATTATGATACCTAGACCACTCTCTAACGTAGTTCTCGAAGAGAAACTTAAAGCACAGATGTGCCCATGTAGAGTCAGACTTGTTCCAGCTATCATCGCCTAGCTGACTAAAGCTGATAACAGTATTCAGACCAGCAATGCTAAGATACCTAAAGATTTCCTCTTGGTTGTGTCCATGCAATATATCACTAGCACCTACAGACCATAAAGCTCAGACAAGCTCTAAACGACTACTTCTCACAATGATAGCTCCTTCTATCAAGTGAAATGACAGTCAGCTAAGAGCCGCTCTACTTGACTACTTATCCATGTAATCAAAAGAGTAATAGTGCTGGTGGTCTTTCATGTCTACTGAAGCTAGTGAGATAGAGATGAAGCAACCAAGGACTCTTAGTGTATATCTAAAAGTTTCCCTTGGGGCTCTTCAATTAGACGTTGTAAATGGCAGTGTTAGCTGAGAAGCTATCTACGATACATAGACCAAGAAAACAGACGGATAATAAGAGTAATCATAAAGGGTGCCTGTGTTGTCTCACTCTCCTCATACACAATCAATGGACAGTCGATACTGCTCTAGTATGACATTGTTATCATCAAGACGTATAAGGATAGATGTACTCTTAATGTTGTCTCAGAGTTCCTTCAATTAGACGTTGGAAATCGAAGGGCACCTCTTCATCATATGTCCAAGTGGCTACAACCTAGAAGCGACATGCCTTCTTATTAATCCACCAACAACCACACTTCAAGCTAGCTTCTGTAACCTTTTTACTGACGACACAGAGCACCCCAAAGCCTCCGCTGTCGCATTAATAGAGTATCCCTTTGAGCGAAGCTCACGTACCTTCTCTTTGCTTATCGTGTAAGGACGACCCATATGCTTCCCTTCAGCCTTTGCGCGCTCTCTGCCTGCATTTGCACGTTCTAACATCTTCTTTCTTTCCATCTCTGCAACCTTGGATAGAATGGTCACCAGAAGCTCTCCTGCGTCTGTGCTGAGGTCTACCCCTAACCTTGTCACAATGACGTTCACACCGCCTCTCAGAAGCTCTCTTACGGTGTTTTGCACATCAATGCTGTCTCTCCCCAACCTATCAAGATCGACCGTCACAAGTGTGTCTCCTTCGCGCACATAGTCGAGTAGCTTCTTAAACTCTGGCCTTTTCTCAGCCCTGACTGTTCCACTCACTCCACAATCAGCGAACTCCTTGTCTATACGATATGTCTTATTGAGCTCTCTTCGTTGGTTCTCGATGGTTTGGTCGTCAGTTGAAACACGGTAATACGCGATAACAGCCATTTCTTGCTTTTCACTGTGGTCTTTAAGATAGGCTCATGGTTGCATTCAGGTCTAAAACTGTCAAATCCCATTTATAGACCGCTTTATCGTAGCTGTTTGAGGTGGGGTTAGATGGCAACATTTATAAACCCATGAAGTAGAGAAAAAGAACACTCATTCCAAGTGAGGCATCACTGCTTATTAAAGATAATTTCGATTCCATAAAGTCAGATACTGAAGTTTCTAGTAGGGGGTATAGGGGGAATTT
>NZ_MUFP01000026.1 GCF_001996165.1 Salinivibrio proteolyticus | reverse complement strand
CGAGGCAGCAGAAAATGGCCTGCCTGATATTGCTCGTGCTGTCGTGGCAGATTGTTTTGACCACCTACAAACACTTAATCAGCGTATCGACGATACCGAGCAGTGTTTCGATATGGTGACCAAGGCCAGCCCTAATGCCCAGCGTATTCTTAATGTTCGCGGCATTGGCCCACAAACAGCAACGGCGATTATCGCCACTATCGGAAAAGGCGAGCAGTTTGATTCCGGTAGAGACTTTGCGGCTTGGCTTGGATTAGTGCCCAAACAGTACTCAACCGGAGGAAAGCCGCGATTAGGTCGTATTAGTAAACGAGGAGATAAATATCTCAGAACACTCTTAGTGCATGGCGCGAGAGCCGTCATCACGAACCTAGGCGATAAGCAAGATAGGCTCAGTGTTTGGGGGCGAAATGTCCTTGAGCGACGTGGCATGAATCGCGCCATTGTCGCTCTCGCAGCCAAAAATGCACGTATTGTGTGGGCGTTGTTGCACCATCAAACGGATTATCAAGACTACGCGGCCTAACTCGTCGCTGTCGTAAGGAGAAATACACCAACCGGGTCATTGCACACGCAAGTTGATGAGTATCGGTGAAGACCATTTGCAGAGCCTGTTAATGCGGCGGGCACCTTGATGCCTTCTAACGAATTAGGCACTGCAACCGCGCAATGTCATCAGGGCCATGACGTGAGTCAATAAAAGGCCGAATGTAGAGCGGCAGTCCAAACCAAACTCAATACGCTTCGCGGATGCTTGACGAACGGGGGAATCCATGTAGCCGCGTTAAGTAGTGAGCAACGCCACCACCATACCTAAGCCATTGTGCCGTAAACATTAAATTCAAAGCAAACCGAAAATGCCGAGCGTTGGGAATCTGTCTTAAACGCTTTGTTAAGTGCATATTTTGGGAATGAGTAAAGCTATTGCTAACAAACCGAACGACACAGGCAAAAGAAAGTCCAATAACAACCAACGTATTGACTGGCTTCGTACTAGCATACTGAACCAATTATCAAATCGTTTCATCGATGCAGAGATACGGATGTTGGTAATACTTTTATCGAGTAAAGTAGTGTGCGTTTGAATTTCGTTTAACTTATTGAGGATATCTTTTCTTTCTGTAGGAGTTAGATTTTCAGAATTAAATGTATACGACTCAACTTTGATCCATGCGCTATCAAGTGCATCTTTTCGGCTAACCACGTCCCTTTTGTTTTCCAACATCCAAGTATAGAAATTCGAATTTTCCGGCTTACCAGAGTAGTCATACGGATCGTTTTCACTAGCAAACATGCCACCTCTGTTTCCTCTCGTAACTTGTGTATTGATTCCTGTGAGCCTAATACGCCAGTACATAAATCTATTGCTAACTAACCACGTGTACTGAAATAGCTCGTAACCAACAAAGGCTAACAAAAGGACATAAATGGTCTCGGGTGTCAGGTTCTCAAACTTGAGTCCCATAAAAGCAGTGTCTTTGGCAGGCATAAGCTTCAAATAGGTGAAGCAGAATGATATCGCTGACGCTAGGAGTAAATTCCGACGAATTTTTTCTTCATGATCACTAGCCTCAATGGACAGTGGTTCTTTCATTACCTGCTCAATACGCTCTTCTTGATCCATAACACCTCATCATTAACTCTGCGATAATTGAAAATGCACTTAACATTGTATTAGTGCGCGTGCTCGATTTGTCAAAATCGTTATACGCCCTGTTTTATTCATAACCTCATGATACGCATGTGGTTTTTCCATCTATCTCATCAAGCTCTCTTCGGTGATAGTGTGCATGCCGCCTATCCCGGTTGAGGTATTCACATTATCCCCGCGCTTGTACTTTTAACCGATTGATTATTCGTGTTTTTTATTTTTTCGCCGAGGGAAAGTGTGAATCGGTCATGAGAAAGCGTGCATCCATGTGGGCGCTTTTGTTGCGTTCCACGCTACCGCCCTTCGGTTGGCGGCGTCCAAAAGGCCATGTAAGAGACAGAAATATAAAGGGTTAGCGTACCAGAGTGCAGAATAGCTGTTTAGACACAAGCGCCTAAAATGTTGGCAAGGTCAGGGTTTGGATGTTTGCGGGGGCATAAATGCAAAAAAGCCGCTGACTTATCAGCGGCTTTTCGGTATGTGGCGGAGAGATAGGGATTTGAACCCTAGAAGGGCTATTAACCCTTGCCGGTTTTCAAGACCGGTGCTTTCAACCACTCAGCCATCTCTCCGGAACGGGGCGTATACTAGAGGCTGCTCAGAGCGATGTAAAGTCCATTTTTACTTTTCAGCACTTAAGTGCTGAAATTATCAGCAAAAGCCTATTTTCAGCGCTTTTCTCTCCTTTGCCCCGCCGTTTATTTAGCCAAATCGGCCATTAATGTAATCATGAGTCAGCTTGTGCTCTGGGTCGTTGAACACTTTTTCGGTACTGTTCACCTCAACCAAGCTCCCTAAGTGGAAGTACGCCGTGCGGTCAGACACACGCGAGGCTTGTTGCATGGAGTAAACAGCGCAAAAAAGTGGATTTGCCGCAGCCTGATGGGCCGATCATCGCAAGAACTTCTTTCTCGCCAATATCAAGGCTCACGTCTGCGATCGCCGGTTTTGCGCCATGTTCGTAGTTCACAAAGACATTGCGAGCCGTCATTCGCGGGTTATCCACAAAGGGCACACCGCAGGTTTCTTTGGGGGCTGCGGTATTTTGGGGCGTCGTGTTCACTGTTTGCTCTGTAAGAGTTCCGTTAGTCATGGTTGTTGTCGTCATGGTTTTCTCTCCCGACTTACCAGCGTCGCTCGAGACGCTTACGCATAATCACGGCGCAGGCATTCATAAAAGCAAGGAATGCCAGCAGCACCATGATTGCGCCAGAGGTGTTTTCGACAAAGCCCTTTTCAGGATTCTCTGCCCATAAATAGATTTGTACAGGTAGCGCGGTCGCCGCATCGAGTGGCCCAGATGGAATGTCGACAATAAACGCCACCATGCCGATCATAAGAAGCGGTGCGGYTTCACCCAGCGCTTGTGCCATCCCAATGATGGTGCCGGTGAGCATGCCTGGCATCGCTAATGGCAGCACATGGTGAATAACCATTTGCATCTTGGAAGCCCCTACCCCTAACGCGGCGTCACGGACCGAGGGTGGAACCGCTTTGATGGAGGCTCGGCTGGAAATAATGATGGTTGGCAGCGTCATAAGGGTAAGCACCAAGCCGCCCACAACCGGCGCAGAACGCGGTAGGTCGGCAAAGTTGAGGAATACCGCCAATCCCAGCAAACCAAACACAATTGAGGGCACGGCTGCGAGGTTATTGATGTTAATTTCAATGATCTCGGTAATACGGTTGCGTGGCGCAAACTCTTCCAAGTAAATCGCCGCGGCTACCCCTATCGGAAAGCTCAGCACTAGGGTGACCAGTAAGGTGTAGAAGGATCCAACCGTTGCCCCCCAAATCCCAGCGAGTTCAGCATCGCGGCTATCACCGTTGGTGAAAAAGCGGGTGTTAAACACGGTACGGATCCGATCATCGCTTTGCAGTTGGTTAAACCAACCGATGTGCTTGTCTTTAAACTGACGATAAGACTCCGGTAAGTTGCCGTCGATATTGCCTTTGTTGAACTGGTTAACGTTGTCTCCAGCAAGCGCCCAAATATCAATTTGCTGTCCAACAAGGCTGGGGTCTGCAGCGACACGGTCACGCAAATCGTACTCCGCCCCTGTGGAGAGGAAGCGGAATAGCTCGCGCTTGTCTGTACGCGACGTGACGTCCGGCAAGGTAGCAAAAATGGCATCGGCCAGCACCGAGCGATAGCTCAGGTATTGCAATGTTTCATCATTGAGCGGTTTGCCCTCAATGCCAAGCTTTTCGGCGCTTAAATCGACCGTGAGACGAATTTCTGTGGTGTAGAAGGCGGTGTACCCTTGCGAGATAATTGATCCTAGCAATACCACCAAAAACGTAAACGCCAACAAAATCGACCCAATGCCATACCAACGAAAGCGTCCTTCGCGTCCACGTCGTTTGGCAAGGCCTGCTTTTACTCGGGCGCGCTTGTTTTGCGCGATCTGTGCAATTTTATCAGTCATATTGTTCTCGATATTTCTTCACAATACGGAGCGCAACAAAGTTCAGCGCTAGCGTCACAACAAAGAGCGTCAAACCCAGTGCAAATGCGGCCAAGGTTTTCGGGCTATCAAACTCTTGGTCGCCCACCAGCAGGGTTACGATCTGCACGGTAACCGTGGTGACCGAATCAAGTGGGTTCGCGGTGAGGTTAGCCGAAAGGCCTGCGGCCATGACCACAATCATGGTTTCGCCAATCGCACGGGATACGGCAAGCAAAAGCCCCCCGACAATGCCCGGTAACGCGGCTGGAATAACCACTTGGCGGATGGTTTCAGATGGCGTTGCCCCCAGTCCGAGTGAGCCATCGCGCAATGACTGCGGCACCGCGGTGATCACGTCATCAGATAGTGAGGACACAAACGGGATGATCATCACCCCCATGACAAACCCTGCAGCCAGTGCACTTTCCGAGGACGCACTCTCAAACCCAATCGCTTGTGCAACGWCACGGATCACCGGAGCCGCGACCAAAGCGGCAAAAAAGCCATACACCACAGTCGGAATACCGGCGAGAATTTCAAGAATCGGCTTTACGATACTGCGCACGCGCGGTGAGGCGTATTCAGCGAGATAGATGGCACTCATCAGCCCCACAGGCGCCGCAATACACATGGCGATAATCGAGATCATCAAGGTGCCGGTGAACAGTGGAATCGCGCCAAAAGAGCCACTTGCCCCTTGCTGGTCTGCGCGTAAGGCAATTTGCGGTGACCATTCCGTCCCGAAGATAAAGTCGGTAATCGAGATCATTTGGAAAAAGCGCAGGGCTTCAAACAGCACTGAGAGCACAATGCCTAGAGTGGTCAGAATGGCTAACGTCGAACACAACAGCAAAAACGCCTGCATCACGTTCTCGACACGGTTGCGGGCCCTTAGCCGCGGCCGCAGCGAGCGCCACCCAAAGGCAAATCCGGCCAACGCCAATGTTGTCATGGCAGTAAAACGCAAGGTGTTCCCTAACGCATGGAGGGATTGATAGTGTTCAGCCGCTGCTAACAAGACAGCATCGTCAGTTTGGGTGATGCCACTGGCAATGTTCCCGATTTGGCTGTAGACCAAATCATGGCTATTGATGCGCACAAGGTAGCTATCTGGGATCTGTGCCATCACCAAACTGTGGATCAAGTTCGGCTCCACGGCTTGCCATAGCAGCAGTAGAATCAACGCCGGAATGGCGGCGAGAATCGCAACATAGGAGCCATAGTAGTTGGGGCGAGAGTGAAGCTTGCTCAATCCACCAGCCATATCGGCCAGTTTGATTGAACGTGTTCGAGCAAGAAAGAAGCCTGAAATTGCAATCAGCGCAATTACGGTCATCAACATGGATGTGGTCATTGTTCCTCCTGAACACGAATAAAGGTGACACCGCGCGTGTGCCACCTTTTCGCGTTCACACTGCTATTACAGATTCGGGTTTAGATTCACCGCTGCAGTGCGTACGTTGTTCCATTCTTGGCTTGCCAATGGGATCAGACCACGGTCGGTCAGATAGCCCATTTCGCCGATAGCATCTTCTGCCGTGAAGGCATTCACATACTCTTTCAAGCCTGGGATCACATTTTCATGCGCTTTCTTCACGTAGAAGTAGAGTGAGCGTGATACGGGATACTCGCCACTACCAATCGCATCAAATGTCGGCTCAACACCGGCAATTTTTGCGCCTTGAACTTTATCGGCATTCTGCTCGAGGAAGCTGTACCCAAAGATACCGAATGCATCTGGATTCGCTTCAAGCTTTTGCACGATCAAGTTGTCGTTTTCGCCCGCTTCGATAAAGGCACCATCTTCACGCATGCCATGACAAATGGCTTTGAATTTATCTTCATCGCTGTCTTCTAGCGCGGCAATTTCAGGATATTGAGAACAGCCTGCTTCCATAGCGAGTTCAACAAACGCATCACGCGTACCTGACGTTGGTGGTGGACCTAGCACCTCGATCTTGGTTTTCGGCAGCGATGGGTTCACGTCTTTCCACGTTTTGTGTGGGTTGTCGATGAAGTTGCCTTTGCCGTCTGGCACGGTTTTAGCCAGTGCGGTGTARAGATCTTTCAGTGATACGTCGTATTGTGGCGATGCTTTTGAGTTCGCAAAGGCGATGCCGTCATAACCAATTTTGATTTCGACGATGTCGTCTACACCATTGGCTTTACAACGCTCAATTTCAGAGCTTTTGATTTTGCGTGATGCATTCGTGATATCTGGTGTATTTTCACCCACACCTGCACAGAACAGCTTCAAGCCACCGCCTGAACCGGTTGATTCGATTTTGGGTACTGAGTATTGCGACGTGCGACCGAAGCGCTCAGCAACCACAGTAGCAAAAGGGTAAACGGTAGAAGAGCCAACGATGCTAATGTAGTCACGGTTTGCGGCCGTTGCGCTACCCGCGGCCAATACGGCCATTGATACTGTAGTAGCAGCAAAGAGAGCTTTGAGTTTCACATCAACCTCCAAGTCGATTGTTTAAGTTAGTGCTGTGCAAGTTGTCCAACCTGCACATGACGAAGAACTCGGTTAGCTGTGAAACACCTTAAGCAGGGTTCGTGACACTTCCTTGATGAGACGATGAAGCTTTAATGACAGGCCGATCCTTTGGTAAGCAACGCAAAAATTGGCGCTCACCCGCTCGCGTTGCGCGGCGGTATCGCTAGGATATAGCCAAGCTTTTTCGTGCTGCAACACCGATTATAAGCGGATAAAAGCACCAATTAAGTCGTGTAGCATGGGGCTGCACAACATCCTGGCGTAAAACAGGGAACAGCCGTAAGGATTCATCATGGCGGAGCCAAACGATAGCCTCGCGCGCTCAATTAAGTCGCATCGAGCGAGAATAAAAAACACCCAAACCCAACCCAGTAAACCGTCGGTTCTGTTTTTGTGTGATGGGCTTCAGGGCGCCTCGTTAATGGCAAGCGCCATTATGCAGAACAAAGCCGGAGCGTTTTTTGAGATCGTGTGCTGTCACACCAGCCCTGACATGGCAACCGAACCGGCCGCACGGGCGTTGATTCAATTTCAAATCTCAACCGCGGATATTGTGCCGGTGCCTTTGGCCAGCTTATCGTTGAACTATGTTGACTATTTAGTCGCCCTTTCGCCTGCCGCAGTGCAATCGGGCCTTACACTGCCCAGCTATGGCAAGTTTGTACCGTGGGATGTGTCCGAACAGACCAACGCCAGCACAACCGCAGTGTTACGGACCATCAATCACAATGTGAATTACTTTCTGTCTCTCTATTTGTTTCGCTAATTCAGCTCATCCCACAAAAAATGCGCCGGTTAGGCGCATTTTGCATCAAGGCTACGGTTAGAGTCGAAACGCTTGGGCTTGCTCGCGAATGCTGGCGTTTTCTTTCTCTAGTCGCTCATAGGCGTCACGCGTTTTTTCTGCAGTCTCTGCTAGCGACTCCGCTGCACGGTGAATCGCCGATACATTTTGGTTCAGATCGCCCGCTGCCGTGGTTTGCTCCTCTGTGGCGGTCGCAATCGCTCCGGTCATTTCGGACACTTGCTGTGTCGCGGCATTAATCGTTTCTATCGCTTCTGCCGCGCGTTTCGCGTCGTCCAAGCCTTTTTGGGTGAGCGTTTGGCTATCCGTCATCACTTGATAGGCCTGGCGTGCTTTGGTTTGCAGTCCTTCAATGATTTGGTTGATCTCATCCGTGGATGATTGGGTTTTAGTGGCTAAGCCGCGAACCTCGTCAGCGACCACCGCAAAGCCACGGCCGGCCTCACCCGCTCTCGCTGCTTCAATCGCAGCATTCAGTGCCAACAGATTGGTTTGTTCTGCAATCGTACTGATCACTTCAGACACTTTGCCGATATTTTCACTGTCTGCGCTTAAAGCCTCAATGACTTGCGACGCTTTATTCACTTGCTCCTGTGCCGCCACACTTTGCTGATACGACTGTTCAAAAATATCACGCCCTTGTTCAGCGTAATCGCGTGATTTATCTGTTTGCTCCGCCGCATTGACCGTATTGGTAGCAACTTCCCCAAAGGTCGATTCCATCTGCGTCATCGCGCTCGCCAATTGTGATAACTCGCCACGCTGTTGTTCAACACTCCTAACAGTGTCGGTCACTTGGTTTGATAGCTCATCACTCACCGCTTGCAAACGCTCAGTTCCCGCGACTAAAGCGCTAATCAGTGCCGTTACACTGCTTTGCATTTGGTCAAATGTCTGCGCTGCTTGCCCGATTTCATCACGATTAAACGCATCTAAGGTGAGACGTTGGGTTAAATCGCCGCTCTCGACTCGCTGCATCTGCGCCACCAAGCGCGCAAGCGGACCACGAATACGCTGTTGAAGAAGCAGGGCTACCCCAACCATCAAAGCGATCAGCGCGATAATGACCGCGATGCCAATATAAACCAGCTGTTCGATTTTATCCGCCTCACGCGTTTTGATCGCGTTAGCTTGATCTTCTATCGATGCTTGTAAGGTGGCAAGATTCGCCACAATCTGATCAAAAGGTGCCAGCATCGGCCCAAGCATTTTACGGCGCGCATCTTCAATACGACCGTTATCTATCAGGTTTATGTAGTCGTTCTGCATTTGGCGATACGCATCCAGTCGATCGGCAATATCTGTGACCGCTCGGCTAGTGGCATCTCGTACAGTCAATAATTTCATGTCAGCCAAAGCTTGGCTAACTGCCTCGTCATTGCGTTCAATTTTCACCAAAATATCGCGGTGTTCTTGGCGGCTATCTGTGAGGCCATAATCAAGCGCGAAGCGACGATAGGTCACTGTGTAATAACGGAGATCAGAGACCGTACTAAGAAGCCGAACATTTCGTTCAACAACGTCGTTAAACTGTGTTTTGACTGTATTAATTTCGCTAAAAAGGTAGGCACCACTTGCTGCTACCGCCACACCAAGGGTGAGAAAAACCACACGTAGGTACTGAATGATAGTCATGTTGTCCCCGTTACAACTTTTGGCATTTCTGCCAAGTTAATTATTCTATTGTCAGTAAGCTAACGGGTACGACCAATCACTGTGATAGGTTCAATCTAAATCCGTTTTTCATTGTCAAGATAACTCGCGACAGTAGGCCAAAAGCTGACGTTAAGCCACCAGTAACAGTAAGCCATGACAGCCCACAACACCCGCAGTCAAACGGCCACGCATCACTTGGTAAGCGGCGGGCTGCGCCTCCTCACGCTCGCTCTTTCGGATCCATTTTTCAGCCAACCATACCGCCAAGTAACCCGAAGTCAGAATGCCAGTGGCAATCACGTATTGCGTTGCCCCTTGAAGGAGTGCACCCCATGCCAGTAGAGCGAATAAGTTACTCAGCAATAATGCATTACGGCTGAGTTTATGGGAAAAATGATCGATACCATTACCCCACAACACGCCAGATAAGAAGCTTAAAATCACCGCACTGTAGCTTAAAAATAGCTGCTCACCACTGAGTCCAAATAAGGTTAAATCGGCCCAAGTAATAATTACCCCGCCAATAAACGGAACCAAACCCAGATAGCCAAGTTGCAGCATGGTATCGCGAGCAGAAGGTTGAGATTTCATGAAGCTACTCCCATCAAAAAACGGTCACGTTGAGGTCTGTTTTCAGTATACGAAGCCCAGTCTAACTTGGTCGTCTTATCGACATTTTTTGCTGATTTTCTCGGCATTTTACAGCTTTTAGCTGTGATTTATCCCTCAGTTTTTTGCAAATATAGCGAATATTGAGTACATTGCTGCCCGAATTCGTTTTCACAGGCTGCCAATTTTTGCCGACAGCAGCCACGCGGCGAGCCGATAGTTCGCCAATTTTTCCGCTTGTTTAAGGAGCACCATTAGCGCTTACCGCTATCCTAATTTTTCGCGTTTGAAAGAGGAGTTATTCATGTCAACGCAACGTACACGAAGTACATCCGGCGCCGAATCAATGCGCCCGACTTATCACCCATTTGAAAACCGCGTAACCCAAAGCGGCCTTTTCAAAGGCGTTCACAAAAATATGATGATCGCCGCTACCCTTCTGGTTTTCGCCTTCGTTCTGTTTACAGGCTTTAACACCGATCTTGCCGCCACGATTTTTGCGACTGCTCGAGGCTGGGTCGAGTCCACCTTTGGTTGGTACTACATGATGGTGCTCGTGCTGCTTCTCACTACTAGTTTGATCATTGCCGTCACGCGCTTAGGCAGCATCCGTCTGGGAGATGACGACGATCGCCCCGAGTTCAGCACATTTTCTTGGTTAGCCATGCTTTTTTCCGCCGGTGTTGGAATTGGCGTACTGTTTTTTGGGGTAGCCGAACCCACGTTCTACTTTGATACAAGTGGTGCGTTCGGCTACCCCAACAACCCGTATGCCGATATGGCTGGGGCAACCACCATGGGCTTTGATCGTGCCGCCGATGCGTTGCGAGTCACCTATTTCCATTGGGGCTTTCATGGCTGGGCGGTGTATGTAATTGTCGGGCTTGCGTTGGCCTATTTTTCGTTTCGTAAGAAACTGCCTCTGGCACTACGTTCGACCGTCTATCCACTAATTGGTGAGCGTATTTATGGTCCGATGGGGCATGCCATCGATATTCTTGGCGTGCTGGGTTGTGTATTTGGGGTCGCGACCTCACTAGGGTTAGGCGTCAGCCAAATTGCCGTAGGGCTGGATCGTTTATTTGGGATTGATCCCGGTGTAGTCACTCAGGTAATACTCATTGCGCTGATCTCTGTGGCTTCCATTATGTCTGCGCTATCTGGCGTGGGTAAAGGGATTCGGATTATCTCTGAGTGGAACATTATTGTCTCGGCCCTTGTGATCGCCTACTTCCTGTTTGGTGGCCCGACAGCTTGGCTAATTCAGATTTTTGGCGTCTCGCTGGGTGACTACTTGGTGAACTTTATGCCAATGGGGCTGTGGTTCCCTGATGAGCAAGGTCCCGCTGCATGGCAAAATGCGTGGACCATTTTCTACTGGGGATGGTGGATTGCTTGGGCGCCCTTTATTGGCCTATTTATTGCTCGTATTTCACGCGGTCGTACCCTACGCGAATTTATCTTTGGTGTGCTGTGCGCGCCAACACTGATGATTTTTGCGTGGCTCGCTATCTTTGGTGGTAATGCCCTACATCAAGAGCTTGTCGCTGACGCTGGGATTGGTAGCGCAGGGATCATTGATTTGGTGAATAGCTGGGACTTACCCGCTGCACTCTTTGCAAGTGCCGATGGGATCACCGGCGGTGGCATCACGGGATGGATTCTTAATGCCATGATGATTTTCTTGCTGTTTAGCTGGTTTATCACCTCGTCCGACTCTAGCACGCTAGTGCTTACCACGATCCTTTCAATGGGCAATGAGCACCCACCGAAGCGTTTCCGTATTTTTTGGGGGTCGATGATCGGGGCGGTTGCCGCCGTGCTGTTGGTCGCAGGCGGATTGAAGGCACTGCAAACGGCCAATATGGTCACCGCATTGCCTATCAGTATCCTTCTGATCCTCATGACAATCAGTGTGCTGAAATCCTTGCTTGAAGAGTCGATGGGCAAATCGACTGCATCGAACACATCGCAAGCTAAGCAGTAAATGACACTGGGCACGCAACAAAAACGCCACCGCATTGGGTGGCGTTTTTCTTTGCGACGAATATTACGACGCTGCTGACTCTCCAACCGCCATCGCTAGAACACTCACCGGATGCAAAGCTTCCAGCGATGTGTTTTCTTCAATTTGCCATTTACAGGTTTCACAGTCGGTGATCGCAAAGTCCGCCTGCGCGGCTTCAATCTGAGCAAACAAGCCACTACCGATGGCAATCGAGGTTTGATAGTTCTCGGTTTTAAACCCATAGGTACCTGCCAAGCCACAACACTCGCTATCGAGCACAATCACCTCTAAGCCTGGGATCATTCGTAACAGCTCAATGGTAAACATCGCATTACCACTGCGCTCCAAGTGACAAGGGGTATGGTAAACCACCCGCTTATTAATTGGGTTGAGCTTGGGCATATCGCCATTCATGGCCGCTTTGAGTAAAAAGCGGGTCACAAAGCTGATTTGCCCTGCCACGTGGGCGTTATCCACTCCCAGTACGTGGGGGTACTCTTCTTTTAACGTCAGCGCACACGATGAGGAGGTGGCTATTACAGGGCGATGCTCGGCAACCGAATCAGCAATCATCGCGGTATTAGCGGTCGCGTTACGGCGCGCTTTATCGTAAAAGCCATTGGCAATTAAAGGCACGCCACAGCATTTATGTTTCTCGAGCAATTGCACGCCGTACCCCATCGCATTCATCACTTTCACCAAGTCTTTACCAAGCTGCGGATTGTTGAAATTCACATAACAGCCATGAAAGTAACTGACTTGTTTAGGATAATCCGCTTGCGCCGCCGCTTGGCTTTTCATCCAACGCCGAAAGGTGCCAAACGAATACTTGGGTAGAGATTTATGTTTATCCACCCCAATCGTGGCATGCATCACCGCTTTCACCGGTTTCAGATCCGTCATCATGTTCACCAACGGCGCCACTGGATTGGCAAGCGTGCCAAACAAGTCGGTATGGCTCAGCACGTAATCACGCATCAACTTAGGATTGATGTTTTTCTTACCGTGTTTGCCGCGCGCCACCGCAATGATATCGCCAATTTTCACCCCGGAAGGACAGGCGGTCTCACAGCGTTTGCAGTTGGTGCATAGCTTGAGCAGGTCATCATAATACTCAGGGTTTTTGATCCGCAGACGCTCACCATCCGGGCCACACTCTTTGGGACCAGGATACGCAGGGTTCGCTTTTGATACCGGGCAATACACAGTACAGACCGTGCATTTAATGCATTGATCAAAACTGGTGGGTTGCGGCGCATGGTCGCTATAATCACGCTGTTTCAGCCATTCAGTTAGCATGGGACGCCTCCTTAGCGTTCGCCATCACAGCGAGCGCACGTTGCGCGGCGGCGTAGCCAGTTGCGATCGCGACGCCACCGCCACAGCCCTCATAGACGGGATCGTAACCACTGAGTACCGCACCACACACAAACAGGTTTTGGCAGCGCTTGCCGCGTGCGGTGGGACGCAGTTGGTTGTCGGTGTTGATGCCAAAGGCCATAAAGGGGTGGCTTTGCTGACTGAAAAAGTCGTCGTTGCGCCACTCGCTGCGATCAGGGCTTTGCACCATGTCTAATCCCAACGTCGGTTCGCTCACCTGAGTGCGGTCGGCATTTAGGCCGCGACTAAAATAGCTGCCCGTGGCCAAGATCACTGCCTCTGCGGTTAACGGAATATCTTCGAGTTGACGCGTGTGCAAGGCGGTAAGGCGACCGTTGTCGTCAAATTCACCGCCAGTGACTTGATCGCCGCGCAGCAATACCCCACCCGCGCTAGCAAAGGCCCGCTGTAACGCACGCTCAATGCGGATCCCCAGCAGAGAAGGCGGCATGGTCGGCACTTCGTGAAAACAGCGATCGGTGCGCTGTTTAAGCGCATCCATCCCCCGCTCGCCGGCCACATCGGCAATGATGGCGGGTAAAATCACCAGCTCATCCGGTCCGGACTGCATGATTAGTTGCTCGCACAGACTGTCAAAGGCATCAGGCTCAGCCAATAAACGAGAAAGATCCACCGAGCGCAGTTCATTGCGGTTACGGCGTAATCGCTCGGCTCCCGGAATCGACAGCGTAATGGTGCGACTTGGGCAGGATGCAAAATCACGCTGGGCGGTAATGGTGTCTTTTGCTAACGTCGGTTGCGCATCGCGATAGCCTTCAATGGCCACAAAACACAAACCAGAGAAACGACGCGGGCCGCGATGCTGATACACATGCCCTTGCGATAGCCAAGTCGGGCGCACAGTACCTAATGGCGTAATGCGGCCGTGGTTGGCGTTATCTTCTTGATGATACAGACACACCTTTTGCGCACTCAGTTGGTGTTGGAACCAAGCGAGTGACTGGGTGATTTCCTCTAAACTGACTTTGGCATAGGGATGCTCAGGGTGCTGGCGCACCAGTTTCGGAATCGCTTCAAAAGGCTGACTGACCGGCTCACCATTGGGAAAATGGCCCAATACATCAATTGAGCCTGACGAGAAATGTAGCGCGCTTTGTCCGGCGCTAATCATTACGGTTTTCTTGCCCGCTTCCAGTGACCGCAATGCGGCAGTAAATCCGGCAATGCCGCCACCAATCACTGCGATATCGTAGTGGATCATTGTGATACCTCCTGATCAGCCGCTGACGTCGGTGCAGCACGCTTTATCTCAGCGCTACTGCGTGGTGTCTTGGGCGGCGTTGGCACCTCACCGGCGCCAAACAATCCTTGATAAATCCAATAGCTAAATTCGGCTTCGCGTAGCGCATCGCCCCAAAAAATCGGTTTCACGCCTTTCCAGCGCTCTTCGAGAAAATCCACCAGCAGCCCTGCACTGGCTTGGCCATCTATCCCAGCCAGCTCACTGAATAAGCTGGCGGCACGATAGCTGCACAGCTCGCCCTGACAAGGCCCCATACCCAGACGAGTGCGCCGACGCAGATCGGTGAGATTTTTCACATCCAGCGATTGAATCGCATAGTTCACCTCGCCCTTGGTCACCATTTCGCATTCGCAAATCACCGCTTGGCTGTCGTCACTTTCATCTAAAAAATGGCTAACGCGCTCACCGTGGCGGTAATAGGCGGATTGGTAGACAGGTTTCACCAAGCTGGCACTGGCTTTACGGATCCCTTTAGAAGGCTCAGAGCCCGGTAGCGGGCGAATCGCAGTTTGGCAACGGTTGCGGTTACCCAACTTTTCAGCCACCAAGTCTGTGGCTTGCTCGGCCATCAAACGATAGGTCATGAGCTTGCCACCAGTGATAGTGATCAAGCCTTCCAGCCCATCGCGTGCTTGGTGATCGAGTAACACAATGCCGCGACTGATATTACGGCCACTGCCGTCGTCATCTACCGAGACCAAAGGCCGCACGCCCGCATAGGCGCGCAACACGCGTGTATTGGCCATGATGGGAGCGAGCTTCGCCCCTTCGCGCATCAGCACATCCACTTCTTGTGGCGTCACCGCGAGCTTATCAATCTGATCGTACTCGATGTGCTCAGAGGTGGTGCCGATTAAGGAAATGGTGTCACCGGGCACCAATATATCGGCGTCTGCCGGTTTCCGGCAGCGGTTGATCACCCGGTTATTAATCCGATAATCGAGGATCAGCAATGAGCCCTTGGCGGGGAACATTTTGATATTCAGATCGGCATACTCGCAGATTGTCTGCCCCCAAATCCCTGCGGCATTGATCACTTGCTTTGCCATAATGGCAAAACGCTCGCCGGTGAGGGTATGCAAACACTGGACACCTTGCACCGTCGCCCCTTGACGAATTAATCCCATCACCCGGGTATGGTTAAACACCTTGGCGCCGTGCTCTTTGCCGTCCAGTACATTCGCGGCACACAAGCGAAACGGATCGATAATGCCATCCGGCACTTGCACCGCGCCAATCATCGCCGGATTCGCGTTGGGTTCGAACGCTAACGCTTCACGTGGCGTCAGATTTCGGGTCGGAATACCGGCTTTATCGCAACTGGCAATAAAGGTGTCTTGGTACGCTAAATCATCTTCCGGCAAGGTGATAAAAAGTCCGCTGGTGTCTTCCACGCAGTGGCGAGCAACGGATTTAAGGATGGTGTTTTCTTGAATGCATTCACGGGCCGATTCGGTATCTGTGACCGCGTAACGAGCCCCAGAATGCAGCAAACCATGGTTGCGCCCCGATGTGCCTGCCGCAATATCGTCACGTTCGAGCAAAATGCATGAGATGCCACGCAGTGCGCAATCTCGCATGATGCCGGTGCCGGTTGCACCCCCACCGATGATGACCACATCCGTTTCAATATACTGGCTATTTGGCATGGGGCCTCCTTGTTACTGTATCGTAACRGGAGTGTGGCATTTTCCGTGTCACAAAGACGGCGAGATCATCACACAATGCGCGAATTCGAAACACAAACTCACACTTGTTTGATTTAAGACAAACTTTTAGCCGTCAAAAGACGCGCGAATGGTGACACGGGAAGCCACCGCTACAAGGGAAAGGCCCGACGATCGCACCGAAGGCTCCGTCAAGTTGGCTAACTCGATACGATGCACAACAAATACATTAAGAAAATGCGCGAAAACGCGCATTGTTAATGATTTGTATAGTTACTTGCTACTGGTGCCAGCCACTAAACGCTGACGTGTCATGTACCCGCGGTAACACAGTGCCACTACAAAACATAACCCTGCGGGAAACAGCAGGGCAGCAAAATGGAAGTGCGCAAAAAGCGCCGCACCCACTACCCCGCCGACGATAAAGCCAGACGCGATCAGTAAAAAGAGCATCAGCTTGCGCTTATCGACTGGATTGCCGCGTAGCTTGCCTCCAAGCATTAATCCTAAATCGGTAAAGATGCCGGTTAAATGGGTCGAGCGCACGATCGCGCCGCTGTAGGTGGTCGCCATCGCATTCTGCAAGCCGCATGCTGCCGACGCGGCCAACTGACCAATGGCAAAACCGCGAGAAAGAAAATAAAACGCCACCACAATTAGCCCAGCTTCGACAAACAGTGCCGAGTCATAATGGCGGCCCAATTTAAGCGTACTGCCATGCAATAAGCATCCGGAAATCGCGGCACCGAGGAAAAAAGCCAACAATAAGCCACCCAGTTGGATAACTTGTGTCCATTGGCCTGCAAACAACCCCGAGCCAAATTGCGTCGCGGTGCCTGACACGTGCGACACGGCTTGATGTTCAAAGCCCAACAAACCGATCGCATTGATGGTACCGGCGATCAGCGCTAACACAAACGCCCCGGCTTCAACCCACCGAGGCAAACGGGTAATCATTGGCTTTCCTAGTCGTTATTGGATGAGGATGATGGCTGGTCGAGCATGTCCAGTTGGTTGTGGCGGATCATCGCTTGTAACTCGTCCACATAGGCCTGACCACGCTCTGAATAGCGTACCAGCCCATTGGCGAGTGCTGCGCCTGACAGTGGTTTATTCTGCTCACGCAGGTTGGCGCGGATCTCGCGTAGTCCTTGGTACGCGGCATGAGTATTTAAGTTATTGATGTAGCTTTGTACCGAGGCTTGCGGGCTATCAAACGCTGCAACTTCATGCACTTTCCCTTCCGCTCGTTGATTAGGGACCAGTCCACATCCTTTACTAAAGCACCACTGGCCGAAGTAGTTATTCCCTTCCCGTGCAAACCGCGACGTGCCCCACGCACTCTCGTTCGCCGCCTGCGCTAACACCAACGACGGAGGAATAATATCCACCCGTTGAATCAATGCCATCCAGTCTGCTTCTTGGTCGACGTTAAAGTCTTTAAGCTCATACTGTTCGGCGAGCGCTTGGACGCGTTTTATTTCTCGGCTACTTAGCTCACTTTTACGCGCATGCCATGCCATTAATGCGGTGCGATCCGCCAGTGTTTGGCTATTGATGGCATTAACCACAGGGGTGAAGTAATCAAAAAACGCCTGCTTTCGCTCTGCCCCCGCGGCAAAAGATTGGAAATCAGGAACAAGGGGAGCTTGGGGGCGCTGACATGAGATCAAAATGGTGACGGTCACAGCAAGAATCGCCATGCCGATAAAGACGAAGGTACGATGTTTCATAGTGCCCCTAATGTTGTCGATGTGGGCGGTATTATACGCGAAATACCCGTTGGCGACGAATGCCGCCCTCTCAACTTAACACTGGCTGAGTCACATTATATTAACAAGGTAAGATGACCCGAAAGCATGCGCCGCCTAAATCACTATGGTCAATCTCAACATGGCCGCCGTGACGAATGACAATTTGCTTGACGATCGCAAGCCCCAAGCCATAGCCGGAACGCTTTTTATCGCGGGAACGATCCGCACTGTAAAAGGCATCAAAGATAAACGGCCAGTGTGATGGCTCCACGCCCTCACCATCATCGTGTACGGCAATCACCAGCTGTGCGTCCTCACAATACACACGCACAGCTATTTGACTGGTCGCATACTTCTCCGCATTACCAATTAAGTTGGTGATCACCCGTTTTAACAAGTGCGGATCCGCCTCAACACGCGGCAAGTCCTGCGGTGCATCCAAGCTCATGGACTTAGTGCTCAGCGCTTGCCAACGTGGCCATTGCTCTTTCATCCACACAGACGTCTCCAGCGTTTGCGGCGTAAAGAGCGTATTAGGATGATCGACACGGGCCAAATACAGAAGCTCATCAACCAACGATGCCATTTCATCGGTATCCTCAATGATACTGGCGACTTTTTGTTGCTGCTTATTGTCCAGCGCGCTCTCACTCAACAGCTCTGCTTGCCACTGGATACGAAACACGGGAGTACGCAATTCATGTGCAACCGCATTGGTCAGGGCACGGCTACTGCTGACAAGGTTGGCAATACGCTCAGCCATATGATTAAAGGTACGATTCAGCGACCCGACACGTTGGCGGCTGCGTGTTGATGCGCGGGCATTTAAGTCTCCCCCAGCAAACTGTAAAGCCGTTTTCTCTAACGCGCGAACACGCCGGCTTAAAAACCACACCATAAAAAAGCTGTAAATGGCAAAGCCAACAAAAAGAAAAACGATCAACAAGTTATCTTCAAATGCTATCGCACGATGTAATGGGGAGTTTGGATCCTCTTTTAAGGTGTAGAACACCTGCATATCCGCAAGGTGGAACCACAACTTGTCATCATCGTCGTAGTAAACATCAAATTGTCGGTCTATACGGTCGAAATAGTTTTTTACCGCGACAGGCAAGTGCTCAACCGGATGAGTATCTAGCGCGTATTCAACTTTATGAGTGTATGCCTTCAGAGCATCCAGCGCCGCTTCCGTGCCAGAAGTTGCTTCTATAATATCGAGCATATCAACGAGGCCATCCGCTCGTCGCTCTGAAAGAATTGCATCATGATCATCGGTAATTTCATACACCAAGACGACATACGTCACCAAGCTGGCAAAGAAAATGATGACCAAGCCAAAGAAGAACTCTAAATAAATGCGGCGCATGCCCTACCTCAATCCAACGACCTATTGCACTTGGATAAGCACTACCAAGTATCAGGCACAAATAAATAGCCTTTACCCCGTACCGTAATAATTCGGCGTGGGCTAGCAGAATCATCCATCAGTTTTTTACGCAGCGTAACAATTTTGTTGTCCACAGTTCGGTCGATGCCATCGTACTCTATCCCGCGTAGTGCCTGGGTAAGCGTGTCTCGCGACTGCACGGCATCGGGATGCGAGGCCAATTGCCAGAGAAGATCAAACTCACTTTCCGTTAACGTGATACTTTGTTCATCCAATTGGCATTGCCGGCGCGCTTGATTGAGCACAAGGCCACCATATTGCAGTAGCCCTGATGGCGTAGACGGCATGACCGTCTCTGATTGGCGACGCAACAGCATACGCACACGCGCCATAAGCACGCGAGGTTTAATCGGTTTACTGACAAAGTCATCGGCCCCAATTTCCAACGCAGCCACATRATCAAAATCGTCATCACTGGCGGTTAACATCAAAATTCTACCGTGATAACCATTGCGGATCTGTCGGCAAATTGTCAGCCCATCGTCTCCGGGCAGCATGAGATCCAGCAATACCAGATCGGGCTGTGCTGCCAATATTTGTTCTGCCGCGCCTGTGCCTTCTGCCAATGCCGTTACGGTGTAATCTTGCGCTTCGAAGTATTCCGTTAACATTGCGCGCATTTTGGGGTCATCCTCGACCACAAACAGGTGCAGTTTCTCTTCCATTTCGATTCGTCACATCATCACTAAAAGGTAACAAGTATACCAATTGCCTAGCTGATTCAACTGATTCCTGCTCTGACAGATGTCAGACAATTCCTGACGAACTGAGGATACTTTCTGGTCGTCGCGGCGCTTACATTACTGCCAACCCCAGTGGTAAACATCATTAAAGGAAGTAATCATGAAAAAACTTGCAATTATTATCGCAGCGATCGCTTCAAGCGCAGCCTATGCTGGCGACACCTATATTCGTAACGGCAACATTTATTCACACGAAGGCCAAGCTGTTGCTAGCATTGGCGTAGGTACCACCAGCGATCTCTATAAAGACCAAGACAAAAATACGTATCCGCAGTTTAACCTAGGTTACAACGGCGAAAACTTTAACGCTGACCTTACCCATGGCCTTAATTACCGCTTCTTGGGTAACAATGACGACACCATTAACCTCAATGCCTACATCGGTCATTTAACCCCTGGCTACAAAAGCAAAGACGCAGACATTCTTAAAGGCATGAAAGATCGTGACCCAGCCATTGATGGTGGCATCAATATGGACATCAACACAGGCAAGGGAGGCGTACTGTCTACCTTTGTGGGCCACGACATTACTGGCGAATACGATGGCTTAAATGCAGGTATGAAATACATGCACCTCACCCACATTGGCAATGTTGACCTTGTACCTTATGCAGGTGTTGATTGGTTGAGCAAAGACTATGTTGACCACTACTTTGGCGTGAAAGACAGCGAAGCCACTGCACAACGCGCCGCCTATAAAGGTGATGACAGCTTTGCTTACAACGTTGGCTACAAACTTGTCGTACCAATGGGTGAAAACTGGGATATTAGCCAAACCACACAATATACCCGTTTAGGCAGCGACATTGCTGATTCGCCAATCGTCGATAGCGCGAATCAATGGGCAGCCCAAGCGATGGTTAGCTATCACTTCTAAGTAGTAAGTCGACCACCGGCCCATCTGGTGGTCGACTCCGCTCCCCTGCCGCATAATACTTTGTTTATATTGTCAAAAATAGTTGCCTCTCCATCACAATCTATTTCAATGGGTTGTGATTGAAGCTTCCAGTCACATTTTGTTACATTCCTAACGCATAACACAGGTACTCGCTTTTATCCCCTCGCCATCGCACGCTAAATGGCGACACATACGCGACTTTTCAAAAACTCACGCGCTAGGATGCCCATGAAAAACATTTTATTTTTACCCATTGCGATGTTTGCGTTCGGGATGGATGCCTATGTCGTGGCAGGAATTATTCCGGACATTTCGACCAGTTTTCAGATCACAGAAGCACAAACCGCACAGATGGTGACAGCCTTTACCTTGTGCTATGCCCTTTCTGCGCCAATCTTGGCGACATTGTTGGCCGGCTTTCCAACCAAAAAGGCGCTCGTGCTATCGATGCTGGTGTTTATCTTCGCTAACCTTGTCACGATATTCAGCACGCACTTAACCATGTTGCTGGCAAGTCGTGCACTAGCCGGAATAGGCGCCGGTATTTTCTCACCTTTAGCGGCGGCGAGTGCCACCTCTTTGGTGCCTGCAGAAAAGAAAGGTCGCGCAATAGGGCTGTTACTGGGTGGCATGAGTGCAGGTACTGTCATCGGCGTACCTGCCGGCCTTGCTCTCGCCACTTGGCTGGGTTGGCAAGGCGTTTTTGCCGTCGTGATCGCTATCGCGCTTATTGGGCTTGTTGGCGTGGTGCTCGGAGTGCCCCATATTTGTGTGGCCCCGCCACCATCGCTAAAAGCGCGCATCGCGTTACTCACCGATCGTCCAGTGTCTGCGACGATTACCGTCACGTTTCTGACCGCTATCGCCAGCTTGGGGCTTTATTCGTATCTCGCACCGGTGATTACGGGCATCACACAACAAACCAACCTCACGCCCTATTTATGGGTTTGGGGGCTAGGCGGCATGATCGGCAGCTTCACCATCG
Source organism: Salinivibrio proteolyticus (assembly GCF_001996165.1). Lineage (GTDB taxonomy): Bacteria > Pseudomonadota > Gammaproteobacteria > Enterobacterales > Vibrionaceae > Salinivibrio > Salinivibrio proteolyticus. The sequence continues at coordinate 18,374 of NZ_MUFP01000026.1, read as the reverse complement.
GCCACGTGATCGATTGGGTAAAACGTCCAAGAGCCATCCTGCTCGGGATACTAACGCTCATGTCCGTGTCCATCTTTAGCATTCCGAGTAGCTTGCCGCTGTCCTCAATCATTGCCTTTGTCCCATTCTTCTTGTGGGGGGCGGCCGGTTGGTCGTCGCTCGCGCCACAACAACACACGCTGATTAGCCTCCAACCGGAGCACAGCGCCGCGGTGGTGGCACTGAATAGTTCATCAAACTACTTAGGTGGTGCGGTGGGAACACTTTTAGGTGGTTTTTGGCTCAGCCACGGCCTTTCGGTGACTCAGCTTGTCTATGCCGCCGCGGCAGTTGGTGGCGTTGCCATCGCTATACAAATCGGGATCCTACGCCGCAACGCTAACCCCGTAGCGACAAAGTGCCCAGATTCCTAACACGTCTTTTCTCGAGAGTCTTTTTGCGTCAGCCAGCCACCCAAAAGTCACTAAGGATGGCGGACTGATTTGCATGATCGCCAAAAACACTTAATGCTTGATCGCGTCATTTTGGGCCAATTGTAATATTGGCCCTATCGCGCCAAGTAAGATCACGGCGAGCGTAGACAGTGTCCATACGGCTTGATAGTCATCTGGCGCCCATTGATATATCAGCATAATAATCATCGGCCCTATCGTCGCACCCGCCAGTGTTCCAAGGCGCGATAGCACACTCGCATCGGGTGCCATAGATTGCGGCGTGTCGTTGAATGTGTGTGACATGGCCAGCAAGGTCAAGAGACCGAGTCCCGCGCCTCGGGTAAGCATTGTTATCGCTAGTGCGATGCGACTATCACCAACAAAAACCAACGCCAGTGATGCTGCCATCCCGATAAAAAGCGCGATAGCAGCAATGCGGCTGACCGAGTAGCGCGCGCACCACCTTGCTAAATAACGGCGCGACATTAGCGTCCCCATACCATGCATACCGAGCATGAAACCGGTTTGCATATTAGTGAGTTGCTAGCTTTCATGACATACCAATGGAATAGCAAGCAACCCTGCATAAAAGGCCAAACTCGCGAGAAAAAGTAACACTAGGCTTGCCCGACATGAGGGAATACCTAAAGGGGCTAAACGTATCAGTGCATTGTCTCCTAAAGAGGCAAAATGACGTTTCGCCCACCCCCATGCAAAGAGACTGCACACTGTTGCCAATACGGGTATGCTCCACTGCTGCGCGTCTCCTTTTGACGAAACATCGTCTAAACACACCGCAAGATAAAGCACGGAGCCTATCCCTACACTCACCAATAGCACGCCCAACACATCTAACCGCGTTTCCTCGTCAGCATGCTCACGAGGAAGCACAAAAAACGACAGAACAAGCGCCACGCCGCCTATCGGCACATTGATCCAAAATAACCAAGACCAGTCACCCACGCTCAGTAAGTAACCAGCAAGTACCGGTCCCAACATGGGGGCTATAACAGCGGGCATGGCGACAAGGGTCATGGCTTGCTTTAGCTGTTCTCGACCTACTGCCTTGACCAGTAGCGTTTGCATTCCCACCATTAAAATACCCGCACCGACTCCCTGTAGCGCCCGAGCCACCAATATGATGTCTAGGCTGGCTGCGTTTGCACATAGCGCTGAACTCGCCGTAAAGAGTAGAAGGCCGGCGAGCCAAAGCTGGGTGGCGCCAACTTTACGCGTGAGCCAAGCGCACAACGCTACCGTCATCACTGCAAACAGTGAATAGCCAATAACCACCCATTTAATGCTGGTGACGTCGCTATGAAGACCTTGTTGCATCGCGGGAACAGCAAGATTAATCGCTGTCGTATCGATCAGTGGTAGCAATGCACCAAATATTACAGTTGCTATCACCCACTTTTGGTGGGAGTGAAACGGTTGTTGAATTGTCGTCATCACATACTCCTTGCTTATCAAGGGGATCTTCTTTACTTCGATCCCGACAAGGCGTATTTGTAAGCTATTACCGCATGATGGAATATCGACAATATGGCGCACTATGTAGAAAAGCCGTCAAACTCAGCTATTGAGGCACCTTCATCCGACAGATCTGTTTCAGTCGCGATTAAGCGTTCGACAGATAGCACCCATACGCCTTTTCATCATCACCCCTATGCTCAGCTAGCATTCACGGATAGCGGTATCGTGAAAGTCGTAACCACCCACCACACTTATGTCGTGCCCGCCCAACATGCAGTCTGGATAGCTCCCGGGACTCCACATGCCGCTTACCTGCTTAAAGGCGCGCAGATCTATAATGTAGCAATACATCCAAGCTACTCAATCAAACATGCTGATCGTGACTGTCATTGTCTACGTGTTAGTGACCTAGCCAAAGCCATCGTGAAAACCTTGCTCCATGAACCACAAGGACCACAGCCCTCACCGCGCGAACAGGCTTTATGGTCTTTGTTAATTGACGAAGTAAAAAGCGCCGCCCCCCTGCCATTAGGATTGCCAATGCCCAAGGAAAAGCGGCTTAAACATTTGTGCGAATTATTTATTGCCCAACCTAACCAATCGCTCACCCTTAGCGCGCTTTGTCGGCAGGTTGGTGCCAGTGAAAGCACCATGACACGCTTATTTAAGCGCGAATTGACCATGACCTTTAACCAATGGCGAAATCAGGCATTGCTCACTTTCGCAGCCGCCCTGTTCGCACAAGACTTTGACTTTGGTTACATTGCTCAAGAGCTGGGCTATGGGTCGCAAAGCGCATTCACCGCAATGGTGACTAACCTCGTGGGTATCCCGCCGTCTGTCTTTTTCTCAGCCAGTGCTGAATCGGCGTTCACACCGAGAGCGAACTTTGTTCGATAGGCAGTAACTCAGGTGGTGGCATGGTCACGGATTGCAGTCCTGCCGTTTGCAAGGCGATTTTTATGGTATCGAGATGCGCTTGTGTTGCCTCTGGCCAATTGGTGGCATCGCCTTTCACGCCTGCGCGGTGAAAGCCATTTAAACGCACGGAAAACACATTTCCCTGCGCCAACTGCATTTGCTGCAAATCATATAAATAGGCACAAAGTGGCGACAGATTAGCTTGCCAGTCGGTATACCCGGGGATCAGTAACAGCCGCACTTCGTGCAATTTTCCCTGCTTCGCCAGCCAACTTAGGCTATCACGCAAACGGCGGGACGAATGCCCGGTCAGGGCCCGGTGCGCGTCATTTCCCCATGCTTTCATATCCACCATGGCACCGTCCATATAGGGTGACAACGCCTGCCAACGCTGGCATGGCACGCCGCCGTTAGTGTCGATCAAGCATGTAAGGTGCGCTAATTCAGAGTGCTGTTTGACCGCGCGAAAAAGCGCGCGGACAAAGCGCCATTGCAGACTGGCCTCACCGCCACTGACGGTAATTCCACGAATAAAGTGCCGTTGTTGATAAATCGCCGTCACTGCCTCGGCCAAAGACATATCGAATGCGCTTGTACTGTCACGCTCAATGGTTTCAGGGTTGTGGCACCCCGGGCAACGAAATTGGCAACCTTGCAGAAAAAATACCATCCGATTACCGGGACCATCGACACAGGAATAGGGCAACACACTTGCAACCCGAGCCACTGGACCCGATATTTTCTCCTGCTTAGGATGACTCATGAGTGTCCGTCCAATGCGCGCCAGCGAGAAATTCCGCACTCACGACTCTTGGCTGCCGCGCTGTCACTGTCGTCATCTCAGAAGCTTCTGCGCCCAATACCGTGGTATTGGTCCGAGAGCCCGATTGTTTGAACTGGGCAATCTCGGACTTTTTCACCATATAGCCGGTGATACGCACGAGATCATTCCCATCTGTATTCGCCGTGAATTCGCGCAGCCCGGATTGCAGCGCCCCTAAACATAAATCGGCTAATGCATCGGGATTGCCTTTAATGGTGTCATCCAATGTCAGGATCTCGCTCACACCCGCTTCAAAGTAAGGGTGTAACGGCGCAAGCGCCTGCAAATGGGTGACAGGATCCGGTTCATAGCCGTAACGAATCCGCACCCCCGGAGTGGTCCCTTGGTCAATGGATAAGCCACCTTGCGCATGCAGCAACGCTCGCCCACGCCAGCCATGCTTCACTGAGGTCTCTGCTACAAACGTACTTAATGCTTTGGTGATATCGTGTGCCATCTCATTCGCCGCTGCATCGTGGCCATATTCGCCACATAGGCCTTGGCGTGCCATCAGGGTATTGACCGCTTCAGCCATCGCATACACGCCAAACATGGGTACAAATTTTTTCTCATCAATCAAGCCTTCCTGCACTAGAAAGCTATTAAAAAAGTGTGATTCTTGATGCAGGAAGTGACTGCGTGCATCGATCAGCTCCACCATCAATGCGCCGTAATGCGGCAAGGTGTGCGAGAGCAATGTCGAGAGATCATTTGCTTCTTCTGCAACTTTTTTTAAGTTAAGGCGTACCAAGGTGTTCGCGCCGCCTCCAATCGGTAGCGCGTTGTAGCAACTCACAATCCCCATATTGGGCGAGTGAGCCTCTRCATCACCAAATGTGGCTTGATGCACCGGCCAGTTAGCAATATGTGGCTTGCTACAGGCAATGATGTTATCCGTCGCCTGACGAACTAGGGTGCGCGGGGTGCGAGACGGGTCCACCATCAAGGTCAGGTTTGGGGCGACTTGCTGCAGTTCTGCGTCGATGCGCAAAATCATGCGACAAACACGATTATCATCTGGGCCAATATTGGCATGCATAAATGCGTCTGGCAGTGTTCTGTCAAGCTGGATCCAGAATCGCTTCAGCGCTTGATACAAATGTTCATCACTCACATCATCGCAATATGGCAGCAAGAGTTGATCGAGGTAGCCCAAAAACACCGGGATATTGGTCACCGAAGGCACATGATGGTAAAGCACCATGAGCTTCATCAGCGCGTCCTCTAGATCGGTTGCCGGCGTTAACGCCAAATACTCCGACCCACGTTTTAAAAAGCGGGCATAATCGGGCAACACATAACGCGGCTTAAAGGGAGCGTGACCCTCAAACATATCGCCGATCACACCCTGCTCCATCGCAGCCACGAGCGCTCGGCTGCAAGGGACATAGGGTAAAGCCGCATCGGCTTGCGCAGCGAGCGCTAACGTTTTCTGCGAAGGGGTTAAGTGCGGATGGGTAACAATGGCATGCATAGCGTCGGTCATGCGGAGCTCCTGACAAGCTGAGTTCTAAAAATAACCCCATGAGAATAAAGGGTTATTTTCTTAGAATATGTTAGCTTGTCCACACGATGGAAAGCCGCTACCTCTCACGTGATGCTTCCACGTCTGTCGTGTGACCTTGTGTTTGTTCTGGTGGTGCAAACAAGCACTGCCATCGTTGCCGAAAACTCAGACCGGGCTGCGTGGCGTCTCGCCACATTTGTTGCCATTCTGCAAAAGTTACCACCAGAGGGTTGAAACTATTCATTGGCTTGGGGATCCCATAGCGCACCGGCTCAGACTCCGGCTCGAAGGTGCCAAATAACTTGTCCCAAATAATTAAAATGCCCGCGTAGTTTTTGTCGATGTACTGAGGATTCACGCCATGGTGAACGCGATGATGAGACGGGGTATTAAAAATCCACTCCACAGCCCCCAGTGTCTTTATCCATTGAGTGTGAACAAAAAACTGTAACCCTAAATTCAGCAGTACAACAAACACCACCCATTGCGGCGGAAATCCGATCACCACCAGCGGCAGCCAAAACAGCCACATCCCTGCCAGCGGGTACATTAAGCTTTGGCGAAACGCGGTGCTAAAGTTCATCCGCTCAGAGCTATGATGCACCACATGCGCCGCCCACATCCAGCGCACACGATGGCTAGCGCGGTGAAACCAGTAATAACAAAAATCCTGCGCGACCATCAGTAATAAAAACAGGCTTACCGACATCTCAATATCAAACAGCCGCCAGCCAAACCACCACAAATACACCTTGGCAATCAGCAGCCCGGTCAGTAAATCTGCAGCTTGATGCAGCCCCGCCAAGGTAAAATTGCAAAGCACTTCTGGCACGTAATAACGGGCATTATCGCCCAGTTTTCCGTGGCGCAGCGCCACCCAGTACTCCCCCTGCATGCATAAGAAAAACACGGGAGCGAGCACAAGCAATAACCATTCGGGATGAGAGATCAGTTCGGTCACGGGGCCTTTATCGCACGGTACAATTTATTAACATGTTAGGGGGTTCTACCCAACCTGTAAGGAAAAGTATCACCAAGCTGTTAATTTGCGCACATATTGCAATACGGTGGATGTTCTTCATCAATGATGAAAAGCGCCCAAACGGCGCTTTTCGCTATTGTTAGCAGTTTAGTTTTAATCGTCGCCGTAGTATTGCACGCCGAGCTTAATTCGCTCGCGTCCTTGCGCTAGGCGATGTTTATTCGTATCCCGCAGCGAATAAATACACCCGCAGTACTCTTGCTGGTAAAAACGCTCGCGCTTGCTGATTTCTATCATGCGCTGGCTACCGCCTTGTTTGCGCCAGTTGTAATCCCAGTATTGGACATCTGGATAGGGAGCCGCTGCGCGATGGCCACAATCATTAATCTGCTGCATGTTCTTCCAGCGCGAGATACCCAGTGAACTACTGATAAACCGAAAACCATGTTCGGCGGCATATAGCGCTGTACGCTCGAACCGCATATCAAAGCACATGGTACATCGTATTCCGCGCTCGGGCTCAAACTCCATCCCCTTTGCTCTGGCGTACCAGTTATCGGTGTCGTAATCCATATCGATAAACGGCACGTCATGATCTTCTGCAAAGCGAATATTCTCCTGCTTGCGAATTTCGTATTCTTTAGCTGGATGTATGTTGGGATTATAAAAAAAGATGCTGTAACGGATCCCACTCGCTTCAATGGCTTCCATCACCTCTCCCGAACAAGGGGCACAACAAGAGTGAAGTAGTAACTCGTCGTTGTCGCGATCAAAATCAGGCGGCAAAGGCAACGGCATACGTGTAAATTCAGACATGACAGTTCCATGTTCATAATGCTCAAACAAAAACGCGAATATTCATATATTTGCGTATTAAGGTGAATTCTAGCACGCCACCACCCAATTTTTCAGGCAAGGTTATTCCCCCAATGGGTTTTTACGGTTTTTATGATCAATACGTACCTCTCTGGCCTGCATATGATGCTCACCAGTGACCTCAACGTTCATGCCAGGTTCAAGCTCATCAAGCATGTCAGGGTCAGCCATAATCTTATAAATATCATTGCCCGTCTCAACCATCATGTGGTCTTCTGCGATGTCCGTTACTTGCCCATTTACAACGCTGGGTTGCGCATCGGCCAACACACCAAAGCTAGAGAAAAAACCTAAAAGGCAGAGTAATATTTTCATGGACGTTCCTCTTTGTATTCGCAATCCGCAGAAAACAAAGTAAAGAACAAGGGGGAAATAGTTGCCAGTGAAATGCTGACTCTTTGTTATGGCATCAACCAGACGCTCGCGTCGCACGCCGCTAATCAGTCCCCTTTATTTCGTCAGGTGTTAAGCATTCATCCAACATGTGTGTTTTCAACACGAACAATATGCAACTCTTCACTGTCTTGAGGAGGCTCAAAGTAGTGAGTGACATGATGAAAGACCGCCTCGGTATCAAAATGAGCTCGCTCCGGCTGCGAAATACGTCGTTGTCCAATCTGTAACAAGCATTGTTCATCGGAGACATCAAGATAAAACAGAGTGTGTTCACCGCCCACATCACGACATAAGGAAAGAAGCCACTCCCTTTGCTTTTTAGTGTTAGCGGGAAAGTCCATCACGACTTTAACCCCAAGCAATAACAGGCACTGAACATGTTCTTTGATAAAAGGTTTGATCAAATTTGAGTAGTATCGGTAGTCGTCAAATGACTGGATTTTTTCTCCATAGTGAGTCGCCAACCAATCATCCTCTGAAATCAGCATGGCTCGCTCTTGCTTTGCCAGTGTTTTGCTAAACGTTGATTTCCCCGCACCCATCTTTCCACACAGTATGAATAGTTTCCCTGTTGCTTTCATTGTTCCCTCACCAATTCGATCAAGCAGCCCTCTCATAGGGGCGTTTGTGGGGAGCTAATTATCCCCGTCGTTGCTTGAACCATTGTTCCATAAATTCAATACAATGTATCACGCGTGGAGGAACAAATTGTCGGTTAGGGTATAACGCATATAGCGTTAATTCTGGACGCGGAAAGTCGTCGAGCACTTCGACAATTTCGCCATCTTGTAACGCGTTATCGCAAACAAAATCGGGTAAAAAGCCTACGCCAAGACCTTTTTTAACCGCCTCAAGAATCCATAGCGTACTATTCGCTTTGAGCGTCCCATCAATATCTACCCCGCCATCAGTGCCAATAGGCCAAGTATTTCGGCCCCGAAAGTAGCTATATTCAAAGCAGTTATGTTTGGTAAGCTGCTCAGGATGCTCAATGCCACCGTTGTCCTGAAGATATGCGGGTGATGCGCAAATTCGATAGCGGAATGTCGTCAACGGTTTTCCTACGTAACTCGAGTCAAACGACCGGCTTGCGGCTCGAAACCCGATATCAAAGCCGTTGGTAATAAGATCAAGCGTGTCGTCACTCAAGACAGTTTCTAACTCAACTGCCGGGTAACGCTGCATAAACTCAGCAAAGGCTTCTCCTAATATGGTTACCCCCATCGTCATCGAGGCGGTCACTTTTAACTTTCCGCTGGGCTGGGTATGACTTTGCTGGACCAACGACTCAGCTTGATCCAATTTATCTAGGATCTCTCGACACTGTTGCAAATACGCTTCGCCAACATGCGTAAGGTTTAATCGGCGCGTTGAGCGTTGTAACAGCCTCGCACCTAGCGACGATTCAAGACGGCTTATTTCTTTGCTCACAAGTGATTTAGCTAGGCTGCACTCATCGGCTACCTGTGTAAAACTGCCCATTTCCACTACGCGAACAAACAGCCGCATAGCTCGTAGTTTATCCATTATTATTCTCAAATCAAGCACAATGTATTCTCATTGTGCGCATATATTCACACAACCTCAAGCTCTATAGTCGTTATGTCAACAACGACAACCCATCACACAATCAATGGAGCTTTTCAATGTATACACTCTATTATCTTCCTGGCGCCTGCTCTCTTGCGACACAAGTCATCTTGCGCGAACTAGACCAACCTTTTGAACTGATCAATAAAATGACTGTTGGCTCGATAAGCGAGGTTAATCCGGCCAACTCCGTCCCGACGTTATTGCACAACGAGAGCGTGTTAACCGAAGGCGCCGCGATTATGTGGCACTTACTTAATACCTATCCTTCCCCTTTCATGCCAACGGATACCAATAATCAGCAAAAAGCGTTAACCGATATCATGTTTGCTAATGCGACTATGCATCCCGCCTATGGCCGCCTGTTTTTTCTTAACCAGCACGCGACAGAATCCGAGCCTCTCTTCCCCTTGTTTTCTGCAGCCGCGCAAGAGATATCTCGGCTATGGCACATTGTAGAGTTACGCCTGCAATCTCAGCCGTATTTGGGCGGCGACGAGGTCTCTGCCGCGGATATTATGCTGACCGTTTATGCGCAATGGGGCGCACTGTTCCCAGTGGATATTCAACTAGGCCCTAACACCCAAGCAATGTTGGCTCGCGTACAATCTAGACCAAGCTTTATCGCTTCAGTCAACGCTGAACAACAAAATAGCCAATAAGGAGTTCCTATGACACAAGAGTCGGGCGCTTTTCTTACCGTGTTAGATGTTGTGCAGCAGTACTTTGAGGGATTACATCACGCGGATACGCAGAAGTTGGCACGCATTTTTGACCCTCAAATAGTTTTGATCTCACCCGGTATTCGTCGCACACGCGATCAATGGTTGCAGCTGGTGCGCACTCGCCCTACTCCTCGGGACGCAGGCTATCCATTCGCGTACCAAGTGTTAGCCATTGAAGTCATGGGCAATCAAGCAATGGTTAAGGTCTCATGCCCGTTACTCGACCATCACTATCTGGACTACCTCGGGCTGGTTCGAGAAAACAATCAATGGACGATTGTCAGCAAGATGTATGCAGACTACCCCTCATGACATAGGAGCATGATATGCCTTACGTAAACATCAAAATCACCGATGAAGGTGTAACAGACGCACAAAAGCAGCAGCTAATCCGAGGCACGACAAAGTTACTTGTCGATACACTCAATAAAAACCCAGAGACAACGTTCGTGATCATTGAGGAGGTCAATCTGAACAATTGGGGAATTGGCTACCATTCCGTGAAAGAACGACGGAAATAGCATGATAGGCTCCGCTCGGGAAGCGAACCGACTCACCTTCCCGAGCGTCACAGCTTATCGATTAAAAAGACGCATCCAAATGGCCGATACACAGTAACGCAGTAGGGGCCAAGTTATCGGCTAGTTTCAACGCGCGCTTGGTCAACGTATCGTCAAACCCAGCAACCAGCACAAAGCCGATGCCCAGTGCTGTGCTTTGTAAGTGAACATTTTGCGCCAATGCGCCACTTTCCATATACACATAGCGTGCACCACGTTCGCCTAAAGGATGCTGTGAGTAAAAATGCTGCGTGGCCTCTTCAAGCTTTGCCGCCACCCCCATAACGACCGACGCCTCACTTAGCCAAGGCTGGTTTCCGATACCGATGTTATGCATATCGTGCGGTACACCGCTCTCAACTTGTTCAAGCGAATGGCTGTCACCATGATAATCATACAATCCAGTGGCCAGCCCGGTAACACGACTGACAACAAGTCTAATGTGGAGCGGGTAAAAACCTCCGGCTGAGGGGGTCGCTTTTTTACAGTTGGCGTCCGTGACTCCTTGCGCAGACCAAAGTAACTGAGAGAGCACACTAAGCGGTAGCGCGCCGTCTGCATACTCCCGAATGCTGCGACGCGACGAAATACAATGAACTAGCGAATCAGAGTCCTGTAGTTCTGGTGCCGGTAGCGTTACCCTCATCAATTCCTCCTTGTGGCTTGTAATCAGGTTTCCTGTCTAAATCAAAAACGCGGTCAAGCAGTGTAATACCCGTCTTACGGTATCAAATAGGAAGATGTAGGGTCAGAACAAGGTACGGAATGTGTTGATGGGATCTGTCTTTACACGATAAAAAAAGCCGCTGATTACTCAGCGGCTTTTCGATATGTGGCGGAGGGATAGGGATTTGAACCCTAGAAGGGCTATTAACCCTTGCCGGTTTTCAAGACCGGTGCTTTCAACCGCTCAGCCATCCCTCCGAACAGGTTTGTATATTAATGATGGCCTCTCGCAATGTAAAGTACTGCAACACTATTTTTCGTTTAAGTGATGGATATTTATCCATTATTCGCACGCAGTGACTTCACATCGGAGGAGCAAGTTGGTACAACGTGTCTATCCTCCATGAAGAGGCCGCGTTTTAATAACTCAGGAACAGACATGACCATAGATAGTTTTCTCGTCAAAATCACAAAGACACCCGAGATGGTGACGTTTGATGAGACCTTGGCCGTGATCGATGCACATTACGATTACGCCCCGACTCGCTTTACTAATGGCAATCTCGCCAATAAAGCAGGCCAAAATACCGGTTCGTGTAAAGTGTTGGCATTTTGCCAACTGCACGAGTTAACCGAAGAGCAGACCCTAGCGTGTTTTGGCGGGTATTATCGTGAGGACGTGCTCAGCAATCCATCCGGCAACGACCACCAAAACATCCGCAATTTTATGGTCACCGGCTGGAAAGGTGTCGACTTCGACAAAATGCCACTTAAAGCGAAAGCAGGTGTGCATTCATAATCCATAAAAAACGGCGATCAAATGATCGCCGTTTTTAACCGCATAGCGATAATTTACACAGTTTGGTGCCGAGGTAAGAATATTTCACCCATCATGCAACGCACACTCCCTCCGCCGACGGTTTCAATGGTGTTTACATCAATCGGCACCAGCTTGCCAAATTGACGTAAGGTACGCTTTTGATCCTCAGTAAACGCACTATACGCGGAAAGAGACATCACAATTAACGACTCACCGTGACGATTGCGTAGCTGTAAAATATTGCCACACAGTTGATTCATCTGTGCCTCGCTGATTGAAACCAAGGTTTTGTCTTCGGCGAGCGTATTACACACGAGTTCACGTTGAGCAGGCTCGATGACCTCGTCACACACCACAGCAAACGCTTCACCCACCGCCATCATCACATTGGTGTGATACACAGGATTGCCGTCACTCATTGCCGTGTTAAAGCTAACAACTTGACGCATTCCCACTTTGGCTGCCCATTCGGTTAACAAAATGCTGTCACAGCGGTGAGAAAGTGCAGCATAGACACGCTGGTTGAGGTGATCAATCACCATCGCACCGGTACTTTCTAGAAACGCTTCGTCTTTGTCGTGACACTTTACTTTGTGCACATGGTTAACGGCGTAGCCCGCTTTGTCAAGGGCCGCCATCAGGCGCTCAGGCTTAACCTCAAGTTGACGATTAGGACATGCCATCGGGTACAGATACAGTTCACCGCTTGGCAATGTACTAAACCAGTTGTTAGGAAACACAGCATCAGGCGTTGCTGGATCGGAGTCTGGATACTCCATCACGACGACATCAATACCATGGCGACGTAGCGTCATCACCATATTATTAAACTCTGCCATGGCGCGCGTTTTCACTTCCTCGTCGGGCAACGCCAGCGCATGCTGAAAACCATTATCTTCACTGGTTTGTGCATTAAATTTAAAGTGCACAGGTGGCACCATGACCACCGCAGACGCCGCGTGTGGATGTGTAAGCGGATATTGGGTATCGCAGCTCGCTAAAAACGCCATAAGCAAACCTTCCAAAACAACATGATTAAAAGAGTATAGATGGCCTGTCGCGTACACGATCACTTGTCAGTGCACACTGGCCCGAATGCTTGATAAATTTAATAACCGCAGGAAAATATCATTGAAACAACTCTTTTACAAACAGAGTTTTTTTGATGAGGCCTGATAACGCGAAATGCAGCGATATTGCCGGCTTCGTGCTGGGTTTGTGCCATAGCTACCGGCATTACACCTCGAAATATCATCAGGGGCTAATGCGAGGTCTCAGTGCACACTCCATTAGGCAGATAAGCCTGCTATGCTGTACTAATACGTGCTTACGAGCTGGGCCATGACGCATGAACAAAATTTTCAAGGATCTGACCTTTTATAAGTATTTTTCCGTCTTCTGTTTCTTCGGGCTTTTTATCGTCAGCATGACGAATGTGATCAACTATTATCATCTCAACCAAATGTCGCAAAGCGTTCTGCGTGATCAGATTGATTTTCAATTTAGTCGTGTGGAGAGTTCCACACAGTCGTTGGTTGGTACCACAGAGCAAGTCGTTTCTAGCTTAGCGGCAAGCCCTTTTTTGTCCGAATATATCAACGCTAAATCTGAAGTCACGCAAGCACAGCTCGAAGCGCATATGTTGGGCTTAGCCAAGGCTAACCCAAGCATCTTCCAGCTTCGCTTCCTGGACGTCAATGGCAATGAAATTATTGATGTTTATCAGCCAAATACTGAGAACAATTACAGAATTGAGCCACCTGAACAACTTCAAAGCAAATCCGATCGTAATTACATGCGCGAAATGTTACGCACCCCTGATGGAGAGTTTTATTACTCTGCTATCAACCTCAACAAGGAGTTTGGTGTTCTGGAGCGTCCTATTCGGCCAACATTGCGCGTCGCTACCCCTGTCCCTGTCGGTGAGAATGCGCGACGAGCAGGCTATGTGATCGCGAACATGGATGCGAGATATCTGCTCAGCATTTGGGTTAGCAATGACAACTTAGATCTTTATATACTTGATAAAGATGGGTTCTTTATTGCTTCTAGCGATAGTGAACTCAACTTCAACAGGTTTATCAATAAGTCAACGGAAACACAGCGGCGCGCCGAACGCGTAAGCAGTGAATTGCTCTCCCCCAGTCAAGACATTTATACCTTTACACTCACGGATCTTATCCCTAACGATGCACAACTCACGCTTTATGCTAGAGCCTCTACGGGGTATGTCGAGGCACTCCGTAAAGAAGCCGCAACCAGTGCATTGCAGTCTATTGCTTTACTGCTTTTAGCATCGCTCCCTATCGCAGTCTTGTTTTCTTCTTCATTAACAAAAATAGCAATGAAGCTTCGCTCCAATATTAAAGAAAAAGAACGATTTGCCACCATCATTGATCGCCACATCCCCATTATAGAAACCACTAAAGAAGGCATGATCAAAGACTGTAATAAAGCCATGATCAACCTCTCTGGATACAAGCGAAGAGAGCTACTGGGAGCATCCGTGTCTATCTTGCAGCACAAAGATGCAAAACCGGAGGACTTTCATGACCTCTGGGATACATTGAATAGCGGCTCAGACTGGAAAGGCGAATTTCAAAATCAGACCGCGCAAGGAGACGATTTTTGGTTGTATACACACATCACGCATAACAAAGATGAACAAGGCAACACCATCAGCTATCTCGCTATTTCTAATGACATAACCGATAGCAAGCGTCTTGCTCGTCGAGCAGAATTTGATGCAATGACAGGCCTGTATAATCGCTTGAAAGGAAATCATATTCTCGAACATCACATTGAATTGGCGATGAAAAAAAACACGCCATTTGGGGTGATATTATTCGATATTGATAACTTCAAACGTATTAATGATACCTATGGGCAAGAAGAAGGCGATATGATGCTAAAAGAGGTCGGTAGCTTGCTCTCCTATCATGCGCGACGAACTGATACGGTTGTGCGTTGGGAAGGCGAGAGTTTTTTAGTGATCTGTCCCAATGTCACTAGCCCCCAATGCAGCCAATTGGCCGAAACTATTCGCGCGGCAGTTGAATCTCACTCTTTTAATGGCGAAGGGAAATCCATCACTATTAGTGCGGGTGTCGCAACCTTTACCTATCCCGCGACAAGCAGCGAAATACTCTCTATCGCTGATTTTAGACTTTACGAAGCCAAGCGAAAGGGACGTAATTGTGTGGTTTCCGAACTGAATCAGTATTCGCCTAACGTTAGTGCGCCGTCAAAGTAACCATTGGTAGAGTTAGCGAATGGGCACCCACTCCCGAGGAGGAGTTAGTCCTAACTGAGCAAATTCCGCTTCGCTATAAATACCGGTTCCTTGGTGTCCGACAGAGATAGGGATGTGATCAGCAGGCATGCCGGCAAACACTTTATGAATATAGACAGCCGCGTGAATGCCATGCTTTTCACCATCTAACACATACCCGCCAGCAGCCATACCTTCACCAACAGCCACTTTCCAGAAAGCAAAAACAGGATGCTTCGCGTTTTGGTTCGTCCACGCAATCACTTGATTTGCATCGATGTTTCTTCCCTTACCATCGCGTAATGTTTGGTAGCTACCCACAAAAAGCACATCATAGTCATCCTCTAAGACTGCTTCCTTCCAATCTGGGAATGTTTTAAATCGCTTAATCTCAGTGACTGTTTGATTCAATTTGGAGATAAGATCCGCTTGCTGTCTTAGATAAACAGTATTTATCTGCGCGGTGGGGCCATCATCAAAGATGATTTTGATATTTTTTATCGGTTGGTTGTATAGCTGAATCACATCAGACAATGAGCGATAAAAATGAGGCCGCTCAAGAACACCAGTCACACGAATAGGCCCGTTGAGCTGCTCGATGAGAGGCTTGGGATTACCATTTACGCCAAGAAAAACAACATCGACATCCTCATTCTGCAGCCTAGGCAGCATATGATTAAGTGCAATGTCATCACAAAGCAGTACCACATCGGGCTTTACCTTTTTGTAAAAGGCAAAAGCTTCGTCAGCTTTGCGTTGATGCTCTGATACAGGTAGCTTTTTAGCGTTCATCTCAAAACGCGATACATGGATACTTTTGTCGAGCACCTTGTTCAGACCAAGGGTATAACTCTCGGTCCACGAAAATGTTTTATGGTAGCTATCAATGATTAGCAGCTTATGTGCTTGGGCCGATGCTTGGCTCAACACTCCCAAAGCCAAGACAACACCTAAAATCAACGCTTTCATTGAAAAACCTCTTATCTATCGTCTTATTAATGTAGCCAAATAATGAGTAAACCTCTTGGCGATATTAAAAATACTGACGGTAAATCAATGTAATTGACTTAGTTGTCATTAATGCAGAACTGGAGAACAGCGATAGGTTTTTCACTTGGATTTTGCACTGGGGTCTATACTGAAAATTCAAGGACGGAGGATGAATAATGATACCGGCTAGGCCACCTGCCAATGAGGTACAAAGGCTTCATCTACTGCACGATCTAGGTATTTTGGATACTGGTCGTGAAGACAGATTTGAGCGCATTGTTCGCGTTGCTGCCTATATATCAGAGTGCCCCATTGTGGCGATCAGCTTAGTAGACGAGCATCGTCAGTGGTTCAAAGCTAAGCGTGGACTGGCGGTAAATCAGACAGGACGTTCAGAGTCCATTTGTGGGCACGCCATCCACCAGCTAGAGCCGCTTGTGATTAATGATACGTACCTTGATGAGCGCTTTGCCGACAACCCCTTAGTCACAGGTCCTCCCTTTATCCGCTTTTACGCCGGCTTCCCATTTAGTTTGGATAACGAGCACATTCTCGGCACCCTTTGCGTGATAGATAGACAGCCTCGTGAGCTCGATGGCCCCTGCCAGCGCGCATTGGCAGATCTTGCGCACATTGTTGAGCACGAGTTGACCATGACCCAACAGAATGTACTGGACCCCCTAACCGGCCTGTTAAACCGACGCGGTTTTAAGCGAGAAATTAGCGAATACCTCAATGACGACTTGGTGATCGAGGATCGCTACACCCTATTGCACTTCGACGTTCGCCAACTCCACCGACTTAATCATGACTATGGTAAGCTCGCCGGCGATCAGATTCTCAAAACCTTTGCGCGTTGTTTGAATGATGTGTTTGATGATGTGGGCTGGATAGGACGTATAGAGGGGTGTGAGTTTGCTGCGTTATTGATACAACAATATGCAGATGCAGTTGATAATCAGCTAGAACAACTATATATCAGACTCTCACAACAGCTTTCTTCGTATCGCTACCCATTTAGCTACACCGCAGGGCTTGCACACTTCAGTGCCGTTGACCATACGGTCACGTTGGAAACCATGTTACTCGATGCCAGCAATGAATTAAGACATTACCCATTACCAAGAGAAAGATAATTGCTAAGGAAGGAGATTGGAGCGACATACGAGGTTCGAACTCGTGACCTCAACCTTGGCAAGGTTGCGCTCTACCAGCTGAGCTAATGTCGCTTTGTGGCAAGCGTTTATAACGCTATATGAACTAAGCGTTTATAACGCTATATGAACTTGGTTGCGGGAGCAGGATTTTATCGCGCAATGCAATTGCGACGACCAGCACACTTCAGTGCCGTTGACCATACGGTCACGTTGGAAACCATGTTACTCGATGCCAGCAATGAATTAAGACATTACCCATTACCAAGAGAAAGATAATTGCTAAGGAAGGAGATTGGAGCGACATACGAGGTTCGAACTCGTGACCTCAACCTTGGCAAGGTTGCGCTCTACCAGCTGAGCTAATGTCGCTTTGTGGCAAGCGTTTATAACGCTATATGAAATTGGTTGCGGGAGCAGGATTTTATCGCGCAATGCAATTG
This sequence comes from Salinivibrio proteolyticus, assembly GCF_001996165.1. GTDB lineage: Bacteria > Pseudomonadota > Gammaproteobacteria > Enterobacterales > Vibrionaceae > Salinivibrio > Salinivibrio proteolyticus. The sequence goes on along the minus strand of NZ_MUFP01000026.1, from coordinate 740 downwards.
CGACGACCGCAGGTCTCATTTGATAACCTTGCCTACGTTAATGACTTCACATACCTAAAATTTGGTTGCGGGAGCCGGATTTTATCGCGCAATGCAATTGCGACGACCGCAGGTCTTATTGATAACCTTGCCTACGTTAATGACTTCACATACCTAAAATTTGGTTGCGGGAGCCGGATTTGAACCGACGACCTTCGGGTTATGAGCCCGACGAGCTACCAGACTGCTCCATCCGACGAGCTACCAGACTGCTCCATCCCGCGNTGCACACTTCAGTGCCGTTGACCATACGGTCACGTTGGAAACCATGTTACTCGATGCCAGCAATGAATTAAGACATTACCCATTACCAAGATTGGAGCGACATACGAGGTTCGAACTCGTGACCTCAACCTTGGCAAGGTTGCGCTCTACCAGCTGAGCTAATGTCGCTTTGTAAAATTGGTTGCGAGAGCCGGATTATCGCGCAATGCAATTGCGACGACCGTAGGTCTTATTGATACATTTGCCTACGTTTATGACTTCACATACCTAAAATTTGGTTGCGGGAGCCGGATTTTATCGCGCAATGCAATTGCGACGACCGCAGGTCTTATTGATAACCTTGCCTACGTTAATGACTTCACATACCTAAAATTTGGTTGCGGGAGCCGGATTTGAACCGACGACCTTCGGGTTATGAGCCCGACGAGCTACCAGACTGCTCCATCCCGCGAGCTACCAGACTGCTCCATCCCGCG
>NZ_MUFP01000025.1 GCF_001996165.1 Salinivibrio proteolyticus | reverse complement strand
TTATAGGATTGTTTGTGTGACGCTTATCACTTCTATCTTTTATTTCACCATTCTAAAAAAATAAATAGTGATCTACATCACTATAAACCTTACAAGAAAAAACAATAAAATGTGATTTTTGTCATCAATATTTTTATTGACAATGTTGCATTTTGTTTTTTGTAATAAAGTTACAGGTTATTTTTGTGACATGTGTCGAGATAATATATGACTGCGAAGTAAATAACGAGAGATGGGTCAACAAATCCCCGTTATCAGTTCTCTTGAAAAAATGTGTGGTAAATTGACTGGGTACTTACTAGCCAGACGGTTTTGGCGAACCGTTCTACCACACACGTTCAATGAGAACATCAAACGGGGTATTGTTATGATATCATCTGACACCAAGATCAAGATACAGAATTTTGGTCGCTTCCTTTCGAATATGGTGATGCCCAATATCGGCGCATTCATCGCGTGGGGGATTATTACTGCACTATTCATTCCGACCGGTTGGGTCCCCAATGAGACATTGGCGGCCATGGTCGGCCCCATGATTACCTACCTACTACCACTGCTGATCGGCTATACCGGCGGTAAACTTGTTGGCGGCGAACGCGGTGCGGTTGTCGGTGCGATTACCACCATGGGGGTGATTGTCGGGACGGACATTCCCATGTTCATGGGCGCGATGATGGTTGGTCCATTCGGCGGCTGGGCGATAAAAAAATTCGATGCTTATGTCGATGGCAAAGTGAGAAGCGGTTTTGAGATGTTAGTAAATAACTTCTCCGCCGGCATTATCGGTATGCTTTGCGCGATTATCGCATTCTTCCTTATCGGCCCGTTCGTAAAACTCTTATCCAGTGGCCTTGCGGCAGGTGTGGAGTTTTTGGTCTCAGCACACCTGTTACCACTGACCTCAATCTTTGTTGAGCCCGCTAAGATTCTTTTCCTCAACAATGCGATCAACCACGGTATTTTCTCACCACTTGGGATCCAGCAAGCCTCAGAGGCTGGCCAGTCTGTTTTCTTCCTCATTGAGGCAAACCCAGGTCCCGGTTTAGGCATCTTGCTGGCCTACATGGTGTTTGGTAAAGGCACCGCACGTCAAACCGCGGGCGGTGCATCCATTATTCACTTCTTCGGTGGTATTCACGAAATCTACTTCCCTTACATTCTGATGAATCCACGCCTTATTCTTGCCGCGATTGCGGGTGGTATGACAGGTGTGTTCGTTCTCACTATATTTGATGCAGGTATTGTGTCGCCCGCTTCGCCAGGCTCTATTTTTGCTGTACTGTTAATGACGCAAAAAGGCTCAATTGTCGGCGTCTTGGCCTCAATTATTGCCGCAGCCAGCGTGTCATTTGTGGTCGCCGCTTTACTGATGAAAACACAGAAAAGCACAGAGGGTGAAGGTGACGAAGCCTCACTTGATGAGGCGACCGCCAAAATGAAAGACATGAAATCAGGCGCTAAAGCAAGCACCTCCGCCCCCTCTTCTGCGCCTAAAGCCACAGTTAATTTTGCTGACGTCAAGCATATTTTAGTTGCCTGTGATGCTGGCATGGGCTCTAGTGCCATGGGTGCCAGCTTGCTGCGTAAAAAGGTGCAAAGTGCAGGCTTAGACATTGGTGTCACGAATATTGCGGTCAATAGCCTTCCTGAGGATGCGCAGATTGTGATCACGCATAAAGATCTGACCGAGCGTGCACGCACTCACGCGCCAACCGCACACCATATTTCACTCAATAACTTTTTAGACGGCGATGTTTACGGCCAGTTGGTTACCCAAATTCTCGCCGCGCAGTATCCCGCCGCCAACGATCCGCAAATGCTTCACGTTCCAACAACGGCGGCAAATGACGACAGTTTCGAGCCAACCCCGGCACCAGCTTTTCAACTTCAGCGTAAAAACATTCATCTTGGCTTAACAGCCACAAACAAGGATGAAGCAATTCGATTTGCCGGTGAGCAACTTGTCAAACTTGGCTACGTAGCGCCTAGTTATGTCGACGCGATGTTTGAGCGTGAGGCATTAACCCCCACTTACCTCGGGGAGTCGATCGCTGTCCCTCATGGCACCGTCAAAGCAAAAGATGGGGTCAAGCAAACCGGTATTGTGGTATGTCAGTATCCATCGGGTGTGCAGTTCACCGACGACAAAGAGGATATCGCTAAGTTGGTGATTGGCATTGCCGCCAAAAACGATGAACATATTCAAGTAATTACCGCCATTACTAATGCGTTAGATGAGCCTGATGCAATAGATATTCTCACCAGTACTGACAGTATTGACGAGATCCTCAATCTATTGAGTGATGAAAGCGTCACCTTTATGACGTCATCCCATTAATCAACCCAATAAGCAGGCCACCTCGGTGGCCTCTCATCACCACCGTTATTAGTTTGAGGTAAATACTATGAAAAATGCTGTTCATTTTGGTGCCGGCAATATCGGCCGCGGCTTTATCGGAAAATTGCTCGCGGATGCCAATGTCGAGGTCACCTTTGCCGATGTCGATGCGCCCCTCATTGACCAACTCAGTCACAAACAAAGCTACAACGTCAAAGTGGTAGGTAACGACTGCCATATCGACACGGTTTCTCATATCACGGCAGTCAATTCGGCAAGTGATGATGTTATCGATAAAATCGTAAAAACGGATTTAGTGACCACGGCTGTTGGCCCAAATGTGCTTGATATTATTGCCAAGACTATCGCCACCGGCATTGAAAAACGTTTCGCATCCGGCAATGAGGCCCCACTAAACATTATTGCCTGTGAAAACATGATCCGTGGTACGTCGCATCTCAAAGGCGAGGTCTATAAGCACCTTGACCCCGCATTACATGAGAAAGCAGACGCACTGATTGGTTTCGTCGACTCCGCAGTTGATCGCATTGTGCCGCCGGCGGAAGCGGCGAACGATGATCCCTTAGAAGTCACGGTAGAAAGCTTCAGCGAGTGGATTGTGGATGAACAACAGTTCAAAGGCGAAATCCCAGATATTGCAGGGATGGAGAAGACACAAAACCTCATGGCCTTCGTCGAGCGTAAGCTTTTCACCTTAAACACGGGCCATTGCATCACGGCGTATTTGGGTTGCTTGAGCGGCCACCGCACCATTCGTGAAGCCATTACCGATCCGAAAATCCGTGATTTGGTGAAAACAGCGATGCAAGAAAGCGGCGAAGTGCTTATCCAACGCTACGGTTTTGACCGCGCCGCTCACCAAGCGTACATCGAGAAAATTTTGGGGCGTTTCTCAAACCCCTACTTGGTTGATGAGGTCGACCGTGTTGGTCGCCAGCCTATCCGAAAACTAAGTCAGAACGATAGGCTTATCAAGCCATTACTGGGTACAATAGAGTACGGCACAGATAACGGAGCCCTATTAAAAGGGATTGCCGCAGCATTGAAATATACCAATCACACCGATCCACAAGCTGAAGAGCTTCAAGCTTCATTGGCTGAGGTGGGCGTAAGAAAGACGCTGGCGACATACACCGGCTTGGCAGAGGAAAGCCCTGAAGTTGAGGCAATTAACACCCTGTACCAGCAATTGTAAACCGCGCATTTTACGGGGGGAGTTTAGCTCCCCCGTTATAACAATAAGCAGTATTGAGTCTATGGAAGAAAATTTCGACGAAACAGACATCATTGAACGATTAAACCAAGCGCCAACCGTGCGTGGCTTTTTTGTTGCCGCGGTGGATACGTTTGAGACAGCTATTGATGGCTTAATCAAGCGGGTTTTTCGCAAAGATAACTTTGCGGTGGAATCAGTGGTGGGGCCTTTACTCCACGACACTGGGCCGCTGGGTGATCTTTCTGTGCGATTGAAACTCTTGTTTGGTCTAGGCGTGTTATCAGATGACGCTTATCACGATATTGAACAGATCATTAAACTTAAAAACCAACTGAGTAACGATGCCGACGATTACCAATTTACCGATCCTAAGGTACTCGATGCTGTCAAAAAGCTGCGCAAAGCGAATACGATGGGCATGCTTTCGCTCGATATTGGCCCGCCGGAAGATGACGTAGATATCGAATTCTATCAGCTACAACTGCAACGCCAACGGCAGGTGATCCGCTCTGGGTTGTCACTCGCCATCGTGGAAATCTGCAATGAATTAAGTNAATTAGCCAGATCCCAAGCGCAAGCGCACCGCCGAGCACTAGAGTTTCTAAAAAATAGCGGCTTATGACGTTATACAGTTTCATACCTAACCAACCTTTTTTGCGGCTAGATTAACAACATAAAACTGAACATAAGCTGTCTATATAAAAAGACAGCTTACATATGGACAAACAAACTTGGTTAGTCGGACTCTAGACCTTGTCCGCGATGACGTACTTGCCGATTGTTCGGCCACTTTCTACGGCTTGATGTGCAAGGATTAAATTGGCTGCATTAAGCCCGGTTAGTTGATGAGAGGCCGTGGACTTTAGCACGCCTTGGTCAACCAATTTAGCCACATTCGCCAAGATCACATGTTGTTGGTACATATCAGCGGTCGAGAACAAACTGCGGGTGAACATGAACTCCCAGTGCAACGAAATCGACTTACTCTTTAACTTTCGAATATCGAGCTGTTCCGGGTCGTCAATCAACGCCAGTTTGCCTTGAGGGATCAGACAATCTACCAGCTGCTCCAAATGCGACTCGGTATGATTAAGACTCGCGACATGGGTTACCGCTTCTACTCCCAACGCATCAAGCTGCGGCTGTAAGGGCTTCGCATGGTCAATGACATGATCGGCGCCCATTTCTTTCACCCACGCTTGGCTCTCTGGTCGCGACGCAGTACCGATCACCGTCAACGACGTCAGTTGCTTCGCAAGCTGAGTTAACACCGATCCCACCCCGCCTGCTGCACCCACAATCAGTAAAGTGCTCGACTCTGGCTCAAGTCCGGCCTTTAAGCGATCAAACAGTAACTCCCACGCCGTAAGTGCAGTCAGTGGCATAGCGGCCGCATCAGCAAAGGACAGTGTTTTAGGCATGGCACTCACTATTTTTGCATTCACACATTGGAACTGACCATTCGATCCGGGCCGATCGAGCGCGCCGGCATACCACACTCTATCGCCGGGCTGAAACCCCGTCACATAGCGACCGACTTGACGCACAATACCCGCCGCATCCCATCCCAGCACTTTATGCTGTCCCTCAGGTGCATCGACGTTGCCGCGTATTTTGACATCCACAGGATTAACAGAAACCGCCTTCACTTCCACCAGTAAGTCATCATTGTCAGGAGTCGGCGTGGGTAAAATGATGTCAGCCAATGTGGCCTTTTCTATCGGGTGCGCAAAGCGATAACCAACCGCATGCATCTCTGTCGGTAACGTTTGTATTGTCATGATGATGTCCTCACTTTGTGGGATAGTCGACATAGCCTGCTTCGTTGCCGCCAAACAGGGTCTGAGGGTTAAATTCAGCCAGTGGCCAGCCATGTTGGAGACGTGCGACATAATCCGGGTTGGCAATAAAAGGACGACCAAATGCTACTAAATCCACCAACTCGCGAGCAATCAAGCTCTCTGCTTTAGGTTGGTCGTATTTTCCGGCCACAATGATTGCATTGTCGAACCGCGCGCGTAGCTGATGGCGGAAATCATCATCAACTTGGGGCGCATCATCCCAGTCCGCTTCGGCAAGATGTAAATAGGCAAGCCCCAGTTGATTGGCATGGCTTGCCACCTCAAGAATGGTGGGAATAATGTCAGGGCAGTTCATTCCACGCGCAGTGATAAAAGGAGCCAGACGGATCCCAGTGCGTGACGCACCAATCGCCTCGCTAATCGCTGCCATGATTTCCACCAAAAAGCGCATCCGGTTTTCACGACTACCGCCGTATTGATCATCGCGATGATTGGAGGTCGAGCGTAGAAACTGGTCGATGAGGTAGCCATTGGCGGCGTGAATTTCGACACCATCAAAGCCTGCATCTACCGCATTCAAGGCGGCTTGCCGGTAATCATCGACAATGCGTGGGATTTCGTCGGTTTCTAATGCACGCGGGATAGGACACGGACGCATGCTTCCGCCATTTTCGTCAGCTATCCATACGCTCGCTTCAGGAGATAACGCCGACGGTGCGACAGGCAAACCGTCTTCGTGAAAAATGGGATGCGACATACGACCCACATGCCACAGCTGCAAAAAGATTTTACCTCCCTCAGCATGCACGGCGTCCGTGACATGACGCCAGCCCGCGATCTGGGCGTCGCTATGAATGCCTGGCGTAAAGCTATATCCCTGCCCTTGTGGAGAAATTTGCGTCGCTTCCGTCACGATAAGCCCTGCGCTAGCGCGTTGGCGATAATAGTCAGCCATCATCGCATTAGGAATATTGCCTGGTTGGTCGGTGCGAGCGCGCGTCATCGGTGCCATGACAATGCGGTTAGCGAGCGAAAGCTCAGACTGTTGATAATCATCAAACAAAGACATACTGGTCTCCTTGTGGTGTTAGCGCATGATCGTGTCAGTGTGTTGCTATCAGCCTATTGACAATCACCACAAAGAAAAACCATGCTACAGAGACATCTCTTTCAACATTTTTTTGATAATGAAAGCACTTCAAGATCTGGCTATCTTCGTCGAAGCGGCCAAACACGGCAGCTTAACTGGCGCGGCCAGACAATTAGATGTGTCTCCCGCCGTTGCCAGTGCCGCCATAAAACGGTTAGAAACTGAGTTAGGCAGCCCTCTGTTTGTGCGCTCAACACGCAGTTTGCGACTCACTCAACAAGGCGAGCAGTTTCTGCGCTACAGCGAACAAGCCTTAGACTTGCTACAACAAGGTCAACAACAACTGCAAAACGCCGATAAGATCCAAGGTTCGCTGCTTATTTCCGCGCCGTCTGATTTGGGCCGTGACGTGATCCTTCCGCTGCTTGATGCGTTTATGTCGCTTTACCCCAACATCAGTACCCGCCTGTCGTTATCCGACGAACAAGCCAAGTTATTTTCCCAGCCTATTGATATCGCGATTCGTTATGGTGTGTTGGGCGATTCCAGTATGATCGCAATGCCGTTGGTTAAAGATAATCGTCGGGTGCTCGTGGCCTCCCCCGAGTATTTAGCCCAGCATAAAACGCCCGCGCATCCTTTGGATTTGAAACACCATGAATGCCTGTTCTACGAGCTAAATGAAGTGCGCTATAACCGTTGGCAGTTTCATCGCCAAGAGGAAGACATTGCAGTCAGTGTGACAGGGCGGCGCGCCAGCAATGATGGCGGCGTGGTAAGGCAATGGGCATTATCAGGAAAAGGGATCGCTTATAAATCGGCGCTCGATGTCAAAGCGGATCTGAATGCAGGACGGTTAGTGCCCTTGTGCACCGATTGGCAAGGCGAGCTCGCTCCACTCCACCTATTATGTCCGTCGCGCCAACAACTCACCCCCGCAGTCAAGGCGTTACACCGCTTTTTGCGCGACCAGTTGGCGTAAGGTTATGAATGCTCACATGCCTAAACCATTGGAAAAGTCACCGTAAAACCATTGCCATAGTCAGAAAAGTACGGACTTTGAATCATAATACTCGCGTGATGCTGTTCCACAATGTCTTTGACAATCGACATCCCCAAACCCGCCCCATCACCTTTCTCGGTATGACCGCGGAAAAATTTATCAAAAATACGGCTCTTAATTTCGTCCGATATCGCGTCGCCAGAATCAATCACTTCCACCACGACGGTATTGGCTGAGTGGCTGATGATCACGCTGATAGATGCGCCTTTTCCTGCATAGCGAATGGCATTATCAATCAGGTTAGTAAATAACACTGACAACATCACAGGATGGCCTTTGACCCACAGGCTCTCTTGCCCTTCAAGCTCTATTGACTGTTGTTGTGTCAATGCCATCGGTGCGAGCGCAGCGATTTGTTCTCGCAACAATGGAACAATATCTACCTGCGTGACTTCGGTATTTTTTTGCTGCTCCACCCGCGAAAGCATGAGCAACTGTTGGATAACACGATCAGTTCGATCGATGCCAGTCAGAATATTGGTCAAGTCATTATCACGCTCCGCGTCTGTGGTCGCAGACAAGGCGTTTTCTGCATTGAGGCGCAGTACTGCAAGGGGAGTTTTTAACTCGTGTGCCGCAGTGCTAACCAAACGCTTTTCACGCACCCAAGCATTATTCAATTGAGAAAACAAATAATTGATCTGCTTGACGAGAGGTGAGAGCTCAACGGTGGGTTGTGATACATGAATATGATCGAGATTATCAACACTGCGCGCAGCGATCGTCTCTTTTAATTCGCCTAGCGGCCTAAATGCACGGCTAACCAACACCACAACAATAACTGCTAAAAGTGGGATCAATAGGAGCTGGGGTAAACCAATGGTCAACGAGACTTCTGTCATCAACTCTTGGCGAATCGCCTCTTTTTCCGCCACCAACAGACTCGCTTGCCGTTTATCCGGCAGTGTGAATACTAATAGGAAGGTGCGCCACTGTTCACCTGCTGCGGTGACCATATCAAATCCGGGGTTGTCCGATGTCCCTATCCATTGCGCCGGTGCGTTCGGACTTTTGGCAACTAATGCATCGTTAACACGGTACTGAAAAAACAAATTATCTTCATAGGGGTGACCAAATGGTGTGGTCGTATCGTCATCTTTTGCGTTGGCAGTGATCGCGTTTAGCCAATGGGTATAGCTTTGTGTAAAGTTATCTGGCGGCTGATCTCCCCAGCTCATTACCGACAGCGCCAACGTTTTTGCCGATTGCCCCAATCGCGCGTCATAGACTTCATTAATTTCATGACGGGCTTCGCTATACACTAGCAGCCAAGAGACAAACATTAATACCCCCACCACACACACAGTGCTGAATGTAAGATGGCGTTTTATTGAATGTGGGCGCTGTTTATTTCTCAATGATATACCCAACCCCACGAATGTTTTGAATCAAGGTTCCACCCGTTTTTTTGCGTAAATTGTGAATATGGACTTCAATGGCATTCGGACTAATTCCCTCATCCATACCATGAAGCGCTTGTTGAAGTTGATCTTTGCTCATTACTCGGCCAGCATGTGCCATCAGTGTGGATAACAGTTTGAACTCGTTAGGAGTTAACCGAATAGGTGCACCCTTCATCTCCACTTCACCCGTTGCCATCGACAAGGTCACGCCATGGCATGACATCGTGGTATCGGCATAACCGGAAATACGCCGAATCATGACGCGCAGACGCGCCAATAGCTCTTCGAGCGCAAAAGGTTTGATCATGTAGTCATCGGCTCCACCATCTAACCCTTTCACACGGTCATCAATGTCATCGCGTGCTGTCAAAATCATCACAGGGATATCGCTATGTTTGCGGCGAATTTTACGCAACACATGAAGCCCATCAGTGTCTGGCAAGGTTAAGTCTAGAATGATAGCGGTAAAACTTTCGGTATTTAACAACGCATCCACACCACCTCCTCGCTGCAACCAATCAACGGTATAGCCGTGACGCTGCAGCGACGCCACCATGGACTCCCCTAGCATGCAATCATCTTCGACGAGTAACAGCCTCATTGCTGATTAAGCTCCTTCAGTTTTTGGATAATTTCTTGTTGGCGTCCTTGGTCAGCGAGAGGGCGGTCTGGCCGCGAAGGGGCTTGTTGTGCATGCTTCAAGAATGCCACAGCGAGATTTGTTTTTCCGGTATCCGCWAGAAATTCGCCATAAAAATAGTTCGAATCGATGCCGTCTGGGTTGATCGCGAGTGCTTTTTTAAACAGCTCAGCAGCCTTATCGTCATCACCAAATGCGAGTGGCCAGCCCGGCACTTTGTGGTACAACGTCGCGAGACTCGTTAGGGCCGAACCGTCCAGCGTTTCCGGCGCCTGTGTTATCACATCTTCGAGTAGAATTTTTGCATCCTTGACCAAGCCTAATGCTCCCATGCCACCATCAACCCCGGCTAACGAGCTCTTATTGATAGCAAGCCATATTTTCAGATCATGACGCGCTGGTTGGGCAAGAAGTGCAATTTGCGTATCATCGATTAAACGGTCGAAACACGCCACTTTGTCGTCACTGCTTTCGATAGTGTAGTTACATTGTGCCCAGCGCGTCTGGATCTTAGCCAAGATAGGGTCGGCCAGCACTGTCGCACTAATCAAAGAACAACTGAGTGCCCATACGGTAATATAAAATGATTTACGAATAGTCATGGTGTGACTCCTCTACAACTGGCAAGCCTTGCGGCGTATTAGCGTGAAAATCAATGATGTCTTTTTGTTTTGCGATTCCATGACCCACTAACGATGGAAAAAGTTGGTTCAGACGAACAAACAGTTTTTCGGGCCACCCGAGCCACACCGCAAAGCAACGCTTTTCGATGGCGCGCACAATGTGATTCGCTACCCACTCAGGTGAGTCCACATGATTTCGCAATTGCTTATTCATCGCCGTTGCACGTGCATCATTTAACGCCGTTTTGGTGGCTCGAGGCGCGATATAAATGGCACACTGCTGACTGTCATATAACTCCCGATTTAACGCTTCGGTAAAGCGATACAGGCCTGATTTGGTCGCACCGTAATTGGCATATCCGGGAAAACCGATACCAGCAAAGGTTGAGCCAATGTTGGCAATGAGACCTGTCGGTGCGAGCCACGTGAGTGCATGTTTGCAAAGCAAAATGGGGGCAGTTAGATTGATGGCAATTTCATGCTCAATACTGTCATCTGCGCGCATGGATAGATAATTAAAACAATTTACCCCCGCATTATTGATCAGTATTTCTATTGGCGTACCTTGCTGACCCAGCCATCGTGCATGCTGATTCACCTTGTCTCTGCCTTCTGCTGTACCAATGTCTGCTTCGATGATCTGATGATGCTCGCCATTCATAAGTTGGTTTTTGAGATCATGCAACGCAGTGAGATGGCGGCCGACGAGCACAAGTATGGCGCCTTTTTTTGCCAGTACATCAGCCAGTGCTCGGCCAATGCCTCCTGTCGCTCCTGTTAGCAATATAATTGTGTTTTTCATTACCGCCTCCTACGCCACTTGGGTCTGTGTCGTGGCCATAGGAAGCGCTCGCAGCATTGATTCATACAGCGCATAAACACGGTTCGCACTATCAATGATGGCTTGTTGGTCCGCGGGATCCGTTACCTTGTTCATCAAATCAGCAAAATAGCCAATATGCTCTACGTCCAAGGTGCTGTGTGACGTTAAATACCCCATCGCTGTATCGGGTAGAGAAAGCGTTTGCTGGATCAGTGCGGCCATCGAGCCGCCGATTGAGACGCTCGTACCTTCCAGCACCCAAACCATGCCAAATAGAGCCATTGGATTTTTGCGATCAATTTGGTGATATAAATACGCCACCATCATCTCAATCCCTAACCCGACTTGGCCCTCACCGCAGTTAGCCCTCACTAGTTCGGCATCAAAGCCACATGCGCGCAAGTCATCCAAGATCCATTCATGGTGACCTTTCTCTTCCTCAATATATGCGCCGAGCGCTTGGCGCAACCATTCATAGTGCTCCGGCAACCGAGAACCACAGGCCATCAGTAATGGAACGGTATGCTTCACATGATGATAAGCCTGAACAAGAAAGGCCGTGTAGGTTGGCAGCGTAATCGCCTTATAGTCGCAAGCCTCAATCACAGGCACACTCAGCATTGAGGCTCTCGCCTGAGCGGTTTCTTTCTCTAGTACATGGAAAAAACCTTGATTATCCATAAATCCTCCTAGGAATGTGCCGTGAGTGGCAGGGTTTCGTCAGTCAGTAATGGTTGGGCCGATGTGTTAAGTTGCGGCTCAAATTGTTGGCAAAAGACATCGCGTTTAGGGCGGCCATTTGCCGTAATTAAATGGGGTTGCTGATGAAAAGGAGCGGTAAATATCACCGCTCGAAGTTGCGCATAGTCGGGCAGTTGGTGGTTAAGCTGCATCAACTGCTGCTTTGCTTGATCAGGAGAGTCGCTACCAATAATGGCAGTCAGGCAGTCCTCCCCCTCTCCCAATACCACCATGTTGCTAAGCGCCGAATAGGCCATGGCTTCCGCCTCAATCCACTCTGGATGGATGTTGCGGCCAAAAGCCGTAATGAGTTGATTTTTTTTGCGACCTCTTACATACAAAAAGCCGTCATCATCAAACTCACCGATATCTCCCGTCGCAACGGCGCCTTGGTGAGGGTGAAAGTCGCGATCCAGATAACCTGAGAATGTCGCGCCTGCTACCATGATTTCGCCGTCTGATGCGAGAAAAACACGATTGTGAGGTAACGGTTTACCCACACTGCCAACACAATGGTGCTCGGAGGTATTCAAACTCACCACTGATCCGCACTCCGATAAGCCATAACCCTCAAAAACCGATAAGCCAAGCCGACTTGCTGCGCGCAATAAGCCCGGTGCCACCTTTGCACCTCCGACAGCAACGTGCTTGAGATCGGCAACCGCACCAGGATGCTGTTCACCAAGATGGATGACGGCTCGCAATAACGCAGGAGTAAGTACCAAGCTTTGCGGGCGATAACGAATCAGTCCGCTCATCAATTGATTCAGGTTTAACTGGCTTGAGCCGATCAGCCCCAAGTCATCGCTGGATGGGATCACTGTCGTCACACCAAGCAACAGGGGCACGTAAACACCCGTAATATTCTCCAGTAGTGTGGACAGGGGAAGGACGACTAAATGACAGGAAGGTACCGCAGTGGTGGAGACAGTATTGGCAAGCGATACACTAACGCTCTCCAGCGTAGCTCCGCTCAATACCACGCCCTTGGGAGAACCGGTCGAACCGGAAGTAAACGTGACCTTTACGGCCGGAGGCAAAGCTGGCGGTGCGTCTACGTCTCGTGCATGGCATGGTAACCCCGCCAATGTAGTCACAGATGCATGGCTTAATGCGACATCAGGATGTGGCGAGCCAATCACCCAATCTACCCCTGCCGTATCCAAGACATGATGTTGTTGTTCAGCCGTAAAAAAGGGCGGGATCGGCACAATTGAAATACCTGCATACGCAGCGGCAAGATCGATCAGTGCCCAACTAACACTGTTGTCACCGGCAAGCCCAATCATCTGTGTATCGAGCGCCAATAGCGTTTCACTCAACGCCCTGATCCGCCCCCAAAGCGCTTGATAGGTCAATATCAGGCAGTCGCCAGATGCATCCGCCCCTTGAATGGCAACCTGATCAGGTTGGGCGTAGGCATATTCAGCCAAACGTTCAAATAAGACGCGCATTGGCATTCTCCGTATGGCGGTGTTTAGACACAATCCGCTCCAACTGCTCGGCACCTTGAGCAAGGTTACCGGTACAGACACGAGGCATCCGCGTGTAGTAGTTGCCCCATTGGTCAGTAGTGGGTTGTAAGCGACTCGCATCCGCATTGGTCAGAAGATGGGGAGCAAGGCCAAATCGACGCATGAGTGCATATAGCGGCCCTGTCGCGGTAAACACACACCACATGTATCCGTGGGATAGCAGCCCATTCGCTAAAGCGTGGAAATGTGGTAGTGACGTCCCCGAAGAGAATGAGGCCAGTTGCCCAAACTCAATCACCGAGGAACGCGTAATCACTTGCTGATAGTGAGCGCTAAGTGCGTCGGCAACATCATCGGTAAGGTATTGTTCGAGAAAAAGCGGCTGATACGCAGCAGGGCGATAACCGCACACCGACAATAAGCGATCGTCTTGTCCTCTCAGGCAGGACAAATAAGGCATGAAGGTGGTAATTGTCGCGTTGAAGGCTTGTTGATAGCGTTCAGCAATATACGCCTCTATTTCAGCGCGATTCGCTGAGTCTGGTGTAACAATTTCAAATCGACTCGCTGAATTGACCATAGCGGTGACATCCTTTATTGGCTGATTGTCACTGAGCTTACGGCGCGATACTTAAGAAAAGCTTAAGAATCTCCTCCTGCCGATAAAAAATGCACCTAAAAAATTTATCTAATTGTAAAATATAACTTTTTTATTTTTTTCCCTCTTAAGTGATTCTTAAGTTTCCTCTCATAGAGTGAAGACATAACCACATGAGAGGAAATTATCATGACCGCTAACACCCCACGACTATTTAAATGGGACAGAGTTGTCCGGTTGAGCCATTGGCTGATTGCTGCATTATTCTTTGCCAACATGAGCGTCACGGAAGAAGGCAGTGACATTCATCGCTGGTTTGGGTACGTGATCCTTGGGGCCATTGTCTTACGTCTGATTTGGGGAATGCTCACGCATTCAGAAGCACGACTAACCCGTTTTATGCCCTCGCTTTCTGCCGCTCGAGCTCACTTCAGCAACCTTATACGAGGGCGTGATCATACAAGCTCAGGTCATAACCCTGCCGCGGCACTTATGATTTGGAGTCTTTGGGGATTGCTCCTCGTCACCATTTTGACTGGCTGGACAATGACGCAGTCAGGTGAAGAGCTCGAATGGTTAGAAGAAGTCCATGAGTTTGCTGCCAACGCAACCCTGATCCTCGTCACTATCCATGTTAGCGCCGCCATTTTGATGAGTCGATTTGGTAAGCGTAACTACATAAAATCCATGCTGCGTTAAGTGGTGCAAAGATGACAAGCCTTCGCAACTTCAGACCTATTATCGTTTTCTTTTCTCTTGCGCTCGTCCTGCTTAGCCTATCGAGAGTCAGCTTGCTTGTCTGGCAACATAAGCAGTTGAGCCAATGGCAAGATATCTTCTATATCTTACTCCAAGGATTACGTGTCGATATTGCCACTTTATGCTGGCTATATACTCTACCGGCTTTTTTATTGGCACTGCTACCAACCTCTGGAAAATTTGGTCGTGGGTTTGTCTTTGTCTTGCGGAGTTGGCTGGTCTGTGGGTTAGTCGTATTAGCTTATATGGAGCTTGCTACGCCTTCGTTTATTTTGGAGTATAACCTAAGACCAAATCGGCTATTTATAGAGTATTTAGTTTACCCTAAAGAAGTTTTTTCCATGCTTTGGAAAGGCTATAAGTTACCGTTATTCTTAGGACTTGCAGGAGCGACATTGGTGGGTTTTTATAGCTGGCGATTAAGCGGTAAGCTTACTCAAACGGGAAACCAGCCACGCTGGTGGACACGGCCTATTCTTGCGGTTTGTGTGGTTGCTTTCGGTATCATGGGAGCGCGTTCAACTCTGCAACACCGTCCACTGAACCCAGCACTTGTCGCCTTTTCAACTAATCCGCTATTAAATGATTTAGTACTCAACTCTTCTTATTCGTTGGTCTTTGCCGCCAAATCCATGGCGTCCGAGCGTAATGCTGAAGAATACTATGGCGATATGCCGCTGAATGATGTCATTGCAACTATAAAACGATACTCGCCGTCCAGCACCAACTATATTGCGTCAGACACCATACCGACACTAAACGTGCGTCATCCTTCCGAGGCCAAACGAAAGAATTTAGTGATCTTATTGCAAGAAAGTTTAGGCGCGCAATTTGTTGGCCGATTGGGCGGCTTACCGCTAACGCCACATTTGGATAACCTGATGGATGAAGGGTGGAACTTTACTCAGATTTACGCAACAGGTACGCGTTCTGTGCGTGGTATTGAGGCTATAACCACAGGGTTTACACCGACCCCATCTCGCGCCGTCGTTAAATTGTCTAAAAGCCAAACAGGGTTCTTTTCCATCGCCTCATTACTTCAGCAAAAGGGGTATACCACTCAGTTTATCTACGGTGGAGAAAGCCACTTCGATAATATGAAATCATTTTTTCTCGGTAATGGTTTTCAAGATATTATCGATTTCCCTCAGTTTGACCAGCCACGCTTTGTTGGATCTTGGGGAGTTTCAGACCAAGACCTATACACCATGGCTGATAAACAGTTTCGCCGTTTACACCAAAGTGGGAAACCCTTTTTCAGCTTGGTATTCACCAGTAGCAATCATTCACCTTACGAATATCCAGACAGCCAAATCACGCCTTATAGTCAAGAGAAACATACCCGCTTCAATGCCGTAAAATATGCTGACAAAGCATTGGGCGACTTCATCCACCAAGCTCAGCAGTCCGATTACTGGAAAGATACCATCTTCTTAATCATTGCCGATCATGATGCGCGCGCAGTCGGCGCATTACCTGTGCCAATTAAACATTTTCATATCCCAGCATTGATCCTAGGTAAAGACATACCTCCGAGAGAAGATAACCGCCTCGCGAGTAGTATCGATATGCCCCCTACGTTACTCTCCCTCATTGGCGTTGAAAGTATATCGCCGATGATAGGTCATGATTTAACTCGCCCATTGTCTCGACACTATCAGCGTGCTTTGATGCAGTTTGATAAAAACTTCGCTTATCTCACCCATGATTCAGTGATTGTTCTGCGACCAGACAAAGCCCCACTTGGCTATTACTATGATGCGAAGAGTCAGACTGCACGCCCTCAACCTGTAACAGACGTGATGATCAAGCGCGCTAAGGCACACGCTTTAATAGGCGGAAAACTGTATCGACAAGGTTTATATACCGTACCATCCACTCATATCACGGAAGCGTCGGTGCTCGCTCAACACCATGATGAGCAACCACAAAAAAGTGAGCTAACAACAACTCCAGTGACTAATATCGATCCCACTTCATCATGCACTCAGAATGTCCCGTATGCTCATCCAACTGCTCACTGATGGTGATAAAACCTTGCTTTAAATAGAACTGATAGCTTGCGTGATTAGCTTTATATACAGAAAGAGTTAGAGTATTTCTTTGAGGCTTAACATGAGCAATTAACTCTTTACCAATACCTTTACATTGATGCTCTGGTGCAACAAAAATTGCCGCTAACATATCCTCGTATAGCGAGTAGAATCCTACAATCTCACCACTTTTTTCATATACATAAGTCTCTGAGGCAGGGATGTAGATATCACGCATGCTAGGAACTTGTGACTTCCAGAACTCTGGCGATACAAAACCGTGAGCTTTGATGGATGCATTAAGCCAAATCGTTAAAATGAGTTCAATATCTGTTGGCTTGAGTTTTCTAATCATTCCGATATTCCATTGGGAAATTGTTTGGTATTGCCTGATATTATCCAAATGCAACGGTTCTGAGATTGAACATTTCCGACAACCTCAATCGTTGCTAGCTGTGATACCACCATAGACATCAATTGTTAACCCTCGCTCTTTTTCATAGGTTTTCGGCGTTAATCCTAACTGCTTTTTTAGGTGGCGGATTAAATGAGGTTGGTCACTAAATCCAAATCTGAACGCAATATCTACCCAGTCGAGAGCGTCTGAGTCTCGCTGATAAATATACTCTAACATCGCCTCTAATCGATTCATGGATTGGCACTGCTTTAGCGTCATTCCAGTTACACGCTGAAAGCTTCTCTCTAAGGTTCGTTGTGAGCAAAAAAGCCGCTCTCCCAAATCAGAGATGGGGGTATTATCAAGATACTTCAAAGCTTGCCGAGTAAGTTCACTGTGCTTATCTTCAGAGCACAGTTTGAGCCACGGTGTTAATTTCGTATCGAGTTGTTCAACACAATTATTCGGATCACTTTGAGCAAGAGTAATTAACTCATCTAAAGCTAATAGATTATGAAGCCCGTCACCGCTTGCTACCTCTTCAACTTGATCGAGTAACATGGATTGTTCTAAAAGAGCCACTTGCTTCAAAAATTGGGGCAAGCTATACAAGGCTCC
The DNA here is from genome assembly GCF_001996165.1 of Salinivibrio proteolyticus. Classification (GTDB taxonomy): domain Bacteria; phylum Pseudomonadota; class Gammaproteobacteria; order Enterobacterales; family Vibrionaceae; genus Salinivibrio; species Salinivibrio proteolyticus. Next base: position 27,119 of record NZ_MUFP01000025.1, on the reverse strand, counting down.
AGTATGAAATTTAATCCCAAGATGAACGAACGGATTGGTATGATCTAGTGCAATGGTTTGTTGATGGGGATAGAGCCAATGACTTCCTAATCCTATAGAAGCCGCCGAATTGAAATCATAACGATAGCGTTGATTTTTAGGCGAAATGATTAAGTGAGCACAAGGGTCAGGGTTAAGCTTCGGGAATGGATAACTCTCGGCATTCGGTTTTTTTTTCAATCAGCCAATAGCATTGAACATACTTAGCAACAGTTGGAGCTTTCGGTGATAATAACCAATGGAGCATCTAGAATTCCTATAACTTGATGAGGGCCGCCCATTTCAGAGCAGCCTAGCATAGCCAGAAATAGTTTGTGATTCGTTACTATAGTTCGAATTTAATCTGGACAATACGATTGACTAACGTGAGACCCGCTCGTTTTATTGCCTTTTGCGCCCCTACATTACTGCTCTCGGTAGAACAAATTGGGGTTAAATTACGCTCATTGGCGCTTTTTACAAGCCATTGAAGGACTTGAGTAGCAATGCCTTTCCCACGTTGTGACTGCGCGACAATCATGCCCAGATCGGCATATTCCGTTTGAAATTCGTCGAATAAACGGCATTCACCTGCGGCAAGTAGTTCTGTTCCCTGCCAGTAACCAAATAGTTCTTTGCAATTGATTAGGTTGCTGTAATAGCCAGTTAGCCATTCTTTCGGTGCTCCAATGTTAGCCGCAGCAAATTCAACAAACTGCTCCAATTGATCAGTGGATACTTCCTGTAGTTCAACGTTACATTGGACGTTTTCATCGTTTTTTTCCATCTGCTGATACATCAAAGCATTGACTGTAAACTGTGAAGAGTTATCCATGCACAGCGATAGATATTGAGTCTCAGCGGTGCTAACAAAAGCGCCTTTAACGTCACCAATGACAGAGCTGTTTCCATCAGTAATTAACGTAAATAAATCTCTTTGATCGGTGTTCGCCTCGGTGGATAAATAAAATTGCAGCATATAACCATCACCATTGATACAGCAGTATCCAACAAGAGCACCTTGTTCATAGAACCCGTAGTGAGACGCCATTGGTACAAAACCGAAATGCCACATACCGTCTAAGGGAGCGGTGGATTGAGCAAAGTACATTTGTTTTAGGGGATGAATCTGTTCTAGGTTATCGATTGGTTTAATGTTTAACATCGTTTTTATCCCGCATGCAATACAATGACTCTTCAAATGAGCATTGCTTTTCGATGTCACACATCATAGTTCTAGCTCTTAGCTAAAGATTGAATAAAAACGACAGTTTCTACTACGTATCATCAAAGCTTTATGCAGCCTTACCTATCCAAAATAAGAGAAGCTCTGAATTGCTTTGGGGCAAAACCTTGCGAGCAATGATCGCGCTGAGGCGTGTCTGGGCATAACCAAGCCAACACTAACTTGGCTAACTAAGGAGCAATTGCAGCAATCATGTAGTGAGTAATCGCTGTGTCGCCATTCGCGCGCGTTGCGATGGTCTATCCAACATATGATCATAAAAAAAGCGAGCACAAAGCTCGCCTTTAATTATCTGTTTTTGCTTTAAATTACAACAATTCTACCGACTGCTGAGCAATAACTAGCTCTTCGTTGGTTGGGATCACCAATGCAAGCGGTGACGTTTGGGTGGTGATTTGCCCTGCGGCACCAAAACGCGCGGCGGCGTTGGCATCGGCATCCGCTTGATAGCCGAAAATGGCTAGCTCTTTGAGGATCATTTCACGGACTGGCAGTGAGTTTTCGCCAATTCCACCTGTGAAAACAATCGCATCCAGGCGGGATAACGGCACCATGTAACTTGCGATGAATTTTGCAACGCGATAAGCGAACATTTCTAGCGCCAATTGTGCGCCTTTGTGGCCCTGCTCTGCCGCCTCGACCAAGCCTCGGCAATCGTTCGTTAATTCCGAAACACCGAGTAAACCAGCTTTATCGATCAGCTCATGGTGGATTTGATCCATGCTGAGCCCTTTTTTCGACAAAAACTCTAGAATAGATGGGTCAATATCACCACAGCGTGTGCCCATCATCAAACCGGCTAAAGGCGTAAAGCCCATGCTGGTATCGACACTTTGACCGTCTTTGACCGCACACAAAGAGGCACCATTACCAAGGTGTACGGTGATTACGTTGGTTTGTTCAGGCGCTTGGTTAAGCCATTTTGCCGCTTCACGGCTTACGTAATAATGGCTGGTGCCGTGGAAGCCGTAGCGGCGAATACCGTAATCGTTGTAGAGCTGACGCGAGATCGCGTAATGGTAAGCTTTTTCTGGCATCGTTTGATGGAATGCCGTATCGAAAACTGCCACTTGTGGCAAGCTTGGGAAGGCTTTGCGCGCCGCTTTAATGCCCACCACATGTGCTGGGTTATGCAGTGGCGCCAAGGCTTTTAGCGCATCGATTTGCGCCAGTACGGCATCGTCAATCAGGGTGGCTTGGCTGAAGGTTTCACCGCCATGTACCACACGGTGGCCAACGGCCTGCAGTTTGTCACTTAATTGGTTGCTTTCGATAAGGCCCACAATGATGTCCATGGCCTCTTGGTGGTGGTTGCTTCCTGCACTTAAGGTTTTCTCGGTTTTTTCACCGTCGACTTTCCAGCTCATCCGCGCGTCATCGCGCCCAAAGCATTCTCCAGCGCCGGAAATCACAGCATCGCCAGTTTGCGCATCCATCAGGGCAAATTTTAACGACGAGCTACCTGAATTAATAACGAGTACCAGTGCATCACTCATAGGGTTACCTTATTGGCAGAAATTGAATCGCGGCATCAGGCCGCCTTCTCCATTATTAAAATATTTTTTAATAATTCAACTGTTGTAATAGTGATAGCACAGTTACCCAGCAATTTACTGCGTAAGATCAAGCTAAGTGCGTATCAGATGTACAAAGCCAAACACGCCGATATCACTCACCATAACCATAGATAAAAAATGGCGCCACTTGGGCGCCATTCTTCGGGCTAGCTACCAATGCCGAGGTAGGTATTGACTACAGTGAAATAAATCCACATCCCAGATATATCTACCACGGATGCCAGTACCGGGCTGACCAATACCGCAGGATCAAGATGACACGCGCGCGCCACAATCGGCAGCAATCCGCCAAGCGTCGTGGAGATGGTCACCTGAATAAACAGGGCCAACGCAATGGCAACCGCAATATCGTGCAATGCAAACGCGCCGACCGTCGCGTTGTGGTTGAACATCAAAATCCTCACTATCATGACTGCAGCAATCGCCACACCGATAAATACCGCGACGCGGGCTTCTTTCCACATTACATGGAGCCACTGACGTTTGCGAAGCTCTCCCGTTGCAAGCGCCCTGACCACCAAGGTTGCCGCTTGGGAACCGGTATTGCCCCCCGCCGCCGCAATCACTGGCATATACACAGCCAACAGAACGAGTTGGCTTAAGGTATCTTCGTATTGAGCAATGATCATCCCAGAAACGATACCAAGCAGCGCAAGTCCGACAATCCAGCCAATCCGCTGTTTAACGTGTGCAAACACGCCGGTAGACAGATAGCTCTTCGCCGGCTCCGCTTCCGAGTGAATAAAGCCTAAATGGTTGGCATATTCACGGGCTTCGCGGTCAAATCCCTGCGCATCGAGCGCATTGAGCAAATGCTGTACATGAGCCACCGAGCAGTGATGTAAAATTCCCATCGACTCCTCAACCGGCATCACGGTAAGCAACTCGACTTGCTTGTCGAGATCGTATTGTAAAAATGCATTACGTGCCGCCACGATTTCTGCAGTAGAAAACGCAGTAGCGTAGTCAAAAGTGTTGTTCATTACCGTCATGGCGAATCTCCCGATTGGCAACAGGTAACGACCATCAACAACGAACCTCACGCTAAAAGGGCGTGATTAAGCGTTACATCGAGAAAGGAGAAAAACAGAGCGGGAAACCAGCTGCGACTGCGCTGGTAAAAGGAAGGGTCACAATACCAACGGCAGTTATTTTTCTCCGTATCGACTAGGAGGATGGTCGGTATTGTTCATAGTTATCTCCAAAAAAGGTCTGGTGCTGTAAAAGCGTGGCGAGTCTATCAAAAGACACTGCGTCTGTCTGTCAAATTTTGGTGAGATAACGGGGTGATATGTCAATTATTATGCAGGTTCAACGGACCGGTGCCGTTCATTGACGACACATGAGTAAACTGGCGCCTAGCAGCTGTGAAAAAGCAACGGTCAGATCGGCATTCATTTGCTTTTCACAATCCGCCTGCAATTTACGTAAACAGCGAAAGGCGACGCCGTTATCGGCTTTACCACTGATCAACAAGTAGAAACACAGCCGTAAGATGGCTTTGAACTCACCGTCAGCATGCATCGCCTGCATCCAGCTTTGCATTAACTGGTTAACGGTTCCACCCGTCTCAAGCGTACCCATCAAATTATCGAGCAGAAYAGGTTCGAGCGCGGCCATAAAATCTTGTTTGCGCGGAAAGTGATGACTGATCCCAGTACGAGATACCCCTGTTGCTTCACTGAGGGTGGTATACGACATGCCCTCGTAGCCCAACGTCAGGAGTTGCTGCTTCGCGGCATCAAGAATGGTCTCGATCGTCTGTTGTGTTTGGGCCTTACTGCGTTTTGGCATGTGTAATGTGTTCTCCCCAGTCTCCGTCAGCATGGCGGGCAGTAATCGTCTGCATGTTGCAATGTGTTGGCAGGCAATGCATTTGCGCCATGGCTCGCCATAAAGATAGTACAGACTGCAATAGAAAGCCTGACACGAAATGCACCAAAGGCTCACTGAAGCGGATCAAAGTTCTGCTAATACCTTGATAGATAAGTGTGAAAACAGCCCAAAAAATGAGGACTTATTAGTGTAAATAGTGCCGACAGTCATAATTTGAACACATGTTTAAACAATTGCCTTGCGTAAATACAGGCAGGGTCAGTAAGTTAACATTATTATAACAGTTAGACGTATGAATCACGTTGCGACAACGAGGAAGTCCAATGTCACACATCAAACCACACGATCAAATTTTACGCTGGGCCGACGAACGCCCTAACCACGTATTTTTACGCCAAATTCGCGAGCGCCGTTTCGTTGATTATACCTTTACGGACGTCGCTGATCAGGCAATGCGCATGGTCACAGCATTACGTGACATGGGCTTGCAACCCGGTGACAAGGTGGCGCTGATTTCTAAAAACTGTGCGGAATGGTTTATTGCCGATCTGGCGATGATGATGGGCAGTTATATCAGCGTGCCTATTTTTCCAACTGCGGGCAGTGACACCATTGAACACGTGGTGACACACAGTGAATCCAAGGCCATGTTTGTCGGCAAACTGGATGACACCAAAGCACTAAAAGCGTCGTTACAGACCCTATCACACATCAAAACCATCGCATTTCCATACCCTACGGTGGATTGCCATTATGACTGGCAGGATTTAGTCGCGAGTCACGAACCTACCGAAGAGCGTCCGGTCCATCTGGATAATGATGTGATGTCTCTAGTGTATACCTCTGGCACCTCTGGGCTCCCGAAAGGGGCCATTCTGAGTTACGGCGGCTATTGTTGGTCCGCGCAACGCCTGATCGACCACATTGGTATCGAGCCTAACGATCGTTTGTTCTCGTATCTTCCACTGGCCCATATCACCGAGCGCGTATACATCATGGGCTCGGCCATTATGGGTGGGATCCCAACCGCGTTCCCAGAGTCGCTCGATACCTTTATTGAAGATGTCAAAATGCATCGCCCAACGCTTTTCATTTCGGTACCGCGTTTGTGGACCCTGTTCCAACAGCGCATTCAAGAGAAACTACCTGATGCTCGTTTGAATTTACTGCTGAACATTCCTCTTGTCGGTGGTTTGATTAAAAAGAAAATCGCTAAGAACCTTGGTCTTGATCAAGCGCGCGTATTAGGCTGTGGATCAGCCCCGGTTGCTCCAGCACTATTGCGTTGGTATGAAAAATTAGGACTACATATCACCGAAGCGTGGGGGATGACCGAAAGCTACGCATACAGCACACTTAACTATCCATTTAGGGCCGACAAAATCGGCACCGTAGGCAATGCAGGGCCCGGCGTTGAAATCAAGATAGCCGACGATCAGGAGATCTTAGTCAAAAGTCAGGGCCTATTTAGCGGCTATTACAAAAATGAGGAAGCCACGGCAGAAACCTTGGTGGATGGTTGGCTGCACACGGGGGATTTAGGCGAACTCGATAGTGAGGGCTACCTGAGTATCTCAGGGCGTAAAAACGATACCTTCAAGACCGCAAAAGGCAAATTTGTCGCCCCTGTACCGATTGAAAAGCGCTTATTTGAGTTGTCTAACGCTGAGATGCTCTGTGTGATTGGGTCTGGCATGCCTGCACCTATCTTGCTTGCCCTGCCGCACCACTTCCCACACTTTGATCGAGCCCGCTATGAGCGCCGCGTGAAAAAGGTAATTGATACCATCAACGGCGAGCTGGAATCTCACCAGCAAATCAAAGGCGTGTTGATGATCAAAGAGCCTTGGAGCATTGAGAACGGAAAACTCACGCCAACGCTAAAAATTCGCCGCCATAAGCTAGAACAAGAGTACCACGAGGTTGGCGCAAACTGGCCAAAAGGCACCTTGGTCCAATGGGAAGAAGACTGGGTCTAACACATTGTACTAAGATGACCTAACGATCACCCACGATTAGCATACGCTGATGGTGGGTGATTTTTTTACTCACCATCTATTGCTTGCAATTAGGTTGCTGACAGCGATACACCGTGCTACAAACTCCTGCAAAACCTGACCTATCTCAATGTGCCACAATCAAGACTCTGCTAAAGATCAGCATGACATCTTTATTGCAGGCGATAAGCCTATTTTGACGCCTGTAGCTTTATCACGTAGGGGACCGACCATGAAAGAGAATCAAACTGACGCATGTGACGCGTGCGGTGTAAGCGCGGAAATTGGTTATATTATCTCAGAAGGAGATGAAGTCGCGGAAGTGACGATTCATGCCGACAGCGTCGAGGCAATGCAGGCACGCTTTGAGCAATACCTGTCGCTCGCACAAAGTATTAATCCTGCCGTCAAGCACGACTTTAACGCCGAGCAATTTAGCGGCGATAGTGCGCATATCAAAATGCAATTTGAATGCAGTGCTGAAAAGCTTATTTTCGAGCTGCGCAGCCGCGGCCTCAACAACGCCTAATCACTACCATACAGGGTGTGTCACCACACCCTGTATTTACTTGCTGAGGACGGAATTAGAGACGCAGGCTTTGCCATGCCTCGCACATTTCACGAAACGTGGTCGCATCGCCTTCAGGACGGTCTGGATGCCACTTCAACGCCATTTTCCGCCACTGGCGACGGATCTCATGCTCGCTGGCATGCTCATCCAACCCAAGTACGGTCAACGCTTTTTTGCGCTCCAGCATGGTTTCACCCGGCGCATCGTTACCAATATGGCGTTGATAATGCTTCCAAAACGACGATAGCAGCTCTTTGACATCGTCTCGGCTGGCATCATAGTTGTTCCAATCCATATAGTATTCACGGAGTGGATCTTGATAATCGATTTCGTTTGCCACAAAACCATTACCGCCAACACGCCACTGCAATTGAATGTCCATTGACTCCACCTGCAACCATTGTTGCGGTAGCAACATCTCTTGCAGTTGGTATAACGCATTCATGATCAGAAAATTGCGCTTAAATAAATCAAGATGCGGGTCAGCATCCAGCTCTGCCATGATGGTATTTTTTTGCAACTCACTGAGAAGGTGATGCACTTTCCAGCTTTGTCGCGTAGATTCCAAGATACTGAGTATTGGCCAAATCAGGGGGTTGTCTATTTCATCCCGTTTTTCAGCAAGCATGACGTTCATCCTCTGTCACTGGCCAGCTACCTTGAACCGGCACATCTGGTATTTTCGGTCGTTTAACAACCTTATTAAGGTATAAACCAAATTTGGTCACTTTGTCGCCATTATCAGCAAAAAGCAGCTTGTTCCTCCGTATGCCATACTTTTTGTATCGCACGACGTCAAAAAAGCGCCTGATATTGCCGCTTAAAAACTAAGCATATCTAGTGCCAACTTACTTATGCATTGTGGAGAAATCGTCGTGGCGCATAGATTAGACACCTTGACTCGCATTAAAGACACGCACCATCTATTATTGTTTGAACACCTTTATTTCATTGATATTTAAATCTATGCCACATACCGCCTCCCAATGTGATGCCTGCAAAAACAAAAAACCGCTCCCTTTTGCCTTTTCAATGGCCTTTCAGCCCATTGTTCAATTATCCACTGGGCGTGTTTTCGCATACGAAGCGCTGGTACGAGGCATGGATGGCAGCGGTGCGGGCAGTGTGTTTAAACATGTAAACGCCGACAATCAGTATCAATTTGATCAGACCTGCCGTATCAAAGCGGTGGCATTAGCGGCAAAGCTCGAGATCCCCTGCTTTTTGAGCATTAACTTTATGCCTAATGCTGTTTACGAGCCCGAACGTTGTATTCAAACCACCCTTAAAGCCGCGCGCGAACACCAATTTCCGCTCGATCGCATCTTGTTTGAGTTTACCGAAGGGGAAGAAGTGCTTAATTATGAGCATATTCAACGCATTATTCGCTATTACCGCTCGCAAGGCTTTATTACCGCCATTGATGATTTTGGCGCCGGTTACTCTGGCCTAACGGCGCTGGCTAATATTGATACCAATATTATTAAAATCGATATGGCGCTGGTGAGATATATTGATACTGACCCAGTGAAACAGGCCATTGTTCGCCACAGTGTGGCAATGTGTGAGGAGCTAGGGCGTCAAATTATTGCCGAAGGGATAGAGACGGAGAAAGAATTACGCTGCTTGCATGATTTGGGCATCGACTTTTTCCAAGGATATTATATTGCCAAGCCTGAATTCGAAGCATTACCCGCCATAAATCAAGCGCCTGGCCTCGACGTTTTTCACCGTCAATAATCCGACCATCGAGCCAGCAGTCTGTTGCTGGCTTATTTTAACTGCCTCACAGGGTCAATTGATAATCTTTCTCACTTTGACTCGTTCACGGTATAGTAAGTCGATTATTTGATTCGAAAGGTGTTCTTATGACTTGCCGTGACCAAGGCATGCCAGCGCATGGCCTTACTCGACGTCGCTTTCTCCAATCTTCCGCCGCTTTCGCTGCGTTGTCCGCCCTTCCTGCTTGCTCGCTGGTATCCGCATCGCGAGATAATGGCATGTGGGAATATCACTTAAGCGCTGAGCCGAGCACTGCGTCTTTAGTGCCCGGCCACCAAACGGATGTATTGGCGTTTAACGGCAAGATCCCTGCGCCCACGATTCGCTGCCGTCAGGGCGAGCCCGTGACGATTCACTTTACCAATAACCTCAATGAACCCACCACCATTCATTGGCATGGACTCCGCATTCCGATTGAAATGGACGGTGTGCCCTTTTTATCGCAACCCCCTATTCAGCCGGGCGAAACCTTTACCTACCGCTTTACACCGCCTGATGCGGGTACCTTTTGGTATCACCCTCATATGAACTCTGTGGTGCAATTGGGGAAAGGCTTGGTGGGTACCATTGTGGTAGAAGAAGCGTCTCCAGTCACATTTGACGAAGAGCATGTACTCATGCTCAAACATTGGCACCTCGACCGCCAAGGACAATGGAAAGATCTCGCTATTCCTCGTTATAGCGCCCGAATGGGAACGCCGGGTGAATGGGGCACGGTGAACGGTGTTCATCAACCTAAATATGAACTACAAGAAAATGCCACCACTCGCCTACGATTAGCCAACGTCGATAATACCCTGACTTATCCCATTCAAGTCCGTGGTGCAGACGCGTGGATTATTGCCATTGACGGCAATCCGATCGCAACCCCTCGACGACTCGAGGAGCATAAGATCGCGCCCGGTATGCGACTCGATATTGGTTTGATCGCTCCAAAAGCCGGAACCAATGTTGAGATCATGTACATGAAAGGCCGTTTTCCTTTCCTGCTGGCCAGCTTTGCCACAACGCCATCCACCTTGGTCGAAAAACCTTTACCCGCCCTGCCACTTAATCCAGTAGCCACTCCTGACTTGGCGAATGCAGAAACTCGTCACTTTGTGTTTGAATGGGCAGGGGCAATCACACCTGCCGACAAGCAAGGCAAAGGGAAGCACGAGTTTTGGCTGATGAATAAACGCGCATGGGAGGGAATGAGCAAAGGCAACATTCCCGATCCGATCGCAACGCTCGAACGGGGCAAAACCTATATTTTCGATTTAAAGAATGTCACTCAGTACCACCATCCAATCCATTTACATGGTCATACTTTTACCGTGCTGGAAATGGACGGTAAACCCGTGACACCTTTCCATACCGATACCGTGCTATTGGGTAAAAATGGCCACGCCAAGGCAGCCTTTGTGGCCGATAACCCTGGCCGGTGGATGTACCATTGTCATGTCATTGAGCACATGAAAACCGGTCTAATGGGATTTGTTGAAGTGGTGTAGCGATAAACATTACATGCACAATAAAACGGCGAGCCTACCTGCTCGCCGTTCCTCTTTGGCGCTCCTGTTTAAAGATAGCGCCGTTATGTGCTGGGTTTGTCGGTTTTGAATCGGTTTACCAACTCTGAGAGTTCAGTCGCCACCATACGTAACTCGGCCGCCGTTGCGTTAGTTTGTTCCGCGGTTTCAGCAGCACTATTCGCACCATCCAATACATTGGTCACATTCTGATTAATGTCTTCCGACACCGAGTGCTGCTCTTCTGTTGCGGTGGCGATTTGCGCGGCCATATCATGGATCTGTCCCACCAATTCTTGAATGGTACTAAATACACTCAGGGCCTCTTCAGTTGCCTCGGTGGTCGTCTGCGAGTGTTCCACACTGCCCTGTAGCTTTTCTGACAGCTGGCTAGTCCGTTGAGTCAGGGCTTGTAACAACTCGTCAATTTCTTCGGTCGATTTGGTGGTCTTTTGCGACAGCACCCGAACCTCATCCGCCACCACGGCAAAGCCTCGGCCATGCTCCCCCGCACGTGCAGACTCTATCGCCGCATTCAGCGCCAATAGGTTGGTTTGCTCGGCAATGCCACGAATGGTATCCAGCATGGCGGTGATATTGTCGTTTTCTTTAGTAAGTTCAGCCATGGCGCTATCCGCTTCATTAAGCGTGGTCGCCATTTCTTGCACTGCTGCGCGCGTGTTATTCATCAAGGCCATGCCGCGATCAACTTCTGATTGGCATTGCTGTGCCGAATCGGCCGTCTGATTACAGTTTTGCGATACCTCATTAGCCGTCGCGACCATTTGATGGAACGCGGTCGCAATCTGCTCGAGCCCTGAGCGCTGCTGGTGACTTGCGCCATCCAGCTGCTCAGCAAACTGGGTGGTATGATCAGCATGCGATGTAAGTTTCAGCGAGCGATCTTTAATGCCAATGATCAGCTCTTGGATCACATCCACAAACTGGTTAAAGGCAGTGGCGGTCGTGCCCAGCTCATCTTTGCTGGTTACCGGCAAACGTTTAGTTAAGTCACCTTCACCGCTTGCCGCATCACTGAGCCCATCACTCACCGCTACGATCGAGGCAGAGATGCGGTTGACCATAAAGAAGCCCAATACCCCGAAAATCACCACTAAAAGCACACCAATCGAGATAATCACGGTTTGCAGTTGATTCACCTGCCCCAACACTTCTTGCTGCGGCACAATACCAATTAAACGCCAGCCGCTATCGGGCGCTTGATACTGGTTAACAAAATAAGACTCACCGTCAAATGACAGCGCCTTGAGGGCACGGCTTAGCGATTGACCGCTATAGACGCTATTCACGCTGTCTACGGATTCAAAGTTGTTATCTGGGTTATTGGGATCGGCTAAGATGGTGCCGGTATCTTCCACCAGCACAATGTAACCTGACTGACCGAGCGTGACCTCACCAAGCATATTGGTTAATGCCTCCAAGGTAACATCAACACCCACTACCCCGGTTAACCCATCTTGCGCGGGAAATTCGATAACATAATCCAGTAAAGGCGCTCCTGTTGTAATATCTTGGTAGGAAGGGACTCGAACAGGGTTGTTACCACTTCCTACCCCCGTCTGAAACCAAGGGCGCTGTCGAGGATCGTAGTTGCCAGACTCCCCCTGCGGCCACTGAATGTAGCCGCCATCGCTCAAGCCCAAAAAGACATAGGCAAAATCATCACGCGAGTTACCCATTGCATCCAATAATTTGAACGCACGGGCTTCGGCCGGACTATTCTGAAGCGATGTCATTTGCTTTGACGGGCCCATGTATTTGGCGACACTGCCATCAAGCTCTTGCAGGGCTTGGCTATTGGCTAACATTTTCGCGTTGGCAGACAGGCCTTGTAGATAGAACTTAAACGCATTACCAATGTGCTGCATTTCTTTGTATGAGCTTTGTTCGTAGCTGATTAAGGTACTCGTTCGAAACTGATACAAAGCAACAATGGCAATAATCAACGTCGGCAGTACCACCCCTGTCAACACAATGGCTAAAATGCGTTTTTTAATACTCATACTGACCCCCGTCAGTGACTACCTACCATTCAGCATTAATATGTCAACTATCAGTAGTGACTTATTGAGACTAGAACAGGCATTTTCAGGCAGCCATAAAAAAACGGATTTAACGGCTCTGGCAAACCGAAACTAACAGAAAGAGAAAGATTTCTAGGCAATTAATTATAAATCATGGACACGGATTGCATCCTGCACACAAAGCAAATATATTAGTCAAAGCTAAAATAAAAGGTGGGACTATGATCAAGAAAAACTATCAAGAAATCAATGAGCAACAATTGGCATTAAATAAACAATTTAAAGCAAACAGCAATGAGACTCTGGCGGCATTTGGTCAGCTTCATCGTGCCGCAATGGCAGAAGGCGACCTTGATGTAAAAACCAAAGAGTTGATTGCATTGGGGATTGGTATTGCCGCGCGTTGCGATGGCTGTATCGGCGCACATGTTGCCGCCGCATTAAAGCACGGTGCGACCAAGCAAGAATGTGTAGAGGCGATCAACGTTGCCATTTTAATGGGCGGCGGCCCGTCGTTGATTTATGGCGCGCAAGCCCTAGAGGCGGTTGAGCAGCTTAGCAACGCGTAACCGTCTTGCTCACTGCCCATAAAAAAGCGCAGCTGACTGACGCTGCGCTTTTTATTACCTGTTTGTCCTCATTAGCCGCGATAATAACGCTGCGGCACAAAAGGCATTTTCTCGACGGTCATTGGCAGTTTTTTACCACGGACTTCGGCAAACACCTCCGTGCCCACCGCGGTAAATTCCGGTGACACATACGCCATTGCAACTGGCATGCCTTTAGTGGGACCAAAGGTACCACTGGTCACGATACCAATTTCGTTATCGTTAGCATCGAACAACTTACTGCCTTCACGCACAGGCGCTTTGCTTTGGCCCAAGAGGCCAATTCGCTTACGGCTGACGGCTTTAGTCGCGATTTGATCGAGAATTTTCGCCTCACCGGGGAAGCCACCGGCGCGCTCACCCTCCGCACGACGCACTTTACTGATTGCCCAAATAAGGCTCGCTTCGATTGGCGTAGTGGTGGTATCCAAATCATGACCATACAGGCACAAACCACATTCCAAACGCAGTGAATCACGTGCACCTAGGCCAATCCATTCCACGTCGTCATTGGCAAGCAGCGCTTTGGCGAGGGATTCTGCGTGCTCCGCTGGCACCGAAATCTCAAACCCATCTTCGCCAGTGTAACCGGAACGACTCACCACGCAGTGAATGCCATTAATCTCAACAGGTTGAATGTCCATGAACACCATGTCATTAACCTTCGGGTTGAATGTCGCCAGCACTTGCGCAGCCTTTGGCCCTTGCAGTGCCAACAGCGCACGATCATCAAGCACCTCAACGGTCACATCTCCTTGCAAGTTGTCGCGCAGGTGCTGAATGTCCTGTGCTTTGCAGGCAGCGTTAACGACCAGAAAGAGATGATCACCAAGGTTGGCAATCATCAGGTCATCCAGAATCCCACCTTGTGCGTTGGTGAACACACCATAACGTTGCTTGCCTGCCGGTAAATCAATGACATCAACAGGCACTAAGGTTTCTAGCGCTTTGGCTGCATCCTTTCCTTCGAGACGAACCTGCCCCATATGCGATACATCAAACAGACCTGCGTGTTCGCGGCAATGGAGATGCTCTTTGCGAACACCGAGCGCATATTGAACGGGCATATCATAGCCAGCAAAGGGAACCATCTTTGCGCCCATCTCAATGTGTAATGCGTGTAGTGGGGTCGTTAGTAACTCTGCCATTGTTCACTCCATGTTCTGCCTAAATGGCGATAAAAAGTAATGCTACTCGACGATGCGTCGCCGGTTTTCGTGACATTGCGTTAAGATGCGGTCACCCACAAGATGAGTGCGTCATCCTCACTGACCGATGCCAACATGTGTCCCATCGTGGCATCGTAATAAACACTGTCTCCCTCATTGAGGGTGATCGCTTCATAAAACTCGGAGTAAAAGCGAATGCTGCCTTCCAACACCAGCAAGAACTCTTCACCGTCGTGACGGATCCAGTCACTGTAATCTTCAAAAGCGCGAGCACGGACACGCGATTTAAATGGCATCATTTTCTTGTTGCTCAGTTGCGTTGCCAGTAGCTCGTGTTCGTAGGTACCGGTTGGATGCGCCTTACCCTGACCGGCTCGTGTGATATCACGGCGCCCTGTTGCTTGCCGTTTTTTGGGTGGCGCAAACAACTGAGGCACGTCAATGTCTAGGCCGTGAGCAAGTTTTTGCATCGCTTGGAAGGTCGGGGAGATTTGCTCATTCTCTATCTTTGATAAGGTCGAACGCGCTAATCCCGTGCGTTGACTTGCTTCTTCGAGCGTCAGCCCTAAGCCAACCCGAATCGTCTTTAATCTTGGGCCCAACCGCAACGGCGCAATTGGCGCACGTTGTTCATCATCCATTTGCGCTTTTTCTACCTGCATTGAGGGATACACATCCTGTGTTACATGGTTTGTTGACACCGTTGGGCTGCCTCCGCGCTGACATTGTTAACTCTATTAACGCCGCATTCTGACACATCCCACCCTCGAACGGCATCGGCATAGTTAACACTTTTAACAAAAAAGTTTCCTATTGGAAATATAGTCCTATTGGACAAGGTGCAATCGCCTCGTTCCTCTCAAATTCGCGAACCAATGGGATCGCCGACAATACGCTTGAGAAGAAAAGTCCATAAATGACAAGCTGTCAGGGCATTACTGTACAAAAAATGATGATGAGATTCCTGACGCTGTTTGCAATTTACCTCAGCTTAGGATAAAAAGGCAAACGTTTGCGTTGCGAAATCGATCGCACTGCAGGAGGTCGTTCTGTCATCGCGATCACAACATAGGTTTCCTATTGGAAATTTATTTTGCGGAAAAGTTATGGCTTAGGTACGTTAACAAAATGTTTAAATCAYCACCAGAGCGTGTCCGTGGTTGTCACCCTCGCCGCTTTCAGCTGCCAGTTTCAGGCGGCGTTTTGCAGCAAGGATATAAACTGTAGGTAGCACTGCTGATGAGTGAGCAATGCAAGGTGTCTACAAAGACATCTACGAATAACAATACATACCTTACCTGTGTAGGAGACATGCCATGAGTCACAGCATGTTTGACCTGTTTAAAGTCGGTGTCGGACCCTCCAGCTCGCACACCGTCGGGCCAATGCTGGCCTGCGCACGCTTTTCACAATTCGTGATCCAAACACTCTCGCTCGATGTGATTCATCGCGTGAGCGTCGATTTATACGGTTCCCTGGCGTTAACCGGAAAAGGCCATGCTACGGACGTCGCGTGTGTGATGGGGCTAATGGGCGAAATGCCTGCCACCATCGAATCAGACGACATAGAGACCATGACCAACATGGTTAAAAACGGCGGCGAACTACCCTTTGCCGGCAGTCACTATGTCCCGTTTAGTTGGGATGCGGATTTGGTGTTTCACTACGATCAGGTGTTACCCGCCCATCCCAATGGCATGACCGTCAGTGTTTATGACAAAAAAGACAAATGCTTAGCACGCAAAACCTATTTTTCGGTCGGCGGTGGATTTGTGGTGGAAGAAGGTGAAACGGATGCGCTGGCCTCCGACTTTACGCCCCCCTATCCATTCGATAGTGCTGCGGAATTGCTTGAGCAATGTGAAAAAACGGGTATGACGATCAGTGAACTGATGTTTACCAATGAAATTGCCCAAGCTCAGTATGCCGATCCCAGTGCGACGCGGGATACCGTCAATCAAGGGCTCGATCATATTTGGCAAGTGATGCGAGAGTGCATCGACCGCGGTATTCAACAAGGCGGCGTCTTACCCGGCGGTTTAAACATTAAGCGACGCGCCAAAGGGATGTACGACGCCATTCATGACAAACAAGCTCATGGATTGCCGACAGACAGCAATGATTGGGTCAACCTGTTTGCCATGGCAGTCAACGAAGAAAACGCAGCCGGTGGCCGAGTGGTTACCGCGCCGACCAATGGCGCAGCAGGCGTGATCCCAGCGGTGTTGGCGTATTACGACAAATTTGTCTCTCCCAACAATCCAGAAGGTATTCGTACCTTTTTGGCGACCTCTGCCGCCATTGGTTCGTTGTATAAAACCAACGCGTCGATTTCGGCGGCCGAAGTGGGTTGCCAAGGAGAAATCGGAGTAGCCTGTTCCATGGCGGCGGGCGGCCTCGCCGCAGCGATGGGGGCCACCAATGCGCAGATTGAAAACGCAGCAGAGATCGGCATGGAGCATAACCTAGGGCTCACTTGCGATCCCATCAATGGCTTGGTGCAGGTGCCCTGCATCGAACGCAACACTATGGGCGCCGTGAAGGCGATTAACGCAACCCGACTCGCATTGGGCGGTGATGGTGAACACCATGTGTCACTCGATAGCGTGATAAAAACCATGCACGAAACAGGGCTCGATATGATGAGCAAGTACAAGGAAACCTCGCAAGGCGGCCTTGCTACCAATGTGATCCCAATTAATGTGGTGGCCTGCTAACCCACGGCCAGTCAACAAGGATGAAGCAATGAAACCCAGCTACCCAAACACAGAACTTGAGCAATTCTTCTCAACCAACTTGTCTGAATCAGACGGTGCCGTGATGGCCGCGATTAACGCGGAACATAAACGCCAGCAGCAACAAATCGAATTGATTGCGTCAGAAAACATCGTTTCGCAAGCCGTGATGCAAGCGCAAGGCACCTGCTTAACCAATAAATACGCCGAAGGCTATCCGGGCCGCCGCTACTATGGCGGCTGCGAGCACGTTGATGACGTCGAAGCCATCGCTCAAGCCCGCGCTAAACAGCTGTTTAGCTGTGAGTATGTCAACGTACAGCCGCATTCGGGCGCACAAGCCAACGGCGCCGTGATGCTAGCGCTACTGCAACCCGGTGACACCATTTTAGGTATGTCGCTCGATGCTGGCGGCCACCTCACTCACGGCGCGCGCCCTGCGCTATCCGGTAAATGGTTTAACGCTGTGCAGTACGGTGTGAGCAAAGACAGTCTAGAAATTGATTACGATGAAGTCGCGGTGCTGGCTCGAGAGCATCAACCCAAGATGATTATCGCCGGGGGTAGTGCGATCCCACGTCAGATTGATTTTGCCCGTTTCCGCGCGATTGCCGATGAAGTGGGTGCCTATCTGATGGTTGATATGGCGCATATCGCTGGCTTGGTTGCCACCGGCGCCCATCCCTCGCCATTGCCGCATGCGCATGTGGTCACTACCACTACGCATAAAACCCTGCGTGGCCCACGCGGTGGCATGATCCTCACCAATCACGAAGACATCAATAAAAAGATTAACTCGGCCGTGTTCCCCGGTCTGCAAGGCGGTCCGCTGATGCACGTGATTGCGGCCAAAGCCGTTGCATTGGGTGAGGCATTAGAGCCTGAGTTTAAACTGTATATTGATCAAGTGATTGCTAACGCCAAAGCGCTCGCGGAAGTGCTCCAAGCTCGTGGCTGCGACATCGTCACCGGCGGCACCGATACCCACTTGATGCTGGTTGATTTACGCCCCAAAGGCTTAAAAGGCAATCAAACTGAGGAAGCACTTGAACGTGCTGGGATCACCTGTAATAAAAACGGTATCCCCTTTGATACCGAAAAGCCCATGATCACCTCCGGCATTCGCCTCGGCACGCCAGCAGGTACTAGCCGCGGTTTCGGCACCGATGAATTTCGTCAAATCGGCGAATGGATAGGCGATGTGTTGGATGCCCTCGTCGAAATGCCAGAAGGCAACGCCGACATCGAGGCACGCGTGCGTAAAGACGTACAGCAACTTTGCGCACGTTTCCCCCTGTATCGCCAATAAATTGAATTTAAGAGGTGGCATCACCAACGCCACCTCATTTTACATTGTAAATCGCTCATTGTTTGAGCAGCTCGTATTTAAAGCAGGAGAGTAACAAATGGACGCGACACTGAAGTTTTCGAAAAGCCATGAGTGGGTTAAAGACAACGGCGATGGCACTGTCACTATGGGGATCACTGACCATGCCCAAGAGCTGCTTGGTGATGTCGTGTTTGTCGATCTACCCGAGGTTGGCGACAGTACTGAACAAGGTGAGAGCTTCTCTTTGGTGGAATCAGTGAAAGCCGCGTCTGATATCTATGCCCCCGTGGATGGTGAAGTGGTCGCTATCAATGAAGATCTGGAAGATAGTCCAGAGCTGGTCAACGAAGCACCCTTTGAAGGTGGATGGATTGCCAAAATTAAGCTGGCTGACGATACCAATTTGGATCACTTGATGGATGCAGACGCGTACGCGGCAACGATTGAAGACTAATTCAGGACGAATACCATGACGCAAACTCGTTTACTCGATAGCCTAGTGGCCGATAATGATTTTATCGCGCGCCACAATGGTCCCGATACCAATCAGCAAAATGCGATGCTGGCGGCGATTAATGCCACCAGCCTTGAGCACTTAATTGAAGAAACTGTCCCTGCTGACATTCGCTTGCCAAAACCGCTAAACCTGAGTGCGCCCAAAAGCGAAACCCAGATGCTGGCCGAACTTAGCAACATTGCCGCGCAAAACACCATTAAGCGCAGCCTGATTGGCCAAGGCTACTACCACACGCATACTCCACCGCCTATTTTACGCAATGTGCTGGAAAACCCGGGCTGGTACACGGCTTATACCCCCTATCAGCCCGAGATCTCGCAAGGCCGATTAGAATCATTGCTGAACTTCCAGCAAATGGYGATGGACTTAACAGGGATGGATTTGGCCAACGCGTCGCTGCTCGACGAAGCCACCGCAGCCGCCGAAGCCATGACTCTGTGTAAGCGTGGCGGCAAGCACAAAGGCAACGCGTTTTTTGTTGCCAGTGATGTGCACCCACAAACGCTGGACGTGATTAAAACGCGCGCTAACTTCCTCGGCTATGACATCATTGTTGATCACGCGGACCAGCTGAATCAGTACGACGTATTTGGCGCCCTGCTCCAGTATCCTGGCACCACCGGTGAAGTACGCGATCTCAGCACGCTGATTGCAGACGCACAAAGCAAGAAGACGCTAGTCGCAGTCGCCACCGATCTACTTTCACTCACCTTACTTAAAGCGCCGGGTGAAATGGGCGCAGATGTGGTGATTGGGTCGGCACAACGCTTTGGTGTACCTATGGGTTACGGTGGCCCACACGCCGCCTTCATGGCGACACGCGACAAGCTCAAGCGCACCATGCCGGGCCGCGTGATTGGCGTATCGGTCGATAGCAAAGGCAACCAAGCCCTGCGCATGGCGATGCAAACGCGCGAGCAACATATTCGCCGTGAAAAAGCGACCTCCAATATTTGTACCGCTCAAGCGTTGCTCGCGAACATGGCTGCTTTTTATGCGGTATATCACGGTCCAGAAGGCTTGAAGAAAATTGCCCGCCGTGTGCATCATCTCACCGCGTTGTTTGCCAAATCGTTACGAGCGGCGGGGTTGAACCTTGCCCACGACAGCTTCTTTGATACCGTCACGCTCAACACAGGCGAGCAAACCGATGCCTTATATCAAAAAGCACAGGATGCCGGTTTTAACCTGCGTAAATTGGATGGCCAACTGGGCGTGAGTTTCGATGAAGCGAGCACGCTGGCAGAAGTCAATCAATTGCTTACCGCGCTCACCGGTCAAGGCAATGCAGAAAGCGTGGCGAGCGACATTGAAGCCGATGAATTTGCCGCGATCCCTGCCGCATGCCGCCGCACCAGTGCATACCTAACGCACCCCGTCTTTAACCGCTATCACAGTGAAACCAAGCTGATGCGGTATATGAAGGCGTTGGAAAACAAAGACTTCTCCCTTACCCACGGTATGATCCCATTGGGCAGCTGTACCATGAAGCTGAATGCCGCGGCCGAGATGATCCCCGTCACCTGGCCAGAATTTGGTGCCCTGCATCCGTTTGTGCCATTGGAGCAAGCCAAAGGTTATCAAACACTGGGTAAATCACTGCGTGACATGTTGTGTGAAATCACCGGCTATGACGAGATCTCCATGCAGCCGAATTCAGGCGCGCAAGGGGAGTATGCGGGCTTAATCGCGATTCAACGCTACCATGAAAGCCGTGGCGACAGTCACCGCAACGTGTGCTTGATCCCAAGCTCTGCCCACGGTACCAACCCTGCTTCCGCGGCGATGGTCTCGATGAAAGTGGTGGTAGTTGGCTGCGATGACGACGGCAACATCGACATTGACGATCTGAAAGCTAAAATCGACAAACACCGCGATGCGCTCTCGTGCATTATGATCACCTACCCATCGACACATGGTGTATACGAAGAAACCGTGCAGCAAGTGTGTGAGCTAGTACACAAGGCTGGAGGCCAAGTTTACTTGGATGGCGCCAACATGAATGCGCAAGTGGGGCTGACCACACCGGGCTATATTGGCTCAGACGTTTCGCACCTCAACCTGCACAAAACCTTCTGTATTCCCCACGGTGGTGGCGGCCCGGGCATGGGGCCAATTGGGGTAAAATCGCACCTTGCGCCTTTCCTTCCCGGTCATGTGGAGCAAGGTGATGAATTTGCCGTGTCGGCCGCACCAATGGGTAGCGCCTCGATTTTGCCTATTTCATGGGCGTACATTGCCATGATGGGTGAACAAGGCCTAACGCGCGCGACCGAGTTAGCGATTCTCAGTGCCAACTATGTGATGGAGCGTTTGCGTCCCTACTACCCCGTGCTTTATCGCGGCAAAAACGGACGCATTGCGCACGAATGTATTATCGACATTCGCCCTCTAAAAGAGGCATCCGGCATCAGCGAAGAAGACATCGCCAAACGCTTGATGGATTATGGCTTCCACGCGCCGACCATGTCGTTCCCGGTCGCGGGCACCCTGATGGTCGAGCCGACCGAAAGTGAAAGCCAAGAGGAATTGGATCGCTTCTGTGATGCCATGATTGCCATCCGTGAGGAAATTGCCAAGGTGCAAGACGGTGAGTGGACGCTGGAAGACAACCCATTGGTCAATGCGCCACATACCCAAACAGATCTAATGGCTGACGAGTGGTCCCACGCCTATTCACGTGAGCTGGCTTGCTTCCCATCTGCTCATAGCAAAGTAAGCAAATATTGGCCATCGGTCAACCGTGTCGATAACGTCTACGGTGACCGCAACCTGATTTGCTCTTGTCCTAGCATTGAAAGCTATATGGATGAATAGTCCACTCCACTCACGGAAACAATGATGTTAATGGCGAGCCACTCGGCTCGCCTTTTTATATAAGATTCAATGAGGTATAAAACCGTATCTCCCTTTTCTCTTGCTTTTAGTGAAATGTATATGATTCACCACTTCACTAACATCTTCGGGAACATCTTCATTCTCGATAATTATTAATTGTTGCGATTTATCAAGGCCCTTCAATGAGTCATAAAAACTAGATGCCATATCTTCCGAAATTTCTTCGCCTTCAGGAACATCTGGCTTTTTGTACGTAACCAATGGCGAGTCAATGATCGTAAAGCCTAGGCCTTTATATAATTCCAACAATGAAATCGCACAAGCAGCATACGTTATTGAACGATAACCTTTACCTGCTAAGTTCCGACTTTCCCCAGCAATTACAAAGTCCTTGCTATCCTCACTGTAAAAAACACGACTTGATTCAACATTTGGATAACCCCATACATCAAGATATTCTCCTATCCGATTAGCTAAGCTTTCCATCATAGCTACAGTTGGAACCTCAAACTGCCTTGAGGTCGAAGAGTCTTCTATAACCTGTTCTATATCATCTTTCTGTAGTTGCAGATCCTCAATATACTCTATGAGATAAATGTAGTGTTGCACTTCTTTATGTTTATCTTCGAGCTCTCTCATTTTCGCGGATAGCTCTTCTAGTGAATTAGAAATATAACCATCTAACTCGATTTTTTTCATTTCCAGCTCTTCTACAAGGCTGGCATCTAGCAAGTCAATCTCTTCAATGTCACCGTCGAACTGAGACTTAGCACTCTTTAATTCATTTATTAGGCGGACGGTTTTTTCTATCTCTATTTTTGAACTATTACACACTTCAATAACAGTATGATTAAGGTCATTCAACACACTGTCACATACTGGACAACTCCTATTTTCTATTCCTTTAACAGCAGAACCCATCTCTATTGTTGACTGTAGCCTCATTATGTCTGAAAAGTATTGCTTTTCTACTATCTCCGAGTTTTGAGACAATTTCTTTAGCTCTTTTCTCTGTTCCTCATGATCTAACAATTGACGCCTCAACGAATCACGTTCACTTTCAAGCACCTCACATTGAGATATGATTGCAAGATGTTTAGACTGAGCTTCCTCTATTGCTAATTCGAGCTTACTTTCCTGTTCCTCAAGTTCATTTCTGGTTGCCCCAGTAGGAATACGTTCCATCAATGAAGAGATTAACTCTTCCAACAACTCGAGCTTTCCCGTTTTATTGTTGATAACTTTAACTGGAAGCTTTTCAGTAATGTGTGAGTCGTCCTCACCACTAACAAGCCACTTTATTACGTTAATTTCCTTAGTCTCGTCAGTGTATTGTCCCGACAGAAAAGGAGATAACTTTGTAGGTATTCGTAACTCGTCGACTAAATGCAGTTGCCTCATTGAGGTCAGGTTAAGTTCATTTTTCTTGCCCTGTTTGTTGCTTCGAATCCATATACCAGTCAGGCCGCAGCGTTCCAGCAAGTAGTACGATAAAGTATTTTTAGCTTTTGCGGTATGCTTCCGCTTCAGCTCTCTAGAGGAGCTGGTACTATCGATTTCATCTATAGATTCTTCAAAAACCTCAAAGTTTTCTCCGCCAAATCCTGACTTCAGCGTAAATGTATCACCGTTAGTATCACAAAGTTCAAGGTAAATCTCTGAATATATTTTAGACTCCGTAATTCGCCTTTCCAGTGAACCTCTGCCCAACATATATTCCAAACACTCGAAAATAAAAGTTTTACCTGTATTAGAAGGCCCTGTAATTATATTAACGCCCCTATCAAACTTTATTGAGGCATCTGCATAATCTACATCTGGAGTGCTCAATCGAAGCTCACTAATATACAAATGCGCCAAAACTAACCTCTCAAAATGTGTGTTCTGAATGCGATCTCTGCATCCGTACCATTAAACGACTGTTGGATACTTCTTCTCAAACTCTCGTTATCAAGTAACCCAAACTCACTGACTGCCCACTTAGCTCTCTTATGAACATGTTCTACATACTCTGAGCCGAGCATATCCAAGAACGGTTCACCTTCGTCCGTAAGTACATACTGCAAGCCAGATTCATCGCTTATAACTGACGCCAAGCCGTACTGGCATAGTAGCTTTAAGCCATCTCTCATTAATGATCGCCTAATGTAAAGCTCACTACTTCTATGAGGTATAGGTGCATGCAAACTATCGAATGTGTTAGAAAAGTCCCCAGAGTGGACAACCATGTAATCGAGGCAAGCTAGCTTATCGAGATCACCGTATGTGGGATATAGGTGCTTCAGTATTGCCAGTGCACGTAAGCCATACTCAACATGATTATTAAACGCGAGATTAGTTTTAGTCATCATCAGAATCTACCCAAATAAATTCATTATCTCTGCTACTATCATTAGCTAGGTGGTGACATATACCAGCCCTATCATCACCATCACTGCATAATGTAAGTGGGTTTGATGTTATAGCTAGTCGACGAGCTTCCTTTTCTACAGTTTTCACTCTCACGAAGCCATTCTCATGCTCTTCGTATACTATATCGATGACTCCAGATGAAATTTCCCCTTGGAACTTTTCAAATATACCTGGGGGAAGTGTATCTCTAGAAAACTGCTTAAGCTGTTCAGCTTTATAGAAATTTTTACGAGCGCGTTTAAAGTGCTTATTTGTTGCTTTCCCTTTAGGCAAATCACTAATCTTTACGTACTCAGCATCATCAGCTTCCCTATAAGCATCTAGTAACTTGGAAATGTATCCCAGCTCACTTGATGAAATATCTTGGGGGACATCACCAACATCAGGACGATTTGGTAAACCGCCACCAAACCTTGTCGCATGATAGCGAGACTTAGCATGCTCTTCTACAAGGGTCAGTGGCTTCATTTTGTAAAAAATAGAAAAGTCAAACTCATCGATGTATTTTAGTAACTTCCCTTCGAGTGAAATCCCCTCGCTTACTGTTTTAGTTATTTTATGTCTACAATACTTGTCCCAATTCTCCTTGAGTTCTTTTCTTAGAACGTTAGGCTTACGAAGTAAATCCGACAATGAAGTTCCCAAGCCTTGAGGAGCGACAAAGAAATAGTACCTTGGAACAGGAAAATCACCGATGAAAGTGTAATAACAAAGTTTACCGAACTCCGCCCAGACATCACTAGGCATTAACGGATGATCATAATGCTTGCACTGAAAATTATCCCAAACATAACAATCAGGATACCGTTTTGGACACGTAACATAACCAACAACATCACGTCCTTTATCACCGGCACCACCTAATCTATCCGTATCAAGAAATTCTTTCTTCTTAACCGTTAACCACTCCTCAACGAATTCTTCCCATTCATCTGGAGAGAAAATTTTAATTCGTTGCATTGGTGGCACTGGAGAACCAGCTAAGATCTGAGCTAAATTATATTGCGACATTTATATTTTAACCAGTGCGACATCATGCCGCTTTGCTTACAATAGGTATCATTATTTACGTAATAGTCTACCAAACTCAAATGCAACTAGTAACAATGGCACTACAAATACTGTGCTCTTTGTCATATTATTTCGGCTTTGCTGATCAAATAATAATATCAACAGATCTACCCAGTTTAAGCGATGTTCTAGCTAACCTTATGGGTTACGGTCATGCCGAGCCCTATAAATTTTTTCAACGCACGAACGGCGGCGAGCGCTTCCCCGACCTAAGAGTTGAAATCACGCAGACTTAACGTAGAGCCAAGCAGCAGCTTATACCTCGACATCGCTGTTTCCGATATTGAACAACTATAGGAACCACTGTTCTTTTCCCATGTTCATTGCTGCCTTGAATACGCTGGTCTGCAACCTTTCATCAGAGAAAACACTGACTTCATAACACCTTGAACGACAAGAAGTGCTAAGTTGGATAATCGCTTTACCATGAGGGTGGCCTATCAGTAAACTGTATAAGATAATTGACTGCAAGAAAAGTTCAAGCCGATTGAGTCAACGAAGCCATTCGGATTTTACGAACTGAGTAAATGTCCTAAAAAGATAGTTTTTATTGAAGAGTGAGTTTTCAACTTAGTTGACTAAATCTGCTGGCTTCATTTACCATTAAGCGGCAGATCTTCCAATTTGGTTGTTTTTTAAAGCGCTACAGATTGTTCGCCTTTTTATTGCTCCATATATCCACTATTATGATTCAACAGCCTGTAGTGACAGCCTCGATCATTGCCGCGCTTCGCAACACTCCCCCAGCGAAATTTTCCCCCGCCTTACCGCTTGCTGGCTAAACTTAAGGCAATGCACCAGTTTACTGAGAGTGATTAAGCCTTGCTAAGTTTATGTCGACGCCCTGTTGTACACGTGCTGTTGATGGTACTGCTGTTGGGAATGGCCGGAATGGTCCATGCTGCTACGTCAACCGTACGCTTAGTTACGTTAGAATACCCTCCCTATATTCAAACCTCGGATGGTTCAGTGGATGGTGTAGCAGTGCGGGTGGTCAATCGAACCTTCGCCAAGCTAGGCTATGATGTCGAGATAGAGGTGCTGCCATGGGCGAGAGCACTCTATCAAGTTCGAACCGGCCTAGCGGACGGTATATTCACCATTTTCAAAACACCGGAGCGCGAAGCCTTTCTCGATTACTCTGAGCAGATTTTATTCCAGCAAGGGATCCGTTTTGTTCATCGCCCCGATGTCAGTGTCTCTGAAGATGCGATTCAATCGTTCAATTTTAGCGCTTACTCCGTCTGCGTGATCAATCAAGTCAGCTACGGCAGCCGGATGGATGCTGCCTTGGCGCAAAATCAATTCGATCAGGTTTTTCGCCTAACTCGCGCGCCACAGTGCCTTCGGATGTTGGAAAGTGGCCGAGCACGCTTGTGGCTCAGCAACCATTTTGGAGCACGCGCGCTGATTAACCAGCTCAATATGAAGGGTATTGTCGAGATCAATCCCCATCCTATCGAAGACACTCCCAGTTACATTGCCTTTTCTAAAGTGCAAGGGCTATCAGCTCTACGCGACCAATTTGATCACGCGTTAGCAGACATGAAAGCTACCGGAGAGTATCAAGCGATCATTGATGACTTTTTTAATGATTAATCGCTGACATTCCTGCACAAGGTTTTAGAGGCGGCTGACAAACGCTTGACAGATTGTTCCGGCGTTGTTTCCCAAATCATTGAACTTATCACTCTAGCGGCGATCAGATCATCAACGCCTCAAAACAGGTCACCAATGATGAGCAAAGCCAAGTACAAAATCAGCAATTGGAAGCAATACAATCAGGCATTGGTTAACCGTGGTTCGATTACCTTTTGGGTTGATGACGCCGCTATCCAGACTTGGTACTGCAAAGA
>NZ_MUFP01000024.1 GCF_001996165.1 Salinivibrio proteolyticus | reverse complement strand
TTTCACATGAGAGGAGAGTCATTGAGCTTAAGTGTCATTCTGCGTAAATTTTACATAAATAAACCTTTATGGTTGATTGGTATATTTAGGTTTTCATTTGGTTGTGCGGAATTTTCGCGTAATTGTCGTCATTTCTCCAACCGTATCGCGTTGCCGTAACAAACAACCATTCAAACACATATTAACTAATTGAATATCTAGTTAATGGAGGTTTGAATGAGCAAATCACAACGGCGTTGTTGAACAAATCATTCACATAACGTACTGATATCGATGGGATTTCTCCCATCAATCAACTCGGTAGCTAACAGGCATACCAAGTCTTATGACTTTGCTTTCACGTTGGCCAATGCTTCGCCAACTTGTGCATCGTAATCACGTAGTGTCAGCTTAGGGTTGATTAACGTTTTGTATCGAGACATGCCTGTTTCTGACAGAGAGCGTTGGTGATAACCCTCTTCTTGTTTCCAGTCTTCCAAGTTACGCGATTTCAAGGCGCTGACGGCTGCATTGCGAGGGTGGCCATCCTCCCAGTAACCCGCGTTGCTACGCGGTGGAATGGTCGGTTTGATGCCTTTTTTCTTGAGCACCTGATGACAGGCTTTCGTATCGTAAGCACCGTCAGCGCTGACTTGGGCAATTTTTCGGCGTAACGGGTTGAGTAGTGTCGGTAGGGCTTCATTGTCGCCGACAGACGCTAAGCTCACGACGGCAGAAATCACTTCATGTGTACTGTCGTCAATCGCGAGATGCAGCTTGCGCCAAACACGGCGTTTTTCCTTGCCATGTTTGCGCGTTTTCCACTCTCCCTCGCCGAACACTTTTAACCCAGTGGCATCAATAACGACGTGAGCAACGGGTCCACGACTGGGTAATCGGTAGTTAACCTCGACCGTCTTCGCTCGTTTACTGATACAACTGTATGACGGCGATTTTAGCGGTACGTCCATCAGACCAAATATCGAGTCGAGAAAGCCTTGCAGGGTGCGAAGAGGGAGCTTGAAAATACCTTTAACCATCAGCGCGGTTTCAATGGCACCATTGGTAAAGGTAAAGCCTCTGCCTCGTTTGCCATGATGCTCTTTGCAGTGCCAAGTCTGGATAGCGGCGTCATCAACCCAAAAGGTAATCGAACCACGGTTAATCAATGCTTGATTATATTGTTTCCAATTGCTGATTTTTTACTTGGCTTTGCTCATCATCTGATGACCTATTTTGAGGTTGTGGTGATCTGAACGAGGCTCGGATGATAAGTTCAATGATTTAGGAAACAACGCCCACTGAAGAGAGTTGCAGTAGGAAAAACGCCTAAACGCAAAAAAGCCCACATGATGTGGGCTTTTTTATATGGCTGGGGTACCAGGATTCGAACCTGGGAATGACGGGATCAAAACCCGTTGCCTTACCGCTTGGCGATACCCCAGTAGGCGTTGCCTAACTTGGTGCGGAGAGAGGGACTTGAACCCTCACGTCCTTTCGGACACTAGCACCTGAAGCTAGCGCGTCTACCAATTCCGCCACCTCCGCAAAAGGTGGATAACTCGGTAACAAAAACGCAGACCGAATTATAAAAATAATGGTGGCTACGACGGGATTCGAACCTGTGACCCCATCATTATGAGTGATGTGCTCTAACCAACTGAGCTACGTAGCCACTCTGTCAGGCATAGTGCCTTAAGACGCTGCGAATTATGCGGATCTGGGCGAAAGTCGTCAAGGTCTGGTTATTGTTTTTTTTGCGATTTTGCATTCATTGGCTGCAATAATCGCCATTTTGGACAATTTAGCGGCAAAGCCTATCGAAGAGGGGGCGGACCGCGTTGAACGGTGGGAATAAAAAAACCAGCCCGGAGGCTGGTTTTATCTGACAAGGGCGGGGTCTCGACAACTCACCCAAGAGGCATTAGGCGCTTATACGTTAAAGCGGAAATGGATCACATCGCCATCTTTTACGATGTAGTCTTTGCCTTCTAAGCGCCATTTACCGGCTTCTTTCGCGCCGCTTTCGCCATTGTTCGCAATATAGTCTTCATAACCGACCACTTCAGCACGGATAAAGCCTTTTTCGAAGTCAGTGTGGATTTTACCTGCCGCTTGCGGAGCAGTGGCACCAATTGGCACGGTCCAAGCACGCACTTCTTTAACACCCGCCGTGAAGTAGGTTTGCAGGGTAAGCAGTTCATAACCGGCGCGAATCACACGGTTAAGGCCTGGCTCTTCCAGCCCCATTTCTTCTAAGAATGCAGCCGCTTCTTCGGCGTCTAACTCGGCAATTTCGCCTTCAATTTCCGCGCACACGGCGACCACGGTGGCACCTTCTTGGGCAGCAATTTCACGTACTTTGTCGAGGTAAGGGTTGTTTTCAAAGCCATCATCGTTGACGTTGGCAATGTACATGGTGGGCTTAAGCGTCAAGAAGTTGAGGTATTGTACTGCCGCTTCTTCTTCTTTGCTTAGCTCGACAGAACGCAACATGTTGCCTTCTTCCAGCACAGGCAGCAGTTTTTCGAGCACAGTTAGCTCAAACTTGGCGTCTTTGTCACCACCTTTGGCTTTTTTGGTGTTGCGCTGAATGGCGCGCTCACAGCTTTCAAGGTCGGCCAGTGCCAGCTCGGTGTTGATAACATCGATGTCATCCGCAGGGTCGACTTTACCGGCTACGTGAACAATGTTGTCGTTTTCAAAACAACGTACCACGTGACCAATTGCATCGGTTTCGCGGATGTTAGCGAGGAACTTATTTCCTAAGCCTTCACCACGTGATGCACCGGCTACCAGTCCCGCGATATCCACAAATTCCATGGTGGTTGGCAGCACTTTTTGGGGGTTAACAATCTTGGCTAACGCATCCAAGCGTAAGTCAGGCACAGGCACCACGCCTGTGTTTGGCTCGATGGTACAGAATGGAAAGTTAGCTGCGTCAATGCCAGCTTTGGTCAGTGCATTAAACAGAGTGGATTTACCTACGTTTGGTAGGCCCACGATGCCACATTTAAAACCCATGAGATGGTAACCCTTTAATCAAAAATTACTGTGCTTTGAAGGTATGCAGACGGTTTTGCGCTTTGGCAAGATCGTCTTTGAGCAAGATATCGAGGCTACGAACCGCCTCGTCCGTGGCCTGTTCGATCAGGCTTTGCTCATTGGCGGGGGCTTTGGTGAGCACATATCCCGCTACCTTATCTTTGTGACCCGGATGGCCAATACCAATCCGGAGTCGGTAGAACGATTTATCGTTAGCTAATTTACTGATGATGTCACGCAGGCCATTGTGTCCTCCGTGTCCACCGCCTTGCTTAAACTTTGCCACGCCCGGTGGCAAGTCTAGCTCGTCATGCGCCACCATGATGGCATCGACGGGAATATTGTAAAAATTAGCCAGTGCTTGAACGGCTTTACCGGACAAATTCATGTAAGTGGTTGGGATCAACAAGCGCAGATCTTGACCGTGTACGGTAATGCGGCCGGTCAGGCCAAAAAACTTTTTTTCTTCTTTCAGCGGTGCATTGTGGATCCGCGCAAGTTCTTGCACGACCCAAGCGCCYGCGTTGTGGCGTGTTTGGGCATATTCTGGCCCCGGATTGGCCAATCCAACTAGTAAGCGGATCTGATTACTCACGATGTTTCTCGCTGTTTATCTACCCATCATAGCCGGTGAGCATTCTGCCCACCCCAAAAGGCGCCATATCCTACCATTGTTACGACTCAGCGGTCGAGTCAGCACTGAAAATAGACAGATAAAAAAACGCCCTGCACAGAGGCAGGGCGCTGTCACTAAGGATGCGTCTATTACGAATTAAACATCGCAGAGATGGATTCTTCGTTGCTGATACGGCGAATCGCTTCCGCCAGCATGCCAGACAGAGTCAGTTGTGAGACTCGGCCGGTTGCTTGGATTTCTGCGCTCAGCGGAATGGAATCGGTAACCACGATTTCATCGATGACAGATTCAGCAATGTTTTTCGGTGCGTCGCCAGAAAATACAGGGTGAGTCGCGTAAGCAAATACACGTTTCGCACCACGGTTTTTCAGCGCTTCAGCGGCTTTACACAGGGTGCCACCGGTATCGATCATATCATCAACGATGATGCAATCACGGCCTTCTACGTCACCAATCAAGTGCATGACTTGAGACACGTTCGCACGAGGACGACGTTTATCGATGATGKCAATGTCGGTATCGTCGAGCAGTTTCGCGGTTGCACGCGCTCGAACCACGCCGCCGATGTCAGGAGAGACAACAACAGGATCTTCCAAGTTCTTCGCTAGCATGTCTTCAAGCAAAACAGGGGTGCCAAAGATGTTGTCGACAGGAACGTCGAAGAAGCCTTGGATTTGCTCTGCGTGGAGATCCACGGTGAGGACGCGGTCAACGCCAACGTTGGAAAGAAAATCTGCAATAACTTTTGCGGTGATAGGAACACGGGAGGAACGTACGCGGCGGTCTTGACGGGCATAACCAAAGTAAGGGATTACTGCGGTTATACGACCTGCCGATGCACGTCGGAACGCGTCTATCATCACGACCAATTCCATTAAGTTGTCATTGGTCGGTGCACAGGTAGATTGGAGGACGAACACGTCACTACCGCGCACGTTCTCGTTAATCTGAACACACACTTCGCCGTCAGAAAAACGGCCGACAGTGGCGTCACCCAGTGACATGTAAAGACGGTTTGCGATACGTTGGGCGAGAACGGGTGTCGCGTTACCAGCGAACAGCTTCATATCAGGCACGGTGGAAACCTCGGGTTGCATCCATTTAGTAGTCACTGACTCACAGTTTGCTGCTGTAGCGCATCAAGTAGGGGTGAACGGTTCAACCCACGTGCAACAAACCCTGTCAGCCAGTTAGGCATTATGTCGAGTGTGGCCTGGGCATCTTGTGCGGTGTCAAACTCGGCAAACACGCACGCGCCTGTCCCAGTCATCCTAGACGGCGCGTATTCTAGCAGCCACGAAACAGCCTTATCAACCTCGGGGAATTGTTTACGGGCTATCTTTTCGCAATCGTTTTCGTATTTTTGCCCCATTAGCTCAGAAACTGTGCGCTTTGGCGTGTTTCTTTGCAACTGAGGATGAGTGAAAATTGCAGCGGTCGAAATCGACACGTCCGGCTTGACCACTAAGTAAACTTTTTCTTCCGGTAACACCGGTGTAAATTTTTCACCCACGCCCTCAGCCAATGCTGCCTGACCATGAATAAAAATAGGCACATCGGCGCCCAAACGCAATCCAAGAGCAGCCAATTCATCAGCGCTGACCTGGGTCTGCCATAAATGATTGAGCGCAACCAAGGTGGTGGCAGCATCGGATGACCCGCCCCCTAATCCGCCGCCCATAGGGAGCCGTTTGTCGATATCAATGTGCGCCCCGTAGGGACATCCTGTGCGGGCTTGCAGCGCCTTGGCGGCTTTGACAATCAAGTTATCGTCTTCTTTCACCCCTTCCATGGCAGGGCTGAGGTTGATCGTCCCGGTTTGGTTTGGCGTAATGGCAAGGGTATCGCCCACGTCCAAAAACTGAAACAAGGTTTGGAGTTCGTGGTATCCGTCCTCACGACGGCCATTGATATACAAGAAGAGGTTCAGTTTGGCAGGCGCGGGCCAAAATGTGGTGTCATTCATCATCAAGCGTCCAATTGGAGATAACCAGCTTTACGGTTTGCTGGGGGCTTTTTAAGGTGATACGCGAAGGCAGCGCTGGCTGCGTGCTACCATCGTAACCGAGATAATCAATGGTCCAGCCTTTAGCGTTGCTTAAACGGGCAAGGCGGTTATCATCGCCGAGCTCAAATTGATCTCGCGATTGTGGTAAGCCAAGCAACCAAGCGGGCAGCGCGTCAATCGGTAACGACATGCCGCTCAGCCGCTCAATCAAGCGAGCCGCATCTGAGTCGGTATAAACTTGGCCTTGGTCATCCACCACGGTGGCAAGCTGCGGATCGATAGTCAGCGAGAGTAGGGTGGTCCCTAAAAAATTGGTCAGACGGAGCGTGGATTGTTCTGGCTGATGATGCCAATACAAATTCGCTGAAAACCGCTCTTGGGGTGAAATAAACGCGACCTTGCCTTTCGCCGTGTAGCTATCAATGGCCGTTAACGCCGACTGATGCGCTTGCCATTGAGTCGACGGTGGCGGGGCGGTGGCACAGCCCGACAAAATAGCGATACAGGCGGCGATGACGCAGGCGCGTAGGGGAGCAAACATGTGCTGAGTATCCTTTCTTTGACGTCAATAAAGCGGCATCAGGGCCGTGATGCGCTTACTTTGCCACAAGCTGTGCGGAGAAAGAAGACGCCTATCGTGCCTGTATCCGTGGATACGGCACGGGTTTGGCGAGGAAGCCACCAATCTCGCGAGGCTTCACATTTCCACGCCAAGAGGATGATGCATATCAATGTTCGCTTTAATTCACGGGGGCCATCAAGTAAAATCCTCCGCTCCAATCCTTACTGGTGCTGTCGGTAACAACGCTTCATGAGCCTGTTAGTTCTCGGAATCAATCACAAAACGGCCCCCGTTGACTTGCGGGAGAAAGTCGCCTTTTCGCCGCAACAACTGGAACAAGCGTTGCAGCAACTGACCGACCACCCTCAAGTGCGAAGCTGTGTGATCGTCTCAACGTGTAACCGCACTGAGCTGTACGCCGACATGCGTCAGCCGGGGATCGGCGTGCTGGTGGATTGGTTGACCAATTTTCATCACCTAAGCAGTGATAGCCTGATGGCGAGCATTTACTATCACGAAGAACAAGCAGCGGTGAAACACCTGATGCGCGTAGCGTGTGGGTTGGACTCTTTGGTACTCGGTGAGCCACAAATTCTAGGCCAAGTGAAGCAGGCTTATGCCAGTTCCGGAAAAGCCAATCTGATTGCGGGCCCGCTAGAAAAGCTGTTTCAAAAAGTGTTTGCCGTTGCCAAACGGGTGAGAACCGAGACGGATATCGGCGGCAATGCGGTCTCTGTTGCTTTTGCGGCTTGTACCTTGGCGCGTCAGATCTTTGAGTCGTTATCCGATGTCACCACCTTATTGGTCGGGGCGGGGGAGACCATAGAATTAGTGACCAAGCACCTGCATGAACACAAATGCAGCAACATTATCGTGGCCAATCGGACTCAATCTCGTGCGCAGTGTTTGGCAGACCAATTTAATGCGCAGGTGATTGGGCTTGAAGCGATCCCAGAGCACTTGGCGAAAGCAGATATCGTGATTAGCTCAACGGCCGCCCCTTTGCCGCTTATCGGTAAAGGCATGGTAGAAAAAGCACTGAAACAGCGCCGTCACCAGCCCATGTTGCTGATCGATATTGCCGTGCCAAGAGACATTGAAGAAGAAGTGGGCAATCTTGCCGACGCGTATCTGTATAGTGTGGATGATTTGCAATCTATCGTGGAACGTAATCGCGAACAGCGTAAAGTAGCCGCGATCCAAGCTGAAGCGATCGTGACGGAAGAAAGCGCTGATTTCATGCGTTGGCTACGCTCACGAGAGGCGGTTGATAGTATTAAGCAATTCCGCACTCAATCGGAGCAGATCAAACAAGCCGAGCTTGAACAAAGTATTCAGGCGTTGGCCAATGGCGCAGATGCCGAAAGCGTATTGCGCCAATTGAGCAATCGTCTAACAAATAAACTGATCCATACGCCGACACAGGCAATGCAGCAAGCAGCACAAAATGGTGAGCCAGAAAAACTGGCGGTGATGCGTGCCTGTCTTGGGCTGGACAGTGATAACTAACGAAGAGATATATGAAAGCATCAATTTTAGCCAAGCTAGAATCACTGGCCGAGCGTTATGAAGAAGTTCAGCACCTGTTGGGCACGCCAGAGATCATCAACGATCAGAACAAGTTCCGTGCGCTGTCCAAAGAATACTCTCAGCTTGAAGAAGTGATTAAGTGTTTCGGTCAGTTCAAGCAAGCACAAGAAGACTTGGTAGCCGCACAAGAAATGGCAAACGAAGACGACCCAGAGATGCGCGAAATGGCGCAAGAGGAAGTCGAACAGGCCAAGCAGAGCATTGCCGACTTGACCGACGAGCTGCAAATCTTGCTCCTACCCAAAGACCCTAATGATGATCGCAACTGCTTCCTTGAGATCCGTGCCGGCGCAGGCGGTGATGAGGCCGCGATTTTTGCAGGCGACCTATACCGTATGTATAGCCGTTATGCCGAGCAACGTGGCTGGAAGACTGAAATCATTAGCGCGAGCGATGGTGAGCACGGTGGTTTTAAAGAAGTGATTGCGCGCGTGGCAGGCGAAGGCGCCTATGGCGTGCTGAAATTTGAATCTGGCGGCCACCGTGTCCAACGCGTGCCGGCGACAGAATCACAAGGTCGTGTACATACCTCTGCGTGTACCGTTGCTATCTTGCCTGAAGTGCCAGAAGCAGAAATTCCAGAGATTAACCCTGCTGATTTAAAAGTGGATACCTTCCGTGCATCGGGTGCCGGTGGTCAGCACGTTAACACCACCGACTCTGCCATTCGTATTACCCACTTGCCAACCGGCACTGTGGTGGAGTGTCAAGACGAACGTTCGCAGCACAAAAACCGCGCTAAAGCGATGTCGGTACTGGCCGCTCGTTTGATTAAAGCGGAAGAAGAAAAGCGCGCTGCCGAAGAAGCGTCAACACGTCGTAACTTGTTGGGCTCAGGCGATCGCTCCGACCGTATCCGTACTTACAACTATCCACAAGGCCGAGTGTCCGATCACCGTATCAACTTAACCCTTTATCGTTTAGATGAAGTGATGCAAGGCGATTTGGATAGCTTGGTTGACCCTGTGATTCAAGAGCATCAGGCCGACCAACTCGCGGCGTTGTCAGAGCAACAATAATTATGACTGCCACGATTAGCGCACTGTTAGCGGATAGCACCCATGAATTGAGCGCTGTCGGGCATGGCTCGGCGGCCATTGATGTGAAGGTGCTGCTTTGTCATGTGCTCGATCAGCCCACCAGTTATTTGTATACCTGGCCTGACCGTAAACTGACCGCCGCTCAGCTTGCCCAGTTTCGTCAGCTGTTTGCGCGTCGTCTGCAAGGCGAACCCGTGGCGTATATTCTTGGCTATCGCGACTTTTGGACGCTGCGCCTATCGGTGTCGCCCGCGACCTTGATCCCACGCCCAGAAACGGAACTGTTAGTCGAGCAAGCACTGGCGGTGTTACCGGATAAGCCCTGTCGGGTATTGGATTTAGGCACAGGCACAGGCGCGATTGCGCTAGCGATTGCGTCAGAGCGCGCTGATGCGACCGTGGTGGGCATCGATCTGATGCCAGAGGCGGTATTATTAGCCAGCCGGAACGCACACGACAATCAAATCACCAATGCGCACTTTATTCAAAGTGATTGGTTTGATGCGCTTAGCGACATGCAGCCTTTTGATCTGATTGTCAGCAACCCGCCCTACATCGACGGTGCCGATCCGCATTTGCAGCAAGGCGACGTACGGTTTGAACCAGCGAGTGCGCTGGTGGCAGACGAGAGCGGGCTGGCAGATATTCGCCACATTGGTGCGACTGCGCGGACATATTTGGCCGCATCTGGTTGGCTAATGGTAGAGCATGGCTATGACCAAGGCGCAGCAGTGCGCGCGCTTTGGCAACGACAAGGATGGGGCAATATTGCAACCCAGCAGGATCTCGCTGGGCTCGATAGAGTCACTGTCGCTCAGAACGTATAATTCTAACTGACTGGAAGCAGGAACTTTTTATGATCTACATGGCACTAAAGCATACCCATTTATTGAGTATTGTCTTGAGCCTTTCGCTATTCGTGATCCGCTTTTTCTGGGTGATGCGTGGCAGTGAGATGCTCAACAAAAAATGGGTCAAAGTGACACCCCATGTTGTCGATACCGTATTATTGACCACCGGAATTGGCCTGATTTTTGTAACAGGTTTTGTGCCATTTACGCCAAGCGGGGCGTGGATGACCGAAAAGCTGACTTGTGTACTGGCTTACATTGCGCTCGGATTTGTCACCTTGCACTACAGCCGTGGCAAACTCTTTCGCACCTTTGCGTTCTTTGGCGCCTTGGGTTGGGCATACGCAGCAGCCAATTTAGCGTTAACGAAAGTACCACACCTAATGGGATAACAGGATGCCATTAACCGATCAACAACTGGATCAGCTCACACTGGCAGAGGGCGCCTTAACATTGAACCACGCGCTCGATCCGTCGATCGATGTTAATCACGTTCAGGCCTCACTGGAGCTGTTGGCGGACGAAGCCGAACATCTACTGGGTAGCGAACCCGATATGGCTTTGCGCCTCGAGGGCTTGCGTCGCCTTTTCTATCATCAATGGCAATTTACGGGCGACTTCGAGCAATACTTTTCCTCGGAGAACGTCTTTATTCACCATGTACTGTCGCGCAAAAAAGGGATCCCAGTCTCGCTCGGTGCGATCTTTTTGTACCTGTGTGAGCGCCTCTCGCTACCCGTCAAACCGGTTGGCTTTCCAACTCAGCTGCTGTTGCGCATTGATGAGTTAGAAGACACTCCCGTATACCTCAATCCATTTGATGGTGAGCGTGTCAGCATGCGAACCCTGCGTGGCTGGCTGATAGGCAGTCAAGGACCGTTTGCTGAGCTAGATCCATCGCACCTTGAAGTGAGTGACCACCCATCGATCATTGGTCGTTGGTTGGCCGTCGCCAAAAGTGCGTTATTGCGCGAAGAAAAGTACGCGATGGCATTACGTTGTAGCGAACTCGCGCTAACCTTTAGCCCTGACGACCCATACGAGATTCGCGATCGCGGCTATATCTTTCAGCAACTCGATTGTGATCGGGTTGCGGCGACCGACTATGAGTACTTTATTGAGCAATGCCCGGATGATCCGGCGGCAGAGCTGTTAAAGATGCAAGTGAAAGTACTCAACGAAGAACAACCGACTTTACATTAGCGCGCTGCTTTCAGTGCGACCAAGGAACTAACCATGACGCAAAAAACCGTTCACATTGGCGATATGCCAGTGGCTAACGACCGTCCTTTTACGCTGTTTGCTGGCATGAATGTGCTGGAGTCTCGCGATTTAGCGATGCAAATCTGTGAGCACTACGTCAAGGTAACGGACAAACTGGGCATCCCTTATGTCTTTAAAGCCTCCTTTGATAAGGCGAACCGTTCATCCGTACATTCATACCGTGGACCGGGAATGGAAGAAGGCCTGAAGATCTTTGAAGAGCTGAAAAGCACCTTTGGCGTCAAAGTGATCACCGACATTCATGAGCAAGAGCAAGCGGCACCCGTAGCGGAAGTGGCGGACGTGATCCAGCTGCCAGCGTTCTTGGCTCGTCAAACTGACTTGGTGGAGGCGATGGCCAAAACCGATGCGGTGATCAACGTGAAAAAACCCCAGTTTATGAGCCCAGGCCAAGTGGGGAATATCGTGGATAAATTCGCGGAGTGCGGCAACGAGAAAGTGATTTTGTGTGAGCGTGGTAGCTGCCACGGTTACGATAACTTGGTCGTGGATATGCTGGGCTTTGATGTGATGAAAAAGGCCTCCAATGGCAGCCCTATCATTTTTGATGTGACCCATGCCCTGCAATGTCGAGATCCGATGGGCGCTGCATCTGGTGGTCGTCGCCAACAAACGGTGGATTTAGCGCGTGCTGGTTTAGGAACCAAGATTGCCGGCTTGTTCATTGAGGCGCATCCAGATCCAGACAACGCACGTTGTGATGGCCCTTCAGCACTGCCGCTAGATAAACTCGAGCCTTTCCTTGCGCAAATGAAAGCGCTGGATGATGTGATTAAAAACTTTGCAGAGATTGATATTCGCTAATTCGCGAATGATCGAGACCTATAAAAAGCTGCCCATTGGCAGCTTTTTTTATTCGCGGCTTGCGGCCACGCCTTCACGGTGAGCGGTCGCCTATTAGTCGATACGTGTAGCACTTACACCTTGTTGCATGTCTTCGTTTAGGCGCGTTACTAAATAATCAATCAGAGTGCGGAGTCGTTTGGGCATCAAGGTACGATTGGCATACACCAAGCTGATGGGTACCGTCGGCATTTGCCAGTCGCTAAGCAGTTGGACTAAACGACCTGACTCAAAGTGCGGACGACATAAGAACGTCGGCAATACCGCAATGCCGAGGCCATCAAGGCATGCCTGCAATGAGGCTGTAATGGTGTTGACCCGCAGCTGATAGGGGAGGTCKACACTAAAGCTCTGCCCCTGCTTGTCATACAACTCCCATGCTAAAAGTTTCACCGCTTGGTTATACACT
This sequence comes from Salinivibrio proteolyticus, assembly GCF_001996165.1. Classification (GTDB taxonomy): domain Bacteria; phylum Pseudomonadota; class Gammaproteobacteria; order Enterobacterales; family Vibrionaceae; genus Salinivibrio; species Salinivibrio proteolyticus. The sequence goes on along the minus strand of NZ_MUFP01000024.1, from coordinate 57,307 downwards.
TTGACTTGGCGATGCGGTGAACGAAGATCGGCAGGGCTTTGCACCATGCCAGTTTCGGCCAAATACGCTGGGCTTGCCGCTACGACACGGGTTGAATTGGTGAGCAGGCGTGAAACGAGGTTTGAGTCTTTGCGTGTCCCCACTTGCGCGTAGAGATCAATGCCTTCACCAATAATGTCGACTTCACGGTTACTCATCTCAAGGTGTACGCGAATATGCGGATGCAGCTTGATGAACTCGTTGATGTAAGGCCCCAATACCTGATGACCGAGCTCAACGGGCATCACCACATTTAAATCCCCTTGGATCAATTCTTGGTGAGCGGTGATTTCAACTTCCGCCTGCTCCATGATGTCTTTCGCCAACAGGCACGATTGGTAAAAGCGCTCGCCCTCTGCGGTCAGCTTTAAACTGCGCGTGGAGCGCGTGATCAAACGCACACCTAGATTGCGCTCAAGATCAGAGACTTTTCGACTGACCGTCGATTTTGTCATTCCCAGTGCCTCAGCCGCTTGCGTGAAACTGCCTAATTCCACCACTTTCACTAGGATGGCGAGCGCATTGAAGTCCAACATCCTTCCTCTAATTAGATTAATTTGTGCAACAGTGTTTTTGATTATAGCGCGATTATTAATTAATACGATTGGTTTACAATTCGAAACACTTTGCTTGGTATTGATTTAATTAACATTAGTGAGACCTCATGACAGCCTCAACCGCTTCGAAACGCGTTAAAGCGCCACTATTGGCGACCTTGATATTTATCGTGATTGGTGTGCTTGGCGCCGGGTACTGGTGGATAGAGGGGCAGTATCATGTGTCGACCGATAACGCCTACCTAAAAGGGGACATCGTTACCATCAGTCCCAAAGTCTCTGGCTATATCGTTGCCCGATATGTCGACGACAACCAGTTTGTAAAAGCCGGAACCTTATTGGCGGAAATTGACGATCGCGATTATCGTGCCGCGGTCTCCCAAGCTAAAGCAGCACTCGCCTCGGCAAGCGCTAATGTCGAGCATCTGCACGCACAGCAAACCTTACAGCACAGTAAGATCCGCCAAGCCGCGAGTCAGATGGCATCCGCGCAAGCTGAGTACGATCGCGCCAAGCAGCAAGTGGCCCGTACCCAGCGTTTAATTGCGCAGCATTATTCCTCCGAAGATGAATTAGATGCCCAGCTTGCGCAGCAAAAAGTACGACTCGCCCAGCTAGAGCAAGCCAAAGCTGCTCATCATGCCGCCAGTGACCAATTGGCCGTGTTAGCCAGTGAGCTGAAACAAGCCCAAGCTGCGATTGATGACGCCACCGCTAAGCTGACACAAGCGCAGCTTAACTTGGATGATACCCGCCTTTATGCGCCCGTTGATGGGGTGATTGGTAAACGGAGCTTGCGCGTTGGCATGTTGGTTCAGCCGGGCATGCCGTTAGTCAGCTTGGTGCCTCAAGGGGAGGTGTGGGTTGAAGCGAATTTTAAAGAAACGCAGCTTGCGCATATCCAGCCGGGGCAATCGGTGGATATTGAAGTGGACGCGTTTCCCGGACAAGCACTGCATGGCGTGGTCGATAGCTTCTCGCCAGCCACGGGCGCACAGTTTGCGCTGCTGCCCCCTGAAAATGCCACGGGGAACTTTACAAAAATTGTTCAGCGGGTGCCGATTAAAGTCCGGATCCCCGATCAGCCACTTAAAGCCAAGTTATTGCCTGGGCTATCCGTGATTGCAACGGTAGATACACGAGGCTGAAGATGACCGCGACTGCGTTAACGGCCGATGCCTACAGCGATCACGTACCGCTCAAAAACTGGATTGCCCTCTTGGGTGGGTTGATTGGGGCCTTTATGGCCATTCTCGACATTCAAATCACCAATGCATCGCTAAAAGATATTCAAGGGGCGCTGTCGGCGACCTTGGACGAAAGCTCGTGGATCTCGACCTCCTATCTGGTGGCTGAGATGATTGCGATCCCGCTCAGTGGCTGGTTATCGCGGGCGCTGGGCGTACGTCGCTATCTGACATGGACCACCGCGGTGTTTACGCTGTCATCTTTTTTGTGCTCACTGTCATGGAACATGAGTGCGATGATCGTGTTTCGCGCCATGCAAGGATTTAGTGGCGGAGCGCTGATCCCACTGGCTTTCTCGCTGGTGGTGCAACTGCTACCTGCCAACAAACGGGCGATTGGTATGGCGATGTTCGGTGTCACGGCGACGTTTGCGCCTGCTATTGGACCGACCTTTGGTGGCTGGCTGACGGAAAATCTGTCGTGGCACTATATTTTCTACATTAATATTCCACCAGCAATGCTGGTGATAGCTATGATCCGCTACGGGCTTGAGGATACGCCGTTATCATTGTCATTGCTGAAAAAGGCCGATTGGGTCGGAATTGCCACTATGGCATTAGGGCTTGGCTGCTTAGAAGTGGTGCTTGAAGAGGGCAATCGTGAAGATTGGTTTGGCTCATCATTTATTCTCACGCTCAGTGCGATTTCCGTGGTGAACATCGTCTACTTTGTGATTAACGAACTGCAACACCCCCGTCCACTGGTGAACTTGCGGCTACTGAAAGACAAGCAATTTGCCTTATCCTGCTTTGCCTATTTAATTTTGGGTATGGCCTTACTTGGCTCGATTTACGTGTTGCCGCTGTATCTCACCCAAATCCAACACTACAACGCGATGCAAATTGGCCAAGTGCTGATGTGGATGGGGCTGCCACAGTTGTTACTCTTTCCGCTCGTGCCTAAGTTAATGCGCGTGTTTCGCCCAACTCACATGGTGACATTTGGCTTTGTAATGTTTGGGTTAAGTTGTTACGTCAATACACACATGACCGTCGACTTTGGTGGTCAGCAGCTGGTTTTATCCATGATCCTGCGTGCGATTGGTAGTCCCTTTATTATGGTGCCTTTGTCGATAGTGGCACTGAAGCATATCCAGCGTGATGACACGCCAGATGCCTCCACACTCACCAATGTGATGCGTAATTTGGGCGGTGCGTTTAGCATTGCCATGATAGCGACCTTGCTAGATAACCAAACACGCTTGCACTTGGCGAACATCAAAGCCACCTTGTCCACAGTGAGCGAGCAAGGTTGGCAGCGTTTGCACCAACAAACAGATTGGTTTATCGCCACAGGCAGTGATGCCACCACTGCGTTGCATCAAGCACAAGCCAGCGTGTTGAGTGTGATGCAACGTGACGCCGCGATTATGGCGTACAACGATGCCTTTATTGTGATGACCGGCTTTTTAGCATTAGCAGCCGTACTGATCCTCTCGCTCGAAGACTAACTCCCGCTCGATAGTCACCACGCAAAATGGGAGCGGTGTACTGCCGCTTCCTTCGCTATCCTTCCTGATAAGTTCAAGTAGCTTGACCGACAAACGGTGTTGTCCGATGCATTCGGCTATTGTCGCTGTCTTTTCGTCTGCCGCCGTGTCATTTGTTCGGGGTCGTCTTGCGGGCAAGATCAGCCTTGGTTGCGAAACACTGTCTAGCAGCGAGTACGAGCCGTTAAGATTTTTAGATGTTTAGACGTCTATTTGTTGACTGGATGGCTAGAGGGCTGTAATCTGGATCACAGTTTTATAAGAGGTATTACAAAAACTGCCATGACAACATCTGCAAACACAACGCCGCAGCCTTCTGCCCTTGCACTGCTGCCCCTATTATTATTCTTAACCCTTTATATTGGTGCAGGCGTTTACTTTACCTTAGAAGGCGCGGACTACGCCTTCTATCAATTGCCTGCACATGTCGCCATTTTACCGGCGGTGATGGTGGCACTTGCTCTCAGCCGTGAGCGCCTGAATACCGCGATTGAACAGCTTATCCGTGGCATGGGCCATGGTGATATTATCGCCATGTGTATGATTTACCTGCTGGCGGKTGCCTTCTCATCAGTGGCTGACGCCACGGGTGGTGTGCAGGCGACGGTCAACCTAGGGCTGACCTTGATCCCAGAAAGCCTGATTCTGCCGGGACTGTTTGTTATTGCGGCCTTTATCTCCACGGCAATGGGTACGTCAATGGGCACCATTGCCGCACTGGCTCCCTTTGCATTGAACATGGCGACCGCGACCGGCCAGTCACCGGCAGTGATGGCGGGGGTGCTGCTCAGCGGTGCGATGTTCGGTGACAACCTGTCGTTTATTTCCGATACCACGATCGCGGCAACACGCTCACAAGGCTGTAGCATGCGCGACAAGTTTAAAGAGAACGTCGGGATAGCCATTCCTGCCGCCATTGCTGCCATTATCTTATTTGTGTTCAACAACCAAAGTGCGCCGGTGGACGCGCCTGAAAGCATTAACTATCTCGCGGTTGTGCCTTACCTTTCTATCATCGTCTTGGCGCTCGCAGGGCTGAATGTGTTTGTGGTGCTGACTGCGGGGATTTTGCTGGCGATGGGTGTCGGGCTGATGAGCACGCCAGATTTTACCTTGATGAGCTTTAGCCAGCATGTCAAAGACGGCTTTGCTAGCATGCAAGAGATCTTCATCTTGTCTTTGATGATTGGCGGTATTGCAGAGCTGATGCGCTGCCAAGGTGGATTAAGCTTTTTAACCAACACGGTTAATAAAGTGATTGCCCGTTTCCAGAAAAACCAAGGTAACCATCACTCACGGGCCAGTGAGTTTGGAATTGCCTTGTTGGTGTCATTCGCCAACGTGTGTACCGCCAACAACACGGTTGCTATCGTAGTGTCAGGGCAAGTGGCGAAGAACATTGCCAGTGAACACGAGGTGCCTGCGAAACGCAGTGCCAGCCTGCTCGATATTTTCTCGTGTGTGGTACAGGGTATGATCCCCTATGGCGCGCAAATCCTGCTGCTGGGTGCCAGCTTTGGCCTCTCGCCACTGGTGATTGTAAGCCACTCGTACTACTGCTTCTTCCTTGCCATTTCTGCACTGGTTGCTATTGCCAGCCGACACTGGTTTCACGCCCGTCAGCAGTAATGGTCTGATAACGCGCTATTAAAATGGCTCACCTCACAAAGCCTTTGCCGCACGCAAAGGCTTTTTTGTTGGCCCTCGCGAACTTGCAAGCAAAGGATGCGCCGATTTCGCCATTGATTAGAGTTTAGGCTCTATAACTTATGACTCGATCACCAAAGTGACGGTTTTTGCCCAACTGACGGTGATCATCGCAACAAAATAATGAAATAGACCAGCGGGATAGCATGAATTCTTTTAAACTAGTCGGCGTTTTCTAATCGTCGACAGTCGTCGATGGTGGCTTATCCATCGCTAATAAGGTCTTAGATCATGAAGGAACGTCTTTCTTTGAAGGCAGCGGTCAGTGCTGCGTTAATTGCGTCATTGGCAGGGTGCGCCAATACAGGCTCAGAAACACCAGAACACGGTTGGGCGCCAGATACCACTTATAAGTTAACCATTCTTCATACCAACGATCACCACGGTCGTTTCTGGCACAACCGCTACGGCGAATACGGCATGGCTGCGCGCAAAACGCTGATTGATGAGTTGCGTGCCGAAGCAAAAGCAGAAGGCAGCGAGGTGCTATTGCTCTCAGGCGGTGATATCAACACCGGTGTGCCTGAGTCTGACTTGCTACAAGCGGAACCAGATTTTAAAGGCATGACGCAAATTGGTTACGATGCGATGGCGATCGGTAACCACGAGTTTGATAACCCACTGAGCGTGCTTGAAAAGCAAATGCAATGGGCCGACTTCCCAATGCTGTCAGCCAACATCTATGATAAAGAGACAGGCGAGCGCAAATTCCAAGCTTATCAAATGTTTGAGCGCAACGGCCTTAAAGTTGCTGTGATTGGCTTAACCACTGAAGATACCGCCAAAATCGGTAACCCAGAGTATATCGGTTCATTGGAATTCCGTGATCCAAAAGCGGAAGCGAAGAAACTGATCGCAGAGTTGAAAGAAACCGAGCACCCAGACATCATCATTGCTGCCACACACATGGGCCACTATGCCGATGGTAAAAGCGGTGTGAACGCACCGGGTGATGTGGCGCTCGCGCGTTATATTGACGAAGGTGATTTGGATCTGATCATCGGTGGACACTCGCAAGAGCCGGTGTGCATGGAAGGTCCAAACATGTACAACAAAAACTTCCAGCCGGGTGATGCATGTACGCCAGACCAGCAAAACGGTGCGTGGATCATGCAAGCGCACGAGTGGGGCAAATATGTCGGTAAGGCGGAGTTTGAATTCCAAAACGGCGATTTGAACCTCGTTAGCTATGATCTGATCCCTGTGAACCTGAAGAAAAAAATCAAGGTGAACGGTGAGAAGAAACGTGTCTTCATCCAAGATGAAATCGCGAAAGATCAAGCGCTGTATGACTTCTTGAAGCCATACCAAGACAAAGGCCAAGAAAAACTCAACGTCAAAATTGCTAACAGCAATGGCAAGCTTGAAGGTGATCGTGATGTGGTGCGTTTCCAACAAACCAACCTTGGTCGCCTGATCGCCATGTCACACATGGAGCGTGCGAAAGCAGACTTTGCGGTGATGAACTCCGGCGGCGTACGTGATTCGATTCCTGCTGGCGACATCACTTACAAAGACGTATTGAAAGTACAGCCATTTGGCAACATGGTGACGTACACCGATATGAGCGGTAAAGAAGTGCTGGACTACCTGAATGTTGTCGGCACTAAGCCGGTTGATTCTGGTGCGTATGTACAGTTTGCCGGTATCTCGATGGTGGTTGAAAACGGTAAAGTTCACGATGTGAAAATCGGTGGTGAGCCATTAGATATGGACAAAACTTACCGCTTCACCGTGCCAAGCTTTAACGCAGCGGGTGGTGATGGTTATCCAAAACTGACCAACCATCCAGGTAACGTAAACACAGGTTTCGTGGATGCTGAAGTGCTGAAAGACTACCTAGAAGCGCACAGCCCAATTGATGTGAACGACTACGCACCGAAGGGCGAAATTGTTTACAAGTAAATCTGATTAAGATTGCCATGATAACAAAGCGGTACCGATGCGGTGCCGCTTTTTTTATGCAATGATAGTGCGATGTGTTTTAGCTGTAGAGAAGCATGATGACACCAGCGATTAAATTAGCTGAAAAACATGGGATTAAGTTTAACGTTCATCAATATGAACACGATCCTAACAACCAACACTTTGGCGAAGAAGCGGTGCAAGCACTTGGGCAAGATCCTGCTCGGGTATTCAAAACGCTGTTGTTTTGCATCAATGGTGACAGTAAACAACTAGCGGTCGCGGTCGTGCCGGTGAAAGGCTCACTCAACCTGAAAGCGGCAGCCAAAGCTGCAGGCGGTAAAAAGGCGGTGATGGCGGAGCCGGCGAATGCACAACGGGTGACAGGCTATTTGGTTGGCGGGATCAGCCCTCTGGGACAAAAGAAACGCTTGCCGACGCTACTTGATGCGTCTGCACAACAGTTTGAGACGATCTGTGTCAGCGCCGGTCGTCGTGGATTAGAAATAGAACTATCGCCAGCGGATTTGTTGGCGTTGACTGCGGGAAAGTACGCGGCGATCGGCGAATAACCATAAGGATAATCCAGTATGACATTCACCATTTGGGCCTCGTTGGCGCTTGTGTGTATGCTCGGCGCGATGTCGCCCGGGCCGAGTTTAGTGGTGATGGCGAAACATAGCCTCGCCAACAGTCGCTTACACGGTATTGTTGCGTCTTGGGCGCATGCGCTTGGCGTCGGTTTGTATGCGCTGATCACCATGTTGGGCTTAGCTGTGATCTTCAAACAATCGCCGTTACTCTTTACAGGGATTGCCTATACAGGGGCGGCTTACTTAGCGTGGCTTGGCGTCAAATCTTTGTTGAGCCAAGGTGGCGTGGCGTCCAAACTTGAAGCGGGTAAACCGGCAAGCTTAGGTGAGGCTGCGCGGGATGGTGCAATGATCTCGATGCTTAACCCCAAACTGGCGCTCTTTTTCATTGCCTTATTTAGTCAGTTTGTCGCCATTGGTACCGATTTCTTTAGTCGCAGTGTCATTGTTTTAACACCGCTATTGATTGACGGCTTATGGTATACCCTGATCGCGTTTCTGCTCTCCAGCGCCAGTGTGGTCGATAAGCTACGCCAGCATGCCGTGTGGGTGGATAAGCTCTCAGGCGTGGTGTTAATCGCGCTATCGGTTCGGGTAGTGGTGACGCTTTAAACCGCATAACGGCCGAAACATAAGTACAAAAAAGACTGGTGGCTCACCAGTCTTTTTTCTTTGGCGCAAGACAGCGCCGTGTCGTGTTGGGGTACATTCGCTAGGCGCGGCGGCTCAAATGGCGCTCGCGCGTTTCCAATTTTTTCTCTTGGCTTTTTTTCAGCATCACGTAAAGCGCTCCCGAGCCACCTTGATGGCGCAGCGCCGAGTGATAACAAAGGACATCTGAGATTTGCTGTAACCACTGGCACACATAGCTTTTCATCATGGCCGGCGGGTTACTGCGCTCTCCTTTACCATGCACAATCACCACGGTACGAATATCCATACGCTGACATTGTTTTAAAAAGCGTAAAATTTCATCGCGCGCTTTTTCCAACGACATCTTATGCAGGTCGAGCCTTGCGTGAATGTCATACTTCCCTAAACGCAGTTTACGGAACACGCCCTCTTGCACACCCGCGCGCTTGTAGGCCATGACTTCGTCCGGTTTCACCATGGTGGCGTAATCCAACGACAAATACTCAGGGTCGCTGTCGGCCAGCTTTTGCGCCGCTTGCTGTCGTGCCAGCTGTGCTTCAGTTGGCTGGTGAGATGCCGGTTGGGTCTCTACTTTGTCCTGCTCAATGGGGTCAACGTCAGACATCATCTCGCGGAACAAATCAAACTCATTTTTATCACTCATCGCTCTTATGCCATGTGTGGTTTGATACGATTTGGGGACAGTATAAACGAAATTAAAAAAAGAAACCCAGAGCCACATTCTGTGACCAACCATGTGACCCTGGACTAAGCAAGAATGCTTAAAGTTAGGTAGGCAATAAAAAACAGGTTACTGAGGTTTGGACGTCATCACTTTGTAGATGAAGTAACCACCAAAAAAACTGATTAAGCCAAATGTACAGATGATGACAATCATGGATGACAAGCCGACTGCATTGCCGAAAAGGAGATCAAGCCAAAAGTCCATAGTCTGTACCCTCGTGTCCGTTAATGTAGGGTCAGAATGCCAATAGGCAGTTAGTTGAATACTGATCAGGATCAAGTCAGAGAGGTGAACAAATAATAAACATATGTTAACGGGAATTGGATCACAGTCTCTGCGTAACTGACGTTTCTTTCACCGCTTAAGCGTGAACAAGAAAAAATTTATCGGACAGGGCTTGAGGTTTCGGTGGGCTTGAGTATTATAGGCCACCTCAGCGCGGGGATGCACTTGGTCGCATAGCCCTTCGCTTGACAAGATAAACGTCAATTCGTAAAACTTGTCATATGTCGGTGAATAGCGCAGTTTGGTAGCGCATCTGGTTTGGGACCAGAGGGTCGGGGGTTCGAATCCCTCTTCACCGACCACTATTCAGTTAGTGGAGAGCGTATTTGGTCGGGGTCCGGGAGCCCGGTCGCGCGGAAGGCCGCCCCATCGAAGCCCTCTTCACCGACCACTATTTTAAACTGAGTGATCGAAGGTTACTTAGTTGACGTAAAAAGCATTAACGGTGAATAGCGCAGTTTGGTAGCGCATCTGGTTTGGGACCAGAGGGTCGGGGGTTCGAATCCCTCTTCACCGACCAACGCAAAACCCCAGCCTTTTGGCTGGGGTTTTTTCATATCAAGATGGAGCATCGGAGTTATGCTTGCAGAGGGTCGGGGTCCGGAAGCCGGTCCAGCGGAAGGCCGCCCCATCGAAGCCCTCTTCACCGACCAACGCAAAACCCCTGCCTTGTGGCTGGGGTTTTTTCGTTTTATTGCAGGTGAGTGCTTAAGGCTTAGGATAGTGCTGGAAAGCCTCAATATGACCTGTCTCGTCAAATGCCATCACCGTATATGGCTGGTGACGATCGCCATATTCCATACCCGGCGAGCCGATCGGCATGCCGGCAACAGCGAGACCTTCATAGCCTGTATGGGTGGCAAGGAGCTTTTTCACTTCCTGTGCGGGCACATGGCCCTCAATCACGTAGCCGTTGATGCGTGCAGTGTGACATGATTGCATGTTGGCAGGCACACCCATCTCTTGTTTGATGGCCGCCATATTGTTGTGCGGTTTAACCTCCAGCTCAAAACCGGCTTGCGCCATATGCTCAACCCAGTCGTCGCAACAGCCACAGCTGGGCGATTTATACACCACGCCGCTTGCGGCCATCGCTGAGGCACTCATCAGGCCTACGGTTGCTACAAGTCGTTGTAAACGCTTCATTATCACTCCTTGTTACTTCTCGTCTGATTTTATTTTGAAAAAACGTAGTCGATTGGCGTTGGTGACAACCGTAATCGAAGACAATGCCATTGCACCGCCGGCAATGACGGGGCTGAGTAACATGCCGGTAAAGGGATAAAGAATACCGGCCGCTACCGGGATCCCCAGCGTGTTGTAAACAAAGGCACCAAACAGGTTTTGCTTCATATTGCGCACGGCGGCTTGAGATAAAGCAATCGCGTTGGCAAGTGCTCCAAGATGTTGGTGCATTAACGTAATTTGCGCACTTTCAATCGCAATATCACTGCCGCCGCCCATCGCGACACCCACATCCGCCTGAGCGAGGGCGGGTGCGTCGTTAATGCCATCGCCCACCATTGCCACACGCTTACCTTGCTGTTGCAGCGCTTGAATTTGCTCGGACTTACCATCCGGAAGTACACCTGCAATTACATGATCAATACCTAATTGGCGACCGATCGCATTGGCAGTATCGGGGTGATCGCCTGATAGCATGATGACTTCGAGCCCTTGTTGTTGCAGCCGCGCGACGGCGTCAATCGCATCGTCCCGAATCGGATCGCTGATCCCGATAAGCGCCAGCACTGCCTGATCATTAGCAAGATAAATCGCGGTCTCACCGCGGTGGGTCATGGCGTCAATATCCTGTTGATGGGAGCGAGTATCCAGTCCTTGTGCACGCATCCATGCGTGGTTGCCGATGTAGTAACGCTCGCCGTCAATTTTGGCTTGGATCCCCTTGCCGGATTCACTGTTAAAGTCGCTTGATTCGGGCAATGAGAGTGTCTGTGCCTTGGCATAGTCCACAATCGCCCTTGCTAAGGGGTGCTCGGAATGTTGTTCCATGGACGCCGCGATAGCCATGAGGCGATCTTGTTCGCCATGAAGAGAATGAATATGCGTCACCTCAGGCTGGCCGCGTGTCAGCGTACCGGTTTTATCAAAGACTAGGGTATGTAGCTTGGCGGCCGTTTGTAGTGCGTCCGCATCACGGATTAACACCCCAATTTCAGCTGCGCGTCCTACCGCGGCGGTGACCGATAGCGGTGTCGCAAGCCCAAGCGCACACGGGCAAGCAATAATTAATACCGTGGTCGCTGTCACCAGCATATAGCTCACAGAAGGCTCAGGGCCGACAAGATACCAAATGGCAGCGGTAAGTAACGCGATGCACACGACCACAGGCACAAACACAGAGGAGATGCGATCCGCTAACTTGGCTAGTTCAGGCTTGCTACTTTGGGCTTCACGCACTAAATCGATAATCCGTGCCAGCATGGTGTCGCTGCCCACGCCGGTGGCTTTAAAGGTTAAGCCACCCTGTTGGTTCACGGTTCCGGCATGTAAGGTATCGCCGGCTTGCTTATGCACCGGTACCGGTTCACCAGTTAGCATGGATTCATCGATATAGCTGCTGCCATCAATCACTTCACCATCCACAGGGACTTTGGCACCCGGTTTCACACGCAGAGTCATGCCTTTTTCCACATCACTTAATGGGCGCTCGGTTTCTTGGCCATTTTCAATCACTAGGGCAGTGGGCGGTTGCAAATCAAGCAGCTGGTCTAGCGCTTTGGAGGTATTAGCACGTGCGCGCGCTTCAATCGCATGGCCCAAGCTAATCAAACCAATGATCATTGCCGAGGCTTCAAAATACACATGACGTGCTTGTTCAGGGAATAATGCCGGTGCCACGACGACGGCGGTTGAGTACAGCCACGCCGCCCCCGTGCCGAGCGCGACCAAGGTATCCATGGTGGCGCGTTTGTGCATCAACGCTTGCCATGCATTCGCGAAGAAGTGGCGACCACCGGTTGCAAGCAATATCAGCGTTAGCACGGCAATCACGCCCCACGCCCACTGATCTTGGTTCGATTGAATGGTCATACTGCCACCCAATATCCCCCATGCCATCAGTGGTGCGCCGAGCCCTAACCCTGCAAGGGTACTGCGTTTAAAGCTTTTCAGCTCAGAGGCTTGCTGAATCTGTTGGCGTTCTCGGCGGTCGTTATCATCTTCCACCTTTTCGGCGCCGTAGCCTGCGTTTTCTACTGCTTGAATAATCGTCGCTGCTGTCGCATTGCCTTTAACAATGGCACTACGCTCAGCAAGGTTCACGCTAACATTGGCCACGCCGTCCACACTGCTGATAGCAGTTTCAACACTTTTGACACAACTTGCGCATGTCATGCCGGATAACACAAACTGCATGCGTGAGTGGCTGGATGAAGGTTCAGTGCGCATCTGGGCTTTGGCTTGTTGCTCAACCTCGGCGGTCTCGGCTTGCGGTTGATGCGGCTCGGTTGATGAGGACGTTGCTTGGCTGGGATCGATGAGTGTGGCCCCAAAGCCCAACGCTGCGATCGTTTCAATCAGCGTCTCGGCGCTGAGCGTCGTGCGCACGGTCGCCGCGTCTTTGCTGACTTGATAGTCAAAAACGGCATCGTTTTCATCGAGCGCACGCTCCACTTTCGCCACGCAGTGACTGCAGCTTAACCCCGACAATGCCAATTCATGCTGATAACCGACTTGATAGCCAAGGTTCTCAATGGTTTGGATGATGGAGTCCAAGCTCAAGCTGGTATGAATATCTGCATGGGTTTTAGTTACCGAGTGCGAAAACACGGTGGGCAGGGCATCCAATGCCGCTTCGACTTTGGCGACACAGCGCCCACAGTTCAGCCCACTTAACGCTAAGGCATGACGAAAACCGGCTTGATATCCCAGTGTCTCGATCGCGTCGACGGCCTGTCTAAGCGTCGCTTCAGGGTTATCTCCGAGCACTTCCAGCGAGATAGCTTGTGTATCCGCCTTTTCTATGCGGACGTTATCGACTGTTCCCACTGCTTGGGTCACTTTTTTCACACACCCGTTGCAGCTCAGGCCGTCGAGAGGCAAGGTGTAATAAGTCATGGTGGTATCTATGGTTGTCATTTCCGCTCCTTAATGATCACAACACGGCGCACGTGTTGGGGAAACGTCGCAACATCGAGTAAACTGAACCATAAACCTTATAGCTACTGGAAGGTCAAGGAGCGAGAATGAAAATTCAGCAAGTCGCCGAAAAAACCGGCTTAACCACCAAAACCATCCGCTTTTACGAGCAGAAAGGGCTGATCACGCCGCCACACCGCGCCGACAATGGGTATCGTGATTATCGCGCGCAGCACGTGAGTGAGTTGCAAATGATTCGTCGGGCGCGATTGGTGGGGTTTACCTTGGAAGAAAGTGCGGATTTGTTAGCGTTATCGCGCGATCCTTCTTTACGCAGTGCCGATGTGAAGGCTCGCGCCGAGAGTAAATTGATGGAGATCGATGAAAAAATCGCCGAGCTGGCGGCGATGAAAACCACCCTTCAAGCGCTTACCCAAGCGTGTCCCGGTGATGGTGACGCGCAGTGCCCGATCATCGAAGCCCTGCGCGGAGACAGTGAGCTAGGCAGCATTGGTCTTACCGAAAGTCAGTGCTGCCAAGCGTCGGCGAAATAGCGGCCAAGCGTGGGTAAAAAATTAGTACAGTAGCGAGTACAGTTGACGGCGATAACGTGAGGCAATCTCGTTGCCTTGACCCAATGCGGCCAGAATATCCATCAAGGTTTTCTTCGCCTCTCCATCGGCGTGATTCATATCGCGACGGAGAATGTTCATCAGCAGCTCAAGTGCGTCTTCGCTACGATTGATTTGGTTAAGTTGCACCGCAAGCTCATAGGCAATATCTGCATTATCTGGGTTCTCAGCCAGTGCATCTTGCAAGTTGCGGATCTCTGGCGCGTCAGCTGCTTGATTGTGCAATTCAATTTTCGCGATCAGCCCTTTGTAGGTCGCGTCTTGATCTTGCATCAACACCGTATCGAGCACGGCTTGCGCTGCATCAAACTGCTGGGTCTCGACCAGACATTCGGCCAGCGCCAGTTTAAAGTCTCCCTTCTCACCGTGGCTGCTTTCAAGGGGTTTTAGGATCACCAAGGCATCGGTGTAATTGCCTTCCGCCATCAATTGACGCGCTTGGTCAAACGCTTGATCTTCTGGGCTTGGCAGGTGCTTATTCAGCATTTCGCGCACCGTCTCTTCATTTTGCGGGCCGGCAAGGCCATCCACCGGTTGACCATCTTTAAACAGAGCCAGCGTTGGCAGTGCGCGGACGCCAAACTGGGCGGCAATCAGCTGCTGCGCTTCACAGTCGATCGTGGCGAGCGTAAAGGTGCCGTGGCTATCGTGAGCCACCTGCTCGACAACCGTTTTCAGCTCAACGCTTTCGGGCATCATGTTTGCCCAAAAATACACCAGCACCGGCGTGCGTGAAGAAGACTCAAGAATTTGCTGAAAATTATGTTCGGTTAATTCAACGATATAGTTTGCGTGCATCATGGATCCCGACGAAGTGTGTTTGCAATAAGGGTGGGGGCAAATGCGTCGAAATTCAAGCAGCTGAGATACGAAAAAGCCACCCAAGGGTGGCCTATTTCGTCGGTCTGCAAGCGAGTCCATCAAAGATGACGAGTGCGGGTTACAACACGAGCACCACGCACAAAGCGACGCTCAAGCAGAGCCAGTTCAATTGATGCAAGGTCATCAGCCGGCTCCTGTTGTTTATTATTGTCGGTGTTATTGGCTTGGCAGCTTGGCTGCCAATGAAGGAAAGCGTGTCAGCAAGTGGCCGCTTCCACTCATGCAAGCTATATTAATCGCGATCTATGACATTGATGTGACAATTGCGACGTCAAACACGTTTTTTTTGCGTTCATCTTCCCATTGCATTAACTGCCTTTGAGCAAGACCCGATCGAGCCAACGGCTGGGAAGGAGCCGTTTGAGGATTGCCATCCACACTGTCGGTTGCGTTACGCGATAACGCACCTTGGGACGCGGCGAGAACAGCGCATGCGTCAGTGGTGCAACGAGCGCGTCGGCGGGCAGAGTATATTTGTTGCCGCCTTCGTCTGCAGCAAGACGGTCGATTTGGCTTTGATATGCGTGCTGGTGGCGACTTTTATTAGGGTCGACCCAGTATTTAAAAGCGCTGAGTGCATTGGCACGAAACGCGGTTTCAATCGGGCCGGGCTCAATCAAACTCACCTTAATGGGCGTATCGCTCAGCTCTAAACGCAGGGTATCGGTCCAGCCTTCGAGCGCAAACTTGCTGGCGTTATAGGCGCCGCGATATTTCAATGCCACGATGCCCAGCACCGAGCTATTTTGCACAATGCGTCCCTCGCCATAATTGAGCAGCATCGGCAACAAGGCTTGGGTTAAATGGTGCCAACCAAACACATTGGTCTCAAATTGGGCGCGTAAGGCATCGGTGGGCAAATCCTCCAGCGCGCCCGGTTGGCCGTAAGCGCCGTTGTTAAACAGCGCAAAGAGTTTCCCGCCTGTCATTTGCTCGATTGTGTCGACCGCTTGGTTAATGCTGGCCGTGTCTGACACATCCAACTGAATACAGGTTAAGCCTTCTTCCTGTAAGCGGCTGACATCGTCAGGCTTTCGGCAACTGGCGATCACCGTGTGCCCTTGCTCATGCAAAGCTTTGGCGCAGGCATAGCCGATGCCGGTGGAGCAGCCGGTGATTAAAATGGCGTTGTTTAATGGCGAAGCCGTTTCCATGACATCCTCACTCATGATTGTGGCGCGTCAGACAAATAAGGCGCGAGCTTTTCCGCCATAAAATCGGCAATCCAAGGTTGTGCTTCCGGCATCGGGTGAATGCCATCATCACGCATCCATTCAGGCTTTTGGATCACAGTCTCCATAAAAAAGGGCAGCAAGGGGGTTTGTGTTTGCTCTGCCAGTGTAGGATAAATATCAGCAAATCCTTGTGCATAGCGCTGGCCATAATTTGGCGGAATTTGGATTTGTACCAATAAAGGCGTGGCATCGGCCGCGCGAGTTTGGGTGATCAATTGCTCAAGGTTGTCTCGTATACGGTTAAACGGCCAACCGCGTAGGCCATCGTTGCCGCCGAGCTCAATCAGCACCCATTCGGGCTGGTGGCGTTCTAATAATTGAGGCAGACGCTGCAGGCCATTGGCGGTGGTATCGCCGGAAATGCTGGCGTTAATCACCTCAACCTCGACATCATGGTCGTTGAGCGCGCGCGGCAGCTTAGCAGGCCAGGCTTGTTCAGCCGCCATTTGGTAGCCAGCGCTCAAGCTGTCACCAAGGACAAGGAGCGTTTGTGCACTGGCACTGCTCACCCACAAAAAACACAACAAAGTAAGGATGCGTAACATGGCCTCTCCTGTTATTCGAGCCGAAAAAATTGCAAAACATGTCGTGACACGCGAACAGCCGCTTACCATTCTGCAGGATGTCTCGCTACAAATCGAGGCAGGCGAGTCGATTGCATTAATGGGCGTGTCCGGCGCAGGAAAATCCACCTTAATGACCTTGCTTGCAGGATTAGATACGCCCAGTGAAGGCGAGGTCGATCTGCTCGGCCACAAGCTTTCCACCTTGGATGAAGATGCGCGTGCGGCGCTGCGGGCCGAATCGGTGGGGTTTGTGTTCCAAAGTTTTTTACTGGTGCCGTCACTGAACGCGCTTGAGAACGTGATGCTGCCGCTGACCATTCGCGGTGAGGAAGAAGACGAAACCCGCGCCAAGCAACTGTTGGCCTCGGTGGGCCTACAAGGGCGCGAGAGCCATTTGCCGTCGCAACTCTCTGGCGGGGAGCAACAACGGGTGGCCTTGGCGCGTGCGTTTATTATTCGCCCACAAGTGCTGTTTGCCGATGAGCCGACCGGCAACCTTGACCAAAAAACCGCGGCGACCATCATCGATTTATTGTTTGAGCTGAACGAAAAGCACGGCACCACTTTGGTGTTGGTTACCCACGATCCGGCGCTGGCAAAGCGTTGTCAGCGTACCTTGATGATGGACAGCGGCAAACTACAGGAGCGAGTGAATGGCGAGTAAAAACGGACTACTCAATCGCTGGGCGTGGCGTGAACTGTTACACGGGCAAATTTGGCCCGTGGCGGTGGCCTTGGCACTGATTATCACCTGTGTGTTTGCGCTATCAGCATTGGCCGATCGCATTGAAAACGTGCTCACCCAGCAAGGGCGTAACCTGATTGCCGCCGATACCGTGCTGCGCACCCGTCAGCCGCTTAACACCGAGCAAATTGAGGCGTTTAAACAAGCTGGCGCCACAGTATCTGCCCAAACCCGTTTTGGCACCATGGCGTTCAGCGAGCAAAAAATGCAGCTGGTGAGCGTGAAAGCGGTGGATAGCCTTTACCCGCTGCGCGGTGATTTGGTGCTGGAGCAAAACGGCCAAGCCATTGGTGGTGACCGACGCATTCAACCCGGTGAGCTATGGCTGTCTGAGCGGGTGTTTAGCTTGCTGGATGTGAAAGCGGGCGACACCGTATCGATTGGTAACCTCGATTTAACGGTGAGCGGTACCTTGGCCGCGGAGCCGGAACTCTCGTTTAACCCCTTTAGCCAAATGCCCGCGGTAATGATCCATCGCGATGATGTGCCTGCCGCTGGTGTGGTACGCGAAGGCAGTCGGGTGCGTTATCGCTACTTTTTAACCGGTGACGAGCCCAGCCTAAGTGCGGCTAAAGCCAGCTACACGCTGCAAGATGGTGAGCGCTGGGTGGATGAAAACACCTCCGATCGCACTGGCGATATGCTGGACCGTAGCCGTCAGTATTTGTCGTTAACCGTGGTGCTGGTGATTGTGATGGCCGCGGCGACGTTAACCTTAACTTGTCAGCACTATGCTAAAAGCCGCGCGGATTTGGTGGCGATGCTAAAAAGCTTAGGTGCCAGCCAACAATGGGTGCGGCGCTGGTTGGCTCGGCAGTTAACCTTATTGTTTGTCCTTGCTACCGCCGTGGGCTTGGCTGCGGGGTACACGCTTGAAGTGTTATTGCGCTTGCCGCTGACCGATGTGCTGCCTTCACCGCTGCCAAGCTATGGCTGGGTGCCTTGGGTGCTTGCGCCCGGTGTTGCGCTTTTGGTGGCGTTACCTGCCTTGGGCGTGCCGCTGCTTAAATTGCTGGATGCGCCTGCGTTGGCCGCGGTGCAATCGCAGGCTGCCAGCGGACGTCGCCGTCGTGGCACTGCGGCGATCTTAATCGCGGTGCCAGTGGGAGCACTTGCACTGTGGGCGTTTGACAACACCTTGCTATGGACAGTGCTGGGGGCAATGGCAGTGATGATCGTCTTGCTGGCGCTGGCAGGGTTAGGCTTGCTCCGGTTGGTGAAATCACGGGTGCGTGCCCCCTCGGTGAAATTGGCCCTTAGCCGAATTACCCGCAACAAATTGGCTAGCAGCGTGCAGTTAGGGGCGCTGGCGATCTCCTTTATGCTGTTGGCTATCATCTGGCTACTGCGCACCGATTTGCTCGCTGATTGGGGACGGATGCTGCCGCCCGATGCGCCCAATGTGTTTGCGCTGAATATTGCCCCGAGCGAGCAGCAAAGCTATGTGGGTGAACTCGATGACGCCAGCTTGATGCGCTCTGATGCTTATCCCATAGTGCGTGGTCGGCTGGTGGGCAAAAACGGTGAGCGTTACCAGATCCCAACCGATGAAGTTGAGCGTGATGAAGTGGATGAAGCACTACGTCGCGAGCTTAATTTCACTTGGCGAGACAGTTTGCCGTCGCACAATGAGGTGATTGCCGGAGACTGGCCAACCGAGAATGGCGTGTCGGTGGAGGCAGACATTGCCGATCGCTTGGGAATTGAGATTGGCGACAGCCTGACCTTTAGCGTCACCGGCCAAGACTTTACTGCCACGGTGAACTCGATTCGTGAAGTCGAGTGGCGCAATATGCGGCCTAACTTCTACTTTATTTTCGACCGCGAGACGCTTGCCGATAAACCGGCTAACTGGCTGGTGAGCTTCAGGCTTGATGAATCGCAAACGCCTTTGCTCAATCGCTTGGCGCGGGAGTACCCGACCGTTACGCTGCTTGATTTGCGCACCATGAGCAGTCGCAYTCAATCGATTTTGCGTCAAATTGGCTTGTCGCTCTCGGTGTTGGCTGGGCTGGCGGTGATCAGCGGCTTATTATTGCTGCTCACCTTGCTGCGTATCAGCCTGAGTGAGCGTCAGCAGGAGATAAACCTCTATCGCACCTTGGGCGCGAGCCGCACCCGTATTCAGCGTACCTTATGGAGCGAGTACGGCGTGATGGCCTTTGTATCGGGCCTGATGGCGGTGCTGGGCGCAGAAGCGGCGATGGTCGGCCTGCTGAAATGGGGCTTTGAAATGGAGGTGCGCTTGCACCCTGAGCTTTGGGCGGTGTTGCCTGTTGTGGCGGTGGCGCTGGTGTTTGTCACGGTCGCCTCAATGCTGCGCAAACTGATTGATCCACAGCGGCGTTAACACAGGGCAGCGGATAAGCGTTCGTCTTTCATATGCAAAAAGCGGGTATCAATTTTTTTGATACCCGCTTTTTTGTGGAGAACGCCCGAGAAATCTAACCAGCAACACGCTTAGGCGAAAAGCGAATGGGCGATTAAAACAGTGACGCCATCGCTTCTTCTACTTTGGGGTGTTGGAACTTAAACCCTGAATCTTCAAGAGCATGGGGCAGGGCGCGCTGGCTATCGAGCAGCAAGTGCGAGGCTTCCCCCATCATGGCCTTAATCGCCACGGTAGGCACAAAGAAAAGGTGCGGGCGTTTTAAGGCACTGGCTAGCGCCTGACTAAAGCGTTTATTGGTGACCGGCTCTGGCGCGGTACAGTTAAACGGCCCTTGCAGTGCAGGCGAGTCAAGCAAATGTATGATTGCTGCGACCATATCATCAATATGGATCCACGGCATGTATTGTTGGCCTTTACCAATCGGGCCACCAAGGCCAAGTTGGTAGGGCAACATCATCCGTTTTAGCGCGCCGCCTTCGGCGCTTAACACCACACCGGTACGCAGCAGGCAGACTCGCGTGTGTTGCGAGGCGCCTTTTAAGGCAATTTTTTCCCACTGATGACACACATGCTGGGCAAAATCATCGGCATGAACCACCAAGGTTTCATCGAACGGATGGTCTTGCTGATCGCCGTAGTACCCCACTGCCGAACCGCTAATAAAGGTGTGGGGTGGCGTGCTGCTGGCATGGATTTTCTCGACCAGCTTTTCTGTTAGCCCCCAACGGCTGGTACAAATGATCCCTTTTTGCTGCTCGCTCCAACGCTTATCGGCAATTGGCTCACCGGCAAGGTTAATCACAGCATCAAAATCATTCAGGTGGGGAAGGTCGTCAAGACGCTCTATCGCGGCGACCGAGTCCCCGAATATCTTTGTCACCTTTTCTTTGTCGCGCGAGAGCACGGTGAGTTGATGTTGAGGCTGCAGCTTGGCGACCAAGGCTTTGCCAATCAGGCCCGTGCCACCTGTGATTAAAATATTCATGCCTAGAGTCCTAAAAGGGTGACGAAATCTCTGCTGTTAACGCTAAGGGGCTTTTCCACTAAGCGCAAGTGGTTGCTTTGTATCCTGTTACGTGTGGCAGCGAAAATTGGTTTGATCGCGCAGTTTTCTGCTTTGTCACTCGCACCGCACATTGGGAGTGCTAACATAAATAGGCATATAAACACTGTGCCTTTTCAAGGTCGATGTTCGTTACGCAGGGAGTCATGTCACCCACATGCAGGCGTTGTTCAAATCACTACTTGGCAGTTTTCGCGATCTCTTACCCATCATTTTAGTGATTGGTTTCTTTCAAGTGGTTGTCCTTAACCAGCCATTGCCCAATTGGTTATCCATCACCATTGGGCTAGTGCTCGTGGTCGTTGGGCTGACTTTATTTGTGTACGGCTTAGACATGGGGCAGTTCCCGATTGGCGAATCGATGGCGCATTCGCTGGCCCACAAAGGCAGTTTAGGGTGGTTAATTGCGTTTGCCTTTCTACTTGGCTTTGGCACCACGATTGCGGAACCCGCACTCACCGCGGTGGCGGCGGAAGCGGCAGATGTGGCCGCTAACGGCGGGATGATACACACCACAGAGGCAGCCAAAGACAGCTACGCCAATGGGCTGCGGCTAACCGTGGCGCTTTCTGTCGGCTTTGCGATTGTGCTTGGCGTAGTGCGGATTATTAAAGGTTGGCCGATCCACCGCTTAATTATCGGCGGCTACTTGCTGGTGGTGGCGATGACTATGGTGGCACCGCCCAGCATTATCGGCATTGCCTATGACTCGGGTGGGGTAACCACCTCCACGATTACAGTGCCATTGGTGACCGCGCTCGGCGTGGGGTTGGCAACCGTGATTAAAGGGCGTAACCCGATGGTGGATGGTTTTGGTTTGATTGCGTTCGCCTCGCTATCACCGATGATCTTTGTAATGGCTTACGGCATGGTGGTGGCGTGATGGATGCTCTGCGCCTGTTTATCGACACCTTTTTCTCCACCGTGCGCGATGTGATCCCGATTATCGCGATCATCTTTGGCTTTCAACTCTTTGTATTGCGCAAAGCGCTCAACAACCCCAAACGGATCTTTCTCGGTTTTTTCTATGTCATCTTGGGCTTGAGCCTATTTTTAATGGGGCTGGAGCTGGCGCTATTCCCGCTTGGGGCCTCGATGGCTGAGCAGCTCACTGCCACTGATTTTGTCGGCGCAGCACTCAAAGCGGGCGGCGAGATTAACTGGCAAGCCTATTACTGGGTGTACCTATTTGGTGCCGCGATAGGTTTTAGCACCACGGTGGCCGAACCCTCATTAATCGCGGTGGCGATCAAAGCGGCCAAGGTTTCGGGTGGGGCGATTCGAGTGAACGGCTTGCGGGCCTCGGTGGCGCTTGGCGTGGCAATGGGAATTGCCTTGGGATGCTATCGCATTGTGGTGGGCGACCCGCTCCATTACTACATCATCACCGGCTATGTGGTGGTGGTGATCCAAACCTATTTTGCCCCGCCGTTTATCGTGCCCTTGGCCTATGATTCTGGAGGGGTAACCACCTCAACTGTCACCGTACCCTTGGTGACGGCGCTGGGGTTAGGGCTAGCCTCTACCGTACCGGGAAGAAACCCGATGCTTGATGGTTTTGGCTTAATTGCGTTTGCCAGTTTGTTTCCGATGATCACCGTGATGGGCTATGCCCAAATCACAGCCTATTTACAGAAAAAGCACGCACAGCGTTCATCGCAAGGAGAGCCTATGCGGTTCAAATTAATCATGGCGTTTATTGAAGATGCCAAAACCGATGCGGTGCTCGATGCCGCCAGACAAGCCGGCGCTACCGGCGCGACCATCATTAACAACGCGCGTGGCGAAGGCTTGGTGAAAAAGAAAACCTTTTTAGGGCTGACGCTGGATGTGCAGCGAGACGTGGCCATCTTCCTGGTGGAAGAGCACTTATCACGCGCCATACTCGAAACCATTAATGACGTGGGCGAGTTTGATGCCACCTCCGGCAGTGGCATTGCGGTGCAAATTGATGTGGAAGATGCCGTGGGCGTGGCCCACCAAATGCGAGAATTAACCGAAGTGGTGAAGGACGAGTTATGAAACAACATAAAACGGTAAGAGATGTGATGCATGCCCATGCCGTGTGTATTGATGGGCTCACCACGGTCGAAGAAGCGATCCGCATTGCACGCGAACAAGAAGTGAAAGCGATTATCGTCAATAAACGCGATGAGCATGACGAATTCGGCATTGTGTTAATGAACGACATTGCCAAAAAAGTGCTCGCCAAAAACCGCGCCCCATCACGGGTGAATGTTTATGAAATTATGACCAAACCCGCGCTTAGCGTCTCTCCCAATATGAATGTGAAATACTGCGCCCGTTTATTTGAACGCTTCGGCATCAGCCGCGCCCCTGTTATTGAAAACGGCCAAGTCCTCGGCATGGTCAGTTATAACCTGATCGTCATCTACGGCATGCTCGCCGAAGAAGTGGAGAGCCAGCATAGGAAGGATTAGGAAGCGGACAAGTGGTTTTGGAGGGAGTGGGGTACTAGCTCATTTTTGCCCCATTCTGAGCTAGGACTGCTCTGCGCCTCATTTCTATATGAGATTCTTTGACCTATTCTTTCTTATGCCACAAAGTGTCTATGGCTTTGGTAGCAATCCATTTCTCATTGGCTTAAGGAGTACGGGGTGAAGATTACAAAATTGACGTTGAAAAATTTTCGTGGTTACAGGGATGTGTCTGTCGATTTTGATGAAAATTTTAATGTGATAATTGGTAAAAATGACATTGGTAAATCTACGATTCTCGAAGCATTAGAGATATTTTTCAATAATGATACAGTGAAAATAGATATTAACGACCACAACGTTCATGCGTCTGATCAAGACTTCATGTCAATTCAAGTCTCCTTCAAGCCTGAAGATAAGGAATACACGATAGATACCGTACCAACAGACCTGAAAAAGGAGTATCTTCTAGATAGTGACAACAACCTATCTATAAAGAAAGTATGGGATTGTTCAAAAGATAAACTAACGGCATCATCCCTAAAAACGTATCTAGTTGCCAACTACCCAACAGCATTTGACTCACCTCTGATAACCCAGAAAATTGCAGATTTAAAGAAACTTCTAGATGACTATAAAGACCAGCTTGATGTCAACGAAGTCAAGAAGCATAAAAGCTCTTCCATCCGTCAAGCAATATACGGTGTTGAAAATCTGAATGATTTTTCTGTTATAGAAGTCCCAATTGATAAAGAGGATGGGAAGAAAATTTGGGAGTCATTAAAGTTAGACTTGCCGCTGTTCTTTATTTTTCAATCTGACCGTGCAAACAAAGACTCAGATAAAGAAGTTCAAGATCCTCTTAAAGCAATCACAAAAACAGCCATTAGTCAATTAGAGGCTGAGCTTGAGGATGTAAAAGAGCAAATTAGAATCAAAGCTGAACAATTAGGACACAATACACTAGCAAAGCTCAAGGAAATGAGTCCAGAGATTGCCGATGTTCTTTCTCCTGAGATGACCCACAAACCTTGGGAGTCATTATTTTCGTTCTCATTCAACTGTGACGATGGCATTCCGATCAATAAAAGAGGGAGTGGTGTAAGGCGGTTAATTTTGCTTAATTACTTCCGTGCGGAAGCTGAGCGTAAGAACTCAGAAGAGCGTAACGTTATCTACGCAATTGAAGAACCCGAAACATCACAGCACCCAACATGGCAGGTTGAACTTTTTAATGCTCTTGTAGATCTATCGGAAAATTCTAATACTCAAGTGCTGATTACTACGCATAGCCCGTCGCTGGCGGGGCTGGTGAATACAGATAAAATCCGATTTATTGATCGAGTAGACGGCTCTACTATCGTTCGTAAAGGGAGTCAAGAAAACTTGGAGGCTATTGCAAACACGTTAGGTATGTTACCTGACGTATCGCTCTCAATAGATAACTTAGGTGTGCAAACCATCCTTTGTCTGGAAGGGCCAACTGATGTTGAGTTCTTTAGTCATATGGGCAAACTATTCGATCTAGACTTGAAAAATGATGACCGCATATTAACGATATTCTTAGGCGGTGGCACTTTAATGCATTGGGTTAATAACAACTACTTAGCTAAATTGAATAAGCCCGAAGTTCATATATATGATAATGATGTATCTAAGTACCAGCTTGCTGTCGATCAAGTTAACCAGAGAGAAGGATCTTGGGCTACATTAACCAATATGCTAGAGGTAGAAAATTATATTCATCCTCGCTTGCTTAAAGAAGTTTACCCTATTGACGATGACTTCATTGACTTAGTGGATGGTTGGGAAAATGAATGGAAACATAAGAATATTCCAAAGGATTTATCGATATTTTTGAAGGAGCTAAAGGCTGCGGGCAATAATGAAATAGCTGGTGAAGGCGCAGGATCGATAAAAAGGATTCTATCCGAAAAAGCAGCTCCGCTTGTCACTGTCGAGGATCTCAGACAGCTTGGAGCTTACGAAGAGGTCTGTGGTTGGTTTGATAGGATAAAAGAGAACCTCCAATAGATACTAGCGTTAAAGCTTTAAGATACTTTTTCTTACCCTAAATAAATACGTTAGTTCATTTGCACTAACGTATTTCTGCCCCTTTTCTTGCTAGCTGGTTATAAACATGGAATCTATAACCTTCCGTTTTCCCTAATTTAACTAATGAATACGTCACACTGGTCAAATATAGCTCTGTTTTATTTCTATGTTGTTAACCAGTCTAAAGAGAATACAAAAAACACTCCAATTGAAGTGCTTTGAGTAATTGGGCTGGAATTACTCGTAGTGGTAGATTTCCATGTTTTCAGGGTCAGTTTGCGCTGGATTATTGTACAGTGTACGCAACGCCGTTTTAGCAGTAGCACCGAAAGCAAGCCCTTCACCAAAACCATTAAAGTGGGAGGAGAACCCTAGCGCGTGCATCATCATTTCATGCGCCATAATCTCGGTACTTGCTGTACAGTCAGTGCGACCACCAGACCAAACAGCAGCCCG
This sequence comes from Salinivibrio proteolyticus, assembly GCF_001996165.1. Classification (GTDB taxonomy): domain Bacteria; phylum Pseudomonadota; class Gammaproteobacteria; order Enterobacterales; family Vibrionaceae; genus Salinivibrio; species Salinivibrio proteolyticus. Next base: position 31,541 of record NZ_MUFP01000024.1, on the reverse strand, counting down.
CTAGGGCTGCAATGTATTAGATTAGATGGACAGTGACGAATTCTTTGATTTGATTCAACTAAAGATGCATAACAGTTAGTTACCGTCCCGCATTTTTTACTTATTGGATTTACGCCTGTTACAATCTCTACACAGCATTTGCCCATTCTTCAAATCTGTTTTTCCGCCTTGCGACCAAGGAGTTATATGATCCGCTTCCATCTGTTTTAGTTCAAAGTGCTCAGAACAAGCGGGGCATATTCCTTTTTGGCGCTCATAAAGCGTTCGCTTTTGACTATCGGTGAAAACTCTTATGCTTAAATGCTTTTCATCTCGCGTGAGCAAATACTCATAAATACCTTTCTTTTTCGTAACCTCATCATCACTCATGAGTTGAACTAATTCAGCTTCTATGGTTTTAGGGTCAAGACTATCTGTTTTATGTCTATTATAAAGAACACCCCAAGCAATTCCTTTCATCTCTTTTCGGTACTTAGGAAAGGTAGCTGTAACCCAATTAATTACTGTCTGAAAATAAAGCCATAGAGGTGTGGCATTAAGGTCATGCTGATGCTTAGCCATATATCCATCAACATCACCTTCATTTATCCAAGAWATTGCAGTTTCAAGATAGTCTTGGCGAATAGGCGAACCTGACATATATTTATCAGCAAGCTGATAAGCAGCACACTGGGTTTTGGAGAAATATCGTTTTACATCAGAGGTCCATGAACCAGAATAAACTGCGTTTCGCAGTTCTTGCTCTGTAAGCTTCTCTCCAGCAATGTTGATTGTTCTGAACCAATCCAGTTTTTCACTATCCGTGCCACTACATTTATAAACGGTTAACTCATAATCAAGAATCGCATCCTGTTCATCCTTCTGAAGGTTATGAAAGTATCTATTGTTGTACGAATACACCCCGTCTACAAACTGACAAATAGACACGGTACGCTGCTGACCATCAATTATTTCAAAGCCATTATCAGTAACCGCCCAGTACATCATATTTAGCGGAAAGCCTCGAGTTACAGTGTTAATTACTGCTTCTCTTTGCTTATCACTATAAACGAATTCACGTTGGTAAGGAGGACGAATGTTCAATAAACCATCAAATCCTGTAACTCCAGCCTCTTCGTTGTCCTGATAGTTATTAACCAACTGCCTGATCGTAATTTTTTCTAATTCAATGTCCATTCAAATCTCTTAATTAATCGGATTTTTATTGCGAATGAAGAGCCTTTTGTAAATTTGCTTTCCATCTACGCTAGCACCGTAACCACAACCCTCTTTATGGTAGCCAATCGGCTCACCGTAAGAATAGCTACACCCTAGAATATCAAACTGATCGGGGTTATATTTTGTTAGAAATGTAATTGGAACCCCCATAGCCCCCTCATAATCCATTGGGATGTTTTGCGTTCTAGACACTTCAATCGCATCGAAGTTGTCATAGTAAGGGTAATCTGACTCATTGCCACAGTACCTTTTAACTAGAATCATCTCTTCGTGTCGTTTATTGTGATCTAGACTGGTATACCAGACTACACCCGAAACTCGAATCATTCCTTCTTTATGGTCATTATCCGAAGCTGTGTCTTCGTAGTGAGGTGCTACAAAGTGAGCCATATTTCGTTTGAAACCATAACCCAGCCACATTCGGTTATCCCTAATTAGTGGGAACACGTCTTTGTAGGTAATGGCGTTTTGATGCCCTATGATTATGAATTTCTTGTTGTAGGCAGCTAATTGAGATACATATTCTCCAAACAAAGAGAACGGAGGGTTAGTAACAACTATATCTGCTTCTTTTAATATCTCAATACATTCGTCACTTCTAAAGTCGCCATCACCTTGCAGATTAGTAACGCCTATATCGTCTGGGGTTGGAAGGTTATCTTTTGCCCCACCAGTATATTCCAACTTGATGGCGGCTTCAGAATCGCCTTGACTGAATAAATCAAATCTCTGATTTTTGTAGCACGTAGTAATAAGCTTCTTTAGCCCAAGGTACTCGAAGTTTTTGGCGAAATACTCAAAGAATGCGCTTATGTACGGGTCGTCGCAATTGCAGTATACGATTTTTCCTTGAAACTGCTTCCGATAATGACGTAGCTCTCTTTCAATATCGGTTAACTGCGTATAAAACTCGTCTTTTTTATTTCGCTTTGCAGAATGAAGCCCAGTATTTTCGTTTGCCATCTTACACAAAATTTCTTGAAAATCTTTTGCGCATTTTTGCATAATCAAGGGTTTTCGTCGACAAAGTTCATCACAAAAAACCACGTAACACATAAAATCAAACACTTAGGCAAAGCCACCATGTTCATTACTTGCTCTTACTTACGCAATAACCTTAGCAGCTCCTGTAGTGGATAAGTGAATTTGGCTACCTTCGTGTCTGCTGAGCGCATGGTTGCAATACCTGAGGTAATCCGAACAATCAGAGCGTGCTTTGGTTCGTAACTCGGTTTTGTCCATTTCCAAGTCAGAGCGACGTCCGACTTATCCTTTTCGCGTTACACCACTAAAAAGCTCGCATTTTCAATGCGGGGCTTGCTATAGCAGCACCGCTATCGCCGCTATGACTTCACTGACTTCGAATCACCAAGCCTTAACTCGACTCCTAACGCATCCACAATCGCGATCAGTGTCTTGAGGTTAGGATTGCCTTTTTGGCTGAGTGTGCGGTAGAGCGTTTCTCGTGAAAGACCGGTTTGCTTGTCGATATCTGTCATTCCTTTGGCACGAGCGACCACGCCCAGTGCATCGGTGATAAATGTGGGATCGCCTGTTTTTGGGGAGGGTTACACCTGTGTCCTTATTTCAGGTAATGAGTCATTAGTATAGGAGCTGTTGAGTCTTGCCTAACTTTCTCTCACCGGAGCGTCAATGATAAGTCCTTGAGCCTAATAGCTTACCTTTAGCATGATCACCATTTACAAATGGTTAATCCACAACTTGTCTAGATCGCACCAACCAAAACCATTCACTTCTGCACCGTGTATTTTTTCAGAAACGTTCAAATTGAATACTTCTTGCTTGAGCTCGACCACTATTCCAGAATCATTTAACCAATCTCGAAGCGCTAATAATTTGTCCGTCGCTATCTCAACGTTCGGCTCCTGTCGAATTGAAGCCAAGCCTTGCTCGATTGTATCTAACATCTCAACAGGTAGCCTTAAGTTCTCAAATGGGAAGCGATGGAAGAAGCTCAACCACGAGGCAAAGGTGTTGTTCTCGTCAATAATGCTGCATACCGAAGCGTCTTTGTCGGTTAGGTAGTGTCCATATTCCACACTAACGCAGTTCTGGCCAGGCGCTGATAATTGCTTGAATAGGACTTGGCATTCAGAGGTATCTTCAACATTGAACTCGCAAAGTGCGTTAGACAAGGTTGGGTTTTGAACTTTGAAAAACGTTGAACTGAAATTCTGTTGAGAAGAATAGCCATCACCACTCACGGTGACCGTCTTTTCGGGCAGTTTCACGCATATCTGATTCTGAGCGCAAGCTTTACTTTGTGCCCACTCAGGATAGACCCACAGTTCGACTCGATTGAGAACAGGTGTGCCGTGAGAATAAGCGCTATTGCGGCTCAATCTCAGCATTTTGCTCGAGAAAATCTCTAATGAGAAAGCGCCAGAACCAATCAGACGTTCGGTTGATGCGTATTCAAAAATCGAAGCCTCTGCTCTGGAAAGTGCGCGTGGTAAATGCCAATCAGGCTGATTCAAATTCACCACGATAACATTGTCTTCCGAGACAGAGACCTCCTTAATATGCTGATAACAGCGGTGCCATTTTTGGCTTTGAGAGAGTAGGTTAAGGCAGTGTGCTATGTCTTGAGGTTCAAGCGTTCGACCGTTATGAAATTGCACACCATTACGAACTTGGAATCGCCATTGCGTGGCGTCGTGATTGTGTTGCCAGTGATAAGCTAAATCACCACAGACTTTATCGTGTTGAACGAACGTTAGGCGTTGGCAAATTTGCATCACCAAAAACCGTTCAGTGCGTCTAAGAACACGTTGAGGGTGAAGCTCCTCTAATTCTCGGTGAAAGGGGATATAGGCGACATTCTGTACCGATTGATTGGTACTGCTGAGAAAAGCTTGCAGTTCAGAGCCTGAATTTCGGCCATTGAAGCTTAACGTGTTAAACACTTGTTCTATGTTGCCTGCTTCAGCTTGGATTTGTGCGTATCGGTAACATGCTTCAATGGGCTCAACGAGACAAGTTAGTCGTGCTTTCTTTCTGCGACCTGAACTGGCTTGCCATTCAATCCAGCCTTGCGCTGTCATTGCTTTGAGTAAGGTTTGAACGTGACGTTCACTTACGTGCAGCAGTGCGGCCAGTTGGTTGACTTGACAGTGTGATACTCCAGGCCCGAAAGCCTGAAATATCTTTTCATACAGTTCCAGCTTGCGCTTAAGGTTGCCCAATTTTTTTCCTAACGACGAGGTTGAGTTAAATGTTGATAGCCAGAATCAATGAGTGCTTTTTCCATCGTATCGAGAACGCGAGAGGTGATCTCTGAGCTTAGGATATCCGATTCAGTTTTGCCTTGAAGAACCAGCTCAGAAAAATGATCGATTTCAAACTCGAATCCATTCCCCTTCACTCGATGGTCGATGGTCGACTTTTTTCCTCGATGTTCAATCTCAATACAGGCCGGATTCCACCATTTTTCTTGAATGGTGATGTCAATATCAGGCCCAGTCAAACGTGCGGAGCGAGGAAGATTTTGAACTATTGATGCTGATATCGTGCCGCTAATGGTTCCTGAGAATTCAAAGCAGGCATCGGTATCGACATTCGAGCCTTCATTAAGGCACGATATTTTGACCCGAGGTTTTGAAGGAGTCACTTCCAGAATGCGGCATAAGTCGTAGAAGAACCAAAGCCCGTATACGCCCACATCAAGCGTTGCTCCGCCTGCTAAATCAGGATTGAAGATAAACAACTCAGGATCATAGTCATGCTGGTTGCCAAAGCTGGCTTCTATTGAATCTATCTGAATGTCGTTGTCGACCAAGAATGATTTGAGCTCGCGATACGCGGGAAACACGACGGTTTTCATCGCCTCTAGTAACATTACGCCATTTTGCTTCGCGAGGGCTTTCATCTCAAGCCAGTCAGCAAGGTTGGTAAACGCAGGTTTCTCGACCAATACGTGCTTGTTATTGCTTAGAAACAATTTGGCTAGTGGTTTGTGGTATGGGTGAACCGTGGCGATATAAACGGCTTCAACCTTTGGATCTTTAGCCATCTCTTCATAAGAACCATAAGCCTTTTTACAACCAAATTTGTTGGCAAATGTGGCTGCGCGTGAAGGGTCTCTTGCTGAAAGTGCATAGAGTTCACCATGCAGGCAATGCTCTGTTAATGCCGTTGTGAATCGATTAGCGATATTGCCTAGGCCTGCAATACCCCATTTAATTTTCCGTTGTGTGTCGCTCATCAGTTACCACTTCAGTTCGTTGTTTTTTATGAGTGTACGTAGAGAGAGCGCTTATAAATAGAGAACAAAATTCTCAATTTGTTCTCTATTTATTCCATTCAAGTTGAAGATCTATATGGGGCGGAGTCCAATCGGCTAGGGCTTTAATGTGCTTTGGGGCGATGTCACAACAGTCACCAATAGTATTTGCGCCAAGTGCTTGCCAGCGATACCTAGCCAACACCTCGGGAGCTACTCGGTCAGAGGTGCTGAAGCGCAGTTACGCGCGAACGGAAAGTAATGCTTTAAGTTTATTGTCTTATGCTAACCAGAGTTTCTATATCTTAGATAATCCGTGGTTCACTAAATTAGCAAAATCACTGACAAATTCCTGTTCATTTCCAAGCCATAATGACGTCGACTTATCTTTTCGCGTTACATCACCCAAAGTCCGCACTGTCTAGCGCGGGATTGCTCATTTCACAGAATGACCAGCTGAGTGACATCACGCATTTGATAGCAGTTCCGCTATCAGCACTATGACTTCAGTGACTTCGGAACACCAAGCCTCAACGCCAGCCCTAACGCATTCACAATCGCGATCAGTGTATTGAGGGATTGCCTTTTTGTCTGAGTGTGCGGTAGAGCGTTTCTCTCGAAAGACCGGTGTGCTTGGCGATATCTGCCATTCCTTTGGCACGTGCGAACACACCTAGTGCATCGGCGATAAATGCGGGATCGCCCGTTTGCACCGCTTCGTCTAAGTAAGCTTGAAGTGCTTCTTGGTTGCCCAAGAACACCGCTGGATAAAAAGCACTCAATGGATGTTTGGGCGTTGTTGTCATAACGATCTGTCTCCATGCGAATAGATCAATCGGGTTGCTGATGACAGTGTAGCTTGGGACTAGATAATCTTCTGCTCGGGAGTGCTTTGGCTCCTTTCACGCTTTGATTCTTTAAAAAGCAAAGAAAAAATGATTACGTTTATTACGAGGTCATAAATGAACGTTGACATTAAGTCGCTTGGATTTTGCTCTGAGTATTTAAAATACGGATATAAGTAAGAGGTGAGGGTAGTCAATACTGATAAAACGGCGAGAAAAAGCAGTTGCTTTCGAGTGAATAACGAAACGCCTTTGTAAATAGAAAACAAAGCAATTAACACAAAATAGCTAATGAAGGTACCTGCTGAGTTTACCCCCTTTTCAATAAAGTCACCAATGTACTGATAGCCGCTTGCAATTGATAGCGCTAAGATAATCACGTAAAAGGTGATGACTGAAAGGTACTTATCTGACTTCACAGTGTGTCCTCATTAACTTAATTGCCGTCAGAATACACGATTAATGCCTGCCAGTGTAGAGAAAGAACAGAAACGCCACTCGATTCCAACCGAATGGCGTTACAGGTTGAAAATTTTATCAGTGTTTTAGCGATAGTTCATCAATGATATATCCTATATATCTAAAGCTTCGGCAGGTGATCGTTTCGGCTCTTTACGCAAGAGCCCGAATACCATTAAGCTAACCAGTAAGGCGATTGAAACGAGTACAACATTTGTGGCTGTAAACGCATCGTTATAGGTGGTAATCACTTCTTTTAATAGAGACTCTTGATTGACTCCAGAGATTGCTTCAACCATTGAAACAAAGTTACCGGATGTAATGCCATTCACCCATTCGTCGATATTTGGTAATTCAAAAGCATGTAAGTTAACAGGAACAATCCTAGACAAGGTTGAACTGAGTAATGACCCATACAAGGCGACTGCAATGGCTTCACTTCCTAGTCTAAAGGTATTCAATAATCCCGCAGCCATACCTATTTCATTTGAATCAACACAACTTAGCGCTTCTCCATCTACAAGTCCGGCGGACATTCCCATACCTATCCCGATTAATAATAAAGAGATAGATAAAACTGGGAGGTTAAGAACAATATCAATGGATGATAACAGTAGTGACGTTCCTATCAACATGCTTAAAATACTTATATACATTAGAAGCTTAGAACTCACTCCTCTTGATGCCAATTTCCCGACAATCAAAGGAAATATTAGAACTGGTGACGTTAGAAAGAGCATCATTAGTCCAGATTTTGAGGCTGTTAGCTGCATAGGGCCTGTCAGATAGGTCGGGAAATAGGTTAACAAAGTGACGAAAGTGAAACTCGCAACGACTGGAACTAAGATAAAACCTAAAAACTTACGATTTTTAAGTAGACTTAAATTAAGTACAGGATTTTTGGCTAATTGAGCGCGGATAATAAATAGAATAAACAGTATAGCTCCGCTAGTTAATGTTAGCAGGATTTCTGAGCTTTCCCATCCCCAATCATAACCTTTTGACAGAGTAAGCATTAGTAAGAACATACTTGAAATGAAAAGTAGTGAACCCAATATATCTACTTGTGAAAGGCATGCATCCTCTGCTTGATCTGAAGGGATTTTAGTACTAACCAGCAGTACAACAAAAAGCGCGACTGCATGCATGGCGAAAATGGCATGCCAGCTCCACATTTCTAATAGTAGTCCTGAAATTGTAGGACCCAATGTAATGCCTAATCCTGCTGTCGTCCCAAATAATGCGAATGCTTTGGTACGTTGCTTTCCTTCGAATACATGTACAAAAATGGCACTACCACATGAGAAAATAGCGGCTCCTCCTACACCAGATAAAGCTCGGAAAATATCTAGCCACAGCGCATTGCTGGCTAAAACAGAGCCAATTGATGCTAATGTGTAAATCAATGCACCAGCAATAAAAGAGCGCTTTCGACCAAAAATATCAGAGAGTTTCCCCCAAATCAGTGTAAAACAAGCGAACGTCAGGTTGAACGCATTCACTACCCATTGAAGACTTGCGAGATCAGATTGTATATCTGCGCTAATATAAGGCAGTGCAATCGCGGTACCTGAAATGGAGCTTGGTACAACAAATACAGCTAATAGTACGGAAAACAAGATTAATGAATTTGTACTTCTATTAAGTGTAGTCATAGATTATGAACCCTATAGACTTGTAATTATTGGAAGGTTGTTAGGGCGTCTTAAAATAATACCCTCGGACCATGATATAGAGCCGTCTTCCACTGAACTGCGCTGTGGCTGATTTAGCCTCGAACAAATTGTTGCACCTCTAAGTTCCATCTATACCTCTTACCTCTCTGCGCGTTACTAAAAGATGTCGTAACGCTTTGACTTATTCATTTCAAAGTTTGAAAAAACACATTCATATGAGAAGATACATATGTTTGTGTTTCATCATACGTTCGATAAGTTTCGAACCTTACGTATGTATGAAAAGCATGTCAATATGTTTGTGTTTTTGAGCAGGTAGGAATGTCATGGCAAAAGTTGAAACAGGAACGCAGAACAGCGGAGACGAGCTGCTGGAGATCTTGAAGGCGCTCGCACATCCCATTAGGTTGAAAATTATCGTTGACTTAATCAATGATGAGGCTGATGCAGAAAGGCATTGCACCTCTTTTGGCCTGACGGTTACGAAGGCAACGCGGTCACATCACTTTAAAGTTCTGAAAGATTCAGGGCTAATTAGTCATGTTGATCGCGGTAATCGGTCATTCGCCAAACTTCGAAGGGAGGAGTTAGAAGCGGCTTATCCGGGTCTGTTGAATATGCTAAAAAGCAGTTATTGATGTGTTGGTAGGTAAGCGGAGTGGCATGACGAGGGAAATTGGTGTAAGAGGAAGGCGTCATGAAAATCGTACCGTTAGAGATCGATTTAACTAAATTATTCACTCGACCAAAAAGCCCGCACTTTTCAGCGCGGGCTTAAGCATTTTAGTGTGGTGAGCGGACTGGCTTACCAGCCTTTTACCACTGCGCCGTCAAAGATTTTCATCGCAGCGTCATTCTTACCTGCGCCGTTACCGGTGCGGGCGATACCACGGGCAAAAACCCCAATGTGCCAATCACGCCAAAACAGATTGCCGATAACTGTATTGAAGCGGCGCGTGCTGGTGCCAGTGTCGCTCATATTCACATGCGTGATCCTGAAATGGGCGGCATTAGCCACAACATAGATCACTTCCGTGAGGTGATGGAGCGAGTTCGCGAATCAGACGTCGATATTGTCACGAACATCACTGGCAGTGGTGGTGAGGGTCAAGCGGGGTGGAAGTCTTTCCTGAATGGGATTATTTCTTCCGCGAACGGTGTACAAAAATTAACTAGACTGTATCGATATCACCAGAATATACTCCAATTCCTATCTCTGCATAAGGCATATTTTGTGGATCCAACACGCGTCGATTGTCACTCCCCTTCACTGGTACGTTGTCACCAACAAAGGATGCAGTCATGATTGAACCTATGATTACCCTCCTGCTCGGTCTTTTCTTTATTTTGTTAATTATTGCCGCCAATGGCTACTTTGTGGCGCAAGAGTTTGCCTATATGGCGGTTGATCGCGCAAAGCTTGCGACCTTAGCTGCGACGGGCGATGCGTCGGCAAAGCGGGCGCTGGCGGTGACAAAGCGGACGAGCTTTATGTTATCTGGCGCGCAGCTTGGTATCACGGTCACCGGCTTGGTGTTGGGCTTTGTTGCCGAGCCGTTGGTCGGCGAGTCGATGGGCGTTTTATTGCAACAACTAGGCTTGTCGCTGGAAGCGGGGATCGCGATTGGCACCATGGCGACGCTTGCGGTGGCGATGATTGTGCAAATGATTATGGGTGAGCTTTACCCGAAAAACTTAGCCATTGCCAATGCTGAACCCATGGCGCGTATGATGTCGCGTTCGACACTGATTTATATGTCGGTGTTTGGTTGGATCATCAGTTTCTTTGATAAATCCGCCAACCTGGTGCTACGGATGGTGGGGATTCAACCGGTGCATGATCTTGATATGAGTGCCTCAGAAGACGACTTACACCATATTATCGCCGACTCGCGAGAGAGCGGGGATTTGCCGGTGGAGTTGTCACTGATGATGGATCGGATCCTGGATTTTCCTGCGCGCGATGTTGAGCATGCGATGGTGCCGCGTTCGCAAGTTGATTGGGTGTCGCCAGAAACCAAGCTGTCCGAATTGTTGGCGCTGATGGCGCAAGCCCATACTCGTTATCCTGTGCTTGATGATAATGATGCGCCTGTGGGTGTGGTTCACCTGTCAGATGTCCTCGCGAAAACAGAGGCGGATTCAAATGATACCGTGGCGTCAGTGATGCGTCCTGCCAGTGTCCTCCCCACATTAATGCCGTTGCCAAATGCGCTAGATCAGTTGGTGCGCACGACCAATCAACTGGCGTGTGTGATTGATGAATATGGCGGCTTTGCTGGTGTATTAACGATTGAAGATTTGGCCATGGAGATCGTGGGGGAAATTACCGACGAGCATGATAGTGATCATGCCGAGGCGGTTGTCCCTGAAAGCGACAATGTCTGGTTGATGGACGGTGATGTGCACATCGACGAAGTGGAGCGTGCGATTGGCTATGATCTGCCGCGGGGCGATGTCGAAACCATTGCTGGCGTGTTGATTGCGGCGTGTGGCGCATTGCCAGCCGTAGGGGATACGGTGACCATTGCGCTGCCGATTGACCCATCCGAACTGGCGGAGAGTCAACCAATTATGCGCCATCTTGAAGTGGATGTATTAAGCATTGAACGGCACATTCCCACGTCGGTGCGGGTCATTCTTATTGAGCAGCCCATTGTGGAGGATAATCAATGACCGATCCGTTAGTGGTCAGTGTGATCACGCTGGCTTTGATTGTGTTGAGTGGCTTTTTTGTCATTATCGAGTTTGCCTTGATGGGCGCTCGTCGACATCGTCTGGAAGAAATGGCGGTAGAGAGTGGGTCGGCGCGGGCAGCGTTGCGTGGGATGAATGATTTGACCTTGATGCTGGCAGGGGCGCAATTAGGGATCACTTTTTGTACCTTTGCTCTCGGGGCGGTCACCAAACCAGCGGTGGATGTCTGGGTAGGGCCTGTCTTTCTCGCGGTTGGTTTACCCGCTTGGGCGGCTGATGCGGCGGCCTTCGGGTTTGCGCTGTTTGTGGTGACATTTTTGCACCTCGTCGTGGGTGAGATGGCACCGAAGTCTTGGTCGATTGCTCATCCAGAAAAGTCAGCCTTGGCAATCGGTGTTGTCTCGCGCGCTTATGTGTGGCCGTTACGTCCGTTACTTCGCTGGATCAATCGTATTGCCAATCGCTTGGTGAAAGCCTCAGGGGTTGAGCCGGTAGAAAGCGCCGCGGTCGGGGGACAAGATATTCAGACCATTCGTCAATTGGTTGAGCATTCTGGGCAAGTGGGAACTTTGCAACCAGCGATTCAACGGCAATTGTCGGGGTTGATCGATCTGAGTTCGATTGCAATCGAAACCTTGGTCACCCAGGGGCAGGTGATGGCACATGTTGATAAACATGCAACGGTGGCAGAGGTGCGTGCTGTCGCCGTGGCGTCAGGGCATCTGCGTATTTTAATGACTGGCAAAGAGGGACTTAAGCCGTTGGTGGTGCACGTGCGGGATACGCTACTCGAACCGGCAGACCGACTCGCACGCGATGTCGCTCGCAATGCGTATGTGTTAGATGCCAACACCCCCATCTACGAAGCGCTAGCGCGCATGCGTGAGGCCAGCGTTCAGCTTGCGGTTGTCAGTAAAGAGGGGGAAATGATCGGCGTGGTGACGCTTGCGGATATATTAAAACGCGTGCTTCCGGTCACGGCAGCAAGTTAAAGACAGTGCGCTATGGTTAAAAAAAACGCCACAAGTGATTGTGGCGTTTTTACTGCTATCGTTTCTATTGCGAACGATGGTGATAAGGCTTGATGCCTGAACCAAGGCGCGAATGTTTTTCGAGCGGTTGTCTTACCAGCCTTTTACCACTGCGCCGTCAAAAACTTCCATTGCGGCGTTGTAAACCGCGTCGGTTTGGTAGGCTTTAACAAAGTTTTTCACGTTTTCAGCGTCTACGTTGTCTTTGCGCGCCACAATCAGGTTCACGTAAGGCGATTCTTTGTCTTCAACAAACAGGCCGTCTTTGCTTGGGGTTAGGCCCACGCCCGCGGCAAAGGTGTTGTTGATGATCGCAATGTCCACGTCTTCCAGTGAGCGAGGCAGTTGTGGGGTTTCTAGCTCGATGATTTCCACGTTTTTCGGGTTCTCAACGATATCCAGTTTAGTGGCGTTAATGCCAGCGCCTTCTTTGAGCTTGATAATGCCTTGTTGTTCCAGCAATACCAGCGAACGGCCAAGGTTCGATGGGTTGTTAGGTACGGCAATTTTGCCGCCTTCAGGCAAATCGGCCACGCTATCGAGTTTGTAAGAGTAGGCCGCAATCGGATACACAAAGGTGTTGCCTGCAATCGCAAACTCGTAGCCACGGTCTTTGATTTGTGCGTCGAGGTACGGTTTGTGCTGGAAGGCATTCACGTCCACAGAGCCATCGGCGAGGGCGGCGTTAGGGGACACATAGTCGGTAAAGGTAATGAGCTTCACTTCAAGGCCGAGTTTTTTGGCTTCTTGAACCGCATATTCGGCCACTTGTGCTTCTTCACCGGCCATGACGCCAACGGTGATTTTGCTGTTGTCTTGCACGGCAGCTTCTTTTTCACCACAGCCGGTAAGGGCAAGGGTTGAGGCCAGTCCGAGTGTGGCAAGCAGTGTTTTAATCGTGGTTTTCATTGTCTGTCTCCCTTTTAAAAAACGTATCCGTTTTGACGGTAGTCCCGTACCACTTGTGGCCGTGTGGCATCCCAAGTGGCTGGGACAAATGTTGTGTTTATGTGTTTGGGTGTTTAGCGGTGATTTGTGCGACGCACTAAGTAATCTCCGCATGATTGAATCGCTTGTACCAGCACGACCAGCATCACAACCGTGATCAGCATGACGGTGGTATCAAAGCGCTGATAACCGTAGCGAATGCCCACATCCCCGAGGCCGCCACCGCCGACAGCGCCCGCCATGGCGGAATAGCTCACCAAGGTGACTAAGGTGATGGTGGCACCATTGATGATCCCCGGCAGCGCTTCGGGCAGCAGCACTTTGTAAATAATTTGCGTTGGGGTTGCGCCCATCGCTTTTGCGGCTTCTTCCAACCCTGCGGGCAGCTCTAAAAGCGCCCCTTCCACCAAACGCGCAATAAATGGAATCGCGCCGACTGTCAGCGGCACAATGGCTGCCGCGGTGCCGATGGAGGTGCCCACCACAAAGCGAGTGAATGGGATGATAGCCACCAACAAAATAATAAACGGAATGGAACGGCCGATGTTCACGACGGCGCCCAAAATTTGATTAACCCGTGGCTGTGCTTTCAGTCCGCCTTTTTTGGTGATGTGCAACAGCACGCCAAGTGGTATCCCGAATACAAAGCCAAGCAGTCCTGAGACCAACACCATGTAAATGGTTTGGCCGGTGGCATCGGCCAGCAGTTCAATCAGTGCTTGGTTTTGTCCAATCCATTGGGTTAACGCATCAATCGACATAGCCAAGTACCTCCGTGGCGACATGGTGTTTGTTTAGGTAGTGAATCGCATCATCAACAGCACTTTTCGGGCCCATAATCTCCGCCAAGAGTAGACCAAATTTCACGCCGCCGGCGTAATCAATGTCAGAACTTAAGATGCTGATATCAATATTAAATAAGCGCGACATCTGGCTGATCAGTGGCTCGTCGACGGTGGCGCCTGTAAATTCTAGACGTACCAGCGGATAGCTGCCTTTAAAGTAGTCTTTTTGTAAGCGTTGGGCGTAGTCGTGTGGCACCGACAAATCCAAGGTGGAGCGAATAAAGTTTTTCGCCAACTCGGATTTAGGATGAGCAAAAATATCGCCCACGGGGCCAGACTCAACCAGTTCGCCATCACCAATAATCGCTACGTCGTGACAAATGCGCTTCACCACATCCATTTCGTGGGTGATCAGCAAAATGGTGAGGTTGAGCTTTTCATTAATGGTTTGCAGCAACGACAAAATTGATTGGGTTGTAGCTGGATCCAACGCGCTGGTTGCTTCATCACAGAGCAATACATTTGGGCTTGGCGCCAGCGCGCGAGCGATAGCGACACGCTGCTTTTGTCCACCACTGAGGCTAGCAGGATACACATCACGCTTATCGGCCAAGCCGACCAAATCCAGCAACTCGCTGACGCGCGTTTCAATCTCATCGCGGCGAGTACCACTGAGCTCCAGCGGCAGGGCGATATTGTCGAACACGGTGCGCGACGACAGCAGGTTAAAGTGTTGGAAGATCATGCCGATTTTACGGCGCGCTTGGGTTAACTCACGGTTGGGCAACGCAGTAAGGTTGACGCCGCCCACGGTCACTGAGCCGCTGGTTGGGCGTTCAAGCAGGTTAACCATCCGGATCAGCGTGCTTTTGCCCGCGCCAGAGGCGCCAATCACACCAAACACTTTTCCTTTCGGAATAAATAAATTGATGTCTTTAAGGGCATGAATTCGGCGCTCCCCGAGTTCGAATACCTTGTTGAGTTGTTTTATCTCAATCATCACATGTCCTTAGCGATAAATCTTATGACATCGCGCAGCTGTCCAGCGCCTTGCACCTTGGCTGTCGGGTCTCTCTGGTTATTGATGCTATGGGTTCGTTAAAAACAAGTCAATGGATATTTTTACTTCTAGACGTCCAAATGGCAATAAGTCTAACCGTCCGGTTATAAAGTGAGCGAAGGGCTTGATCTCTGCAGGCAAAGCGCGTTAACTGACAGCTCCTGTACCTAACTGTTAAGACTGTTGTTTTTATGTCTCCGCTTTTAATTGATACCACCATGCTGACGCTGTTCATCCCTACCTTTTTTTTCGTGTCGGTCACGCCCGGCATGTGCATGACATTATCGATGACCCTTGGCATGACAATTGGCGTTAAGCGTAGCTTACATATGATGTGGGGCGAGCTTATCGGCGTGGGGCTGGTTGCGATCGCCTCTGTCATTGGTGTGGCGACGGTGATGCTGAACTATCCCGCGGTGTTTCAGGTGTTTAAATATGTCGGTGGTGTGTACTTGGCGTATTTAGGCGTACAAATGTGGCGCTCTCGCGGCAAGATGGCGATCCCAAATGATGATGACGATACCCCCAATGAAGCCTCGGCATTGTCGTTGGCCGCGCAAGGCTTTGTGACCGCCATTGCCAACCCAAAAGGTTGGGCGTTTATGATCTCGCTGTTGCCGCCGTTTATTAACCCTGCAATGTCACTACCCAGCCAGTTGAGCGTGCTGGTGTTGATCATTCTTTGCACGGAATTCAGTTGTCTTATGCTGTATGCCAGCGGTGGGCGTACCTTGCGTCAGTTTTTGCAGCAAAAGGGCAATGTGCAATTGCTGAATCGAATCGCCGGCACCCTGATGATCGGGGTCGGATTTTGGTTGGCGTTGGGATAAAAGCTTTCATGGTGTTGTTGAGCATTTTATTACTTTATTATCTGCGTTAAATAAGATTAGCAAACGATAACCATTTGCATTATCATCCCCGTCGCTTTTTATTGACGGGGAATGTTCAATGCAGTTAAAGCCAATCGCCTCTTTTATTCTTACCTTTTTTGCTTTTCCTTCTCTCACGCTTGCCGCACCGGCAGAGGATGCGCCTGAAAACGATGCGCCGATCGATACCGTGGTGGTCAATGCCGATCGCTTTTCCGATGCGCTGATGATGCGCGAGGATTTGGATAAGGTTCGCGGGATCAGTAACGCGGATGTCTTTTCGGGAAACACCAGTATTCAGCTCAATAACATGCACAACGAAGCCGGTGCGATTGATCCCGGTATTCGTGGTTTGCAGGGGCATGGGCGGGTTGCGATGCTGATTGATGGCAGTTTGCAGTCGACGCATACCTCGCGTGGTTATCAGGGAGTGAGTGATCGTACCTATATTGATACCGACTTATTGTCGTCGCTGTCGGTGGATAAAGGTGCCACTATTGGGCGGTCGCCTTATGCCAGTGGTGCGATTGGCGGCACCATTACTGCTACCACACTCAATGCGACAGATATTGTTCGTGATGGCGAGGGCTTTGGTGCGGTGGTGAAGCTACGTGCCCACAATAACGCCCGTTCGCCGCGAGTGAGTGACGATGCCCAAGAGCAAATGCGTTATCGCTTGGCCGACCGCAGTGATCATCAAGGATTTGATAACGGGTCTGCAATGGTAGGGCTGGGTTATCAGAGTGATGGGCTTGGTGGTGTGCTGGCATTTAGCCATCGCAAAAAAGGCAACCACTTTGCCGGCAAAAAGGGTATTGAACGCTACGAAGAGCCCGTGATTGGTGCAGGCCAAGAGGTGGGTAATACCAGTTTTGAGAGTGATTCTTGGCTCGCCAAATTGGACAAAGAATTCGGCAATGGTCATCAGGCGGATATCAGCTATCGGCACCACCGCCAAGAGGCGGGCGAGGTGCTGATGGCCTACTGGTATACCTACGAGAAAGATGGCGACACCTTGATGCCACAGTGGGGGCTAGGAACCGCGGATGTGGATGCTTATAGTGCGAATTATCGCTATACGTCGCCGTCGCAAAGCTGGCTGAATCTGCATGCGAATGCGTGGCACACGTCCGCCAAGTTGAACCAATACAACGGGCTCTGGGCGAAAGGCAGTAATGCAGAGCAATATCTGCATGAGTATCAAAACGACCGTCATGGCGCGAGTATCGTCAACCGCAGTGAATGGTCGAGTGTGCCGGTGAGTGTGGATTATGGTGTGTCTTACACCAAAGAAACCCTTGAACCGCGTGGTGACACCGACAAGTTTTATACTACTGAACCGACTTCCCGCCACGGAAAACGCTCGGAGTGGAGCATATTTGCCAATAGTGAAATCGATCTCGCGCCGGTGACCGCAAAGCTTGGGGTGAACTGGCATGAGGCGCAATCGCTGGATAAGCAAACCCAGCAATCCCTACACTATCGCGGCGAATGGGACCTGATGGGTGAGTTGCATTATGACATCAACGCTTCGGCGTCTGTGTTTGCCAAACTCTCTCGCACAGCGCGGTTGCCGAGCTTGTATGAAGTGACCATTTCTAACGAGGTATTTAGCTACAACCCGTATAACCCGCTGGATCCTGAAGTGTCGTTTAACCAAGAGTACGGTGTTAGCTTAGATGGCCGAGCTTGGTTGCAGGAATTAGGACTGGCGCAAACACGTCGCGCCGCCATGACGGTGTCTTACTTTAATAACCATGTCAGTGATTTTATTTCGGGTGGTGTCCTCGATCGCACGCCGGGTATGCCGTCTTGGCGCAGCAATTTTACCTTCACCAATTATGATGAGCTGTCGCTGTCTGGCATTGAGCTGCAGGCACATTACGCGTACCAAGGCTTTTATAGCCACTTCTCTGCCACGTTTTACGATAGGGTGCTGGTGTGCTCGCAAGATCAAGCCGAACGTTCAGGCATGGACCGCTGTAACAGCTTAGGCTTTGCGTGGGGCACCACACCGACTCGTATTCCACCTGAGCGTAAATGGCACCTAAATATTGGCCATAAATGGTTGGATGATCGGCTCGATATTGGTACTACAGTGCGTTACCACAGCGGCAAGTCGAACCCTGCCGATTGGCTAACAGGCACCGGTGCCGCAAGTCCTGTGGTGGCAATCCCATCAGAATACTTGGTCGATATTTATAGCCACTACGACATCACGCCGGATGCCAGTGTCTTTATTACGGTCAATAATCTAACGGACCGTTACACCATTCAACCTGGCTCGGTGGTGAGCATGCCGGACCCGGGCCGCACCATTACCATCGGCACCCAGTGGTCGTTCTAAGGGTGATGCGTTAGCGCTGACTTGGCGTTGAGCAGGATGAACAGGCCTTTGCGGATTCCGTAACAGGCCTGTTTTTTGTTTTGCCAGTGTTCACTCTGTCGCCGGAGGCGGCGCCATACCATGATGCCGTGCCACCAAGGCGCAGAATAAATCATGTGCAGTCGATAAAATCGCATCCGGAAAGTCATAGTCCGGGTTGTGCAGCTGTGGGTGATGCTCTCCGCTGCCAATCCCAAACAACGCGCCGGGCCATCGGGCGAGAAATTCGGCCACATCTTCTGACCATCGCATCGGCTCGGTAAGTGCTTGAACTGACAACCCAAGAGTTTGAGCGGCGTCAACCACATGGGCGTGATGATCCGGATGGTTGTAGGCGGCGACAAAAGGCTCGTGCCATGCAATGGATACCTCTAGCCCCGCGTGCTGCGCGATTGCGTTAATCGTGGCAGTCAGGCTGGCTTTCATCGCGTGGAAGGTCGCGTTGTCATCGCTGCGTAGCGTAGCCATCACGGTGGCATCACCGGGCGAAACGCCAAAGGCGGGTTCACCCAACTGCGCGTGTACTAAGGTGACCAGACTAAAGGCTGGGTGATGTTGTTCCGGCAGTTGCATTAAGGCGGTCATAACCTCGGTCATGGCACTGGCTGGACTGATACCGCGTTCTGGATAAGCGGCATGGGAGGTTTTGCCACGAAGGTGTATCGCGACGCCGGTTGACGCGCAGGCAAAGGTGCCTGAACGCACTACGATGTGATGTTGAGCAAAGCCCGGCAGATTATGAAAGGCATAGACTTGATCTATCTCTTGCGTCGCTAAGCAGGGATCAGCACACATGCGTGCCGCTCCTTCACCGGTTTCTTCGGCAGGTTGAAAAACAAGGAGTACCTTGCCTCGCTGTGGCGGTTGTTGCGCGAGGGTGTGCGCCACCATTAACAAAGCGGTGGCGTGGCCATCGTGGCCGCATGCGTGCATGACGCCTTCATGGTTTGAGGCATAGGCACAGTGGGTGCGTTCATGGATGGGAAGCGCATCAAAATCGGCACGCAGTAAGGTGGTGGGGCCGGCTGCCTTGCCGGCAATCTCAACCACAATACCATGTCCACCAATCTCGGTGTGAGGCGTAAATCCGAAGGCGCGCAATTGGGCGGCAAGGGTGCGCGCACTTTGCACTTCGTGGTTGGACAGTTCAGGGTATTGGTGCAGGGTACGGCGCAGGCTCACGGGATCAAATAGAGTGGCCATCATCGACTCCAAAACAAGGATGGACCCTTATGCTAGATCGGGTGAGGACATCGCGTTGTGAACCCAAACGCAAAAAAGCCAGCAACGAGTGCTGGCTTTTGAATCAAGACGAGGCGAGGCTTACGCTTGGCCGTTGTCTTCTGCTTGTTTCGCTTGGATAGCGGTCAGTGCGACAGTGTAAACAATGTCGTCTACCAAGGCGCCGCGAGACAGGTCGTTGACTGGCTTACGCATGCCTTGCAGCATTGGACCAATTGAAACCAGCTCAGCAGAACGCTGTACCGCTTTGTACGTGGTGTTACCTGTGTTCAAGTCTGGGAAGACGAACACAGTGGCTTTACCCGCAACTGGGGAATCAGGCGCTTTTGATTTCGCGACATTTTCCATGATCGCAGCATCGTACTGAAGCGGGCCATCAATCACGAGATCAGGACGCTTCTCTTTCGCGATACGGGTGGCTTCGCGAACTTTGTCCACGTCAGCCCCTTTACCTGAACTACCGGTCGAGTAGGAGATCATCGCTACGCGAGGCTCAATGCCGAATGCCGCAGCAGAGTCTGCAGATTGAATAGCAATTTCAGCCAGTTGTTCCGCGTTTGGATCCGGGTTGATCGCACAGTCACCGTAAACCAGCACTTGCTCAGGTAGCAGCATAAAGAACACTGACGATACCAATGAGGCGTTCGGTGCAGTTTTGATGATCTGCAGCGGTGGACGGATGGTGTTGGCGGTGGTGTGAACCGCGCCAGAGACCAGACCTTGAACTTCGTTGGCTTCAAGCATCATGGTACCCAGTACCACGGTATCTTCGAGGTGTTCTTGCGCGATCACCTCTGTCATACCCTTGCTCTTACGCAGCTCAACCAAACGGGCAACGTATTTGTCGCGGACTTTGGCCGGATCGATAATTTCAACGCCAGCGCCCAGTGTCACGCCTTGCTGCTCAGCAACACGTTTGATTTCTTCTGGGTTACCCAGCAGCACACACTCCGCAATTTTACGCTCAGCACAAATCGCCGCTGCTTTAATGGTACGAGGCTCATCGCCTTCAGGCAGTACGATACGCTTCGCCGCTTGGCGAGCCAATTCGGTCAGCTGATAACGGAAAGCCGGTGGGCTTAGGCGACGCTCACGGTTAGAGCCTTCAGACAGAGACTCAATCCAGTTACCGTCAATGTGGCTCGCTACATAGTCGTTCACAAACTCAACACGCTCTTTGTCGTCAGCCGGTACTTCAAGGCTGAAGCTTTGCAGGTTGAGAGAGGTCTGCCATGTGTTGCCCGCGGTGGTGAATACTGGCAGGCCAGTTTCGAAAGCACGATCACACAGTGCTTTAAGCTGATCAGGGATAGCATAGCCGCCGGTCAGCAACAGGGCACCAATTTCCACGCCGTTCATCGCAGCCAAGCAAGCAGCGACAATCACGTCAGGACGGTCGGCAGAGGTCACCAGCAATGAGCCCGGGCGGAAGTGTTCAACCATGTTTGGAATTGAACGCGCACAGAAGGTGATGCTCTTGATACGGCGCGAGTGAATTTCACCTTCGTTGATGATGGTGGCATTCAAGTGTTTCGCCATATCGCTAGCACGGGTGGCAATCAGGTCGATTTTCCACGGCACGCAACCTAGCACACGAATTGGGCTAGAGTTGAAGATTTGCATAACTTCAACGTTGGTTGGGCGTGCAGCATCCGCATCATCAAAGATTTCGGATAGGTCTGGACGGGTACGGCCAGCATCGTCAACAGGCGCGTTAAGCTTGTTGATGATCACACCAGAGATGTTGCCGTTTTTGCTGCCACCAAAGTTGGTGCAAGCAAATTCAATGCGCTCTTTCAGCTGGGCCGGGTTGTCTGTGCCTGGGGTGGTCACAAACACGATTTCCGCGTCCAGCGTTTTAGCGATCTCGTAGTTGATTTGGTTAGCGAATGGGTGGTTACGTGTAGTGACCAGGCCTTCAACCAATGCTACTTCCGCGTCTTTTGTCGCACGAGTAAAGCGAGCCAGCACTTCTTCCAACAGGACATCTTCCTGATCAGAGCGCAGCAGGTTTTCTGCTTCGTGCATCGACATGGACTCGGCTACCTTCATGTCACTGTTAGCGTGAATGATTTCGGTAGTGAGGTCAGTCACATCAGTGTCGCTGCCGTGATGTGGCTGGGCAATAGGTTTAAAAAACGAGACGCGAACGCCCTTACGCTCCATCGCTCGCATTACGCCGAGGCTGACGCTTGTCAGACCGACACCCGAGCCGATTGGGATTAGCATAATAGTACGGGACACGTTGACTTCCTCTTACTATCTGATGAATGTGCCGGAAAGCCGGCACAAATACAAAAACGGCTGAGTGGAATCAGCCGTTGGAAAAGTGAGCCTTACAGGCCAGTCAGGCGCGCAGTATCTTGCGCAATCACCAACTCTTCGTTGGTAGAGATAACCATGGCTGGTACACGGCTGTTGTCAGTGGTGATCACACCTTCGCCGCCGAAGCGTGCTTTTAGGTTGCGCTCTTTGTCCACTTCCACACCCAGAAGACCAAGACGCTCAAGCACCAATTCACGGATTGGGCCAGAGTTCTCACCGATACCACCCGTGAAGACGATCGCGTCAAGACGGCCGTCTAGGCTAGCAGTGTAACCGGCAACATATTTCGCCAAACGGTGGCAGAATACGTTCATGGCACGGGTCGCTTCTTCTTTCTCACCGTAGTTGTCTTCAACAAAGCGGCAGTCAGAGGTCACTTCGGTCAAGCCTTGCAGGCCAGACTCTTTGGTCAGCATGGTGTTGATTTGCTCAACGCTGTAACCCAGTGCATCGTGCAGGTGGAAGATGATCGCAGGATCAAGATCACCTGAACGCGTACCCATCACCAAGCCTTCTAATGGGGTCATACCCATTGAGGTGTCAACGGATTTACCGTTTTTAATCGCACAAACAGACGCGCCGTTACCAAGGTGACAGTTGATGATGTTCACTTCTTCTACTGGCTTGCCAAGCTGCTCAGCGGCCGCGTTAGCAATAAAGAAGTGAGAGGTGCCATGCATACCGTAGCGACGGATACCGTGCTCTTTGTAGAGCTTGTATGGCAGCGCGTAAAGGTAAGACTCTTCTGGCATGGTTTGGTGATACGCAGTATCGAACACGGCCACGTTTTTCAGCGCAGGGAAGGCTTTCTTCGCTGCTTCAATGCCCACGATGTGTGCTGGGTTGTGCAGCGGTGCGAAGCTTGCTGCATCTTGGATCCCTTTTAGCACTTCATCCGTAATCAAGGCTGATTGGGTGAATTGCTCGCCACCATGTACTACACGGTGACCAATCGCGCCCAGGTTCTCGGCAAGCTCAGGTTTTGAGGCGAGAATGGTGTCAACAATAAAGGTCAGGGCTTCGGTATGGGCCGCGCCAGCGCCCAATTGGGCTTCGTGTTTACCGTCCATTTTCCACTTAATGCGGGCTTCTGGAAGGTTAAGACATTCGGCAAGACCGGTAAGATGCTCTTCACCAGATTGTGCATCGACAATCGCGAACTTCAAAGAGGAGCTTCCGCAGTTGAGTACGAGAACCAGCTTTGACATGTATGACTACCTATTTTGTCGTGAGAAGTAGAGTGTGTAACTGAAAAGGATAGTGGACAAACTGAGACACTACCTTTTCAAGAAAGAATTATCTCATGCTTTGTCGCGGGGAAAGGATGCATCTTATCCGTCCTGGATAGGCATTCGCTCCATTGAGCACAACCGGATTAGGTTGCGAGACAATCAAATCCGAGCAACAATGATAAAGTGCGCTAAGGATAGCGGGACTTGATACAGATAACAAAAATTTTTTGAGTAATACTGGCTATTTTTGAAAGTTTTTGAACATTTTGTTTAGTTTTTATTGTAAAAGTTTAGTGACAGCCATCGCGGTCACGCTAAGCAAGTGAGGTAGGTATGGCAACGAACAAGTCAATCTGGCGCTGCCTGCAAGACGGCCAAAAGTATATGAAAGAGTGGCCGATGCGTAAGGAGCTCACCCCGGTATTCCCAGAAAACCGGGTGATTAAAACCACGCGTTTTGCGATGAAAGTAATGCCTGCCGTTGCTGCCATCAGCGTGTTGTTGCAAATGGCGACCTATAACTACCAAGGGATGCCGCAAGCCATGATTGTGGCGTTGTTTGCGCTGAGTTTGCCGCTGCAAGGGCTTTGGTGGTTGGGTAAGCGTCGTGATACGCCACTGCCGCCGGCGTTAGCGGGCTGGTACCGCGAATTGCATCAGAAGATCACCAGCCAAGGCCATGCCATGCAACCGTTGAAAAGCCAACCCCGCTATAAAGAGTTGGCCCAAGCGTTAAGTCGCGCGTTTAAAGTAGACCGTGCCGCGTTGGAGCGTTGGTTCTAGCCGCTCACCCTTTTTGATATTGAGAATACGAAAACGCCGACCCGCAGGTCGGCGTTTTTTATGGGAGCTTTTTAGTAGCTAGGCGTTTTGCAGCACAAAGGCTTTTTGCGTACAGCCAGCGCTGACCAATAGCTAGCCTAAGGGGGTCAACAGCGTGAGGACGCGTTACTCACACACCGAGGAAGAGGTACCTTTCATAGCGCTAACGGCCTCACGCATTTCATCCATTGAGCGCCAACGTGCAGGAAGAGGCTGCACCTTCAAGCGGAGGTCTGGGGCGTTATCGGCAAGCGGCGCCTCATCACTGACGGGGGTGATTAATGCGATACGCAGCTTGTTGTTGCGCTGACGAATTTGTTGTGCGGTGCCAAGCCCTTCGGCAATGTGAAAGCGGCCAGCCACATGGACAATTTGTGTCTCAGGATGCGTTTGGTGATAGCGCACCATGCTCTCGGCCATGGTGGCATCCCAAGCTAATTGGGCCGCGTATTGCGATTCGGTTTGACTCGGGGTGCCGTGGTGCATATTGGCTTTAAAAACCGATTTGTACGCTGAGTCACGGGTGTCGATGGTGTCTGCAAACCATGCACGTTGCGCCGCAGGAAGTGTTTCGAGATAACTCAGCCCTTGTCGACCAATGCAGCTCACCATGCGTTTGGGGGCGTTGGCGGCAAGCACGTCGATATTATGCTGTTTGGCAAATTCAATCAGTGGACGGTAGCTGCCATCATAGTTATCCCATGCGTTGGCCTCGCGTTTAAAGCTATCTTCGCCCAGCTCGTCAGCCAGATAGCGGTTGAGCACAGGCTGGGCATCGCGGCTAAATTGTTCCATGGACAACGCAACAGCATGACGCTCGGACAAGGCTTGCAACAGCTCTGTTTGAAAGCGGTGTACCCCGGGATGACCATGCCATTCACCGATTAAAACGATATCCGCATCATCCACGTGTTTGGCGACCTCTGCTAAGGTCAGTGCTTCGCCGTCGGAGGTACTGACTTGATAATCAAATAGGGTGTTAAGCGCTTGTGGGGCGGCGCTGGCTGTTGATGCCAGACAAGCCAAGCTAGCGGCTAACAGCCAACGACGCGCTTTTGTAGCAAACGTTCGATTCATGGCTTGGGGGTCTCCTCTGAGTGGCTGTCCGTACCTTGGTGACGATAGACGCGCAATGTAAAGTCTGCTTCGCACTCGAAGGCGTCGCTGTTCGCTAAGGTGTCACGCCACGCGTCGCTGGCTCGCCACGCAAACGGTGTCATTTGCAGTAAGGTGAGTGCTTGCTCACCGGCGAGCGTCATGGTGTAGTGCAGGGATTGTTCCTTCTCAAGCACAAAGTTGGGAAGCGTTTCTGGCGGTGTTTCATGTAACCGCACATCCTGATAAATCCCCGCTTTGAGTTGATAAAGATGACGAGGGCCGGGGGTGACGGTGACCACCACACCTTGCGGTTTTACCGCGCGGTCGAGCTCTTCGCCATTACAGGGCGCATAAATACGGACGACGCCATCGAGGCTGTTGTCGTGAAAGGGCAGTCGCTGTGAGGAGGCCACTGAAAACTGACACTGTGGATACCATTTGGCGGCATAACGGACCGCCACCTTGGCGATATCAAGGCCGTGTACGGACCAGTGTTTGTCCGCAGTTTGGTCGGCAATCGCGTGGGTGTAGTAGCCTTCGCCGCAGCCTACGTCCAAGATAGCCTTGTGCTCGCCATCCAGCGCTTGGGTTAGCGCATCAATCATCGCTTGGCGCATCGGCGCATAATGCCCTGCATTAAGAAAGGCGCGACGCGCTTGCGTCATGGCTTTGTTGTCACCCGGATCTTTGGAGCGTTTAAATTGAACCGGCAGTAGGTTCAGGTAGCCTTCTTTGGCTTGATCAAATTGGTGGTTGGCGTCGCAGTGAACACCACGCGCGTTAGTGTGCAAGGTTTGTTGGCACAGTGGGCATCGATAAATCATGGTTGGTCAGAATCTTGGCTTTGATGCGCTTTAGGGTACGGCGTTGTTAACGGTTCGACAAGCCAGATAAGCCAACCAAGAGGGTAATCCATCAAAAAGCCGCCCAATCAGGCGGCTTGATGCTGAGGTTCAGCGGCGAGACATTACGCGTTGAGAATACGCTCAATCTCGGTCAGGCTTAGGTGGAATTGGCGCGGGCAGTGACGCCAAATTTCGAGCATTCGGCGGTATTTTTCCAGCATGGGCATCTGGCTATTAAATCGATGCTCGCCTTGATCGAACTGGGTGTATAGCCCTTCGGTATCAACCAAGAAGCGCACGTAGTGCACTAACGCGCCTTCCGTAGCGGCATCAAAGCCCCAGAATTGGACGCGGCGTGGTGACAACGCGGCTTGGCTGGCGTCATCCAATAGGTTGTAAGAGGCCTGCATTGCGTGGTGCATTTCCATAATATCAATCACTTCGCGACACTGGGTTTCACACAGTGCTTCAAATTGACTGATCACCTCTGCCATTTGTAATGCGTAGCCGCGCTCGATAATGGTCTGCAAACGGCGATATTTTTCACTGTTTGAGGGATCGAGGTGGCACATCAATTGGTATTGGTTAGATAAAATAAGACGTTGAGCAGGGGTCATATCCATCGCGGTTGGCCTCTTCACTAATAAAGGTAAAATAGCGTCTATCAAAGATGACAAACAATAAGAGAAGATTATCAGTTGCGCGATGGGCAAATCTTGATCTGGACCATGTCCGTAGCACGTTTTTCACCCGCTCATGTGCAATTGTTGATTTTGCCTTTAGTAAGGATGCGATATGAGTGATTTAGCCGCGCTAAGTGGCTGGCAATGGCTGGGTTGGATTGTGTTTGTGGCGGTGCTTTATGTCACTTACCCACGGGAGTTTTTCCCTAAACTCCGTCAGGAAGTTGGCTACCAGCATTTGGCGTTTTCGTCCGCGGTTGTACTGTTTGTGCTTTGGGCCTTGCAAGCAGGGATCAARGAAGGGCTCGATATCCACTTTTTAGGTGTCACGACACTGGCTCTATGCCACGGCTGGCGAATCGCCATTTGGATTACCACGGTGCCTTTGACGCTTATGGCGGTGTTTGGGTTTGTGCCTCTTGGCGATATTGGTATGACGGCCTTGACCACAGCCGTGCTCCCCATTCTGTTTAGCTATGCCATTTTTGCGCTGAGTTACCATTACTTAACGCGCCATTTATTTATCTACATTTTTATTGCCGCCTTTTTGGGCGCTGCGCTGACCATTGTGTTTCAGCTGTCGGTGAGTTCGCTATGGTATTGGGCGGCGGACCGTTATAGCTGGCAAGAAATTGTGCACAATTATCTGCAAATTGCGTTGCTGATGTGGTTCCCTGAAGCGCTACTAAATGGGATGGCGGTGACCGTGATGGCGGTGTATCGGCCGCATTGGTTACGCACCTTTTATGATCGCGAGTATTTATCGCCTGAGCGATAAAAAAGACGTGACACCTGCTGACAAAGTCGTTAAAAAAGCGGGCAGGTGTTACGTTTATCCCTCTGACTTTATGGCGTTTTTATCTATAGGCGCCCGTGAATCCTTCCATCAAATTTTTTTATCATCAGCAAAGAAATTACTCGCTTTACCTTGGCGAAAAGCGGCGTCATAGTGCGCGCGTCTCGGCCCGTTCGTGCCTGATTTCTCCAATATAATGAGCGTACTTAAATGAACAAGACTTCCTCTGTGTCTCATGGTGGTTGCGTGACTCCGTCGGCTTTCCCTTGGGTGCCGTTGGTGAGTTTAACCGGCTTTGCGATTGCCAGTGGCTATTTGATGAGCTTGATTCCGCTTGCCCTTGCACCTTTGGGGTTGGCGCCGCATCTGGCCGCATGGCTAGCCAGTGCGTTTTACGCCGGTTTGTTATTGGGTGCGACGTTCAGTGCACGTATTGTTGCTATGTTGGGGCATCGCCGTGCGCTGGTGATGTTTTTGGGTATTGTGCTGCTCTCTATTACCGCCATGGCGGCGATTAAAGGGCAAGGTGTCTGGTTACTTGCGCGCTTTGTGGCGGGCGTTGCCATTGCCGGTGTCTTTGTGGTGGTTGAGTCTTGGTTGCTGATGGCCGACTCTGATCGCCAGCGTGCGAAGCGATTAGGTTTTTACATGGCGGCCTTGTACGGCGGTAATGCCTTGGGACAGCTCGGCGTAGGTTATGTCGGTGTGACCGGCAATCAGCCTTATTGGCTCATTGGTGGACTGATCACGCTTGCGATCATGGTGCCTTTGTTTGCACGTCATGGCGAACCTCGCCGTGAGGAAGGACATAGTGCACGTTTAGGATCGCTCAAATCTTTGCGTAAAGCGGCCTATATTGGTTGCTTGGTGTCTGGGCTGACGCTCGGTGCCGTTTATGGCTTATTGCCATTGTATTTGGCTGAGCGAGTCAGTGATCATCAACAAGTGGGTGCGATGATGGCGCTCGTGATTGTCGGCGGAATGGCCGTACAGCCCGTTATTGGTCTCGCATCGGCAAGAATGAGTAAAGTGCTGCTGATGACATGGCTATGTGTGATTGGCACCGGGGCTGTCGCCTTAATTGCTTTTGCGGGTAGCCAATGGCAAATGGGCATCGGATTAGTCGTGTTGGGTGCCGCTGTGTTTGCAATTTATCCTGTGGCGATTACCTATGCCTGTGTCGGGCTGCCAGCTGAGAAAATCGTGGCGGCAACCGAAGTATTGCTGCTCGCGTACAGCGTCGGCTCCGTATCAGGCCCGTTGCTGGCAGATAATGCATTTTCTGGCCCTAATGGCTTGATGACTTATTTGGCCATTTGCTTGTTAAGTACGGCGGTTTATATGTTGGTGATGTATGTGAAAGAGCGTCGTCAAATGCCCGACCTCAGTGCGGCCTGACATCGTTCAGAACAGATAAGGCAACAAACGATAAAGCAAACGCCCCAGTCATTGGCTGGGGCGTTGTTGTATGAGGCTTAGCGTCTCTGTGTGTTACGCGGTGACAAGCCCCTCTTTGGCGTCGGCTGGCAAGATATCCATGGCATTGCCATACAAGGGGGCTAGCGCTCGGACCACATCGGCTCGAGTAATCACACCAACTAGCTGATTATCGCGCATCACTGGATAGATGTAAGGACGCGAGACCGTCTGTGTTTTCGCACGCTCTAGCGCGGATTGATTGGTAAAGTGGGTGGCGATCCCGGTATCGCTGACCGGATAAACCACTTTGTTATCAATGCTCATATATTGCGCCAGTTCGATCACCGATTGATCGGCGTCCACGGTTTGTACTTCAGTGCGCATCAGGGATTCTACTTTTGCATCCATATCCGGCTGGTAATCGTTCCACCACAGGTCGACCAGAACATCTTGTACCGAGAAAAAGCCCACCAGATCACCATCATCGTCGAGAACTGGAGCGCCGGATAGTTGGTATTGGTTGAGCTTTTCTAATGCATCGGCGACATACTGGCGTGCGCTCAATGCACACTGAGCGGGTTTCATGTGTTTTTCGATGGTTAATGTTTCTTGGGTCATAATCGCACTCTCAGAATAGGAAGCCGAAGGCAGAGCGAGTGAAGCAATCTGCGCTGTTTTCTTTTCTCTTTCAGGGTTAATAATTAGCCAGTACCCCATGCCGACCAGTCCTGCGCCCCCAAGGATATTGCCAAGGGTGACAGGGATCAGATTGGCGCTGATAAATCGGGCCAAGTTTAAATCGCTAAATGCCTCTGGGCTGGCTCCCACCGCTTGCCAAAAACTGTCAGGGGCAAAGGTGGCAATACTCATGCCCAGTGGCACCATAAACATGTTGGCGACACTGTGCTCAAAGCCGGTACTGACAAACATGGCTACGGGCAAGATCACCATTACCGCTTTAGTAAGTGGGTTTTGCGAGGTAAACGTCATCCAAATCGCAAGACAAACCAGTAAGTTACAAAGCACACCCAGTGCAAAGGCTTGGATCCAAGTGTGATGGAGCTTGTGTTGGGCAACGTGCAGCGCGTTGAGTCCCCATTGGCCGTCATCAAGCTGATATAACCCCGCGGTCATCACGATCAACACCAGCAATAAGGCGCCGAGTAAGTTGCCGAGATAGACTCTCGCCCAGGTATGCAGTAAGCCTGCGGTTGAGATCTTGCCGTTGGCACGCGCCAGCATGGAGAGCACGGTACTGGTAAACAATTCCGCGCCGCCCAGTACCACCAGAATCAAGCCCATGCTGAATGCTAATCCGCCCAGCAAGCGGGTGATCCCCCAGCCAGCGTTGCTGCCAGTGGTAACCGTGAGATAAAACACAAATGCTAACCCGATAAACAAGCCGGCCATCATGGCAAGCCCAATCGCCATCCGGGTAGATTTGCGGGTTTTGCTCACCGCATACTCTTCAGCTTGGGCGAGTAACGCCGCTGGCCCTTCGGGCTTTTTGATTTGAGTTGCACTCACCATTGGCTGTCTCCTCTGGCGGCACACTCTGCCCGAGGGCTAAGACATATCAACATACAGGTTGTACTCCTTTTTAGACGGATTGTGAATACATCCAGACTAAGCGGCGCGATATAAGGAGTAAAATTGATATTGCTTAGGGTAATAATCACAAAAGTTGATAGTGTGGTGTCATTGAAATCAGGCATCGTAGAAGGGTAAAAAACATGCGCTACTCACTGAAGCAATTAGCCGTTTTTGAAGCGGTTGCAGCCAGTGGCAGTGTGAGTCGAGCCGCCGACCAATTGGCACTGACGCAATCGGCAACCAGTATGGCCTTGTCACAATTGGAAAAATTATTGGGTCGGCCGCTGTTTGAACGGCAGGGAAAGCAAATGCAGCTGACCTACTGGGGAGCGTGGCTACGTCCGAAGGCGCGTCAGTTATTGTTTGATGCGCAGCAAATTGAAGCAGGATTTGACGGCCAGCATGTGGTCAGTGGCGATATTGCCTTAATTGCCAGTCAAACGGCGGCCGAGCATCTTATTCCTGACCTTATCAGTATTATTGATAGTGACTTTCCAGAGCTTAGAATCGACTTTACGGTGAAAAACACCCAGAAAGTGATCGACAGTGTGCGCCAGTATCAACATGATTTGGGGATCATCGAGGGGCGTTGCGACGACAGCCGCTTAAAGCAACAAGTTTGGTGCCATGATCATCTTGTCGTGGTTGCGGCAAAGCATCATCCTTATGCGCAGCTTGACCACGTTAGCTTGGCGCAACTCGAGCAGGCGCAATGGGTATTGCGTGAACCCGGCGCAGGAACGCGGCACAGCTTTGATAGTGCGATTCACGGTGTGATTGAAGATCTGGATGTGCGCCGCGAGTATGAGCAAGTGCCTGTGCTGAGAACCTTGGTCGCAAACTCGAGTTATCTCAGCTGTTTACCGTACTTGGACGTAGAAAAATGGATTGAGCGCGACGAGTTGGTGGCTTTGAATGTCCCTGAGCTGAATATGCGGCGGACGCTTTCGTTTATTTGGCGCGCGGATGCGGCAGCGAACCCGTTACGCGACTGTATTATTCGCGAAGCAACACGGATGACCAAAGCGCGTCGCCGTGATATGTAGTACAAAAAAGCCGGCCCAAAATGGCTAATGCATGTGAATTAAGCTGAGTTGCGTCTTTTAGAAGGCCTAGTCGCATAGCGATTGGGCCTTTTCTTTACTGCTCTTGGGTATGTCCTCTCTCGCCTCTCTGGAAGTACAAAGCTCTCTGCCATGTCGAGGATATATCGGAGCACTTCTGGGTACCTTCCAGGTGCGACAGCCGGGAGCACCTGCAACTGACTCA
>NZ_MUFP01000023.1 GCF_001996165.1 Salinivibrio proteolyticus | reverse complement strand
CCCAAGAGGTTTTGGGTTGGACTTAAAATAAGCCAGTTGATTGTGGCGAGAACGAACAGCTTTCTAGATTACCGAATTTGCTTGGCGACCATAGCGCTTTGGACCCACCTGACTCCATGCCGAACTCAGTAGTGAAACGAAGCAGCGCCGATGGTAGTGTGGGGTCTCCCCATGTGAGAGTAGGACATCGCCAGGCTTGATTTCTTGTTTTCAGATTTTTGAAAAAATCTGAAGGCAAAAACGAGTTTAAGCATCAAAGCGGATATGCGTAAGACTTTGATGAAGCGTTTTCGCTGATATAGCTCAGTTGGTAGAGCGCACCCTTGGTAAGGGTGAGGTCGGCAGTTCAAATCTGCCTATCAGCACCAGTATTTTCTTGGCGGCCATAGCGTAACGGCACCACCTGAATCCATGCCGAACTCAGAAGTGAAACGTTGCTGCGCCGATGGTAGTGTGGGGTCTCCCCATGTGAGAGTAGGTCACTGCCAAGAGTTATTTATAAGCCCTCCGCATTTGCGGGGGGCTTTTTCGTTTCTACGTATTGTCCTTCCATACCGATTCCTTTCTATTCTCAATAGAGTATTACCCTTTCCCACTTGATTATTGCTTGAGCTCCATAATGGGCTGCGTTATGTTATTAGATATCTGGACGTCTAAACATCTCTAGGAGGCAGTGATGCCGATTAAAATTCCGGACCAACTTCCCGCSACCAATATTCTGCGGCGTGAAAATATCTTTGTGATGACAGAAACGCGCGCGGTAAGTCAAAACATCCGTCCGCTGAAAGTCCTGCTTCTAAACCTGATGCCAAAGAAAATCGAGACCGAAACGCAATTTATGCGTTTGCTCTCTAACAGCCCTTTGCAAGTGGATGTTGAGCTTTTACGGATAGATAACCGACCAAGCAAGAACACGCCGACCGAGCATCTTGATACCTTCTATCGCCAGTTTGAGGCCGTGCGGGGGCGTAACTTTGATGGTTTGATTGTGACAGGCGCGCCTCTCGGCTTAGTGCAATTTGAGGACGTGATTTACTGGGAGCATTTACAGGATGTCATGAATTGGGCACACCAACATGTCACCTCCACACTCTATATCTGTTGGGCAGCGCAAGCGGGCTTAAAGCTACTTTACGATTTGCCTAAGAAAACCCGCAAAGAAAAGCTATCAGGTGTTTATCGCCATCAGGTAAATAGGGAGTTATCTAAGCATCCGCTATTACGCGGCTTTGATGATAGCTTCTTAGCGCCTCATTCACGTTATGCAGACTTTTCTCCCCATTATTTGGATGAACATACCGATCTGGATATCTTAGCCACCTCTAATGAGGCGGGTACGTATCTGGCCGCGACCAAAGATAAGCGCAATGTGTTTGTCACTGGGCATCCCGAGTATGATGCGCATACCTTGCATGATGAGTATCACCGTGATTTAGAGGAGGGGATGGAGCCTGTTATACCCATTAACTACTACCCTGATGATGATCCTTCTCAGCCACCGTATGTGAGCTGGCGCAGTCACGGGCATCTGCTGTTTGCGAATTGGCTGAACTATTGTGTCTATCAGCAAACCCCCTTCGACTTGGCAGCATTTTCAGCGTCTAACTTTACGCTTGATGAATAAAAAAGGCGCCATCTGGCGCCTTTATGATAGACAAAGGCGCGGCGTCAGTGATGACGTTTGTCCATCTCGTCTTGGGCCGCGTTTGCTTTATCAACCATGCCGGTCATGGTTGAACCCTGTACCAAAATAGAAAACACCACCACCGCGTAAGTCATCACCAAAATCAGCTCTCGGACATCGATTTGTTTTTCTGGGACCACAATAATGCCAGCTGGCACTGCCATGGCCATGGCCAAGGCGAGGCCTCCACGCAATCCTCCCCATGTGAGAATGCGCACAGCCCACGGGTTATATTCGCGAAAGCATCGGAAACCGAGGTAGCAGGCTTTGACACTCAAATAGCGAGCCGCCAGTACTAAAGGCACTACACAACCCATTACAATCCAGTCCTCTTCATGAAAGGTGATTTGCAGCAAGCTTAAGCCGATGAGCAAGAACAGTAAGCTGTTAAGAAATTCATCGACCAGTTCCCAGAAATGGTCGAGGTGATCTTCACTTTCTTTGGAAAAGCCAATAAAGCGGGTCCAGTTACCGATCATGATCCCCGAAACGACCATTGCCAGGGGACCGGAAACATGCAGCATATCGGCGAGCACATAGCCTGCACTGGGAATGGCTAAAGTGAGCAACAGCTCCATGGAGTGGTCGTTAGTGGCACAAATCAAACGGTGAAAGGCATAGCCTAAAACTAGGCCGTAACATATGCCGCCAATCGCTTCTTGCGCAAACAGCGACAGGGTGCCCGCCAAGGTTGGGTTTTGGTGCCCGAATGCGAGGGTAAAAATGGTCACAAACACCACCAAGCCAAAACCATCGTTAAATAACGACTCGCCTTCGATCTGGGTGGTAATGCGCATGGGGGCATGTAATTTTTTGACAATCGCAAGCACGGCAATGGGGTCGGTAGGGGAGATCAGGGCGCCGAAAAGCAAGCAGTAAATATAATCAAATTGTACCCCAATCAGTTGGAACACGCCCCACACACCGGATCCCACTAAAAACACGGAGATCAGCGTCGCACCGAGTGCAAGGGTGGTGATTTCCCATTTTTGGTCTGAAAACGAAGGCAGTTTAACACCTAGCCCTCCAGCAAAAAGTAGAAAGCCAAGCACACCCTCAAGGAGAAACTCCTCAAAATGAATATCCCCTAAAGTTTGCGCGGCAATCGCCTTTAGAGGCAGGGCTTGATACTGACCGGCAATCACTATCCCTAAAGACAGTAAAAGTGCACCCGCCGTGATTGCGATGGTGGTTTGGACGCGGCTAATTTTACTGTTAATAAACGCGATGATAATGGCGGCAGCGGCCATAAAGCTGAGGATAGCGTAGGTTGACATATATCATTCCTGATACGGCTAGGGAGTGGAAAAAGAGTTACAAAATATTAATAGAAATCGCTTCCAAAACGAACAGCAGATTTGAAATAGATCAATATTAATTCATTTAAATAGACGTCTAGATTTCCATTTTTGCTGTGGTAGGATGAAATAATCGCAATGAGGAAGATGATAAGCGTAATGAGTATGGACCGACTGACACAGCAACTGCGCGAACGTATTTTGGTAATCGATGGTGGCATGGGCACCATGATTCAGGGGCTAGGCCTCAATGAGGCCGATTATCGTGGTGCGCGTTTTAAAGATTGGCACTGTGATGTAAAAGGTAACAATGACCTTTTGGTGCTGACTCAACCCGATAAAATCGCTGCGCTACATAGTGATTATCTGGCTGCGGGCGCGGACATTATTGAAACCAATACCTTTAACGCCACCCAAATCGCGATGGCCGATTACGACATGCAGGCGTTGAGTGCGGAAATCAACGTCGCGGCCGCTCGGCTAGCGCGTGAGGTTGCTGATGCGTGGACGGCGAAAACGCCAAATAAACCCCGCTTTGTCGCAGGTGTGTTAGGGCCGACCAACCGAACGTGCTCAATCTCACCGGATGTGAATGACCCGGGCTTTCGCAATGTCAGCTTTGATCAGTTAGTCGACGTGTATGCCGAGTCCACCGAAGCGCTCATTGATGGCGGTGTTGATATCATCATGTTGGAGACCATCTTTGATACCTTGAACGCCAAGGCGTGCGCCTTTGCGGTGGAGAAGGTCTTTGATGCTCGTGGTTTGCGCCTACCCATTATGATCTCCGGCACCATCACTGATGCATCTGGGCGCACCTTATCCGGACAAACTACCGCCGCTTTCTATCACTCCTTGCGTCATGTTGAGCCACTGTCTTTTGGCTTGAACTGCGCGCTGGGACCGGCTGAATTGCGCCAGTATGTCAAAGAGCTGAGCGACATTTGTGAGGGCTTTGTCTCTGTCCACCCGAACGCGGGGTTGCCCAACGCGTTTGGCGAATATGATCTCTCTCCGGAAGAGATGGCGACACACATTGATGAGTGGGCGGCATCTGGCTTTATCAACTTAGTCGGTGGCTGTTGCGGGACCACGCCTGAACATATTCAAGCGATCAGTGATGTCGTTGCGACGCATCCTCCTCGCCCCTTGCCGGCTCATCCAGTCGCCTGTCGCTTATCTGGACTCGAGCCCCTGACCATTGATGCCGATAGTTTGTTTGTAAATGTGGGAGAGCGCACCAATGTGACCGGCTCAGCACGCTTTAAACGCTTAATCGTTGAAGAGCAATACGACGAAGCGCTTGAAGTGGCATTGCAGCAAGTGGAAAACGGCGCCCAAATCATCGATATCAATATGGATGAGGGTATGTTGGATGCCGAAAAGGCCATGGTGCGATTTCTCAATCTTTGCGCGGCCGAGCCAGATATTGCCCGTGTACCTGTGATGATTGACTCCTCCAAATGGGAGGTGATTGAAGCTGGTCTCAAGTGCATTCAAGGAAAAGGCATCGTCAACTCTATTTCGCTCAAAGAAGGAGAAGAAGCCTTTCTTCATCAAGCACGTTTAGTCCGCCGCTATGGTGCAGCGGTGATTGTGATGGCGTTTGATGAGCAGGGCCAGGCCGATACTCAGGCACGAAAAGTGGAAATCTGTGCGCGGGCCTACCATCTTCTGGTCGAGCAAGTCGGCTTTCCGCCGGAAGACATTATCTTCGATCCCAATATCTTTGCGGTTGCCACCGGTATTGATGAGCACAATAACTACGCGGTCGATTTCATCAACGCCGTGGCCGACATTAAACAAACCCTGCCTCATGCCATGATCTCGGGCGGGGTCTCAAATGTGTCGTTTTCGTTTCGAGGCAACAACCCCGTTCGTGAGGCTATCCATGCGGTGTTCTTGTATCACTGCATCAAAAATGGCATGGACATGGGGATCGTCAATGCGGGCCAGTTAGCCATCTATGATGATTTGCCTGAATCGCTGCGCTTGGCAGTAGAAGAGGTGGTGCTCAATAAAGATGATGGTGCCACGGAGCGCTTATTAGAGATCGCCGACAGCTATCGCGATAGCGGTGAGAGCGAGGTCGCGGAAACCGCGGAGTGGCGCAGCTGGCCAGTGGAAAAGCGGCTGGAACATGCACTGGTCAAAGGCATTACAGAATTTATTGTTGAAGATACCGAGCTGGCTCGCGCCGCGGCAAGTAAACCCCTCGACGTGATTGAAGGCCCATTGATGGCGGGCATGAACGTGGTTGGGGACTTGTTTGGTGAAGGCAAGATGTTCCTGCCTCAGGTGGTGAAGTCGGCACGGGTGATGAAGCAAGCGGTGGCTTACCTTGAACCTTACATCAATGCTGAAAAGCAGCAAGGGCAGACCAATGGCAAGATCCTGCTCGCCACCGTCAAAGGCGATGTACACGACATTGGCAAAAACATTGTTGGCGTGGTACTGCAATGTAATAACTTCGAGATTATTGATCTCGGCGTGATGGTGCCGACCGATAAGATCCTGTCGGTGGCCCGAGAAGAAAACGTCGACATTATTGGTTTATCGGGTCTGATCACCCCATCGTTAGATGAAATGGTGAACGTGGCGAAAGAGATGGAGCGCCAAGGGTTTGATATTCCTCTGCTCATTGGCGGCGCCACCACGTCCAAAGCCCATACCGCGGTGAAAATTGAGCAGCATTACCATGCGCCTGTGGTCTATGTACCCAACGCGTCGCGTGCGGTTGGGGTATGCTCCTCGTTATTATCCGAGACGCAGCGACCTGACTTTGTCGCGCGTTTGGCCAAAGAGTATGACATCGTGCGTGAGCAACATCAGCGTAAAGCGCCCCGCACGCCACCGGTAACCTTGGAACAGGCTCGCGATAACAAGTGGCAGACGGATTGGGCAAATTATATGCCTCCGCAACCGACGAAGCCGGGCATTCATGTTTACGATGATGTCTCGATAGCGACCTTACGTCAGTATATCGACTGGACGCCTTTCTTTATGACGTGGTCTCTCAGCGGCAAATTCCCCGCAATTTTGGATCACGAACTGGTGGGGGAAGAAGCCCGTCGTTTGTATCAAGACGCCAATGCTTGGCTCGATCGTTTTGCGGCCGAAGGCTTGGTGGCGGCAAAAGGGGTATGTGGCCTCTTTCCTGCCAATAGCGTGGATGATGATATTGAAGTGTATACCGACTCGTCACGACAAACGGTAAACACGATATTGAATCACTTGCGCCAGCAAACACAAAAGCCGCGTGGTGCGAACTATTGCTTGTCAGACTTTATAGCGCCGAAGAGCAGTGGTCAGCCGGATTGGATTGGTGCATTTGCGGTGACAGGCGGCATTGGTGAGTATGCTTTGGCGGAAGAGTACAAAGCGAAAGGGGACGATTACAACGCGATCATGATCCAAGCGGTGGCGGATCGACTCGCAGAAGCCTTTGCAGAGTACCTCCATCAGCAAATTCGGATCACCTTGTGGGGCTATGCGCCCGATGAGACGCTCGATAACGACGCCCTGATCCGCGAACAATACCAAGGGATCCGGCCAGCGCCAGGTTATGCCGCCTGCCCTGAACATAGTGAGAAAGGCAAGATTTGGCAATTGCTGTCGGTAGAAGCGCATACGGGGATGACACTGACCGAAAGCTATGCCATGTGGCCGGGCGCGTCGGTGTCGGGTTGGTATTTTTCCCATCCTGAGTCACGTTACTTTGCGGTGGCGAAGATCCAAAACGATCAACGTGATAGCTACGCGGCACGTAAAGGCTGGCGTCTTGACGAAGCTGAAAAGTGGCTAGGTCCTAATCTCAATGCCTAATCGAGAAAAGCCAGCGCACGCTGGCTTTTCTTTGCGGTTTTACTCAAAAAGCTGTGTATGTAAACGCTGCACCACCTCGGTGGCACTGTCGTCATCAACCACCATACACACATTGTGATTACTCGCGCCATAACAAATCATGCGCAAGGTGGCAGTATCTAAGGCGTTAAATACCGGCGTCACCGCCCCCGGGGTATGACGCATCTCATTACCAATTAAGGCGACCACGGCTAAGTGTTGGCAAACGTCAACATGGCACAAGGTTGAGAGTTCCTCTAAGGCAGCATCAGGCAAACGGGGCACCTCACCTTGTGTATTGGTTTGATCGAGTGTCAAAGAGACGCTGACTTCGGAGGTAGTGATCAGATCGACGGAGATCTGATAGCGCGCTAGGATCGCGAAGACGTTGGCAAGAAAGCCATACGCTTGGAACATCGTCAAACTGGTCAAGGTCACCATGGTTTGATTTCGGCGCAACGCAATGGCGCGGAATAGGGGGGATGATTCCGCGTGTTCTCGGATCCAAGTTCCGCCTTTTTTCGGCGCACAGGCAGCCCCGACAAAGACCGGAATATGCTGGCGTACCGCGGGTAATAGCGTGGACGGGTGGAGCACTTTGGCGCCAAACGTCGCCATCTCCGATGCTTCACTAAAGCTGATCTCAGCAATAGGACGTGCTTTGGCGGCGAGGCGTGGGTCGGTAGTATAAATACCCGGCACATCGGTCCAAATCGCCAAGCTTGTTGCCCCGAGTGCTTCGGCAAACAAAGCGGCACTGTAGTCGCTGCCTCCTCGGCCAAGAGTTGTCGTTCGTCCTGCTTTGTCGGCACCGATAAAGCCTTGGGTCACGAGAATGTGATTGTCTAGCTGCGCATTCAAGCGCTGACACTGTTGCTGAGTCAGGGCGATATCTGGAATCGCGTGACCAAATTGGCTATCCGTTTTCAAATATTCGCGGGCATCAATTCGAGCTGCGGGCAGGCCAAGGTGGATGAGCAAGCGAGTAAACAGGTGCGTAGAGGTAAGCTCGCCACAGGCGACCAATGCATCGGTAAGCGCTTCGCTCGGGGCCTCAAAGGCTTGCTCACTCAAGGCGATAATCTGCTGGTGGAGCGTTCGTACTGCTTCTTGGGTGTGATGACAAGGAGGCAAAGCTGCCAGTATTTGCTGGTGAATAGCGTTTATTGCATTCAGTGTGTTTTGGCGTAAGACATCGTTTTTTATGCCTTGGGCTAAGGCGACAAGATGGTTGGTGACGCCGGCACATGCGCTAATCACCACAAAACGGGTCTCGGGATGGCGCATAATCACCGCGGCACTTTGTTGCATGGCGGCAAAGGTGCCAACACTGGTTCCGCCAAATTTAGCGACTGAAATAGATGGTAACGGGTTCACGTCCTTTTCCCCTTTTGAGCTCGTGCTCATTGATTCAACATATTTAAAAGTCAGTGGGGAACATCAGAAGTCACGTCGCAAACGCGAGCAAAAAGGAAGAGCAAACGGCAGGCATTCTGCCAGAAGCGCTCCACCTGTCTGTCCAAATGGATGACAAGTGACAGCCTGAAGGATTCAGCCTTCATGGCCGGCGGTTCCTTACCCTATCGGAACCCCCTCGGCATCGCCTCCCCTGATTATCACGCCTTGGAGTAGGGCTCCGCGTGATAACTGCCTGAGTGATGCACCTCTTCTGTATGTTCGGCCATGTGTTGATCCACATGGTGAGTGGTTACATTACGGGCGCTGATGAGTCGTTGTCAACCGCCAATTGCGTTACAAAGCGACGATCAGGCACGTATACCGCTGCTATCCGCCACCCGTTGAATATGCGCTCTAGCACGTAAGTTCGCGATGTGACAATGGGGCGATGAACACAAAGTATGCTATAACGGAAAGCGCAAATTTAGCAGACACAAGGATAGGTTATGGCAACTTCAATTTCCGATATCCGCTCATTTCAGCCGATAGAGCGCACCCTGATGGGCCCAGGTCCGTCTGATATTTCTCCGCAAGTGTTGCAGGCGTTGAGTCGTCCAACGTTGGGACACCTCGATCCCCTTTTTATTGCGATGATGGATGAGGTCAAACAGCTTTTGCAATATGCCTTTCAGACCGAGAATCCGTTTACCATTGCGGTCTCTGCCCCCGGGAGTGCAGGGATGGAAGCGTGCTTCGTTAACCTTGTTGAACCCGGTGATACCGTGATTGTCTGTCGCAATGGGGTGTTTGGCGACCGAATGCGAGAAAACGTTGAACGCTGTGGTGCGCACGCGGTGATGGTTGACGATGCATGGGGCGAGCCTGTCAGCCCAGAAAAGGTGGAAGCGGCATTAAAAGCGCATCCAGAGGCTAGCATCGTTGCCTTTGTTCATGCTGAAACCTCCACGGGCGCTTGCTCAGACGCGCAAGCACTGGCGACGCTGGCACGCGAGCACGGCTGCCTTACCATTGTCGATGCCGTAACATCACTTGGCGGTGTGCCCTTGAAAGTTGATGAATGGCAACTTGATGCGGTCTACTCCGGCAGTCAGAAATGCTTGTCATGCGTCCCAGGCCTATCGCCGGTCACCTTCTCGGCGCGTGCCGTTGAAAAAATGCAAGCGCGCACCCACAAGGTACAAAGCTGGTTTCTCGATCAAAGCTTAGTGCTGGGCTATTGGAGCGGTGACGGCAAACGCAGTTATCACCATACTGCACCGGTTAACAGTCTGTATGCATTGCATGAATCATTACTCAAGTTATATCAAGAGGGCATTGAGAACGCTTGGCAGCGTCATCAAACCATGCATCAACGCTTAAAGGCGGGGTTGGACGATTTAGGTATCCGCTTTGTGGTGGATGAGCCTTATCGCTTGCCGCAATTGAACGCGGTATATATTCCGGATGGTGTCGATGATGGCGCGGTACGCCAACATTTGCTCAACACCTATAACCTCGAAATCGGTGCTGGTTTGGGCGATCTCGCTGGTAAAGCATGGCGAATTGGCTTAATGGGCTACAGTGCGCGTGAAGAAAACATCGCGCTATGCTTAAAAGCATTGGGCGACGCACTGCGCTAAGCGCACGTTATTCCTGCGGAGTGCGCATCGGTAAGGTGTGGCGAGTGGTCCACACCTTGGCGGCTTGCGGAAACAAATATCGCGCCTCTTGCTGAATATCGCGCGCCCGCTGCGTATCGCCAATTTGCAGAGCAATCTGATAAGCATGCTGGTAGCCCGCAAACGTGGGGTGTTGTGCCACATGCTGCAGCCATAAGTTAAGGTGCTGGTGGCGATCGGCATCCGACAACGTCTCTAGGGTGTGCTGAAAGTGCTGTTCCGCGAGCCCTTGGGTGAGTTTACTTTGCCACCACGGATGTTGCTGATAGAGCGCAATACGCTGAGAGGTTAATAAAGAGTCACGCAAGTAGCGATTTGCTAAATACACCGACGATAGGCACAACAATCCCACCAAGATCATTACAGTGACAATACTGCGTGTCGCGATACGTTGCCCATATTCGGCGGTAGAAAATGTTATCCGTTGGTATTTGCTGGTTAAATTATCCAGCCAGTACAGCCACATGAGCAGTAAAATGCCGTTAAACCACTGCGTACCGCTGGCCGGATAGATAAGCAAGCCAGTGAGTGGCGGAAGCACGAGTGCAACGAGCATACGCCGCGTGCCTGATGGGGCGCGGATAATGCGAAGCGCCAGTGGCAGTATCACGGCGAGATACGCCAGTGCCATCACAAGCCCACCTTCCAATAACCACAATGCTAGCGCGCTCGGTAATTTCACAGGACCCGTGTGTCCCGGATGTGCCGCCGATGCCAGTAGTAGAGTCGTTTGTCCATGACCCATGCCAACGCCAAAAAAAGGCGTTTGTTGAAATTGCTGCCATGCAAGCCACAGTACGCGTTTATCTTGAGGCGTGAGCCATTGCCAGCTTTCTTGCCCGGTCAGCCCGAACACAGCGAGTAACGCCCCAGCAGACATGGCGGCTAGCCACGCAAGATGCTGGCGCCGCGTCGCAAAGCGACTCAGGTAAACCTGTTGCAAGGCAATGGCGCAAAGGGCAAACAGGAGCAGTAGCGGTCGTCCTTGCATGGCAAGCACGGGCAGGATAACCACTGGCGTGAACACCAACACGCTTTGCGTTATGGGATGGCGGTAGCGGTTGCTCGGCTCTCTGGCGAGCAAGTAAGCCGCTAGACTTAGGCCGGTGAGTAACAACGCATGGGTCACGGCAGCGGGTAAGTGTGGCACCCAGTGCTCAAACTTAAAAGGCGCCATGCCCGGAGGCGATTGGTTGCCTAAGACGGAAAGGATGGCCAACCAAGAGGCAAGCATCAAGACGGCTAACAGCTTTTGCCGCTGAGCATGATTAAAAATAAATTGTTGTAAGCTAGAGAAAAAACCGAGGCTGAGTACCAGTGCGGCGATGGCATAGCCACTGTTTAGCGTTGCCGCTTGCGGATAAAGATATGGCACACTGGCACACAGCGTCGCGGCCACCAAGGCCCACGTTAAGTGAGTAACGCGCCATGTATGCTGTCGCCACACTTCCAGCCCGGCGAACCCCAACACCAAACTAAGCGTGAGTAGCGATAGCGCGGCAGCAGGATGGCGAATACCCACCAACGGTAAGTCGACCGAATACAATGGCAAACAGATCAGCCATAACGCCGCCAGTGCCCCTAAAAAGGGCACCGTAAGCGGCTTTCGTTTCACTCGGTGGGTGGGTAACGCCTGTGTCATTATCGCTCCAACATGGGCTTCAAGAAGTGTGCCGTGTGGCTACCAACCACATTGACGATCTCTTCTGGCGTGCCTTGAGCAATGATTTCACCGCCGCCGTTACCGCCTTCAGGCCCTAAATCGATGATCCAATCTGCGGTTTTAATCACATCTAGGTTATGCTCGATCACCACAATGGTGTTGCCTTGTTCGCGTAAGCGATGCAACACATTCAGCAACTGCTGAATATCATGGAAGTGCAAGCCGGTTGTCGGTTCATCAAGGATATAAAGCGTTTTACCAGTATCTCGCTTAGATAGCTCACGGGCCAGTTTTACCCGCTGCGCTTCGCCGCCCGATAAGGTGGTGGCGGCTTGGCCAAGACGAATATAGCTCAGACCGACGTCCATCAACGTCTGTAGCTTACGCTTGATAGCGGGGACGGCGTCGAAAAATTCACGTGCGTCTTCGATGGTCATTTCCAAGACTTCATCGATCGTTTTGCCTTTATAGCGCACTTCGAGTGTTTCGCGGTTATAGCGTTTCCCTTTACACACATCGCAAGGCACATAGACATCGGGTAAGAAGTGCATTTCTACTTTGATCACCCCATCGCCTTGGCAGGCTTCGCAGCGACCGCCGCGTACGTTAAAGCTAAAGCGACCTACTTTATACCCGCGTGCCCGAGCCTCTTGAGTGCCGGCGAAGAGCTCACGTATCGGCGTAAAGATCCCCGTATAGGTGGCTGGGTTTGAACGCGGGGTACGCCCAATGGGGCTTTGATCAATATCGATCACTTTGTCGAAATGTCCTAACCCGTCAATAGACTCGTAAGGCGCGGGTTCGGCGGTGGTGGCACCATTAAGTTGCTGGTGGGCAACTTTAAAGAAGGTATCGTTAATTAAGGTCGACTTTCCTGACCCAGATACACCGGTGACACAAGTGAATAAGCCCACGGGCAAGTGTAAATCGACATGTTTTAAGTTGTTCCCCGTTGCGCCTTTGAGTACCAGCATTTTTTCAGGATCTCGAGGGCGACGGGTCTCTGGAACGGCAATCGCCTGCTTGCCGCTGAGGTACTGTCCGGTTAGCGAGTTGTCATTGCTGAGAATATCGTCGAGGCTGCCCTCAGCCACGATTTGTCCGCCGTGAGCACCAGCGCCTGGACCAATATCAATCACGTAGTCGGCGGCGCGAATGGCGTCTTCATCATGCTCGACCACCAGCACGGTGTTACCGAGGTCGCGTAAATGCTCCAGTGTATCGAGCAAACGTGCATTATCTCGTTGATGCAAACCAATCGA
This sequence comes from Salinivibrio proteolyticus, assembly GCF_001996165.1. Taxonomy (GTDB): domain Bacteria; phylum Pseudomonadota; class Gammaproteobacteria; order Enterobacterales; family Vibrionaceae; genus Salinivibrio; species Salinivibrio proteolyticus. The sequence continues at coordinate 32,559 of NZ_MUFP01000023.1, read as the reverse complement.
TGGTTCATCAAGCACGTACATTACCCCGACCAAGCCAGCCCCGATTTGACTCGCCAAGCGGATACGCTGTGCTTCCCCGCCAGAAAGCGTATCGGCGCTTCGTGACAAGTTAAGATAATTAAGCCCGACATTGACCAAAAAGCGCAATCTGTCATGGATCTCTTTCATAACTTTTTCGGCAATTTTGGCACGTTGACCTGATAAGGTCAGTTGTTCAAAAAAGTCGAGGGCTTGTTGAATGCTCAGCTCGCAAATTTCAGGTAAGTTGCGGCCATCAATAAAGACATGGCGTGCTTCTTGACGCAATCGTGATCCGCCACAGCTTGCACACGGCTTAGTCGCAATGTACTTCGCTAGCTCGTCACGTACCGCATTAGATTCGGTATCACGGTAGCGACGCTCCATATTGTTGAGGATCCCCTCAAATGGATGTTTGCGCACACGAATATCGCCTCGATCGTTGACGTATTTAAACTCGATCTCTTTCGGGCCTGAACCGTAAAGCAGAATGTCTTGAATGGTACCAGACAGATCTTGCCAGGGCAGCTCGAGATCAAAGTCGTAGTGATCGGCGAGTGAGCGCAGCATCTGAAAGTAGTAGAAATTGCGTCGATCCCAGCCTCGAATAGCCCCACCGGCGAGGCTGACCGCAGGGTTTTGAATAATCCGTTTGGGATCGAAGTACTGTTGTACGCCTAAGCCATCACAGGTGCCGCATGCACCAGCGGGGTTATTAAAGGAAAACAGACGAGGCTCTAGCTCTTGCATGCTGTAACCGCAATGCGGGCAGGCAAAATTGGCAGAGAAGATCAGCTCTTCGCCGTCGCCATCCATCCAGCTGATCACCGCGCTGCCGCCGGTGAGCTCGAGGGCGGTTTCAAACGATTCCGCCAAGCGTTGTTGTTGATCGTCACGGACTTTAAAGCGATCCACCACCACTTCAATGGTGTGTTTTTTATGAAGCTCCAAAGTCGGTGGATCGGACAGATCACAGACTTCGCCATTAATACGTGCGCGAATAAAGCCCTGCGCGGCAAGATTTTCGAGGGTTTTAACGTGCTCGCCTTTGCGGTTTTTGATAATAGGGGCGAGTAACATCAGTTTGCTACCCTCTGGCAGGGCAAGCACTTTATCGACCATTTGGCTAATCGTCTGAGCGGCCAAGGTCACATCATGGGTTGGACAGCGAGGCTCACCGACCCGCGCATACAGCAAGCGCAAGTAATCGTAAACTTCGGTGATGGTACCCACAGYTGAGCGTGGGTTATGCGAGGTTGATTTTTGCTCAATGGAGATAGCGGGGGACAAGCCTTCAATATGATCAACGTCGGGCTTTTCCATCAAAGAGAGGAACTGGCGCGCATAAGCCGACAAAGACTCAACATAGCGACGTTGTCCTTCTGCATATAAGGTATCAAAGGCTAAAGATGATTTGCCGGATCCAGAGAGCCCGGTGATGACAATCAACTTATCGCGGGGAATAGTTAGGTTGATGTTTTTGAGGTTGTGCGTACGCGCGCCTCTGACGTCGATATTATCCATTGTTATCCTACTTCTCAGTCAGCTCACTTATTGGTCACCGGTGTTCAGTATCGCACAGACGGCGCTGTGACCAAACAAAAAAGGCTGTATATTTACACAGCCTTTTGTCAAGGTGGAAAGCCTTACGTCGAGACGCAACGCAGAGCGGGGGTTACGGGTTTTTAACCGTGGCTTCGTCTTTGTTTTTGCCGCCTAAGTAGAGGTTTTGATAGCAATGATTAGTGGCTTCGATAAAGCCTTCCACACTGCCACAGTCAAAGCGCTCCCCTTTAAATTTATAGGCCAACACACATCCGGCTTGCGCTTGCTTGAGCAAGGCGTCGGTGATTTGCACTTCACCGTTTTTGCCCGGTGGTGTGTTTTCGAGCAGTTCAAAAATATCAGGGGTTAAAATATAACGGCCGATAATGGCTAAATTGCTCGGCGCTGTACCCGGGTCAGGTTTTTCCACCATGTTGTCTACGCGGAAAAGGTCATCTTTGATCTCTTGCCCGGAAATAACCCCGTATTTATGGGTCTCATCTTCTGGTACTTCTTCCACCGCGACGATAGAACAGCGAAATTGTTTGTATAGCGCCACCATTTGTTTAAGCACGCCATGCCCCGGGTTGATACACAGGTCATCCGCCAGCACGACCGCAAACGCTTCATCACCAACCAGTTCACGTCCGGTTAAAATGGCATGTCCTAAGCCACGCATTTCATGTTGGCGAATATAGGTAAACGAGGCTTTTTCGATGGTGTTACGGATATCATCCAACAGCACCTCTTTATTGGTGCCGCTGATCTGATGCTCCAGTTCATAGTTCTTATCGAAATGATCCATGATCGCATGCTTACCGCGACCCGTTACAATACACATGCCGTGGATGTCCGCTTCAAGTGCTTCATCAACACCGTACTCAATCAATGGTTTATTGACGACAGGCATCATCTCTTTGGGCATGGACTTGGTCGCGGGTAGAAAGCGCGTACCATAACCGGCGGCGGGGAACAGACATTTGTTAATCATCTTGGATCCTTTTTTCGTCACTGATGTGGCCATAAAGGCCGCAGCGTGATTTACGTGAATGGCAACCAAATACGCCACTCACAGCAATAAGTTAGGCATTATTTTGCTGGGCGACGCGCCGGGAAGCAAGCCGCGATCGCTCCAGTATAGCGAAACGCACGCCCTCACTCATCGCTCACCCAGACTCTGACGACATGAATATGCGTTAGTTCACACTCTTTACCTCGGCGCAAGCGCGACCGATGCGAAAGGCTGACCACACTTACGGGTAGTGGCGACTGAAAGCCGATATAAAGTCGGATAGCTTTGTTTGTGGCAAGGCATTGATTCCAGCAGCGCCTTCTCGACCGCCTCCGGTGGCAAATTGTTGTGCGAGAGCCACAGCGCCCAGAGGGCGGTTTAAGGGGGCGCGAATACTAACCATCCAATCTCCATCCGGTGTCGGCGTTAATACCGCGTGGGCTTTCTCGGGGGATTGGTTGGCAAGCTGATTGCCGAACATGCCGCTGATACGCCGTGCCCAAGGCGCATTGGGTAGTAGATAGACGGCGCCACCGGCATAGTCATATTCGGCAGTGAGTTGTTCTGCATGAGCACGATCGGTTTGGTACCCCTCCGCGAGCGCCATCACAATATCTGGATAGGCTTGCATAAAGTCGTCAGGCGTTTCAAATCCGGCAATGTGGCGATAAAGCACCGCAGGCGGCATGAGAAGATCATCCAAACTGGCACCATAACTGTTGTAGTTTAGATACACCCCTAAGCGCTGTAGGCGGTCGCGCGTAGCGGTATCGATCTCGCTTTGCTTCACTAAGGCGTCAGCACTGCGGTTCAGGTTGTCACCATAAGCGCCCACGAGCGCCCAATGACGATATTGGCCACCGAGTAGGGCGTCAATAATCAGTGCGGTACAGGTATTCGATGCAGTATGAATGTGCGCATCCAATAACGGTGAGGTCGGAAGCGGCCCACTGTCATGGTGGTCTGCATAAAAAACGCTGGCGCCCGCCTGCAATAAGGCCTCTAAGGCAGGACGGTTTTTTGCCATCGAGATATCAAACACACTGACCTGTTCGGTCTCAACTGGGACGTGTTGCAACAACGCAATATCCCGCTTCACACCAGTGATGAGGGTGGTGTTTTGAGGGTAAGCGAGGCGCCACTGTACCAGAGCGGTTAGCCCGTCGGCATCGCCATTAAAAACATCAAAGGCCATTTGCGACTTCCTTATTGCAAAAACGGCGCGAGTGCGCCGTTGAGATTCGAGAGGATGTATTCGCGATTAATCATCGTAACTGTCAGAACCGAGTTCGATCCCGACCGATCCGATTAACGATAAGTTGTTTTTTGCCCAAAAAACAGCTTGCACGCGATTTTTCACATTTATCTTTTTGAAAACATTATACAAATGCGATTTAACCGTGTGTTCGCTGACCGCAAGCGCATTGGCAATATCTTGATTCGACGCGCCTGTGACCAGATGCCGTAAGATTTCTTGCTCGCGGTTGGTGAGCACAATGGCTTGTTCATCGATAGTTTGTTGGTAATGCTGCTGGTAGTAGTGAATCAGCGCAGCCATTTTGTGGCGAGGGAGCCAATATTCTCCCGAGAACATCTTCTCGATGCCGTAGCACAGATGGCTTAGCTCATCGTCTTTCTTAAATACCCCTTTAATAAAGGGCCAGCTTGCCAATTCCTTCGCGGTAAGATCGTGGGCATTGAGGAGAGCAAACACATGCTGATCGGCATACGGTGTGAGTGCATGTTTAAGACGCTCGGTGGCGGTGTCGTCGAAGGCACTTAAATCAATCAGGACCAACCCAGAACGTTCGGTGAGCTTTTCGTGAATGGTATCTGGGCTCACGAGTTCGACGGTGCCGCGGATTTCTTTTTCTAAACACGCGATCAATGCAGAGACAGACATGCTGGGCTGAGAGATGAGAAGCAGTGTGTAAGAATCGGACGTAGTTTCTGCCTTGCTCATAAAGTTCCTACTTATCTGACGTAAAGCGTGCTCACCGATGTGCGTATTATTGCATAATTCAGCGCAGAGAGGCGCTCACGCGGGGACTTTATTCAGTCTAAACTATTTTTGTTGTCTACGTATATGTAAGCGTATGACCGTTCTTAGGTTCGCAGCGTGAATACAGAATCTGGAACCAGATCGCGTGGAAAAGCATCGAACCTCTTTGACGCTCGTGCTAGACTTCGTGTTTATTTATCCAGTAGGCGAAAATGTTTTCGCGTGTAACAAGAGTGGGAGTCACCTATGGCCAGCCGTGGCATAAACAAAGTCATCTTGATTGGTAATTTGGGCAATGATCCGGAAATCCGTTATCTCCCGAACGGTGGTGCAGTGGCGAACTTAAGCCTAGCGACCTCGGAGTCATGGCGCGACAAGAGCACTGGCGAGATGCGTGAAAAAACCGAATGGCACCGCGTGGTTCTGTTTGGTAAGACCGCAGAAGTGGCTGGCGAGTATTTGCGTAAGGGCTCGCAAGTTTATATTGAAGGGCAGCTGCAAACGCGCAAATGGCAAGATCAAAGTGGTCAAGACCGCTACTCAACAGAAGTAGTGGTACAAGGCTTTAACGGCAGCATGCAAATGCTTGGTGGCCGTGCCGGACCAGGCCAAGGTCAGCCAATGCAGCAGTCGCAGCAGCAAGGTGGATGGGGTCAGCCTCAACAGCCACAAAACAACTTCAACCAGCAGCCGCCTCAGCAGCAAGCCGCGCCGCAATCTCAGCCGCAATCGCAACCTCAGCAGCAGTACAACGATCTGCCTGACTTTGACGACGATATTCCGTTCTAAAAAACGGTTTACTCGAAAAGCGATAAGCCCCGTTGTGACGGGGCTTTTCTTTATCTGATGAACTTAAACGCCGGGGCCGGCTTTGAGGAAATGGGGCAGTTGTGTCGGCGTTGGACACTTTAACTGCCCCATGACTTGCGTCATTTGCTGTTTGAGCATTTCAATCGCGTGCTCGCCACCATGATGCCCCACGGCGCCGCACGCATAAACAAAGGTACGGCCCAGCAAGGTAAAGTCGGCTCCCATGGCCATCGCCTGCGCAACGTTGCCACCGCTTTGTACGCCGCTGTCTAGCAACAGCTTAATTTTATCCCCATAGGCCTTGTCGATAGCCCGAATGGTATCGAGCGGCGATTCGCCGATATCTAACTGACGGCCTCCATGGTTGGATAGCACCACCCCATCAGCACCTAGGGCAACGGCCTGAGCGACGTCTTCAGGATTGACCAGTCCTTTGAGAATCAAGGGGCCATCCCAGTTGTCACGGATCACTTTCAGGCTTTCAWAATCCACTGCACCCATCACGGTATTGTTCATAAAGTTTGCCAACTCGCTGGTGGGCATATTCTTCGGCATGTAGGGTTTGAGGGTTTGCATTTCCGGTACCCCCGCCAGCAAGGTATGCCAACACCAGCTTGGACATTGCATCATTTGTGCAATATTGCGTAGGTTCATTTTGGGTGGCATGGCTAAGCCGTTTTTGATGTCACGAGGGCGATAACCAAAGGTTGGTACATCGACGGTGACGAGGAGAACCTTGTAGCCTGCACGCTTAATGCGGCCCATCAGATCTTCGCGGATCTTGGCATCGGTTGGGTTATAGAGCTGATACCAGGCGGTGCCCTCAGAAATGTCGGCAATGGTTTCAAGACTTGCCGACGACACTGTGCTGAGCACGTAGGGAACATTGGCTTCCAGTGCGGCTTTGGCAAGGATTTCAGGCGCTTTAGGCCACATCAAGCCTTGTAAGCCAACAGGCGCAATGCCAAAGGGCGCGGCATAGCGGTGGCCGAAGAGCTCAACGGATAAATCAATCTCAGGGGTGGGAGCCAAAAGATCAGACTGTAGCTTGACGTCTTTAAAGCGATCAAAATTATGAGCGAGACCGATTTCGTCGTGGCATCCACCACATAAATAATCAAAGGCAAAGGCGGGAATACGCTTTTTGGCCGCACGTTTGAGTGCCGGTGTGTCGGGATAGTTAGGATTGTAGTAAGACATGGATCTCGCGTCCGTTTTGTGAGGTGAGTAAAGACCCTTACCTTAGCGCGACAGTTGTTATCGATATATAGACAAAAAATAAAATACTTTTTCCAAAATCGCGCAAAGCCGCGCATGCGCTATCGCTTGTTAAGTCGTGATATTTCCTTAAATATACAAGTTCTTAACTTTTTGCTTGATAAAATCGATAAATAATTTGGTCTTGGTATGGTTGTAGTCCAACTTTGGATAGTAGGCATAGGCAGATGTGCGGGGCTGTTTCAGCGTCGGCAAAACGGGGACCAGTAACCCTTGATCGAGCTCTTTTTGGACGGTGCCAGCGCCGCCAAGAATGATCCCCATCCCGATCACAGCCGCGCTCACTAGCGCTTCAGGGTTGGGAGAGACAAAGTTGCCAGATAACTGCAAGCGCGTTCCGTCCTCAAAAACACGTTCTTGAGGTTGGTGTGAATTGCCATATAGCAATACGTTGTGTTCGGTCAGTTGCGTTGGTGAGGTGATCGGCGCGTGGCGAGCGAGGTAACTAGGAGCGGCGAAAAAACCGGGCTGAAAATCAAATAGCTTGGCCGCGATGTAGCTGGCTGAGTTGAAGTAGTCGAGCTCTCGGCTGATCACCACATCTAAATTCAGATCGGGTAATTGGCCGGGCGTCAGCGTAGTCAGTTCGACTTTGATTTTCGGATAGATCTCAAGAAACTCAGCAATAAAGTTGACCAAAAAGCGGTTCCCTGTCACCAATGGCGCACCGATACGCAGGATGCCACTGACTTCGCCAAACGTGGATGCGGTCTCGCTGACCAGCTGTTGCCAATCGTCCACCCACGCTTTGGCGCGTTGATAAAACAGATCGCCAGCATCGGTCATGGACAGGCTTCGGGTGGTGCGCTTTAACAGCTGCACGCCCAGTTGGCTCTCAAGCCAGCTTAACCGCTTTGACAGTGCAGAACTTGAGGTGTGTAACTTGGTGGCGGCTTGTGCCAAAGAGCCTTGTTCAACCACACAGATAAAGCTTTGTGTGCAGGTAATCCAGTCCATGAAACCTCTTAATAGTGGAAAAGGTGATAACCAATCGTCAGACAAGCATTCACATTATGATAACCAAGCCTGATAATACCGACTACTCGACCATCAAGGCGACCTGAATCAGCAGAGAATCATGGAAAGAACAGCCAACGCCATCAAAGTTAGCGGCATGAAGCTTACCAATCGATTAGTGGCGTTTGTCACCCTGATTGTGGTGTGTGCCATTTTTGTCTTATTTATCGGTGGGGCAATTAGCTTTCGTCAATTAGGTATCGATTTTATCTCACACTATGTGGATGGCATGGTGGAGGTGATCGATCAGGAAATGGCCACCGAGCAACGGGACAACCAGTATTTTTCACGTTGGCTGCCTAAAATGCTCAAGGCGAGTGATGTCACCTCGCTGACCATCTACTCCGATGCGGGCATCCTTTATCAGTACGAGCAAATTCATTATCAAGCCCCGACCACGCAACAAGCGATTACCCGAGACATTCCGCTGGCCAACAATCCCGGCTTTGCTGTGAAGCTGACCTTTGTGCCCCCGTATGCGGAGTTTGCCTACTCCATTGGGCCGCTGTCGTCACTTTCAGCGGCCATTTTGGTGATTGTGCTGGGCTTGGCGTGGGGGATCCAATGGTTACGCCGCCAGCTTTATGGCAGTGAGGTCTTGGAGCAGCGAGGGCGCTTAATCTTAGCTGGCAGGCTTGATGAAGCGCAACATGGCGATGCTCACGAGTGGCCGATCCCTGCCAGTGCCGCATTGACGCAATTAATCGAGGAATTGAAAGAAGCCCGCCAAGAGCGAAGTCGCTTTGATACCTTTATTCGCACTAATACCTTCCTTGATCAGCTTACTGGAGCGGCGAACCGAGTCATGTTTGATAACCGCTTGCACACGTTAGCCAGCGATGATGCGAGCCAAGGTAGCTTGATTTTAGTGCGTGTCGCCGATTGGGAAGACTTGCTTGAACAGCAGGGGCAAGAAGGCGCTGATGCGCTGATTCAAGGCATGGGCAGTGTGTTATCGAATGCGATCCAGCGCTTTCCTGATGCCGTATTGGCTCGCTATTTTGCCTCGGATTTCGCCATTCTGTTGGTTAATCAAGCAGGGGAAGAAGTCCATCCCTTTTTGTCTCAACTCACCAACGCTCTTAACAAGCTTAGCCCGCCAGATACGCTGGATACCGACAACTGGTTTCATATGGGCATGACCTCATTTGGGGCGGGAGAGCGTCGAGGTCGTTTGATGGATGAAGCCGAGCGTGCGCTGCGAGCGGCCCAACTGGAAGGGCATAGTGGCTGGTCGCAATTTGACAAAGACATTCGCCGCTTAGACAAACGCGGCAGTGTGCGCTGGCGTACGCTATTGGAGTCGGTGATGGCGGGGGAAGGGCCGATGCTGTATCGCCAACCTGTGTATGCGCGGGATGGCAAAACCCGTCTTCACTATGAACTTTTAGGTCGGATCAAAGACGAAAATGGCAAGGTGTTAAAAGCCTCTCGATTCTGGCCAGGGGTCGAGTTGGTCGGTATGGATGTGGTGTTTGATAAAGCGACGGTGAGCCGTGCGCTGTGGTGGTTAAAAACCGCTGATCATATCGACAATTATGCTATAAATGTAAGTGTTCACTCACTTTGCCAACGCGAATTTGTGATTTGGTTGCGTGATGCGTTATTGCAAACACCCCGAAGTATCCTCAATCGTTTGCTGGTGGAAGTGTCTGAAGGTGCCTTAGTGGCGCAATTTGACGCGGCGCGCCCTTGTTTGAGAATGATAGCCGCGTTAGGGTGCCGACTCGTAGTCGATCAAGCTGGTCGAACAGTAGTGAGTACTCACTATGTAAAAGATATTCAGCCAGCGTACATTAAGTTACATCGTAGCTTAGTGCGTAATATTCATCAGCGCCCTGAAAACCAATTGTACTTACGCAGTATGCTGGGGGCGTGTGAAGCCACTACCACCGACGTCTTGGCGGTAGGCGTGGAAACGGACCTAGAGTGGCAGGTGGTTAAAGAGCTGGGCGTTGTGGGGGGACAAGGGCGCTTACTCGGTGCGGAAATGTCACCTCATCCTGCGCAAAAGAAACGCCGCCGCTGGGGGAAACGATGACAACAGAGGAGAATCAAGTGAATCGCAAGCAGCAACAGGCAGGGCGAACATGGCTCGAATTTATTCTTCTGTTGTGTACCTTAGGTTTGCTTGTGGTTGTTGCGGTGCCCAAATTCTACGATTATGAGGCGGATGCGAACGTGACGGCGTTAAAAGGGCTAAAAAGTGCCATTGATAATGTGATGGTGCAGACCTATGAACAAGCGCAAGCCTCGAATATCGCGGATCAGCCTCGCGGGACTTTAACGGTCGAAGGCACCACCATTGACGTGCAATTTGGGTATCCAGTAGCCAGTGACTTACCGCAATTAATTGGTGTGCTCAAAGAAGAAGAGCGCTGGCTGCCAAAGCCGCATGACAGCCAAGCCGGTGTCGATTACGTGTGGGTGTATCATGATAATCCCGCACCGTCGTGTTACCTCAGTTACTATGAAGCAACACCGACACAGCATGCGAAGACCGAATTAGTCATCCGTCCCTCTTGCCAAGAGGCACCGATGTCGCAATAGCAAAGTGGACAAAATAGGAAGCTGGCATGTTTTTCGATGAAAAAATCATCAAAATGACAGCGCAATGAAAAAAAACTCAGATCTCATTCAGGTTTACAGCGCCGTATCTTGCCGCTTACCGTGCGCGTTGATACATTTAGCTCAATTTGTCTGATTTCACAGCTTGCAGGATTAACCGACCATCATGTTTAAGAAACTTCGCGGGATGTTTTCCAACGATCTATCGATTGACTTGGGAACCGCCAATACGCTGATTTACGTAAAAGGACAAGGCATTGTTCTTGATGAGCCTTCTGTTGTTGCCATTCGCCAAGACAGAGCGGGCTCGCCAAAAAGTGTGGCTGCTGTGGGTCACGACGCCAAACAAATGCTGGGTCGTACGCCTGGAAACATTGCGGCCATTCGCCCGATGAAAGATGGTGTGATTGCCGACTTTTACGTGACTGAGAAAATGCTGCAGCACTTTATCAAATCGGTACACGATCACAGTTATATGCGCCCAAGCCCGCGTGTGCTGGTCGCTGTGCCTTGTGGTTCGACCCAAGTTGAACGCCGTGCGATTCGTGAGTCAGCACTCGGTGCGGGCGCTCGTGAAGTGTATTTGATTGACGAGCCAATGGCAGCGGCGATCGGTGCAGGTCTGCCGGTCTCAGAAGCCACAGGTTCGATGGTGATTGATATCGGCGGTGGTACCACTGAAGTGGCTGTGATCTCGCTAAATGGTGTGGTGTACTCTTCATCGGTGCGTATCGGTGGTGACCGCTTTGACGAATCCATCATCAACTACGTGCGCCGTAACTACGGTAGCTTGATTGGTGAAGCGACGGCAGAGCGCATCAAGCACGAAATTGGCTCGGCATATCCGGGCGATGAAGTGCGTGAGATTGAAGTGCGTGGTCGTAACCTCGCTGAAGGGGTGCCGCGTAGCTTTACCCTGAACTCGAATGAAATTCTTGAAGCGCTGCAAGAGCCGCTGACCGGAATTGTTTCAGCCGTGATGGTCGCGCTAGAACAATGTCCACCTGAGCTGGCGTCTGACATCTCTGAGCGCGGTATGGTGATCACAGGCGGTGGTGCGCTGCTGCGTGATTTGGACCGTTTGCTGACGGAAGAAACTGGCATCCCTGTAGTGGTGGCAGAAGACCCATTGACCTGCGTGGCACGCGGTGGCGGTAAAGCGCTTGAAATGATTGACATGCACGGCGGCGACCTCTTTAGCGAAGACTAAGGTGATCGTGCCAGCAAACAGGTTGTTTTCATCATGAAACCTATGTTTGGCAGAGGTCCGTCTCTGCAACTACGCCTGTTTTTCGCTCTCTTACTATCAGTCAGCCTTATGCTGGCTGATAGTCGTCTTGACGCCTTTGCTGGCGTTCGCTATTTCCTCAATACACTGGTTGCACCGCTGCAATATGCGTCGAACGTTCCAAGGGACACGCTAGATGCGTTGGTGACGCAGTTTCAATCTCACCGACGCCTAGTAGCCGAAAATGAGGCGCTGCGTACGCAAGTATTGCGCCTTGAAAGTGATCAGTTGTTGTTAGCGCAAACAGAGCGCGAAAACCAACGCTTACGGGAGTTACTCGGCTCGCCGTTTGTTCGCGATGAGCGAAAAATGGTCGCTGAGGTCATGGCGGTCGACTCCGATCCCTATAAACATCAAGTGATGCTGGATAAAGGGCGCACCAATGGTGTTTACGAAGGCCAACCGGTGATCAATGAGCACGGTGTGGTGGGGCAAATTGCCTATGTGGGCGCGCACAACAGTCGGGTGCTGTTATTAACCGATCCTACCCACGCAATTCCTGTTCAGGTAATGCGCAATGACATTCGAGTGATTGCCTCCGGACGGGGTTCGACAGCGTACATCGGCCTGGACAACATTCCGAGCAGTACCGATATTAAGGTCGGTGACAAGCTGGTCACGTCGGGGTTGGGCGGCGTTTTTCCGGAAGGTTATCCGGTCGGAACGGTGACGGAGTTTTCGTTTGATAACAAACGGCCATTTGCTCAGGTCAAGGCAACGCCGGCGGTGAAATTTGATCGCCTACGGTATTTGCTGTTGGTGTGGCCGACGCCTGAGCAAGCGGATCCCGAGCAAGATAGCGAACAAGCAGGCTCTCAACCCGAGGATGCCGTGGCATCTAACGAAAAAGGAGAGTCGCAATAGTGGCAAATTCAATATTTCGCGGCCATCTGGTGATTTGGCTGACTTTTATTGCTGCGCTTATCTTACAAGCTGCGCCTTGGCCTGGCGAACTCGCACCTTTTCGGCCATCGTGGGTGTTGCTGGTGACCTTTTACTGGGTGTTGGCTTTGCCGCATCGGGTCAATGTCGGCACGGCACTCGTGCTGGGCTTGCTGTGGGACCTGATGTTGGGGTCAACATTAGGGGTGCGCGGTTTAATGATGGCGATCTTGGTCTATCTTGTCGCGCTCAACTTTCAACTTTTGCGCAACATGTCTTACTGGCAACAAGCATTGCTACTGTCGCTGTTAACCCTCGCGGGAAAGTTGATCGAGTTCTGGGCGGAGTACCTCGTCTCTGACGTACAGTTTAATCCAGAGCAGCTCTGGGCAGGTGTGCTTAACTTTATACTGTGGCCTTGGCTTTTCTTACTGCTCCGCCGGGTGCGTCGTCGTTTTGCAATTCGTTAGAGGGATTTCATGAGCATTGATTTATATCTGGCGTCAGGCTCACCGCGACGCCAAGCGTTGTTGACCGATATGGGCATCAACTTTTCGCGGGTAGTGGTAGATGTTGAAGAACAGCAGAAAGCCGGTGAATCGCCTTATGCTTATGTGTCTCGGTTATCACAAGACAAAGCCCGTGCGGGAGTCGCAAAAACCGGTGGTCATTTACCTGTATTAGGCGCCGATACGATCGTCGTCGATGGCGAGCAGGTATTGGAAAAACCGCGCGATGAAGCGGATGGGGCGCGTATGCTCAAACAGCTATCTGGCCGTGAGCATCAAGTGATGACGGCGGTGACCGTTGCCAATGCGATGAAGCAAGTGACCACAGTGGTAACAACACGGGTGTGGTTTCGTGAGTTGACCGATGACGATATTCGCGCGTACTGGCAATCGAAAGAACCTATGGATAAAGCGGGCGGCTACGCCATTCAAGGCCTTGGCGGCAAGTTTGTTACCCGTATCGACGGCAGTTATCACGCGGTCGTTGGTTTGCCATTGTATGAAACCGAGCAGCTGCTCAAGCAATTTATGGCCTGAACAACCGTCAGGCCCCTTTTTGAGATGTCGGGGAAACCATGAGTGCGGAACTGTTAATCAATGTCACACCTAGCGAAACGCGGGTGGCGATGATAGAAGGTGGCAACCTTCAAGAAATCCATATTGAGCGAGAAGCGAAGCGCGGCATCGTAGGCAATATCTACAAAGGGAAAGTGAGTCGTGTCTTGCCTGGGATGCAGGCAGCCTTTGTCGATATTGGCTTAGATAAAGCGGCTTTTTTGCACGCCTCGGATATCGTGCCGCACACTGAGTGTGTCTCTGAAAATGAAAAACAGCAATTTCAAGTGCGCGATATTTCTGAATTGGTACGCCAAGGACAAGACATTGTGGTGCAGGTGGTCAAAGACCCCTTGGGCACCAAAGGCGCTCGCCTGACCACTGACATTACTTTGCCGTCGCGGTATCTGGTCTTTATGCCGGGCGCGTCGCATGTTGGCGTGTCACAGCGTATAGAAAGTGAAGAGGAGCGCAGTCGCTTAAAACGTATTGTCAGTGACTATTGCGATGAGCTGGGCGGCTTTATTATCCGCACCGCGGCAGAAGGCGCGACGGATAAAGAAATGGCGCAAGATGCAGCGTTTCTAAAACGGTTGTGGAAGAAGGTCTTAGAGCGGCGCGCACGGTATAAATCGAAATCCATGCTTTATGGCGAGTTGGCATTAGCGCAGCGCATTGTGCGTGATTTTGTTGGCACCGAGCTGGATTTGATTCGAGTCGATTCTCGCCAAGCATATGATACGTTGGAAGAATTCACCTCAGAATTTGTCCCCGAACTTGCCGGCAAGCTTGCTTACTACGATGGTCAGCAACCGATTTTTGATATGTACGACACCGAAAACGAAATCCAGCGCTCGCTGGAACGTAAGGTGGAGTTGAAGTCGGGGGGCTATTTGATCATTGATCAAACCGAGGCCATGACCACCATTGATATCAATACCGGGGCCTTTGTTGGGCGCCGTAACCTTGATGAGACTATCTTTAATACTAATGTTGAAGCGACACGAGCCATTGCTCGCCAACTGCGCCTGCGCAATTTGGGCGGTATTATCATCATCGATTTTATCGATATGAGTACCGACGAACACCGCCGCCGCGTGTTGCACTCGCTGGAACAAGCGTTAAGCCATGATCGGGTAAAAACCAACATTAATGGCTTTACCCAACTCGGCTTAGTGGAAATGACCCGCAAACGTACGCGCGAAAGTATTGAACATGTGCTGTGTGGTGAGTGTCCAACGTGTGAAGGCCGAGGCTCGGTGAAAACGGTAGAAACCGTCTGCTATGAAGTGCTGAGAGAAATCACTCGAGTGAACCGTGCCTATGATGCCGATAAATTTGTGGTATATGCCTCGCCGGCTGTGGTGGAAGCTTTGGTGGAAGAGGACTCCCACTTAGTTGCAGAGCTCGAAGTCTTTATTGGTAAGCAAGTAAAGGTGAAATCCGAGCCTTTGTATACCCAAGAGCAGTTTGACGTAGTAATGATGTAATCCATGACCTGGGTCGCGAAAATTGGACGCTGGCTGATAGCCGGCGTCGTGAGTCTTATTCTGTTAACCGCCGCCTTTATTGGCGGTTTGCGCTTTTTATTGCCTAACGTGGATATGGTGCGTGAGCCGCTACGACAATGGGTCAGCGAGCAAACGGGCTTTAGCGCGCGTCTTGGGACCATTGCAGGCCAATGGCGCAATCTTACGCCGTCATTGCAACTCAATAATGTCGCCTTGACCACCAGTGATAACAGTCCGCCGTTACTGACCGCAAACCACATTGATCTACAACTGGATGTCTTTGCGAGCTTATCTCGCCGTCAACCGGTGTTTTCCCATGTTACCCTCGATGGATTGACCTTTAACAGCGGTCAACTTCCCGATAAAAAAGACAGCACTGGGGTGCGTGAGCGCCTTGAAGATTTGTTTTTAGCCCGCCTTGGCCAGTTCTCTGTCACCAACGCTCGTCTGGTTCTTGTCACGCCCTCATTGGCGGCGCAGACGCTTAATATCGATAATTTGTTGTGGCGTAATCAAAATGGTCAACATCATGCGCAGGGCACCATCGGGATTGCGGGGACAGAGCTGGAAAAAATCCGCGTCAATGCGGCCTTTACCGAGACAGATGGGTTGGACTCGCTTAGTGGTGATTTTTATCTAGCTAGCGAAAACATGGATTTGGCACCGTGGCTGATGAAGCGCTTCACGCCGTCAGTGACGATTGATAATGCGCGCTTAGATGCCAATGCATGGCTGCGGGTTGAGAAAGGCCAAGTGGCAAATGCTTTGCTGGGTGTCGATACCTTGGCTTTGACGTGGCGCGATCAGCAGGGGGCCTCGAAGCAATGGGCACTCAAAGACAGCCGCGTGCAACTGCAGGCAAGGGAGGACCAGCAATGGCGCGTGGATAGCGATGGGGTTTGGGTTCAACAAGGGGATACCACGCTGCCGGCGCTGAATCAGTTGTCTTGGCAAGGAAACGAGTCTAACTGGCAGCTTAATGCTCGTCACCTCGACATTGCGGCATTGCGTCCTTTAGTTGGATTATTGAGCCAATCTGACCGTCAACATCAACTGATAGAGGCTCTTTCACCAGCCGGTACGGTGGACACGCTGGCAATGAGTCAGGCCTCCGATGGGCCGCTGCGCTATCAAGCCTCTTTCTCTGACATTCGCGCTAACCAGTGGGGGTATTTTCCGGCCTTTGAGGGGTTAAATGTCACCGTGTCCGGTGAGGGACATCAAGGCAAGGCAACCTTAGCATTGGGTCAACAATCGCTCCCTTATGGTGATTTTTTCCAAGCGCCATTACCGCTTGAGCATGGTGAGGTGACGGTGCAATGGGCGGAGCGTGGCGATACTTTGACGGTTTGGAGTGATGCGATTGCTATAAAAGCCGCTGATTTGGATGCGCGCGGGGCGTTTCGCTTAGACATTCCTTCGCAAGGTTCGCCGTTTTTGGCGCTCTATGCGAACGCCGATGTGCGTGATGCAGGCCAGACGTGGCGCTATTTACCTACCCGCGCGATGCCAGACTCCCTCACTGATTATCTCTCTCGTGCGATTCAGGGCGGGCAGGCACAGGGCAGTGACATTTTATGGTTTGGCGCCTTAAATGCGTTTCCTTACCGTCTACATGACGGCGTATTCCAAGCGCGAGTGCCGTTGCGTCAAGGCGCGTTCAGTTTTGATACCGCTTGGCCAACTCTGACCGAATTGGATGCTGAGCTCTTGTTTGAAAACGCTCGGTTAACTATTCAGGGCGATCATGTACGCCTTGGCGATGCGATCAGCCGTCAGGTTCGTGCGGATATCAACGATATGGAGGCTGCTGATAGTGCATTAACCTTAGAGGCGGATTTATCGGCCACTGGGGATGCGGTCCGTCGTTATATGTTGGCGACACCACTCGTTGACTCCTTGGGTGCGGCGTTGACGCACGTCCAAGTTGAGGGATTGGTGGATGCCAATTTAGCGCTCAATATTCCACTTGATGGCAGTCAGCTACATGCCACAGGCGAAGTGCGCTTTGCAGGTAATCAAGTGCTTATTCAAGCACCGTCCATGCAACTGGATAATGTCGCGGGCAGACTGCACTTTGACGATGACACGATTAGTACTCGTGGCCTCACTGCACAGTGGTTGGGTCAACCGATTTCGGTGAATTTTGACGGACAAACCGACGCGGCAGGTTATCAGTTGGATCTTAACCTCGACGCGGACTGGGACGTTGCCCCTTTGCTGGCTGAATTGTCGCTACCGCTCGGGGATTATCTCGCCGGTGGTGCACGCTGGCAGGCAACATTGGGCCTGACATTACACGACATCGGTTTTGACTACCAACTGGGGGTTGATATCGATACCACGCCCTTGCAGTCAACATTGCCCGCGCCACTGGCTAAACCACGCTGGTCAACCGGTAGTGCCTCGCTGGCAGCAACGGGCAACAGCGAAGGACTACAAGGGCGAATTCAGTTACCGGCAGTCAGCTATCAAGCGCGTATTAATACCCAAGGCGAGCGCCCAGTGATCACTGCAAGCCAATGGAATGTGGGCGAACAGCCTACCTCACTCTTGGCGACACAAGGGCATCGGCTGGATATTGACTTGGCGCAGCTAGATGTAATGCCGTGGCGCGACCTATGGCGTGATGTGACGCCGCAATGGCCACAAGGACAAAGTGATTTTCCGACCTTACCGGTGCCGACTAAAGTGAACGCACGCATAGCTCGCTTAGACGCCGACAAATTGAGATTTAATCAAGTGTCTCTTGCTGTGCGCAAAAAGCCGCAAGGATGGGACGCCTTACTCGGTAGCAATGAGCTTAGCGGCCGCGCCCAATGGCCGACGGGAGGGCGCTTAGCTATCGATGTCGATCATTGGCATATCAATATGATCGCCGATACCGCCGCAAAGGATCCGAATGCTCCTCTGTTTGCGCCAGTGGATAGCCGAGCCTCTACCGCCGATAAGGCGCTATTGGCGGCGGTGCCATCCACCGATATTTTGATCAAAGATTTATGGCTACAAGGCTATCGACTCGGGCGGGTCTCGGCATCACTCGATAAGCAAGAGGAACGAATTGACTTAACCTCATTGACCATCGAGAGCGGTGAAAACCAAGCGGCGGTGAGCGGGAGTTGGTTAATCGATGAGGATCAGCGCAATCAAACGGCACTCTCCATACAGTTAAATGGCGATAGCACGTCTGATTTAATGGGGCGCTTTGGGGTTAGCGGTGGTATCCAAGATGCGCGTTTTACCTCGCAAGCGGACATCTCCTATGCGGGACTGCCGTGGCAAGTGGATATCGCGAGTTTAAATGGTGAAGCCCGTGCCGATATCCAAGATGGTTACATCAGTGGCGTCGGAGGCGCGGGTAAATTACTGGGCTTATTTAGCTTGGATTCTATTTTGCGCAAAATCCAACTCGACTTTTCTGGCGTATTCGAAGATGGGCTGGCGTTTGATGACATTACCGGCCGTGCGGTGATCACAAATGGCGTGGTCGTGACCGATAATATCCGCATGGATGGATTAGCAGGTGATATGGTTATCAGAGGTATCGCTAACTTGGTCAGCAATCAAGTCAACGCGGATGTGCGCTTTACGCCAGATATTACCTCTGGGATCCCTGTGCTCAGCGCGTTTGCTGTTACGCCACAAACGGCGCTCTATGTATTGGCCGTCACCACGGCGATTTCGCCGGTTGTGGATGTATTTACACAGGTTCGCTATCAAGTTACTGGGCCGATTGGTACGCCTGACATTCGGGAAATTTCCCGTAATCAAGAGGCGCTAACCTTGCCCGCCGATGCCACGGAACGATTGCGCCAACAGGCAGAACAAGCCAAGGAGTGAGCATGATGAAAGTCGGCATCATCCAGATGAATTCGGGCGCCGATCCGGTGCAGAACATGGACGTACTACAAACCAGTTTGCAGCGGTTGCATCAACACGGGGTTAAACTGGCGCTGACGCCAGAAAATGCCTTGGTATTTGGTGATAAACAAGATTACCAACGGCACGCCGAGCCGTTAGGACATGGCCGTATTCAGCGCCAACTGGCAGAAATGGCGCACCAGTTCGACATCTGGCTGGTGGTGGGCGCCTTTCCAATCCAAAACGACAACGGCCGTCTGAGTAGCACAAGCTTAGTGTTCGATAATGCCGGACACTTGCGAGGTAGCTACGATAAGCTGCATATGTTTGATGTGGAAGTGGCGGATGCCCACGGACGTTATCGTGAGTCGGACTACTTTCAAGCCGGCGATCAACTTGCCACCGTGGATACGCCATTTGGTTGCTTGGGGTTAAGCATCTGCTATGACGTGCGTTTTGCGCCGCTCTATCATGCGTTGCGCGCGCAAGGCGCTGATATTTTAACCGTGCCGGCGGCGTTTACGCGCGTCACGGGACAGGCGCATTGGGAGGCGTTGTTGTGCGCCCGCGCGATTGAAACCCAATGCTGGGTGATTGCTGCCGGGCAATGTGGTGAACACAGTAAAGGCCGTCAAACGTGGGGGCATTCGATGATTATCGACCCTTGGGGGCAAGTAGTGGCGTCACTGGGGGACGACCCCGGTGTCACGTGGGCGGAGCTTGATCTGAGCATCGGTGAATCCATTCGCCGTAAAATGTCGGTGCTCGACCACGCTCGGTTGCAAACCCAATTGAAATAGCGCACCCTCGGCGCATCATCTTTTTATCTTTGGCTAGCATAAATAGCCACAACCAAGAGTAAGCGAATGAGTCTGGAACAGGTCGAAGAAACCTTATTGCGCCCTGCGGGGATCAGTGAGTCGCATCTCCAAGAGACACTGGCTCACCTGAGTGGTCGTCAAATTGACTACGGCGACGTTTTTTTCCAATCAACGTGGCACGAGTCGCTCGTCTTGGAAGATAGCATCATCAAAGACGGCTCGTTCAATATCGATCGAGGTGTAGGTGTACGCGCTATCACGGGTGAGAAAACCGGGTTTGCCTACTCGGACCAACTTAACGCTGATGCCTTGATGCAAAGTGCGACTGCCGCACGCGGGATTGCGCCCAAAGGTGGACAGGGTCAAGTCAGTGCCTTTCGCACGGTTCGAGGCGGTCAATACTATGGCCCGCTTGATCCGCTCGGTAGCCTAACTCGTGAGCAAAAAATCGCATTGCTGAAAGAAATCGACAGCTACATTCGAGCCAAAGAGCCGCGAGTGAAAGAAGTCAGTGCCAGTATTAATGGCTTGTACGAGCAAGTATTGATTGCCGCGACGGATGGGACCTATGCCGCGGATATCCGCCCTCTGGTCCGTTTATCTGTATCTGTGCTCGTTGAGCAGGATGGGCGCCGTGAGCGGGGAAGTGCCGGTGGCGGTGGCCGTTATGGTTACGAGGTATTCTTGCAAGAGCAAGATGGAAAAAGCACGGCATTACAGTTTGCTGATGAAGCCATTCGTTTGGCGCTGGTGAACTTGCGTGCAGAAGGCGCCCCTGCTGGCACCATGCCTGTGGTGTTAGGCGCGGGTTGGCCGGGCGTACTATTGCATGAAGCGGTCGGGCATGGCTTGGAGGGCGATTTCAACCGTAAAGAATCGTCTGTCTTCACCGGCAGCCTCGGTGAGCAAGTGACCTCACCGCTTTGCACCATTGTTGATGATGGCACGATGGCGGACCGTCGCGGCTCGCTCAATATCGATGATGAAGGGGTGCCGGGCCAATATAACGTCCTGATCGAAAACGGGGTGCTTAAAGGCTATATGCAAGATAAGCACAACGCGAGCTTGATGGGAGTGGCACCGACCGGAAACGGCCGTCGCGAATCTTATGCGCATTTACCCATGCCGCGCATGACCAATACCTACATGCTGGGTGGCGACAGTACGCCGAGTGATATTATTGCCAGTGTTGAGCATGGTTTGTATGCGCCCAACTTTGGTGGCGGACAAGTGGATATTACCTCGGGTAAATTTGTATTCTCGACCTCTGAAGCCTATTTAATTGAGAACGGCAAAGTTACCACGCCTGTGAAAGGGGCCACCTTGATTGGCAGTGGTATTGAGGCGATGCAACAAGTGTCGATGGTGGGTAATGATCTCGCGATTGACCGAGGCGTCGGCGTCTGCGGTAAGGCAGGGCAAAGTGTGCCGGTTGGCGTGGGTCAGCCAACGCTGAAACTTGATGCCATGACAGTGGGTGGCACGGAGTCATAAACAAACACGCCAGTGGAGAACACTGGCGTGAGGTTTTACAGGCTTTGGTCGTAAAAGCCTTTGATGTATTGGAAGATCTCGCGATACGCCTTGGGCGGCTTGTTTTGTTGTCGCTCTTTTTTAGCCTGACGGGCAAGTTGGCGTAAGCGTTGGCGGTCGGCCTCTGGATACTGCAGCATCACATCGTTGATAGCGTCGTCGCCTTCATCGACAACACGGTCGCGCAGCTTTTCGAGCTTATGCAGCTCAGCACTTTGTTGCGCGTGCTTGTTTTGTAGCTTATCCAGCGCCGCTTGAATCGGCTCAGGGTCGCGAGAGCGCATGAGCTTGCCGACATATTGCAATTGGCGACGACGTGCTTCGTTTTTTAAGCGTTGTGCGTCAACAATGGCGGTGTATAAGTCGTCGTCGAGTGGAAACTTTTCCAACACGGCAGGCTTGAGCTTAACCAGCTCTTCGCCAAGCTCTTGCAGGGCGAGCATATCGCGCTTCATCTCGGATTTACTCACCCAGATGATTTCTTCCTCTTCCTCCCAAGGAGCAGGTTTATTTTTACGGCCCATGTTCAACCTCAATGAGAATGTGCAATGACACTTATGTTAACAAGAAACGCGCACAAACGCGGGCTTTTTTGTCACCGGCTCGCGTGGCCCCGTATTCTAAATTCGAATTTTAATCAGAAAGGTCAACTATGAGTGTAAAACAGCAGGTCGCGGAGCAAGAGCAACACCTACGCCAAGCCGTCAGCCGTGCGTTGGACATGGCCGCGCAACGCAGTGATGCCGCAGAGGTAGCGATCACCAAAAGCACAGGGATCAGCGTCACGTCACGCATGGGTGAAGTGGAGAACGTAGAGTTTAATCGCGATGGTGCCTTGGGAGTGACTGTCTACTGCGATCAGCGCAAAGGTAGCGCATCCACGACAGATCTGTCCGAGCGTGCGATTGCCAAAACGGTCGAAGCCGCGTTGGAAATTGCCAGCTATACCTCACCGGATCCCTTTGGTGGCCCAGCACCAAAACACTTAATGGCCTTTGAGTATCCCGATCTTGATCTGTTTTACCCTGACGAGCCAGAGCCCGATGCTGCAGCCGCATTAGCCATTGAGGCGGAACAAGCCGCGTTAGGTTATGACTCGCGGATCAAATTCAGTGATGGCGCCAGTTACGACAGCCATTATGGAGTCCGTGTGTATGGCAATAGCCACGGCATGCTAGGCAGTTATGCCTCCAGCCGTCAGGCGCTAAGCTGCTCGGTGATCGCGGAAAGTGCCAATGGTATGGAGCGCGATATGAGCTACACGGTTGCGCGCGATAAAGCCGATTTATGGACCCCAACCTCAGTAGGCATCGAAGCGGCAAAACACGCGGTAGCGCGTTTAGACCCACGTAGTCTGGCGACGTGTGAAGTCCCCGTGATGTTTGATGCCAGTGTGGCGACCGGCCTGTTTGGTCATCTGGTGATGGCGATCAGTGGCTCTGCGTTATATCGCAAGTCGTCCTTTTTACTGGATAAAAAGGATGAACAAATCTTCCCTAACTGGCTCACGATCAATGAGTTACCCCACGTACTTAAAGGGTCGGCCAGCTCGCCGTTTGATAGCGAAGGGGTTCAGACCCAAGACAGACGCATTGTGGAGCAAGGGGTATTAAAAACCTACCTAGCGACCAGCTACGCGGCTCGCAAACTCGATATGGAGCCCACTGGCCATGCTGGCGGTATCCATAACTGGTATGTCAGCCACACCGGCCAAGATGCTGATGCCATGCTGAAAACCTTGGGCACCGGTCTGTTGGTGACTGAGTTAATGGGGCAGGGGGTGAATCCTGTCACTGGTGATTACTCGCGCGGCGCTGCGGGTTTTTGGGTGGAAAACGGTGAAATCCAATATCCAGTCAGCGGCATTACCATCGCGGGGAATTTAAACCAGATGTTCGCCAATATTGTCGCTATCGGCACAGATGTTGAGACGCGCAGCCAAATTCAAACCGGCTCAATCATTATTGATGCAATGAAAGTGGCTGGCGAGTAATAGCCATCACTTCCTCCCTAAGGGCGCCGATTGGCGCCCTTTTTAGTTTACTGCCATGCTAATAGCTGTTAGTCGAGCAGCGAGGGAGCGAGGCATGAACACAAGGCCGTTGCGTGATCTGATTGGAGCGCGTGTATTGGGCGTGCTAGGCACGTATTCCACCCCAGAGAAGATGGGCAGTATGGCGGTGTCGATTTGCGGTGTGGAGCCGCTTAGTGATACCCGGTTACGCACGATTTTTCCCAAAGGACACCAATTGAAAGACGGTCAATGGGTGACGTTACATCTCGATAATCGCACCGGGGTGAGTGACTATGACGCCGACCTTAAGGTGTATCGTCTGTCGTTTAAGGGCAAGGTGATTGCCACATCCGCCTTTGAGGTCATGATTGATGCGCTTGAGTATCAAGTGGCCTATGGGATGGGCGTGGTGAAGTCTTATCAAGCTCCTGATTATGCTTATCCGTTAGATACGCGTCGGACCGTGGCGTTACCCACCACACCTTTATCGCAAGTCCCGGCTATGGATGACAGTGAGTATGATAATAAAATCGGTGTGCTTTTGACCTATGCGCCGAGTCAGCCCCATACGACGGTGATGGCGTTTTTATCGTCGGTCGAGGATGACATTTTCTTTATCACCTTTCCCAGTACTTTCAAATCCTTGCTGCTAAAACGCGACAACCGCTGTTACTTTGCGATTGATAGCCGCGCAACCTTTACCTTTGAACAGGCGATTGAATGGAACTACAGCATTATTCGCGGCGAGGTCTACACCGTACCTAAACCGTCGATGATGTTTGATGAGATACGAGAGCGTTTTGTGGCGAAAAACCCGTGGGAAGTGGGCTTTTTTAGCCATCCTGAGGTGGAGATGTACCACCTGAAGGCAGCCAATGTGGTCTGCCCTCGGATGGCATTAGATTAGTGAGGCTTATTGGCTCATCAATAGCGCAATAAGGCCCACACCCAAAATCAGGCGGTAAATCACGAACGGTAACATACCCACTCGGGTGACCAGCTTTAAAAACGCATGAATACACGCATAGGCGCTGACAAAAGAGACCAACACGCCAACCCCAATGGGGGCAAGTTCAACCGGCACTGGGCTGGTGGCCAGCTGTAAGCCCAGATACGATCCGGCGAGGGTGATGATCGGAATCGACATCAAAAATGAGAAACGCGCGGCGGCTTCTCGGGTGTAGCCTAGCATCAACGCAGCAGTAATGGTGGCGCCCGAACGTGAGGTGCCTGGGATCAAGGCAAGTGCTTGAGCGACCCCGATGAACAGCGCACGCGATCGAGTGGTTTGATACTCATCGCATTGTTGACGCGCATGGTGGTCGGCCCACCAAAGCAGTGCGCCAAATAGCAAGGTGGTAGCGGCAATCACCCACGCTGAACGCAGGTAAAGCTCAATCAAATCTTTAAGAAACAGGCCTGCCACGCAGGCGGGAATGGTCGCCAATACGATCATCCAAGCCAATTGACTATCCCGACTGTGTTTGCCTGTGAACGACGCGAAAAAGGCACCTAACAGTGACACGACTTCACGACGGAAATAGCCAATCACAGCAGCGAGTGTACCGACATGAACGGCCACATCGAAGGCTAAGCCTTGGTCGGCCCAGCCAAAAATCTGCGATGGCAAAATGAGGTGGGCGGAGCTGGAAATGGGCAAAAACTCGGTTAAGCCTTGAATAAGGGCAAGGAAAAAGGCTTCAAACATGCTCATGGTAATGATTATTCCTTCAAATACGCAGGGGTCTCGATAGGCCATAGTGGCTGGGCTTGGTCAAATTGCTGCCAAAGCTGCGCAAATGTTCGTCCATCCCCGGGAATTGCTTGATCGGGACACAGTTCAGCGAGTGGCCAAAGGGTGAATGCAAATTTATAAATATCGTTGCGCGGTAAGGCTGGTCCGCTGGACTGACACTGATAGCCAAAGGTCAATAAGTCGATGTCCAAGGTGCGATCGCGATACTTAACGTCGTCGCGCTGTCGCCCATATCGACTTTCGATATCGCGTATGGTTTGCCAAAAGGTTTGCAGATCGAGTGTGGTGTCGAGCTCAGCAATAAGGTTATAGAAATTCGGCCCTTCAAAGCCGACGGGTTCGGCCTCAAAAATGCGCGAAAAACGGCAGTGCGGGTCTAAGGCACGTAACGCTTCAACTGCAGCTTGAATATGCAGGTCGCGATCGATGTTTGAGCCAATACTGACTAATGCTTTTGTCACCGTGTGCCTCGCTCTATTACTACGCCAACATTACGCGCTTGAGCGACGGCACCAGGTTTGGCCACACGCACCTTTACCCAGCTGACGCCAAATTGTGACTGGATTAGCGCGG
Organism: Salinivibrio proteolyticus; assembly: GCF_001996165.1. Classification (GTDB taxonomy): domain Bacteria; phylum Pseudomonadota; class Gammaproteobacteria; order Enterobacterales; family Vibrionaceae; genus Salinivibrio; species Salinivibrio proteolyticus. The sequence continues at coordinate 7,006 of NZ_MUFP01000023.1, read as the reverse complement.
CGACCTCTTCGGCGACCCGCTCGATGAGCGCACAGCGGCTGGCTTGGACATGTGCAATCACAGCCTCACTGACACTGGCATAATCCAGCGCTAAACTGACATCATCACTTTGGGCGGCGGGACGATTGTCGTGCGCCATTTCGATATCGAGTACCAACTTTTGTTGGATAGTTTGTTCCCAATCGTAGACACCGATGGTGGTCACAACGTCGAGTTGTTCTATAAAGACGGAATCCATGTTTTTTCACACTCCGTGACAGGTCGGATACCACTGTGGTAAGAAAGCCCGTATTATCGAGCTTATCGATTGACACTTGGATGCGCGATGCGTTCCGATCCATGTTGCGTCTAATCAAGATCGTGGGCGCACTATAGCAACGAATGCAGCACAAACTCTAGGAATTTCACATGACTGCACTGGCCATTGCCATCATCATCGCTGCCTATTTGCTCGGCTCTGTTTCCAGTGCGGTGCTGGTGTGCCGGGCCTATGGTCTGCCGGATCCTCGCGAACAAGGGTCTGGAAATCCGGGCGCGACCAATGTGTATCGCCTCGGCGGTCGCACGGCCGCGGCATTGGTCTTAGTGTGCGACATGCTTAAAGGGACGATCCCGGTTTGGCTCAGTTATCTTATCGGGATTAATCCGTTTTTGCTTGGCTTGATTGGCATCGCCGCCTGTCTTGGGCACATTTATCCGGTGTTCTTTCATTTTCGAGGTGGCAAAGGTGTGGCGACGGCGCTAGGTGCTATGGCCCCGATAGGACTCAGTCTGACTGGCTTGTTAGTGCTGACTTGGGGAGTGGTGTTGGTGATCACCGGCTATTCGTCATTAAGTGCCATCGTCACTGCTATTTTGGCACCGCTTTTCACTTGGTGGATTAAACCGCAATTTACCATGCCAGTGGCGATGCTTTCCTGCCTGATCTTATTTCGTCATTACGAAAATATTCGTCGCCTGCTCGATGGCGAGGAAAAACCCATCGTGCTCAGGCGCTGGCGACGTTAACAGACGTAAAAAAAGCAGCTCAAGGCTGCTTTTTCGCATCATTTAGTCAGCGATGGCAAGGTATCAATCGGCCAGCGAGGCTGTGCCTTCACCCCCAGCCCCATATGCTCACCGTTTTTGAGTCGCTGCATCCCCGCGTAGGCAATCATGGCACCGTTATCGGTACAGAACTCGGGACGCGGATAGAAAACGTCGCCGCCCAGTTTGCGCGTGAGGGTGTCGAGTTTGTCGCGTAAATAACGGTTCGCGCTAACGCCGCCAGCAACCACTAATCGATTCATGCCACATTGTTCTAACGCTCGCTTACACTTGATTGTCAGTGTATCCACCACCGCGTCTTGGAAGGCATACGCGATATCCGCACGGGTTTGCGGATCATTGTCATTGGCTGCAATGGTATTCGCGGCAAATGTCTTCAAGCCGGAAAAGCTGAAATCGAGACCGGGGCGATCGGTCATCGGACGCGGGAAGGTGAAGCGGCCGTGGGTGCCGTTTTCTGCCAGTTTTGACAATAAGGGGCCACCGGGATAATCAAGGTTCATCAGCTTCGCGGTTTTATCAAATGCTTCACCGGCTGCGTCATCAATCGACTCACCAAGAATGCGGTATTCGCCAATACCCTTTACTTCGACTAACAGCGTGTGTCCGCCGGAGACGAGCAACGCCACAAACGGAAAGGGAGGAGGCGTGTCTTCTAACATAGGCGCAAGTAAGTGGCCTTCCATATGATGCACCGCTACCGCCGGCACTTGCCAAGCGTACGCGAGGCTGCGACCGATGGTGGCACCGACTAGCAGGGCACCGACCAATCCGGGACCGGCGGTGTAGGCCACGCCATCGATATCCGCTGGTGTCAGCTGTGCCTCTGCCATCGCTGCTTTGACTAATGGCAAGGTCTTTTTAACGTGATCGCGAGAGGCTAACTCAGGGACAACCCCACCATAATCGGCATGAAGCTTTACCTGRCTGTAAAGTTTATGTGACAAAAGCCCGCGCTGATCGTCGTAGATCGCCACGCCAGTTTCGTCACACGATGTCTCTATGCCTAAAATTCGCATCATAACCTCAGGAAAACAGCCGATAGATTGAACGCTTAGGATAAATGAGCACGCTGAGCGTGAAGACCGAAGCGAGAAGACGTTGCCAGCATAGGCTGGCGGTGCGCGCAATCTTACATGGCTTGGAAGTAATTCGCCAGATGTGCTTTACAATGCCCCCCTATTCGGATTAGAATTTCGCACCATTTTTAATCAAGGCTGGCCAATAATTCGCCAGCGATAACTGATAACCCCTGAGGTGAAAGGCACATGCCAGTAGTTAAAGTACGTGAAAACGAACCATTTGACGTAGCATTGCGTCGCTTTAAGCGCTCTTGTGAAAAAGCAGGTATTCTTTCTGAAGTTCGCCGTCGTGAGCACTTCGAAAAGCCAACTACCGTTCGCAAACGCGCTAAAGCCGCTGCTCAAAAACGTCACCTGAAGAAGTTGGCACGCGAAAACCAACGTCGCGTACGTCTGTACTAATTTAGTCAGATTAGGTAGGTGCTATGGAATTGCTTGAACGTCTAAAAGATGCCCAAAAAGCGGCGATGAAAGCGAAAGACAAGACGCGTCTTGGTACGATTCGCCTTCTGATGTCAGCCATTAAACAGCAAGAAGTGGATACCCGTCAGTCATTGAGTGACGAGGACATTCTTGCGGTGCTGACAAAAAGCGTAAAGCAGCGCCGTGATTCCGTAGCCCAATACCAATCAGCCGGTCGTGATGACCTTGCCGATGCGGAACTTGCGGAAATTGCAGTGATTGAAGAATTTCTTCCTCAACCACTGAGTGAAGCAGAAGTCGATGCATTGGTAAAAGCTGCCGTTGAAAAAACCGGCGCAGCCTCCATGCAAGACATGGGCAAGGTGATGGGGGTACTAAAACCTCAAATCCAAGGCCGAGCTGATATGGGAAAAGTTAGCCAACTCGTGAAAGCGAATTTAAGCTAAGCTTTTCCAGACCTTACAACAAGCCGTGCTTTCCGTAATGGACGGCGCGGCTTGTTTGCTTCTCTCCCTATAAATTTCAGGTTATGGCAGGCAGAATCCCGCGCGCATTCATTGACGACTTGCTCTCACGTCTCGACATTGTTGAGATCATAGACGCACGGGTCAAGCTCAAGAAAAAGGGCAAGAATTACAGCGCCTGTTGTCCGTTCCATAACGAAAAAACGCCTTCATTTAGCGTTAGCCAAGAAAAGCAGTTTTACCACTGCTTCGGATGTGGTGTGCACGGTAATGCCATCGATTTTGTGATGGAATTTGATCGATTGGAGTTTCCCGATGCGATCGAAGAGTTAGCGAACACACTCGGTTTAGACGTGCCCCGTGAACAAGCGAATGGCGGGACAGCACGCCCCAGCATTCCCACGGATGATAAACGTCAGATTTATGAAACCATGGAAGCCATTGCACGGACCTACAGCAGCGAGCTGCGAACGGAAGCCGGACAAGTGGCGGTGGATTATCTCAAACAACGTGGTCTATCCGGTGAAGTGGTAAAACAGTTTGGTATTGGGTATGTCCCTGATCATTGGGACACCATTAAGCGACGTTTTGGTCGTAGCCAAGCGGAGCAACGCCAGCTGATCACCGCCGGCATGTTGATTGAAAACGACAATGGTCGCAGTTATGACCGTTTTCGTGGTCGCGTGATGTTTCCTATCCGCGATCGCCGAGGCCGTGTGATTGGCTTTGGTGGACGGGTGTTAGGGGATGGCACCCCGAAATACCTGAACTCGCCAGAAACGCCGATCTTTCATAAAGGTCGGGAGTTGTATGGCTTGTATGAAGTGATGCAACGTTATCGCCACCCTGAGCGTATCCTCGTGGTTGAAGGCTATATGGACGTGGTGGCACTGGCACAATTTGGCGTCGATTACGCTGTGGCCTCGCTGGGGACATCGACCACAGGGGAGCATATGCAAACCCTGTTTCGGCAAAGTAGTACTATACTTTGCTGCTACGATGGCGATCGAGCCGGCCGAGAAGCGGCATGGCGGGCGATGGAGCAAGCACTGCCTTTCATGAATGATGGCAGGCAGCTCAAATTTATGTTTTTGCCCGACGGTGAAGATCCGGATTCGATGATCCGCCAAGAGGGCAAAGAAGGGTTTGAACAGCGGTTGAATGAGGCACAAACCCTCTCCACCTTTATGTTCACCACCTTGCTTAAGCAAGTCGACACCAGCAGCCAAGAAGGCAAAGCCAAGTTGGCGAACTTGGCAGTGCCTTTGATTGAAAAAGTGCCCGGGGATACGTTGCGCCTTTACCTGCGTAATACACTGGGGCAGAAATTGGGCATCATGGATGACCATCAGCTAGAGACTTTGATCCGTCGCCAAGGACAGCCCGTTAAAGTACATGGGCAATCAGAGATTAAGCGTACGCCGATGCGTGAGGTGATTGCGCTACTGGTCCAGTACCCGTACTTGGGCCAAGAGGTACCACCGTTGCCATCAGCGGAGTCGATTGATTTGCCCGGTTTGGCGTTACTCAATCCGATCCTTGAGATCTGTCGAGCGCGCCCCAATATTACTACCGGTCAGTTGCTAGAGCACTGGCGGGGGACAAAACAAGAAGCCTTGCTGGCGCGGTTAGCCGGCTGGGATCTTTATATTGACGATGATAATGCGTCAGAACTTTTTTGCGATTCACTGGATAAAATACTCGCCCAGTGTGTCGAACAACAAATAGCCAAGTTGCAAGCGAAGTCAAATACCGTCGGCTTATCAGTCGAAGAGAAGCGGGAACTGATGCTACTGATACAGAGCCAGTCCGTTTAGAAAGTAGCCAGCAAAGGCGACATTTGTTAAAATTGGCGGTTTGCGTTTCCGCATACTAAATTCTTCACTCAGACCCGAAGTTGGATATCGTCTATGGATCAAAATCCGCAGTCACAGCTAAAGTTGCTTGTCGCAAAAGGCAAGGAACAAGGCTATCTGACCTATGCCGAAGTTAACGACCACCTCCCGGAAGACATTGTCGATTCCGACCAGATAGAAGACATCATTCAGATGATCAATGACATGGGCATCCAAGTGGTAGAAGCCGCGCCCGATGCTGATGAGTTGATGATGTCTGAGACCGTGGCCGACGAAGACGCGGTAGAAGCCGCAGCGGCAGCGCTGTCCAGTGTGGAAAGTGAAATTGGCCGTACCACCGATCCTGTGCGCATGTATATGCGTGAAATGGGAACGGTAGAGCTTCTGACCCGTGAGGGTGAGATCGATATCGCTAAGCGTATCGAAGACGGCATTAACCAAGTACAGTGCTCGGTGGCGGAATACCCGGCCTCGATTGCCTCACTGCTTGATCAGTTCGATAAGGTGGAAGCGGAAGAGCTACGCCTGACTGACATCATCTCTGGGTTTATTGATCCAACCCAAGATGACGTGGCTCCGACCGCCACCCACATCGGCTCTGAGCTGAGTGAGAAAGAGCTCGAAGACGAAGATGACGACGACGCTGATGACGACGACGATGATGATAGCGAAGAAGATGTCGGTATCGATCCTGAGCTTGCACGTGAGAAGTTTAGCGAGCTCCGTCGTACGTATTCCAATATGGAAGCGGCAATCAACCAGTATGGTCGTTACGACGACCGCACTAAATCGTCTATCGAAGAGCTGTCAGAAACCTTCAAGCAGTTCCGCTTGGTGCCTAAGCAGTTTGATCGTCTGGTTAACGAAATGCGCCAGACCATGGACAAAGTGCGTACCCAAGAACGCTTGGTAATGCGTCTGTGTGTCGATCAGGCCAAAATGCCGAAGAAAACCTTCGTGCAGCTGTTTGCCGGTAACGAATCATCCGATGCATGGATTGATGAAGCGCTGTCATCCGGTAAGCCGTATGCAGAGCGTGTGGCACGTTACGAAGAAGATCTGCGTCGTTGTGTGCAGAAATTAAAAATCATCGAAGAAGAGACGGGCCTGTCTGTTGAGCGTATCAAAGACATTAGCCGTCGCATGTCTATCGGTGAAGCGAAAGCACGCCGCGCGAAGAAAGAGATGGTGGAAGCCAACTTACGTCTGGTTATTTCGATTGCTAAGAAATACACCAACCGTGGCTTACAATTCTTGGATTTGATTCAAGAAGGTAACATTGGCTTGATGAAAGCGGTGGATAAATTTGAATACCGCCGTGGTTATAAGTTCTCAACCTATGCGACTTGGTGGATCCGTCAGGCGATTACTCGCTCGATTGCAGACCAAGCCCGGACAATTCGTATTCCGGTGCACATGATTGAGACTATCAACAAGCTTAACCGCATCTCACGTCAAATGCTTCAGGAAATGGGCCGTGAGCCACTGCCTGAAGAGTTGGCGGAGCGCATGATGATGCCGGAAGATAAAATCCGCAAAGTCCTCAAGATTGCGAAAGAGCCAATCTCAATGGAAACCCCTATCGGTGATGATGAAGATTCACATCTGGGCGATTTCATTGAAGATACCACCCTTGAGCTACCGATGGACTCAGCAACGTCTAACAACCTGAAAATGGCGACCAATGACGTATTGGCCGGTCTGACACCGCGTGAAGCAAAAGTGCTACGTATGCGCTTTGGTATCGATATGAATACCGACCACACGTTGGAAGAAGTCGGTAAGCAGTTTGATGTTACGCGTGAGCGTATTCGTCAGATTGAAGCGAAAGCGCTGCGTAAACTGCGTCACCCAAGCCGTTCAGAGACATTACGTAGCTTCTTGGACGAGTAAGCGGTAAGCGTTTTGTACTGCCCAATAGAAAGGCGAGCCAATGGCTTAATGCCGATCAGTTAAGCAAAAAATGATCGGTTGAACGATCCTGAGAGGGTGTCAAAATCCGAGTGTTTCTGCACACTCGGATTTTTTATGTTCTTAAGACAAGCCCTCGACCGAATACATCAATTCTCTGCTGACCAACTCAATGGTCTATCCGATCTCCTTTGCCCTGAACTCATTCACCAATGTCTTGAGG
>NZ_MUFP01000022.1 GCF_001996165.1 Salinivibrio proteolyticus | reverse complement strand
TTGTTTATCAACCCCGAATTACGCTAATCGGTTTGTCACTACAGCATAAACATATGATATTTATGGAATTTGTTAATGTTAAATTTTTTATTAATCATAATGCTTTGATGCGTAACATTTACTGGCCTAAATGTATTGACGGTTCTCAATCTGGTGTGACTCATGCCACAAAGAAGGGGAGACGGGTTGGTCTTCGCCTCATTTGGGGTTGAATGAAATAAAAAGATTGGATAGAAAAACAGACGAAAAATGGATTTTGCTAGACAAAAAAGCCTAGTCACTTTTGCTGCTTATGGACTCAATGGGTGACTAGGCGGATTGAGGCGATTGGCTAAGGAATTCACGATATTGTCTGTCTTCTTTTACGACGYGGTGTACCCACCAGTAACGCAAAAACTTGAAAAACTCTGAAGAGTACAGTTCAGGATCCGCCTGGCACTGAAGCAACACATAATGCGCTTGCCGTGATAAACGCTCATGGATGGCCGCATGTTCTTTGTATTTGGGATAGGCGAGATCGTGAAGAATGTCTTCTTCTAGTTGGAAGTGGGACACAATGTAGTCTCGAAACCGCTGGGCGAGATCATCAAAATCTCCTTTTTCACCATCGGCATGGTGGTACGCGATAGCCTCATAGGTGTCATTGATGATAGCCAGCAATTGCTTGTTGCTGGCATCGAGTTCTGAGTGCCCCACAGAGTATTTGTCCTGCCAACGAATGAACTTTCTGTCTTTGCTCTCTGCTGTTGGCTGTTCAGGGGTAACATTCGGTACGGTTGTATCAATTGTCGGGCTTGTGTCCGTAATTCTTTCGATTTTCTCCTGCTCTTCTTCAGTGAAGACAACAGCACCGTTATGCTCAAAATCGGTCGATTTAGCTGGATCGGCCTGATACATCTCAAAGTAGTATTTTGGTGGTTTTTTGGACTTGGTATCTTTGGCTAGTTGTTGAACGCGATTTTCGAGGTCTTGTTTTCTAACTGGCTTGACCATGAATGCGTCAACATCATAACGGATGCATTCGCTAATCACTGACTGAGAGGCATTAGCGGTGAGAATGATGATCGGTACATCGTGCTGTAGGTGGTAGCGACCGCTACGGATCAGCCTTAGCATCTCCAAACCATCGATAGGCTCCATCTGTAGGTCGGTGATAATTAGGCTAGGTTGTTCGTGAAAGGCTCGTGATATGGCCTCAGCGCCATCGGCCGCCGTGATAACGGATTTGATCCCTAGCGCTTGTGCCATCAAGCCTATGGTATCTCGAATCATCTCATGATCATCTACTACTAAACACCGAGATAGCATACTCCCTCCTGCTAAAGCGCTAACCGTCCTAAAAGCGTAGTAAACGGCGAGTTTTGCTGCTGAGTGATTTGTAGAATTTTTTATACGTTTTTGCGGGGAGTGAGAGATTACGCATACAAAAAAAGGCGCCTAAAAGGCGCCTTTTCTTCTTAAATCTGGTTTAGCTTACAGGCGAGTTACGTTCGCTGCCTGTGGGCCTTTTTGACCTTGCTCGATATCGAACTCAACCTGTTGGCCTTCAGCTAGAGTGCGGAAGCCTTCACCAACGATGGCGCGGAAGTGAACGAATACGTCTGGACCGTTCTCTTGCTGGATAAAACCGAAACCTTTTTCTTCGTTAAACCACTTAACGGTACCATTAGCTTTAGACATGATGTCTCCTGAATATATTAACTAGGTGTAGCAGTGACGCGAGTGCCATTAATCGTTCTATGGGCAAATGTAGCGAATATCTTCAGGACAACTAACTTTCCAGCCAAACGGTAGGGTGTTTCGATGTTTCTATATTCAATTGCTGCATAAATTTCCGATTAGCGAAGCCGCTTAACAGCTCCAAGAGGACTACGCGTAATTTGCGCGTCAGTTTACTGTTGGCTGTGACGATGGTCGCCTTTCAGCTTTCAGTAACGTCAACCAACACGGTTGAACAGTAGCGAGAATACACGCAAAAGAATGTGAGGTAAATCTCTTTTCGCACTTTATATCCGGTTTATTTTGAGTGAATGATTGAAAGTGAGATCAAGCGCCGAGATTTTTGTCAGGGTCAAGCAAATCAAAGGCGAAAATCGCGTCCTGTATTGGGACGGATGTCAAAGATGCTATCGGGCGCTGTCTTTTTTCATCGACATTGACGTACTCTTAATGCTTTCTACGAGTAGCAGCGTGTTGCTGTTTGTCGATCCTCTACTGATAGGAACCCCAATGAACGAAATGCTCTCTCTTACTAGCGCGTTTAGCGTTTGGATTGTACTCGCAATCCTAGTGATTGTTTTCTTGCGTGGCTCGGTAAAGTTTGTTCCGCAAAACACCGCCTATGTGGTTGAGCGTTTTGGTAAATATTACAAAACGATGGAAGCGGGTTTGAATTTTATTGTGCCTTTTATCGACCGTCTAGCCTATGAACGTACGCTAAAAGAGCAAGCGTTCGATGTGCCGAGTCAGTCGGCTATTACCCGAGACAACATCTCTCTAGTAGTCGATGGCGTGCTTTACATCAAAGTGCTGGATCCTTACAAAGCCTGCTACGGTGTCGATGACTATATCTACTCCGTGACCCAACTTGCGCAAACCACAATGCGTAGTGAAGTGGGTAAGATGGAATTGGATAAGACCTTCGAGGAACGTGAAAGCCTTAATACGGCAATCGTCTCGGCGATTAACGAAGCCGCTCAGCCTTGGGGAGTACAAGTCCTCCGCTATGAAATTAAGGATATTGATCCGCCGCGTTCCGTATTGGATGCGATGGAGCGTCAAATGAAAGCCGAACGTGAAAAGCGTGCGGTGATCCTTGAGTCAGAAGGGGCACGTCAGTCGGATATCAACGTTGCAGAAGGGCAAAAACAAGCACGGGTACTTGCTGCAGAAGCGGAAAAGTCTGAGCAGATCTTGAAAGCGGAAGGTGAAGCGAAAGCGATTATCGCGGTCGCGGAAGCACAAGCTGAAGCGCTTGAAATTGTCGGTTCACGAGCGATCACGGAAGAGGGCCAGAAAGCCATCCAATTAGACTTGGCAGAAAAAGCCATCAGTGCGAAAGAAGCGATCGCGAAAGAGTCTTCTGTCGTATTGCTTCCAGAGTCGGGGACCGGTGCGGCGAGTACGGTTGCTGAAGCGATGACCATCATTCAAACACTGAACAAAGTGAAAGGCTAATATGCACAACTGGTTTACCACCCATCTAGCTGAGATGACGATGGTTATCGGGCTGTTACTGCTCGTCGTCGAAGTGTGGTTGCTTGGCTTATCAACCATCGTATTGCTGGCAACAGGGGTTGCTGCGGTACTGGCGGGTCTTTTGGCGATGCTCGGCGTGCTGCCGGAAACTGTGACCGTGATGTTTAGCGCAACCGGGATTGGCGCTGGATTGTTAACCGCCGCGCTGTGGCAGCCGCTAAAGCGGCTACAACGTGGTGCACGTAGTCCTGACAATACGCACAGTGACTTTATTGGTTTGACGCTGACATTGACTGAGCCGTTAACGTCGGCACATCCAGCGACAATTAAGTATTCGGGTGTGGCGTGGCAGTTAGTGCTTAGTGGCAGCTGTCATGATGCTGGCTTGCAAGCAGGCGACAAAGTACGAGTGGTCGGTGTTGATGTCGGTCGCTTTACGGTCGAGCCAGTCAGCGAAGCGGAGTCGAGCCACTAGGCGTTGTTTGCCATTCTGGTTTAATTGAGCCAAATAAAAAGCTCGGGCACCATGTCCCGAGCTTTTTTGCGTTATACGCGCTATGCCTAGCTAACCGAGTGCCTCGATAAGTAGAGGCGATGTATTTAGGCTTTTTTCAGCTGTTTTTTCAGCTTTTTCAGTTTGCTTTCTTGCTTAGCAACTTTTGCTTTGGTCTTTTTGATCGATTTTTTCAGATCTTTCTTTGATGCTTTAGCCATCGGTTTTCTCCTTTCGTTGTCATTGCCGGTGTTTTCGCCACCGCAATACGGCTTCAATGCCGTGGACAGGTGCCGGCAAGTTGCACCTAGAACTGTGATTATGAGCTCTTTTTTTCTTCGTGTTCTTTTAAAAATTGTTTAATAAATCGACGGATCTCTCTAGCAGCTGACGTGTCGAGATCCTCGCATTTTGACAAGAAGGCATCGCGTTGCTCACTATTAATTCGAATGAGTAACTGACTGTCTTTTTTGCTTTTTTCTTTTTTTGTCATCTGCATTTGCCTATCGTTTGGATATACAATGTATATACACTTTCTACGCTTTTCCATCTGGCGTGCTTAATTTGTGATCTGTTTAGTGATCTAAATAGTTATTTTCATACAACTCGACATTGTAGCCGCGGGGTTTCGTCATCCATGCCATAAATAACAAGGAGACGTGCGATTGAATCTATTTAAATAGATGGCTAAATGTCTTTACTGCTAAAGAAATAATGCTTAGGGTAAGGTATCCATGGAGCAAATATTTGGGTAAGGAATTATGGAAAAAAAATACCTGAGCACGAAATTGATTCACGTGGGGCGCGATAAACGTTATACCCAACAAGGTGTGAACCCTGTGATCCAGCGTGCTTCCTCCATTGTTTTTGACACGCTCGCCGACAAAAAACATGCAATTGCGCATCGACACCAGCACACCTTGTTTTACGGCCGCCGTGGCACCCAGACGCATTTTGCCCTGCAAGATGCGATGACAGAGCTCGAACAAGGTGAAGGATGTGCGTTGTTTCCGTGTGGCGCTGCCGCCATTGCCAACAGTATCTTGGCATTTGTGAAAMCGGGCGACCATATTCTGGTGACTGGCTCGGCTTACGAGCCCACACAAGACTTTTGCCAAACTATCCTTGCCGATATGCAGATCGAGACTGAGTTTTTCGATCCGCTTGAAGGAGCCCAAATCGCTGAGCGTATTCGGCCTAATACCCGGATTGTGTTTCTCGAGTCGCCTGGGTCGTACACCATGGAAGTCCATGATACGCCAGCCATGGTGCAAGCGATTCGCGCCAAAGCGCCAGAGGCAATCATTATGATGGATAACACCTGGGCTGCTGGCGTTTTATATCAGCCTTTAACACATGGGGTCGATATTTCGATTCAATCCGGCACCAAGTATATTATTGGCCACTCTGATCATATGCTCGGCACCGCGGTGGCAAATCGTCGCTGTTGGCCGCAGCTACGAGAACGTGCCTATTTGATGGGACAAACCATTGATGCCGAGACGGCGTATCAAGCGGCAAGAGGGTTGCGTACCCTAGGGGTGCGTCTGAAGCAACATCAACAAAGTGCTCTACAGATTGCGCAATGGCTAAAAGAGCAGCCGGAAGTCGCGCATGTCCTTCACCCTGCATTTTCTGATTGCCCCGGACATGTCTTTTTTGAGCGAGACTTTTCTGGGAGTAATGGCTTGTTTTCGTTTGTGTTTGACCAAAGACTTACCGATGCACAGCTGGAAGCGTTCTGTGATCATTTACAGCACTTTAGCATGGCGTACTCATGGGGCGGGTTTGAGTCGTTGCTGTTGACCAATCAACCTGAACAACTCAACCGTATTCGTCCTGCCGGTAAGGTGAGTTTCAGTGGCACCTTAGTCCGCGTGCACATTGGTTTAGAAGCGGTAGAGGATTTGATCACTGACTTAGCAGCAGGCTTTGAACGCATTAAAGCGGCCCAGTAAAAGCTGATAAGCCACCTTAAGTTAATGAAGGTGGCTTTTTGATGTCGGTTTAAGTCTGAAATTGGTCGGTTAGCGTGGTGAGTGCACTCGATTGATGACTCAACTGGGCACTGACGTCGCTGGTTGTATTGATGGCTTCAGTGAGCGATTGGCTGCCTTGCTTGAGCGCACGTCGGCCAGCAGTGAGATGTTCAATTTCCTTGTGCTGTGAGGCCAATGCGGCTTCTACCTCGGCGCTCAATTGTTCTAAGCCTTGGAATGTGGCATGCATATCACTGAGAAAGCCTTGAAGACGAACGCTAGCTTGCTGGTTGGAGGCACTGGCCGTTTGTGTTTCTGTGAGCAGTGAACTGGCGGTATCAACTTGTCCTAAGAGATCGTTAATCCAATTGCGAATATCACCGGTCGATTGTGCCGTACGCTGTGACAGCCCTCGGACCTCATCGGCAACGACCGCAAACCCTCGGCCATGCTCGCCGGCACGCGCGGCCTCAATGGCTGCATTTAATGCTAGTAGGTTAGTTTGCTCCGCAATCCCTTCAATCACATCCATGACCCCTGCAATTTGCTCACTGGTTTGTTTCAGTGTTGCCATGGTTGACGATACCTTCTCCACGATACCCACACTGTGTGCGATAGCGGCGTCGGTAGTCCGCATTTGTTGCTGGATCTCGTCGTTATCGTGCGACACTTTGCTAATGTACTCGCGCGTATCATGAATGGCACTGGCAATGTTTGTGGTGGCACTTTCCATGACGGTGAGAGATTGGGCAACGTCGTCGACTTGACGACGGGTCTGCTGGTTAATCTGTGCGACTTGTTTGCTTTGGGTATCGAGCGTGTCAGATTGACCATCTAATTCGGCCGTTCGCGATTGAATGTCAGTGACAAAATGCGAGAACTTGTCGAGTAAGTTATTAGAGGCCCGCGCGACTGCACTGACCTCATCACTGTACCGATCGGTGAGGCGGGTACTCAGATCGGAACGCTGGTCAATATCTGTTAAGGCATTAGCGATATGATCCAAGCGAACCACCACAGTTTTGCGCAACCATGTCATCAATACCAATGCCAAGAGTAAGGTGGCGCCACAACCAATATACACGGTATGCGCTTGTTGGTTTAGAAAGGTGATCAGCCCGCTTGCAGAGTGTTTCGCATGAGATTGCCTTTCGGCCAGCTTCTCGTTGATAGCGAGCAGCATAGGATCAACGGCCGGATACATATCAAAGTCGACTAACCTCCCCGCATCATAGAAGCTTTTGGCAGCGATGGTTTTTTCTAGCTGGACGAGATAGTCATCGAATGCCTGTTTATCGGCTTGATGTTTCGCGCGCCAGGTTGCGAGCGACGGAGAGCGAGAGAGTGCTTGCCAGCTTTGCTGATAGTCTTGATGAAGTTGTTCAAACTGCGGCTGAATTTCATTCCAGAACAATAACTGTGCTTTGATTTTTTGCGATAAGTTGACCAAGTTGCGGTGATCGCGTTCCAGCGCGAGCAACGCCCAGACTTCAGGCAGCTGTTGATTGACATATTCTGAAGAGGCTTGCGCAGAGCGGGATGAAATCCACAGCGATAAGCTTCCTAGCCCAATCGTGGATGCAATAAAGAGGGAAAATGCGATTAACAGTCGCTGTCGTACACTCATGTTGTTTCCTACCAACTACTCATGTTCGGATGAGGGGCAGGTTAGGCAGCGACTGTTGCAGGGGAATGACACCTGTCTCAATAGTGTGATTTGCGACTAATATCACTGTTTAGTTTGATGAACACAGCGGCTAATAAAATAGCCGCTGTCACCTGTTAGCTCGCAATCGCGGGAGCGTCGGGATCCTTTGTGGAGGCGGCTTTCTCGCTGAGAATCGTGGCAACCGTTTGGCGTGAAAGGTGGCCAATCAATTCCCCTTCTTTGTCAAAAACAGGGAGCGGCCACTTCGATGCCAGCGTGTCTGGGATCACTTGTTCAAGCAAGGAGTCTTGGTCGATAGCAGGCACATCTTCAATCATACTGGCATCAATTTGTGTACTGGGATCAGCTTTGCTGAGTGCTTTTTCACTTAGTGTGCCTTGGTAGCCATCTTCGGTGACATAATAGCCATAGCTGGCTTTCTGTTGGCGCATTTGCGTGATGGCATCGCCAATGGTATTGGCGCTTATGCGACAAATCTGCGGCTGCATCACCGTCTCCACCGTTAGTGCGCGGGCGCGATTCACATCTTTGACAAAGGCTTCCACATAGTCATCTGCTGGACGCAATAGAATATCGACGGGCTCACCAACCTGTACGAGTTTACCATCGCGCAAAATCGCAATGCGATCGCCCAAGCGTAAGGCTTCATCCAGATCATGCGTAATAAACACGATGGTCTTATGTAACTTCTCTTGTAACTCAATCAATTGATCTTGCATCTCGCTGCGAATAAGCGGGTCCAGCGCAGAGAAGGCTTCGTCCATGAGCAAAATATCGGCATCGGTACACAAGGCACGCGCGAGTCCTACCCGTTGCTGCTGGCCCCCTGACAATTGCGCAGGGTATTGGTCCGCGTACCCCTCCAAACCAACGGTTGATAACCACTGTTGGGCTGTGGCGTCGCGTTCCTTTTTGGCCACGCCTTGAATGTGCAACCCAAACGCGACATTTTCTTTAACGGTACGGTGCGGTAATAAGCCAAATCGTTGAAATACCATCGACATTTTATGACGGCGGAATTGCTGCAACTCTTGTTGAGAAAACTGCATAATATCCGTGCCCTCAATGCGAATCGCACCTTCGGTAGGATCAATCAGACGGTTAAAGTGACGGATAAGGGTAGACTTCCCTGACCCCGATAGTCCCATGATCACGAAGACTTCACCGCGTCGAATCGAGAGGTTGATATCACTTAACCCAATGGTATGCCCAGTTTGTTGAAGCAAGTCATCTTTGCTTTTTCCGTCTTTCACACTGGCCATCACTTTGTGAGGGTGTTTACCAAACACCTTGTACAGGCCTTCAATTTCAATCAGCGTGTCATGGGTTGGCTCAGTCATGCTCACTTCCTTTTAAATGCTGCTGCGCACGTTTGGCGTAGCTTTGTGAAACGCGGTCAAAAATGATGGCGAGCGCCACAATGGCTAAACCGTTCAGAAGACCTAGGGTAAAGTATTGGTTAGTAATGGATTTGAGAACGGGTTGTCCCAAGCCTGCCACACCAATCATGGATGCGATAACAACCATGGCCAAGGCCATCATGATGGTTTGGTTAATACCGGCCATAATGGTGGGCATTGCCAAGGGTAGCTGAACTTGGAAAAGCCGCTGCATGCCGCTGGCACCGTAGGCGGTAGCTGCTTCGAGAACATCTTTATCGACCAATCGGATGCCTAAATTGGTTAATCGGATCACCGGCGGAATGGCATAAATCACCACGGCAATGACACCGGGAATTTTCCCGATCCCAAGCAACATAACCACTGGAATCAGATAGACGAATGCCGGCATGGTTTGCATAACATCCAAAAGTGGCGTGACAATCGCTTGGGTACGGTCTGACTTTGACATGGCTATCCCAATCGGTACACCGACACCAATCGCGAGCAGGGTACAGACGAGAATAATACTCATGGTGCTCATGGTGTCTTCCCACATTCCTAGATAGCCGATGGCCGTGAATGCGACCACCACGGCCAGAGGCAGTTTCCACGAGCGGCTGGCCAGATAGGCAATACCGGCCAGAATCGCGATCACTAACCACCACGGTGTCGACAGCAACAAATCTTCGAACCAAACCAGAAAGTTAAGTAAGGGGTCAAAAAAAGACTCGATAGATTCGCCGTATTCACGGGAGAAGCTGCGATAGGCACCGTCGAGGGTTTTACGTATTTCAAGCAGATCTCGTCTGCTCATTTCAGGCACATCAGTTAGCCATGAATTTGCCATTTTCAGGGGGTTCCTTTACTGCGGGGAAAGCGCAGCGCAGCCAAAGACTGCGCTGAGTGAGGTTAAAGTGCATTGTTGATTTTATCGGCGACATCATCGGACACCCATGATGTCCAGATCTCAGGGTGCTCAATTAAAAAGTGTGTCATGGCATATTCGCCATCGGCCTGATTTTCTTCCATCCAGGCAAGCAGTGTATTCATTTGATCGTTAGTAAAGCCTCGTGTTTCGAGATAAGCCACGGCGTCTGGTGCACGCTTTGCGAATCGTTCGGTGATCACGGTATCAACATCAGCCGCGGGATACATAGTGACCCTTGGGTTGAGACAGTCATTCGCGGTCACACATTGTTTGTAGTGATCAATATCGGTGCCGGATTCAAAGTCTATTTTGACCATGTCATATTTGCCGAGCACGGCCGTGGGCGCCCAGTAATACCCGAACCAAGGTTCTTTACGTTCATAAGCTTTGGCGATTGAACCGGCTAAGCCAGCACCAGAGCCAGGGTCAACCATTTCAAAGCCGCTATCGGCAAGGTTGAGGGCGCGAAAGAGGTTGGTTGACGTGATCTGGCAATTCCAACCGGCGGGGCAGCCATAGAATGCAGATTTAGAGGGGTCTTCAGGGTGAGTAAATAGTTTGGCATTCGCTTTAACCCCCGAAATGGTTTTCAGCTCAGGGTAGTCATCGACGAGATATTGCGGCACCCAGAATCCTTCTTCACCGCCGTCAATCAAGGCTTTTCCTGCATAGCGAATCCGGCCCTCGTCGATACCACGTTGCAGTCCTTCACGCATTGAGTTGCTCCAAAATTCCGGCGCAATATCGGGCTCTCCTTTTTCGACCATCGAGGTACCGGTCGGCATGGTGTCACCCGGCACCAGCTCTGCATCACATCCGTAACCATGCTCGAGAATAAAACGGTCGATATTGGCAATTAAGCTTGCAGAGTTCCAATTCATATCGGCAATGGTCACTTTGCCGCAGGTGTGATCATCCGCATTCACGGGCAGTGCGCCTACCGCTAACAGGCTGGCGGCAATGATTCGCTTGTACATAGTGCTTCCCTTCTTCTTTTTCACGCATTCACAATAATATTAGACCACTAACCAAATTGTTAGTGCATGGCACGCCAGATGGATCACGATGTGCCGCGGGCTCGTCGAAATTACTACAAGCATCTATCTAAGAAGTAGAAGGCTTTGCATGGCGCCGACCTGCGCTTATTTGATCAACGATAAAAAGCGTTTAAAGTCGCCACCACCGGCTTGTTGTTGCCACTCGAATAACAAAGATTCAACCACGGTTATCCATGCACCATGTTGTTGCATCATGCTCAGACCTACTTGATGGTGATTGGTATGGCACGAGGACGTCGCGTCGACTGCCACGTGGACATGATAATGAGCACGAAGGAGGTCGCAAGCGGTTTGGTAGACACAAATGTGCGTTTCGATGCCACATAAAATCACTTGTTTACGGTTGAGCGTTTTTAGCTTTTGCTGCACTTCGGGGTGGGCGTAAGCGCTGAAAGTTTGCTTAGCGATGGGGGTGTTCTCGGGCAACAGCGCGGCGAGCGATGGAGAAGTTGGGCCGAGTTTATCCGGCAGTTGCTCCATCCAAATAACGGGTACATCAAAATGCTGACAGGCGCGTAGCAGTTGCGCGGTCTTTTGGTGTAGCGCATCGCTATTTACCACTTTCTGCGCCAGTTTTCCTTGTACGTCAATCAGAATGACGACAGCATTTTCTGTATTAATCATGACACTATCCTTTTGTTTTCAGGGAGTAATAAGCGTAGCAGGACGGTTTTTTCTTCGCCGAGGCCCATCGCACAAGTTATTATCATCACATAAAGATACTTGATATAAATCAACTGGAGCACTAATATATCTTCACATTAAGATAAGTGAGGGCAAGGTATGCATTATTTGATTGCGGTATTGGCACCGATTTTTTGGGGGAGCACTTACTCCGCTGTGGCACTATTCTTGGCGGATCTGTCTCCCTATTGGATGGCTGTGTGGCGCGCATTACCAGCAGGCTTGCTGATGCTATTGATTAGTCGTCGCGGCTTACCGTTGAGCGTGCCGCGCATGCTCGCGGTGAGCTTTTTTAATATCGCAGCGTTCTTTTTGTTGTTATTTGTGGCCGCTTATCGTTTACCGGGTGCGGTTGCCGGGACATTAGGAGCGACCTTACCGCTCGTATTGATGTTGTTGCAGTGGTTAACAGAAGGGAAACGCCCTCAGTTAAAGATGTTGATGTTGGCACTGCTCGGTTTGGCTGGGGTGGGGCTACTCCTTAACCCTTCTACCGACATTGATTGGGTTGGTGCAGGGGCGATGTTAGCCGCCACCGTCTTTGTCGCGCAGTCGACCTTGTGGATGAAGCGCTGGGAGGCCAAAGATATCTTTGGTTTAACCGCGTGGCAGTTGGTCATTGGTGGCGTGATGTTAATCCCGTTTGCGTGGTTACTGGCAGGACCTCCACAGGCAATCAGCCTCCATGCCGTTCCGGGTTTGATCTGGGTAATTGTGTTGAATACTGCGGTAGGTTACTGGGCTTATATACGCTCGATTACCGTATTAGGCCCCAATCGCCAGTCGATCATTATGTTTTTGAACCCACTGACTGCTGTCACCCTCGGGGTCTTGTGGGTTAATGAAACACTTCAACCCATGCAGTGGGTCGGTATTGGATTGATCCTTACCTCCTTGGTATGGATGAAATGGTCTGATCGAGGCGCTCGACCTGTGGTGAAACAAGCCGTAGAGCCTCTGCCAGTTAACCGTTAATAACGATAGTGGACTGTCCATGATACGTAACTGTAGGTGTCGTCAGTCGCTTGTTGATAGTCCTTACTGTGCAGCGCAACGCTCACGTCAGTGCCCCAGCGCGGTTGGTAATAAGCGAAACCGGCCGCGGCACTGGCTTGCCAATGGGTCATATCAATGTCTGCGTTTTCGGGGGGCTTATCGCCATTAATGGTGATGTCATTGGCACGGTACCGACCTTGCACAGCGGTGTAAAAAAATGCGCCTTGGGTGCTGGCATCAAACATTCGGCTGTCAAGGTGGCGACCGGGCTCAAAACTGATCCCACCATAGGAATTCGCTAAGTCTAGCCCGATGCGATAGCTGAGCCCGGCGGATACTTCACTGCGAAAGTTACCAATATCTGCGCGTCCAGATACGCCCCACTCTTGATATTCGCTCCGATGAAGAAGCTGGTGGCGTTCGTAGGCAAACTGTGCCACCGGCGTATTTCGCACCTGATAGTCCCATCCTTTGGGGTCCGGTGAGTCGATAAGCTTGTGCACGTAAGATTGTCCTTGTTCGGTCAAAGAGGCAGGCCCTACGATGCCAAACAATACCGACCATTTATCGACGCGTTCAGGCGTTTGCTGATACACACCCGGCTCGATAAAAATCAGCCCCGCGTAGGGACGTTCGTTAGGTTGCGGTGTGGTGAAGGTGATGTCATTCGGAGTCCACATCATCTGGCCGATGTCCATACTCCAAGCTTGGCGGGCCTCCGGGTTTAAAGGCAATTGCTCTGCAAACCAACGTATCGGCGCCACCGATGTGGTGGTGACATCGTCAGACCAATCACTGTGCCAATGGGCATATACGCCACTGGTATATTGATTATCTTCGCCGAGCGGACTGTCATTTTCGATCGTCACGCCAAACCCTGCTGCATGGCCGAGTGTGGGAAGTGCGAGCATGGCTATAGCGGTTCGACGAATAAGGGGCAGCGATGTCATTAACGTCCTCGTTGGGTTGCATCTTGATGGCGACAGAATCAGTATGAAGAAAAACTGAGTGTTACTCTATGCCACACTCGTCAGTATCGAGTGAAATATGAGTAAGTCCTCCATCAATAATGAAAAGGGATCGTCAAGATGTCAGTGTTTGTCAGTGCGCAGTGGTTAAAGTCGCGATTAGAATCGGTTGTCCCCGTAGATGCCAGTTGGTTTATGCCCGACGTAGCACGCAATGGCTATCAAGAGTGGCAGCAGCGCCGTTTGCCCGGCGCCATATTCTTTGACTTCGATGGCGTTATTAAAGATACCCAATCGCCGTTACCCCATATGTTACCCAGTGCTGAGGAATTTGCGAGACACATGGGTAAACTCGGCATCGCGCCACAAGATACCTTGGTGGTCTATGATACCCAAGGCCTGTTTTCTGCCGCCCGCGTGTGGTGGATGTGTAAAGTCATGGGCCATGAAAATGTCTTTATTTTAGATGGTGGATTGCCGGCTTGGCTGGCACAAGATGGGCCTTTGGAAGAGTCGGCCGCGAAACCCCGCGTCGAAGCAACGTATGTGTCGAGCTTCAAACCTTATCGCTATATAGATGGAGAAACACTGGCGGCAAAACTGGCGGCTGTGAATGTGATTGATGTCCGTCCAGCGGCACGGTTTAACGGGACGGTGCCAGAGCCAAGAGACGGTGTGCGCGCAGGGCATATGCCGGGCGCAAAGAACTTACCATTTGCTAGTCTTACTGACCAACAAGGCTTCGTGATTGATCAAACAGAAGCCAGACGCCTTGTGCTTCCGCTACTCAGTGATACACGCCTTAATGTTGCAAGTTGTGGGTCTGGCGTGACGGCTTGCATTCTCGCCGCAGTGGCCGAGCATTACTTTGGCTACCCGGTTGCTGTCTACGATGGGTCATGGACAGAGTGGGGTAGCCATAAAGCATGGCCGGTGACTAAGGAAGCCAGTACGGCCTAATTGCCCGCTCAGGGCGTTGTCAGTGCCATCTGTTGCGACTGACTCGCGACGTAGCCGGCATTGGCAAACGCTTGCTGACCTTGCTCAGAAAGCAAGTAATCATAAAAGCCGTTAGCGGCGGATGACAGTGGCGCGGTTTTGCGCAAGATCACAAAAGGACGCGCCAGCTTATAGCGCCCATCAGCGATGGCTGCCAAGGTTGGTGCTTGACCATCCACCGATAGCGGCTTGATGCCTGCATCGACCGAGCCCAGCGAGACATAGCCGATAGCATGAGGGTTCTTGGCGACTAGGGTTTTCACCATGCTATTGCTATTCACCACCATTAAGCGTGGACTCACTCCCGACACTGTCTCACCTTTCACGACCTTGGTCAGGTCGAGTAAGGTTTCAAACGAAAAACGTGACCCCGAGGCTGACTCACGGGACACCGCGGCGATTTCACGATCCGCTCCCCCGAGTGCTTGCCAGTTTTTAATCTCGCCCAAATAGATTTTCCGAATTTGCGCTTGGGTCAGGGCTGTGACGGGATTGCTGGGATGAACCACCAAGGCAATACCATCATAGGCCAGAATATCGGTGGTGAGATCCGGAGCAATTTCTTCTTGCTTTAAGTACCGCGAACTCATGCCCATCGGTGCAATCCCTTGTTTTACTGCAGCAATGCCCGCGGCCGAGCCTGTTCCTTGTACCTGAATGACCACATCATGGTCGCGCTGATAGCGCTCGGCAATCACTTCCATCACATGGCTCACAGACGTTGAACCCGTGATGGTGACTGATGGCGCAGCAAATGCGAGTTGGCTGGTGCAAAGGAAGAGGAAAGAAAAAAGTGTGTGTTTAAACATGGGTTAACGTCCTGTTGCGATAAAGAGGCAACGGATTCTATGACAATGATGTGTCATTCCAGTGACAACGTGAGCCAAAACCATGCTGAGTTAACAAGATCAATGTGTTCCTGATGTTTTAACCATCAGCTTCTTCGAGCGACTACACAATATTGACTTTAAAGTGATCTGTGTCACTATTTGATATTTGCATCAATGATATATCCATACATTACTTAAAATTTACTTACACATTAGTTTATTTATTGTTCGCTTGAATAGCGCGTTGATGGCAGCCTTGGATGGGCTTGCCATGCTTTATGTAGAAGTAGAAGCAGGAAGCCGCCTTATCACCGCGAGAGGCCGCTCAGACTGAAACCGAATCAGAATGCGGGAGTGTCACTTGTCTCAAAACCTCGCCACCGTCAGCCGTCGTGCGCTATTGCCTGAGCGCATTTCTCAACTCATTGATGCCCTGTCCAGCGGCGTCTATGAACGTGAACATACGATCAAAATGTGTTTGCTCGCCGCGCTTGCTGGCGAAAGTGTGTTTTTGTTGGGGCCACCGGGCATCGCTAAGAGTTTTATTGCCAAACGCCTAATCGATGCGTTTGAAAACAGTCAGTTCTTTGAATATTTGATGACCCGCTTCTCCACCCCTGAAGAAGTTTTTGGGCCGTTATCAATTCAAGCGCTGAAGGATGAAGGTAAATATGTTCGTCTCACCGAGGGCTATCTACCCAACGCCGATGTGGTGTTCCTCGATGAGATTTGGAAAGCTGGTCCGGCGATCCTCAACACGCTATTAACGGTGGTCAATGAGCGTACGTTTCGCAATGGCGAGCATGTTTATCCGGTTCCCATGCGGCTTCTCGTCACGGCCTCAAATGAACTTCCTGAGCCTGATAGTGGGCTAGATGCTTTGTATGACCGAATGCTTCTGCGCGTATTTGTCAATCGTATTCAAGAGAAGAAGAATTTTAAACTGATGCTCACTGAGCCGAGCCAAGATGAAACCTCGGTGCCAGATAAAATTAAAATTGGCCATGAGGAGTATCAGCAATGGCAGAGCATTATTCCTAGCCTTGCTTTGCCTGATGCGATTTTTGACAAGCTTTATACCTTAAAGCAGCGGCTCGAGCAGGCGGGAGAAGAAAGTCCAAACTTTAATCCAGCCGAATTATACGTGTCGGATCGGCGCTGGAAAAAAGCGGTGCGCCTATTAAAGGCGGCGGCGTTCTTTAACGGGCGTGATGAAGTCGGACCGCTCGACTTACTGCTACTCGAAGACTGTCTGTGGCACAGCCCTGAATCGCGCGAAGTGGTACAGGAGGTGATGCGTCGGTTTGCGGCTGAGATTTTGTTCGATCAGAAAGAAGCCTTAGCGTTAATGGATGACGTGAAAGTGGCCTTGCGTGACATAGAGCAAAGCACGGTCGAGGCGCTCGCCTATCAACAAGACAGCGCAAGTTCGAGCTTACGAAAGCCCACTATTGATATCAGCAAAGCCCCACGTTTTAGCGTCAATCAAAGTCGCGACCTCGTACGTTGCGTGCTGCTCACTGCCAATCCGTCGGTCTCGGAGCAAGAAAAGGGCGATAGTCGCTGGATATACCTCGATGCGGCCGATGTGGAAAAGAAGCTCAAGCCTGGCAGTACGGATCTATATGGCTACGTCAACAAAAATACCCATTTGTGTCGTCTCACTCTAGAGTGGGACGCACAGGGCATGCTGGTGGTCAAAGACATTGCCAATCGTGCTGTGCCGGTTGCGCTGGCGGGGGTGAATAATCCAGACGCTGAGCAGCTTGACACTTGGCATGCGGAAACGGATCAAGCACTTGAACAATTAAATCAGGCTCAGTTTCTTATTCGTCGTGCCCGTAGTCAGCTAAATGCAGGCCTACCTCACCTTTTTGCCCAGCCAGAGTTACTGGAAGTCGCGTCCGCGAGTTTGGTGGATGCCGAGCGGGATGTGAAAGCCCACATGGCTACACTAGAACAGCAAGCGCGCCGTTTACGTCGTCTCGATACGTTTTTTACTGGAGCGGACGATGCTTAGCGCAGAAAGCTTAAACATGGGCTTGATGTTGGCGGAATCCGGTTTGCTTGATGCGGCAATGACGGAGTTGATGTCGCATCCCCAGTTATTGCTTCTCACTGAGCGCAGCCCTGCGATCAAGCGTGCGGTACAAAAACAGCTCGATAAATGGCGCGGCCACACGAAGCGCAAACTCATGCAGCAAGGGTTATCACCGGCCCTGAAGCAAGAAATTCAGCTGTATGAGCAAGCGACAGAGAAATCGGCACGTGCCTTTGAGTCCGACATTCAAACACTTCTTGCTGATTTGGAGCCGGTCTCTTCGTTTCATGCGCAAGCGTCATTATTGGCGTCACAACAGGCCGAACATCCTGACCCAATGTTTCAATCGTATTTTTGTAATAAATGGCATGCGCATTTAAAGGCTGAAATCCACGCGTTGCAGTCGGAAAATTTGGAAGCGCAAAAAGAGAAACTTTTAGACGATCTTTACCGCCGTATTGCAACCTACCAAACGATGGACGGTGTCGATCAATCCGGTGATATCAGTAAAGTGGGTCGGTTGTGGGATATGGCCGCGAGCCATTTGTCACAACATGACGTGACCTTACTTAAACGTTTTGTCACTTTCTTAGAGAAAAATCCTGATCTTCAAGCGATTGCGGAGCAGTTGGGACGGATGGCGAATCAAGTCAGTGCCAGTGGCCCCAGTCAGCAACCGACTGAAACCTTAAAAACAGTGCCAAAGCGACAAGTTGACGTTCCTGATGATATTACGGGTATTTGTCAAAGCGACCGTGTTGACCGCTTACTTCCTAATGAAGCGGTGCTGCTTTCAGATCCTGCGCTCGAAGTGGTGTTTTACAAGCAATTGGTGGATAAACAGCTACTGAACTATCAATTGTCGGGGAAGGCGCATCGTCGCCAAAAGGTAGAAACCAATGCACCAAGTCAGTCTAAGCCTGAGCAGATAAAAGGCCCATTTATTATTGCGGTCGATGCCTCTGGCTCCATGAGTGGCTTTCCGGAACAATGTGCAAAAGCCTTGGCGTATGTATTAATGCGTATCGCCGCCACCGAGCATCGTGACTGCTACGTGATGCTGTTTTCCACTGACCATATTAGCTATGAGCTGACTGGCGAACAGGGGCTACAAGAAGCGATGAGCTTTCTTTCATACCGTTTTCACGGTGGTACCGATATGGCGCCAGTGATTGATAAAGCGCTCGACTTAATGGCAGGTGACCGTTACCAAAACGCTGATCTGGTGGTGGTGTCTGATTTTATCGCGCCCAAACAATCGGACGCGATGATCGAAAAAGTGAATGCACTAAAAGCGCAGCAAAATCGATTTCA
Organism: Salinivibrio proteolyticus; assembly: GCF_001996165.1. Taxonomy (GTDB): domain Bacteria; phylum Pseudomonadota; class Gammaproteobacteria; order Enterobacterales; family Vibrionaceae; genus Salinivibrio; species Salinivibrio proteolyticus. Next base: position 27,933 of record NZ_MUFP01000022.1, on the reverse strand, counting down.
CGCCGTGAGCCTGTCGAAATACGGTAATCCAGAGCTGATGGCGATGTTTGATCACTGTTGGCGCTATCAGCCATCCTTAGCTGGGCGCTTAGTTAACCAATGGTGGCCGGGCAAACGCGATCACTGAGCGGACGCAGACGGTGCTTTTTTCGCCGATGCTTTTCTTGCCTGCCGAAGATAACGCCACAGTCTCGCGCCAAGTACGGAAATGGTTAGCCCAACCACGATCAATCCTGCCCCCACCCATTCGATGGGTGATAATCGCTCCCCCAGACCTACCGAGGCGGCACTCATTCCCACAATAGGGATTAATAACGCGAACGGTGTGACCGACGCTGAGGTATGTTGATTTAATAGCCAGCCCCAAAAAGCAAAGGCCACCAAGGTAGAAATGTAGCCGACGTAAGCGATGGATAACCAGCCAGATAGCGGTGTTGCTTGCAGCAACTGGAGCGGATGTTGGCTCTCCAGTAAATAGGATAGGGCGAAGAGTGGTAGGGGAGGGATCAAGCTCACCCATACCATAAAATGCATCAGATTCACGCCTGGCATCTGTTTCATCACCAGATTGGCAATGGCCCAGAAAAACGCCGCAGCAACGATCATCGTTACACCTGTGAGGGTAGCGCTACCTGTGGTGGTAAGAAAGAAAAGTGCAAACCCAGACAGAGCAATGCACAGCCCCAGTCCTTGCGCGCGAGTGACAACTTCGCGTAGTAACACCGCACTCAGTAAGATGGTAAAGATCACCTGCGCTTGCAACAGCAAAGATGCAATCCCTGCCGATGCGTCGGCGTCCATTGCCACAAAGAGCAGGCTGAATTTAATCACGCCAAGACTGAGTCCAACGGTCAATAACTGCCACAGTGGTACGCGAGGACGCGGAACAAACAATACCGCGGGGATAGCAACAATTAAAAAGCGCAACCCAGAGAAAAGAATCGGCGGTAGTGTGTGTAAGCCTACTTTGATGACAGAGAAATTCACGCCCCAAATAACGACCACGGTAAGGGCGAGTGCGATACTTTTTGCGTTCATACCTAATTCCTTGGCAATACTGGCGTTAGGCTAGCATGGAAATGTCTTAATCCCTAATTGTTAGACAGCTATGCCAATAAATTAGATGTGTTGATGGGGCCATCACGAAAAAAGGCGCCAAGAGGGCGCCTTGTGGCTTGGGAGGTGAGTTAACTGAGAAGCAAACTGTCGTCTGCCAGTGTCTCGCCGCGCACTTTATTGAACATCTCAAGCAGGTGCGGCACATCCATGTTTTTGCGCTCATCACCATGCACATCAAGCACAATGTTTCCTTGGTGTAGCATCACGGTGCGGTCGCCACAGGCAAGGGCATCTTTCATGGAGTGCGTGACCATCATCGCAGTAAGGCTAAACTCATTGACGATGGTTTTGGTCAAATCAATCACGAACGCAGCCATGCGGGGGTCGAGCGCGGCGGTGTGCTCATCCAGCAACAAGAGTTTGCTTTCAGACAAGGTCGCCATGACCAAACTGACCGCTTGGCGTTGGCCACCGGAGAGCAAACCAATACTGTCGCTCAACCTGTCTTCAAGGCCTAAACCTAAAATCGCGATCCTTTCTTGAAAGAGCTTGCGGCGTTTGTCACCGAGCGCACGTGTCCAACCACGCCCTTTACCGCGACGATAAGCCAGTGCAAGGTTTTCTTCAATGGTCAGCGAGGCACAGGTGCCTGCCAGCGGATCTTGAAACACGCGGGCAGCGAGGGTAGCGCGTTCATGAACGGCTTTCTTGGTCACATCGACGCCATCAATATTGACGCTTCCGCCAATCATTGGCGTCTCGCCCGTCACCGCTCCGAGCAGTGTTGATTTGCCTGCGCCATTAGAGCCGATAATGGTGACAAACTCTTTTTCTGGAATCGTCAGGCTTACGCCACGTAAGGCGCGATTTTCAAGCACAGTACCGGGATTAAAGGTTACTTGAATATTGGCTAATGAAATCATTCCGACACCTCTGCCTGCTTGGCGCGTTTTGATTTTTGATACTGCTGACGCATTTTCGGCGCGATAAGCGCGACGGCGACCAGTACGGCGGTAACCAGGTTGAGGTCCGAGGCTTGCAAGCCAAACATACCACTGGATAGCGCAAAGGCGACGGCAAGACGGTAGAGAATCGAACCGACAATAACGGCAACCACAGCCACCCACACTTTGCGGCCCGGTATCAGTGTTTGGCCTAAAATCACAGCGGCAAGGCCAACTACAATGGTGCCGACCCCCGAGGTAACATCGGCAAAACTATTGGTTTGTGCAAATAGCGCCCCAGCAAAGCCGACAAAGGCGTTGGATAAGGCTAAGCCAAAATAGGTATACATGGCGGTACTGCCGCCCTGCGCCTTAACCATTCGAGGGTTCACCCCAGTGGCGCGCAGGCCGAGACCAAAATCACTGGCGAGTAAGCGAATCACCAACAAACCACTGATAATCACCAAAACACCGACCACGAGCGGGCGCAGATAGACAGGTGCGATACCCAGCTGTTCGAATGGGGTAAGAATGGTTTCCTCACCCAACAAGGCGATATTCGGCCGACCCATAATACGAATATTGATCGAAAAAGCGGCAATCATCGTCAAAATGCTCGAGAGCAGATTGAGAATGCCGCACTTCACCGTCAAAAACGCAGTCACCAAGCCAGTGAGCCCACCGGCCAGAATAGCTACTGCGGTAGCAAACCAAGGGTTGTAGCCTGCGACGATAAGTGTGGCCGCCACCGCAGCGCCCATCGGGAAGCTGCCATCAACGGTAAGATCGGGAAAATCAAGCACCCGGAACGTCAGATAAACCCCTAAGGCGACCAAGCCATAGATAAGGCCTACTTCCAAGGTGCCAAAAAAAGCAATGGCAGTCATTCACTACTCCTAAGACTGATACTGACTAGTCTTGAATACGCGCGGCACGATCCAAAATTGTGTCGGGAACCGTGATGCCGAGTCGATTGGCTGCTGCACGATTAACGGCTAAGTCAGAGCCGAGCGCGACTTTGGCCGGCAGTGAAGACACGGGTTTCCCTTCCAGTATCGCGGCAACATAATCGGACGTTTGTACACCAACGGAGTAGTAATCAAAGCCGAGCGCCACCACGGCGCCGTTAGGGATATACGATGTTGACCCACCAATCACTGGGGTATCAGCAGAATTAGCCGCTGCGACAAGACCATCGATCGCGCTGGCAACGGTATTATCGGTTGGCGCATAAATCACATCCGCTTGGGTGGCCACAACTTGTGCAGCAGATTGAACATCTGCACTTTTTAGCGCTGTGCCTTCCACAACCTTAATGCCTTGAGCACTGGCAGCTTCACGGAGTAATTCGACTAAGGTGACGGCATTGGCTTCCCCTGGATTGTAAACCACCCCAATGGTGGTGAGCTCGGGGAGTAACTCTTTAGCCAATGCAACGTGTTGAGCGACCGGAGAGAGATCAGACAGACCAGTTACGTTGCCACTCGGAGCGTCCATATTCTTAACCAGCTTCGCTCCCACAGGATCGGTAACAGCGGTAAAAATAACTGGGATATCTTTGGTTGCTGCTGCCAGTGCTTGTGCGGAAGGTGTCGCAATCCCAACCAGCACATCAGGTTGTTCGCCAACATATTGACGAGCGATTTGAACAGCAATAGCCGGGTTACCTTGCGCTGTTTGATATTTAAAATCTAGATTTTCACCCGGCGTATATCCTTTGGCTTTTAACCCATCGAGTAAGCCGTTTCGCGCGGCATCAAGCGCAGGGTGCTCGACAATCTGGGAAACCGCAACCGTCGCGGTTTCTGCCAGTGCCGTCACAGAGACGCCAACAGACAGCGCGGCGGCGCAGGCCAGTGTGGCGATTTTAGGTGTTTTCATGGTGACTCCCTTCTTCTAATCATGCGTACCATGGATGGCGACCAAGGATGTTGGGTTGCGATGTTGTTTGTTAGTTAAAAAGTTGGTTTTGTTTTTATAGCAATTGAATTTATTTGCTTTTTATTCAAACTTAGTCGTTTTTTGCTGACGATGACAGCGTATGCCGACTAGTAAGTTGATATTATTAAGCTTGGCAGTAAGTAATGTCATCTCTTTTTTGCCGATTCACCTCGCTTAAAGATAGACGTTCACGCCATATTTGTTAATATTATGTTTGCTTTTGTGCTGCTGCTCGGCAAATGAGCAAAACAAACGATTATTAAAACCCGTTGAGTGCAAAAGCGTACGCTGTTTGAGGTCTTTTTTGAGGCTGAGAATCGTGTCACGACAGGGCGTTCACTGGCATTTATCCCTCGTCGATATAGGGTTTTAGACAACACGGCCGATTAGGTCGGTTTTTTTATGCAATATAGAAAAGTTAGGTAATCAATACTTGGAGGCTCAAGGATGAAGCGTTTGGTTGCGGCACTGGCGGTAGTTTCGCCGAGTGCGTTTGCCGCTACGACAGGACAAGGACTGGATTTAACCCAGAACTGGGTAGGCTATGCCTCTTTAGCCATTTTTGCGGTGGCTTACAGCTTGGTGATGCTAGAAGAAAAGCTTCACTTGCGAAAGTCAAAGCCCGTGCTATTAGCGGCGGGGTTAATCTGGTTGCTAATCGGATACGCGTACTCACAATGGGGAGACATGGCCCCCGCGCATGCAGCGCTTGAGCACAACCTCCTTGAGTATGCAGAGCTACTGCTATTCTTGCTGGTGGCGATGACCTATATTTCCGCGATGGAAGAAAGGCGCCTATTTGATGGCTTAAAAGCGTGGATTTTAAGCAAAGGCTATGATTTACGCACCTTATTCTGGATCACTGGGGTACTTTCCTTCTTTATCTCCCCCATTGCAGATAACCTCACAACGGCACTATTGATGTGTACGATTGTGCTAAAAATCGGCGGTGACAACCCTCGCTTTGTGAACCTCGCGTGTATCAATATTGTGGTTGCTGCGAACGCAGGGGGCGCCTTCAGTCCCTTTGGTGATATCACTACACTGATGGTTTGGCAGGCGGGCAAAGTGACCTTTACTGAGTTTGGTGCCTTGTTCATTCCATCTGTGGTCAACTATGTGATCCCCGCTTTTATTATGTCACTGTTCATCCCACGGACTCAGCCGGATGTGATGCAAGAGCACGTCGAGCTTAAACGTGGCGCGCGTCGTATTATGGTGTTGTTTTTACTCACCATTGCCACTGCGGTTGCGTTCCATGGCTTTATTCACTTCCCACCGGTGATGGGTATGATGATGGGCCTCGCGTATCTACAGTTCTTTGGCTTTTACTTGCGTCGTACCCTGCCGCGCTCATTGGCACGTAAGCGTGCGATTGCGGAAGCGAAGAATGACGAAGCGGCATTACGTCGCCTAGGCTCAGTGGTGCCTTTTGATGTGTTTCGTCGCATCTCGCACGCGGAGTGGGATACCTTGCTTTTCTTCTATGGGGTCGTGATGTGTGTCGGGGGACTCAGCTTGATTGGTTACCTCACCATGGTCTCAAACGTCATGTATCTGCAGTGGGATCCTATCTGGGCGAATAGCTTGGTTGGGGTGTTATCCGCGGTGGTCGATAATATTCCTGTGATGTTCGCAGTATTAACGATGAGCCCAGAAATGTCGCACGGAAACTGGTTGCTGGTGACATTAACGGCCGGTGTTGGCGGCAGCTTGCTCTCCTTGGGGTCAGCCGCAGGGGTGGCATTGATGGGACAAGCGCACGGCAAATACACCTTCTTTGGTCATTTGAAGTGGGCACCTGTCATTATGTTGGGGTATATCGCCTCTATCGCTGTGCATTTGGTGCTTAATAGCCACTACTTTCATATTCAGTAGCTGATAAGTTGGCACCATATAAAAACGCCGCTAGTCAATAGCGGCGTTTTGCTGTTTAGCGTAAGGGATTTTGCCGTGTAGTGAAGCAAAAGCCATCACGGCGTTAGACGACCATCGTGGGGCAGTGGGCGCGTCCAGCCACGCGATGTGACACACTGCCAAGGAACATGCCGTCTTTATCTGAATGTGTTCCGTGTGCCCCCATCACAATCAAATCTACCTCTTTGCTTTTGGCAAACTTAATGATGGTTTTAGAGGGGCGACCGCCTTTTACAAAACCACGTACATTTTCGCCGCCATTTTCAAGTGCATGTTGTTTGGCTTGCTCGACGATGTTACGCGCGTATTCGCTTAAGGTTTGATCTGGGATTTGTAATCGATCAGGGCGCACCATCGATAGCGATGCCTCAAACAAACTGTGATGCTTAAACACACACAAAAGATACAACTCTGCACCGGTGAGTTGTTGAATTTCTAGCGCTTTATCCAATGCGTTCAAGGCTGAAAAAGAGCCATCAACCGCAACGAGTATTCGTTTAAACATCCAGTTACTCCTGTTGTTAGGTTATCCAAACGCGATATCACGCAGGAATAACGCAATCTGAGGGAACATCACCAGCAGTGCGGCGGAGAGAAGCAGCATCGCAATAAAAGGGCCTGTCCCACGGATAACTTCCCAATAGGGTTTTTTGAAAATCGCAATCGCGGTAAAAATATCGCAGCCAAAGGGTGGTGTTGCTGAACCAATCGCGACTTGCAAGGTGATCACTATCCCCACATGTACAGGATCAAGACTAGTGGCTTCTATCGCAGGTGCAAATATAGGCGTTAACACCAAGATAACCACAATGGGGTCTACAAACATACAGGCGACGAAGAAAGCGATAGAAATTGAGGCAAGGACACCCATAGGGCCCATTTGGCTAATCCCGACAGCTTCTAGAATGGTTTGAGGGATTTGTGCAAATGAGATAATCCAAGAGAACCCATTACCGACCCCCACCAAAATGAAAACCACTGCAGTGATAAGGCCGGTTGAGCGCGCGATGGTAAAGACATCTCGACTGCTTAATGATCGGAATACTCCAAACTCCAAAATCATCGCATACAGCACACACACGGCAGCCGCCTCGGTGGGACTAAACACACCGCCATAAATCCCCCCCACAATAATTAATGGGAACATCAGTGGCCAAAGTGCTTTCCGGGTAGCCTGCATACGCTCTTTCCATGTGGCCTTTGGCTCAGTCGGCACTTTATTGACCGTCGCGTAATAGAGGCAGTACAAAGAGAAAAAGCACAGAATCATCAAACCAGGGCCAATCCCCGCGATGAATAGCTCGGCAATCGAGGTTTCGGAGATCACCCCATAGATGATCATCCCGATACTTGGCGGGATCAAAAAGGCGATGTCACTCGAGTTAATAATCAGCGCGAGTGAGAAAGAGTCGCTGTATCCGGCGCGCAATAATTTAGGACGTAAAGCTGAACCCACCGCGACCACGGTCGCTTGGGTGGAACCCGAAACGGCGCCGAACAGCGTACACGAGGTCGCCGTACTGATGGCTAAGCCGCCACGAATATGGCCGATAAACGTCATGACCATATCAATCAAGCGTGAAGCCGATTGACCACGAGTCATAATGTCTGCAGCAAGGATAAACATGGGTACAGCAATCAAAGACGCTGGGCGGATGCCGCCTAACACTTGTTGGATAAAGGTATCCATTTGACCGACGCCACCAAACATCATGTAAAAACCAGTTAAGGCGGCAGCCGTAAGGGGAATCATCATCGGAAAGCCAAGCACGAGCAAGACGATCATGATGAACATTAAAGTCAGGGCCATAAGAGTGCCTATTTAAACTTCACTTTCAGTCTCAGCGTAACCGTCAAGCACGCCGGCGGAGAGGTAAACATCTGGAGCGGTTAGATTTTTATAAACGGTTAGCCCGTATTGGATCCCTGTGATGACAAATCCAAGGGGAACCCAGATATAGATCCACCAAATTTCAAAACCGAGGGCGGGCAAAATACGGCCTCGGTCGTATACCGAAACGATGTATTGATAAGAAAAATATGCGAGAACCAGCATAATCAAACCAGTTACTAACGCGATAGTGATCATTAGGATCTTACGTCCCTTAAACGGCAGGGTATCGTAAAGGGCAGACATACGAATATGTCGACCATGACGAGCGGCATAGCCAATCCCCGCGAACGTGATCAGAATGATCAGAATGCGGTTTATCTCACCGGAAAAGAACAGCCCTTGACCAAAGCCAAAACGCGCCACAACGTTCACGCAGGTATTGAGCGCCATTAAGAGCACGCCTGCGGCGAGCATAAAAGACTCGATTTTGCAGATCAGGGTGTCCAATTTACCAAGAAGGCCGGGAAGCTCTGAGTGATAAGTGAGAGAGTCGGAATCGGTCATTACGTATTCCTCAAAATAAACAGGCACCGCAAGGCGCGGTGCCTGAACAACTGACAACTAGTTAGTAACGGCTTCGAGATCTTTCTTAAATTGATTAAGAAGGGCTTTGCCGCTTTCGCCGGTCATTTCATAGAAGGTTTCTTCAACCTGAGGTGCACGTGCTTTGAACTTAGCGATTTGCTCATCCGTCAGGCGTGTGACAGTCACGTCGTCACTCGACGCCTGAATTTTCTCCAATGACTTCTCAGCAAGGCCACGGATATGTTTCACCGTTTCATTGAAGGCATAATCAGCTGCGTCGCGGATCATGGCTTGATCGTCTTTCGACAACCCATCAAAGAAGTCTTTGTTTGCCATGGAGGCAGTGGTAAACCAACCGTGGTGTGTGAAGATCAGGTTCGGCGATACTTCGTACAAGCCGCCTGATTCAATCCAGAAAATCGGGTTTTCCTGGCCTTGGATCATATTGGTTTGGAGTGCGCCGTATACTTCACCCCATGGCAGTGGCGTTGGTGTCGCGCCAAAGGCTTCATAGGTTGATGAAAGCAATGGGTTAGTCATGACGCGGATCTTCTTACCTTTCAGATCGGCTGGCTCAGTCACAGGCTCGTCCGCCGTCATCACCATTTCGCCTTCAGGGTACATCTTGAGTAGCTCAAGGCCTTGCTCTTCATACAGTTTCGGGAAATCCTCATTCACTGCCTTGCTCTGACGGAAGAACTCAATCACGGTTTCCATGTTGGTTGGCATCAGATAAGGGATGAAGAAAATTTGTGCCTCTGGGATCAATGAGCCAGTAAAGCCCGGTGATTGGTTAACAAATTGAAGAATACCGGCTTGGGTTTGCTCCATGATGTCATCAGACTCACCCAGCTCGCCGAAGCGATAGATTTGCAAAGAGTGTTCAGAGTTATCTTCGATGTATTCCTTAAACTTGTGTGCATACACGTCTTGTACGTCACCTTCATACTCTTCGTGCGCATAGCGCCAAGTATCGGCGCTGGCTAGGGCTGAAAAGCCAAGCGCAGCAGCAACGCATGAAACCGCAGTCAATTGCTTAAGATGGCTATAAATGGACATCGTGTCCCTCCGATATGTGGTTTAGCTTTCACTCGTGGTTAACGAGAGTGTGATTAAGCTCTTTTTCTCACTTGACGAGTTGGCACTTTGTGCCTGTCTCTCCTATACCCGTGGAAGCATCTGCCGATTTTTTTGACCATCAGGCAGACTATTTCACCAGCTTAAACGTCAGAGCTGTAATTATTAAAGTCAGATGAATTTTGGCGTGTTTGCACTGTGACTGAGATCTTGTTTTTACACTACAAGAGAAAATTTCAGCGCAAAATCACAGCGAATAACCGAAGAAAACCAGATTTATTCAGAGATTTATGGTGGTGTGAGAGTAAGGCGGATACCGTGGCGGTAATTTTTCAAACAAAAAATATAGCCGCAATGCCAAATGAATAACTGCCGACAAGATTGATTTTTGAACGTAAATGATTTCAGCACTAATAAATTAGTGCTGTTTTTTTAGCTTGGTTTATGCACGTGATGTTGAGCCACTTCACGACGTAACAGGAGCCAGTTTTGCTAAACAATAAGTCGTGCATCATGTGCGAGATCCACAGCAATCAACTTGAACATTTCAGTGTGGCAGAGCGCCACGGATTTAAGGCAATTCTCGATATCTATCCCATCACCGAAGGCCATATCTTGATTTTGAGCCGCAGTCACGCCTCGCACCTTGAGCAACTCTGTGCGCAAGAACATACCGAGTTGTTTCAATTTGCGCATCAAATCGGCAAGCGGATGTTTGACGTGATGGATGATGTGAGTGATTACACCTTGGTGGTGAATAATGGCCGCGACGCTGGGCAACACATTCCTCATGTTCATATTCATATGATCCCGCGACGCAAAGGAGACAGTCTGCATTTTTACTGGCGACTGATGACGCGATTTATTAACCCATTGGGTGGTAAGAAACGTGTTCAGCAGTTAGCGGAGTGGCAACGAAGGTGGCGAATGCACGGTAAGCATATGGACGGCTCATAGAGGTAAAATTCAGTCCCCTTTAATGACTGGATTCGGTATAATCGCGGGCTTTTGTGGCAAATAGGGTGGCATCATGGCCAAGAAAGCAGCGGCGTTGCACATACTGGTGAAAGATAAAACGCAAGCGGCAACAATTCTCGCTCAGCTTAAACAAGGTGCGAACTTTCAAACGTTGGCGAAAAAATACTCGCAATGCCCATCGGGAAAACGCGGTGGTGATCTGGGCGAATTTCGTCGCGGCGATATGGCTCCCTCTTTCGACAAAGCGGTATTCAATGGCGAATTATTGCGTCCTCTTGGGCCAATAAAAACCAAATTTGGTTGGCATATTATTAAAGTGTTATATCGCAACTAATCCTTGTGCGTTAACCCTTGCGATAAGCGCTAGGTGACTGAAACTGTCATAAAAGTTAACGCATAGAAATTGATATTGCGCACATCGATTGCCCCAAGCCGCCACTGAGAAAGTGGTACAGTAAAATCATGCCTTGAATAATGTCCACCTTATGTTTGAACTTGATGCACCTACATTACTGATCACGCTCACAGCGATTCAATGGTTGCTTGCCGCGTTTTTGTTGGTGCAAAACCGTAAAGAGCCCGGGATTAATGGATGGGCGGTGTCTTTGTTTATCCATGGGTTTAGCAATCTTTTCTTATTTGCCCGACCACACCTTCACCCTTATCTGGGGATCGTCTTTTACAATGCGTGTGTGATGGTAGCCTTTTCTGGCAGCCATTGGGCGCTGGGGCAAGTCTTTGCCCGCGATATACCGCGTTGGCAGTTGGCGCTGCCCGTCGTGCTCTCGGTGGTATTGATGGCATCGCATCTTGATGATATCGGGAGCCGCGTGGTTTACGCCAGTTTAATTGTCAGTATGCAGCTTGCTTTGATGACGCGAACCATTGTGAGGAGTACAAACACCGGCGGTCAGCGTTTAAAGCGTTGGCTAATAATGGTAATGGGCGGATTCAGTGTGGCTTACATAGGCAGGGCGTCGTTTACACACTTCTATCCTGATCTGTTTACGCAGCTGCTTGGCACGTCACTGTTGCAAGCGGGACTGATTTTATCGGGCATCGCTTACAGCGTGATCAATACCCTGATTATCTTCTTGTATAAATTAGAGCGCGTTCACGAAAAGCTTCATCGTGAGGCGACCCGAGACAGTTTAACGGGGCTGTTAAATCGACGTGCGTTTTTGGCTAAAGCGAAACGGCGCGTTGAGACTGCCGCTTTCCCTCTCAGTGTATTGATGATCGACTTGGATGACTTTAAAACCATTAATGACTCATTTGGCCATTCTGTTGGTGATAAAGTATTGATTCAGTGTGCTGATGTGTTCGAACAAGTGATTGATGACCATGGTATTGTCGGACGCTTAGGAGGAGAAGAGTTTGCGGTCGTGCTACCTTACTGCGACGGTGCTCGTGCGCAGCAAATATCGGCCGAATTGCTCCGCGCCGTTCAAAACAGTCGCGCTGAACTTGAAATAAGGTTGTCAGGCAGCATAGGAGTGACGACGACTTCCGAGGCGATGGATATAGACGGTTTGTTGGCCCAAGCCGATGATGCGCTTTATCAGGCGAAGCATGATGGAAAAAATACCTTTAAAGTGTACGTCTCGGCACTGGAAAGCGTCCCTCATGACGCAGAACATATACCTAATATCGCTTGATATGAGTGTATCAAGGCTGTGTATAGGATTGACTTCGCCTGCTCGGTTTATTACTCTTCGTCGCTCATGTTGATATTCGACTCTCTATTATGGCTTATATCCTATTTAAGAACTTCGTAAGAAGGCTGGGCTTCGCGCAAATACACGATGAAGTGTTGCTCGGAGCTTAACATCAAATCTTCATCAGGTATTGTCATACGCCATCTGCGTAGGGTTCTCAGTATCTGATGTAAAGACGCGATAGAGAGTAAGGCCGGTGATGCTCCATCACCGGCCTTTTTGCATTCTAATCACAGCAGAATGCATTCATTTTAATGATGACGAAAGGCCGGTACTTGTTACCGGCCTTTTTTTATGGAAAAGAAACATGAGTTTATTAGTGATTGAAAACATCTGTTTTCAAATTGAGGAAAAAGTGTTGTACCAAGGTGCGAGCGTGGTGCTTCATCATGGTGAACATGTTGGCGTGACGGGTGCGAACGGTGTGGGGAAAAGTACCCTGTTGAAAATGCTACAAGGGGAGCTGCTGCCGGATAGTGGCGAGATTGTTTGGCAACCGAATATCCAAGTCGGTTATTTAGACCAGCATTTAACGATCGACCCAATACTGTCTATCTATGACTTTATGGCGTTGGCATATCGCGATCTTGTTGAGGTTGAGCGAGCGTTAAATGCTATCTACGCATCGATGTCGGCGGACACGTCAGACGCGGTGCTTGCCAAAGCGGCACGACTGCAAAGCCAATTAGAGGCACAAGATTTTTACCGTATCTCTCATCGTATTGAACAGGTAGCGGCTGGGCTTGGTATCGCCCCGTTGGGCATGCAAACTGCAATGGGTCAGTTGAGTGGCGGTCAACGGCATAAAGTGATGTTGGCAAAATTACTGCTTGAACAAGCCGAAGTGATGTTACTCGACGAGCCGACGAACTTCCTAGACGCTGAGCATGTTGCTTGGTTGGCAGACTTCCTTAATCACTATACGGGTACCTTTATGGTGGTGTCGCATGATGAGGCTTTCCTTGATTCGATCACGACGGCGATTGTTGATATCGACCAGAGCAAGATACGCAAATACAAAGGATCGTATCAGCAAGCGATGGCACAAAAGGCGCAGCAAAGTGAAACACAGCACAAACAATACGTCGCTCAGCAGAAAAAAATGGATAAGTTGGCCACGTATATTCGCAAGAACGGCGCAGGTGTGAATGCGCGTATTGCCAAAGGGCGCAAGAAACAGCTTGCGAAAATGGTGCCGATTGAAAAAAAACAGATGCGTGAGCCGGTAAGCTTTGCGTTCCAATACAAACCATTACGGTCGCAACATGTATTGGCCGCCAAGGGGTTGCAGATTGGCTATCGAACGCCGCTTTTGCCGCCGTTGTCACTTCAGATTCAACGGGGCGAAAAAGTCGCGATTATTGGCTTCAATGGCTTGGGCAAATCGACATTGTTAAAAACCTTATTGGGGGATCTCCCTGCACTACGGGGCCACATTGACACGGCAAACGGTATACAGTGGGGATATTTTGAGCAAGGCTTACAATGGCGCTTTCCGGAAAGCTCTCCGGTTCAGGCCGTTTGTGGAGTGGGTCAAATGCTTACAGATAAAACCGCGCGCCAGAAGCTGGCCGAATTTGGTCTTAGTGGTAACAAGGCGGTGCGGCCATTGCATACACTCAGTGGGGGTGAGCAAACCAAAGTAAAGCTTTGTTGTTTAGCCGTGATGGCAACCAATGTACTGGTGTTGGATGAGCCCACTACACATCTTGATGCCGATGCAAAAATGGCGTTGCAGCACGCCCTTAAAGCGTATGCAGGCACCGTAATTGTGGTTTCTCACGAGCCACAATTTATTGAGCATTGGCCGGATAAGGTGATCGATATGGCGAAGCTGGAGAAATGCAATGGCTAGTAAGTTTATATTGGCACTGCTCTTTTGTACTGCGTTTTTAGTCGGGGCTGATGAGTTGTTACTAGGCCCTATTCTTCAGCCTATCGGACACGATTTGGGCGTACCACCAGAGCGTGTCACGCTTTTTGTCACGGCGTATAGCGTTAGTATCGCAATTGTTGCGCCATATCTAGGGCGACTTTCAGACCGATACGGTCGAATGAGCATAATGAGACCCGCTTGTTTCCTGTTTGGGGTAGCGTCAATCTCCACTGGGCTAGTGAATCAGTTCGATATCGGCTTGGTAACACGAGTAATTACCGGATTAGCGAGCGCAGGGATGCTTCCCATCGCCTTTGCTATTGCAGGGGATCAACCTCATGATCGAGCGATGAAGCATATTGCCTTTGTGCAAGCAGGGTTAACATTAGGAATGATCACGAGTCCCGCTATTGGTGCTTTATTGACGGACTTGATTTCGTGGCGGTTCGCATTCATTGCGTTGGGTGTTATGGCTTTGGTGCTTGGATGTCTGCTTTGTACACATCGTCATAGCCATTATGCAAGACGTAAGAGTACCCCAGAACCGTTGGGTTTTGTGCATCTTCTGCAAGTACCTGGAACGCTTGGTGCGTTAGTCGCGATGGGAGTTGGCTTGGGAGGAGGTATTGGCGTATTCAACTTACTGGGACAACGTTTACGTGACGCGACTGAATTGGATATTGCTTGGGTCGGAGTGACATATGCTGGCCTAGGTATTGTGAGTGTTATTGGTAATTTACTCATGTCCAGAGTTGTTAGACGCTTGGGTAATGGACGTGTATCTATGCGTGCTGCACTTGTGGTGTGTTTGCTCAGTAGTGTCTGGGTGTTTTCTCTGCCTGCTGCCAATATTGTGCTGTTCATCCCTGTATTGATTTGTTGGTCGCTAGCTGGTGGCGTAGGCTCTCCAGCGTTGCAAAGTTATATCGCTGAGCTATCGGTTCAACATCGGGGTGCTCTGATGGCTATGGGCATGAGTATGATGCATTTAGGTGTGGCTATTTGGTCCGGCCTCGCAGGGTTGGCTTATACATATGGTTCGAGTTGGGTGGCACTGTTGTCTACCTGCCTATTTTTAACTGCAATCGTGGCATTGCGCCCTGTGTTTAAATAGCTCTTTAAAATGTGGCAACGTGAGGCTGGTACTACACCAGTCTCACTGTCTACCTTTTTGCTATTTATGGGTAAATTTGTATTTTTTGCCAAAAAAGGCTAAATTTGGCGGGGTTGGTTAACAAGGATGAATAATGGCGACAGAAAGCAAGGCACCCATTGCGGTTATCAGTGGCGATCTGGTGGATTCAACCGCCTTAAATCGAGATGAGTATGAGCGAGTACTGGCGCAAATCAAAACCATACAAGCCCATATTTCACAAGCGCATTGCGCCAATCAGCACAGCATTATACGCGGTGATGAGTTTCAATCTGTGATCCATGATGTAGCGAACGCGCTTCACTATGTCGTGATGTATCGTGTCGCCATCAAAGCACTGGGAAAACCGTTTGATTGTCGCATCAGCTTTGCGATTGCCGAGCAAGCGGATTTGCGTGAGGCGGTGTCAGAGTCAATGGGACAAGCGTTTGTACTATCTGGCCGCGGCTTAAAAGCAATGAAAAACCAGCGGCTGGCCTTTTTTTGCGCCAATGCCGATCTTGAAGACAGATTTGCGTTGTTGATCCGTTATCTTGACCGGCAACTCAGCGATGCGACATCTCGTCAATGCGAAATGATGCTGCCTTTATTACAGCGCGATCAACCACTTGCGTATGGTGAGTTAGCGGCCGCACTTGGAGTCGCGAATGCAACCGTGAGTAAGTCCCTTAAAGCGGCGGGCTGGGGGCTTATCGAGGCATTGTTGGCCGAGTTTCAGCAAGCTGTGGGGGCGCAAGTATGATGGCCTTCCTTTCTTTGCTGGTTCCCTTGTTACTGACCCATCTTATTTATGATTTCTATCTACAGCCTGCGAATTGGTGGGCGAAATCGACACCACGCGCGCGAATACTGGATTGGGTGGTTGCACCGCTCCTCTACGGTTTATGTTTACTGGTGCCTGCGGTGTTTTGGACCCAGCACGTTTCGCCGCTATTGGGTGTATTGCTGGTTGGCATGGTGACCAAGTGTGTGGTGGCAGTGCTTGATGGCCAACTCGTCGCGCAGTCATCACTGGCCCGTTTCACGGTGAGCCAAGGCATACAGCTTTTGGTATTAGGGCTAATTGCACTGAGTTTTGTGGCGCAGCCACCTTGGGTTGGGCTGACCGAGATGCCTCTGTTTAGCGAGATCGTCGTGATTGGCACGGGCTATTTATTGATCTTAAAGCCGACATCAGTATTGATTGGTCATGTGTTACAGCGCTTTACGGTCACGTTGGACTCACCCTCTGATCATCAACACGATTATCATGGTCTCGTGGCTGCGGGGGCGTTGATTGGCTATTTAGAGCGTATTCTGATCCTGACCTTTACCTTGCTTGGCAGCTATACCGCTGTCGGTTTTGTGCTGGCAGCCAAGTCGATTTTCCGCTTTGGTGAGCTGACGCGTTCTGCCGATCGCAGCCTAACCGAATACGTTTTAATTGGTTCGTTATTGTCGGTAGTGATCACGACATTAGTGGGCGTTGTGATCACACAAAGCCTCACTTTGTTATGATTAGCCTTTTATAGCTAAAAGATAAGAATTAGCTGTTTTAGGCTTATAATATGGACTGGTAGTAAGAAACGATGCGTCAGTCAATCGTTTGGCGAACGATAAAAAGAATATTGTTTATTGGAACTTGCTTAATACCCTCAGGTCAGTAATAGGATGCTTGCTTGTTAAATTACTGTTATGGCTAAATAAACCTGAAGGAAAAGTATGTCCCGACACATTTTACTCACCGGAGCACTGGCGGTGTCTTTGCTCTCAGGGTGCAGTTTTCAAGGAGAGTCACACGTGAAAGCTTCCAGCCCAGGCGAACTGAGTGCGCCTGTCGCGAAAAAAATCCCTCATGAAATGACCATTCACGGCGACACGCGCGTGGATAACTACTATTGGATGCGTGATGATGCACGCCAAGATCCTGACGTGATCGCCCATCTTAATCAAGAAAACGCCTATGCCGATCAGGTGCTCGCGCACACTGAGCCAATGCAGGCCAAGCTATTCGATGAAATCAAGGGGCGTATCGTCAAGGACGATGCCTCGGTCCCGGTTAAAAAGGGCAGTTATTTCTATTCCAGTGAAGTGGAAGGTGATAATGAGTACCGCACTTACGTGCGTGCGAAAGACTTTGCCGGCACCGACAAAACGGTAATTTTGGATGTCAATGCGCTCGCGAAAGGGCATGAGTTTTACAGCATTGGCCAACTCAGTGTCAGTCCAAACGAAAACCTATTAGCCTATGGGGAAGATACCCTCAGCCGCCGCGTTTATACCATTCAAGTCAAAGACCTCACCACCGGTGAGTACCTCGATGATAAGATTGAAGGCGCCTCGAGCAGTATTGTGTGGCAGAACGATAACCAAGCCTTCTACTACATCAAAAAAGACCCGCAAACCTTGCTGGGGTATCAGGTGTATCGCCACCGTTTGGGCACCCCGCAATCCACTGATGCGTTAATTTACGAAGAAACGGATACCAGCTACTACACCGGCTTGAGCAAAAGCAAAGACGGTGAGCAAATCTTTATTTGGCACTCTAGCACTGAAACCAGCGGCGTATCGCTCGTGGATGCCAATGATCCGAATGCCACCGCCCAAGCGTTTTATCCACGAGAAACTGGCATCGAATATGAAGTGGCGAAGCGTGGCGAGTGGTATTACATCTATACCAACTACCAAGCAGTCAACTTCCGCTTGATGAAGGTACACCAAAGCGAGCGTGACGATCGCAGCCAATGGCAAGATGTAATCGCACCAAACGATAAGGTGCAGTTGGTTGATTTTACGCTATTTGATAACCACTTGGTCTACGAGCAGCGCGAAAATGGCTTGCCGCGTACCACGGTGCGTAACCTCACCACTGGGGAGGAATATCAGCTTAGGTTTAATGACTCGGCCTATGCGTCTTACCTGACCGGTAATGCGGAAATGGACAATTCTTCGGTGCGTGTGTATTACACCAGCTTAACCACACCGGGCACGTATTATGAGTTTGACTTGGCGTCGGGCGAGCGTGAAATGCTCAAACAAAACCAAGTGCTGGGCGATTTCAACCCGGACAACTACCAATCCGAGCGGTTGATGATCACCGCACGCGATGGCGCGCAAGTGCCTGTGTCTTTGGTGTACCGTAAAGATCGCTTCAAAAAAGATGGCACCAACCCGCTCTATCAATACGGCTATGGCTCCTACGGCGCGACCATGGATCCCATGTTCTCTACCACGCGTTTAAGCCTGCTAGATCGCGGTTTTGTCTTTGCTATTGCCCATATTCGTGGCTCTGAAATGCTAGGGCGCCCTTGGTATGACGATGGTAAAAAGCTTACCAAAAAGAATACCTTTAACGACTTTATTGATGTGACCAAAGCGCTGACTGCGCAAGGCTATGGCGATAAAGATAAGGTGTTTGCCGTCGGCGGCTCAGCAGGTGGCTTGTTAATGGGAGCGATCATCAACCAAGCACCAGAGTTGTATCTAGGAGTGGCCGCGCATGTGCCGTTTGTCGATATCGTCACCACCATGTTGGATGAGTCGATTCCACTGACCACCAACGAGTATGACGAGTGGGGCAACCCGAATGACAAAACCTATTATGAATACATGCTCAGCTATTCACCATACGACAACGTCACCGCGCAAGATTACCCCAACTTGTTGGTCACCACAGGCCTGCATGACTCACAAGTGCAGTACTTTGAGCCAATGAAATGGGTCGCGAAACTACGTGAGTTCAAAACCGACAACCATACGTTGGTGTTTAAAACCGACATGGAAGCCGGCCACGGCGGCGCATCGGGGCGCTTTAAGCGGATTAAAGAAGATGCATTAGAGTATGCCTTCTTCTTCGATTTGCTCGACAAGCAGGGTAACTAAGTTGACGACTAAACGTTGAAGATCGAAAAAAGCGCCGTTATCGGCGCTTTTTTATACGGGTAGAGACGCGATAAGCACGCTCACTGCAGGTAAAAAGTGGTCAGGTTTACTGATTGTTCTCCGCATCTTCACGCTTGATCACTTTGTGGCCTTCTTCGGTCACGCCATTTTTCCAATAGCTGCTGATGTAGATAAACTCACGCTCAACATCACGGTCATTGCGGAAATATTGGCGCAGTGCGCGCATACTTTCAAATTCACAGGCACACCACACGGACACTTGCCCCGCTAACCAAGGCTGTGCTTTTACCGTTTCGGCCAATGTCGGTGTGGTTAGCCAAATAATCTCCATGCCAGCGGGAGCGTCGAGTGGTTGGGCATCTTCCTCGGCATCGAGCTGAACCACCGCATAACCTTTGGCATCGCGAGGCAAGGTTTTGATCTTGGCTGATAGCGCGGGTAATGCAGTCATGTCGGCCGCCATAAAGAACCAATCCGCGTCGCGATTAATTGGCGCAATCGTTCCTGGGCCGGCAATATTAATGGTATCACCTACTTGGGCATTCAGTGCCCAACGCGCGGCAAAGCCACAATCGGCTTGCTCGATTTGATGGCGAACCATATCCACTTCAATTTGCTGCTGGTCAGGCATAAAACGGCGAATGGTGTAGGTACGCATCACAGGGCGCTCGCCCTCTGCTAATCCGCTCAGATCTGTGCTTCCCGCTTTATCAAATAGCAACTTGATATAGCCGCCTTCACACTCCGTTGGGAAGTCCGCGAAAGCGTCGCTTTGTAAGGTTAAGCGTTGCATATTGGGTGTGACGGTTTGGGTATCAATAACGTGAGTGAGGTGATAGTTCGGCTGTTTCATATTATCTAACTTAAAATCATTATCATTTACAATTAATCATACCATTCGGATGCGGGATGTGTAAGTGCTTTACATTGTTTTACGCTTCTACGCTAGGCAATACTCCGAGAAGTGAGTAAGATAGAGACGCATTATTATTACTAAAAAACAATCACATGGAGCAAAAATGAAGAAAGTCATACTCACGGGCGCGATGGCGGTGCTGCTGTCGTTGAACGTCTCGGCCTCTGAGCTCAAGCCGATCATGAAAGAAATGAAAATGACCTTTAAAGAGGCGGCGAGCGCACAAAGTATCGAAGCCATGCAAGCCCCGGTTGCGAAATTAGAAACCCTGATCGCGCAAGCTAAAGCGGGTAGCTATCCACCGGAAAAAGCAGAGACCTTCATGGAAGGGTTCGATAAGCTGGCGGTGACAGTAGAGGAAATTGATGCCGCGCTGAGCGAAGGTGACCTCGATAAGGCCCAACAAGGTTTGCGCCAAATTGATGCCTTGCGTGAAGAGTACCACGATAAACGCAACCCAAGCATTTGGCAGCGTTTGTTCGGTTAATCGCGCAATCAGTTAACGTGACGATAGCGAGTGCACGATGGCGACTCAAAAAACGATTTTGCGTTATCCCTCGCTGTCGGTGGCGTCTGCATTTGAGAAAGAGCAGGCGCTGATCCAACGAGTAGAGCAGGGCGAACTCAACGAGGCATTACTGCTTTGGCAGCCAGATGCGCAAACCTTGGTACTGCCGGCGGGCCAAAAATGGCCACAAACGCCTGAGTTGCGCCGCGCTCTATCAGCGTTAGGTTGGCACGTGCAGAGCCGCCGAACAGGCGGGGCACCGGTGCCGCAATTGCCAGGGGTGATTAACGTGTCTTATCTGACGGTGTGGCCCGCTAACACGCCTTATCATATCCAGACGGCTTACCAGTATTTTTGCACGATTTTACAGTCTTTTTTCCATCAGTTAGGCATTGCAACGACGGTAGGCGACACGCCCGGTTCGTATTGTGATGGTGACTACAACCTCAATATTTCCGGCAAAAAAGTGGTGGGAACCGCCCAGCGTATTCTGCATTTAGGCACGGGAGCAGGCTCAGCCAAACAAACCGTAATGCTGGCGCAAGCGTGTCTGCTGATTGATGCGGATTGCCAACATATTGTTGCCCCTGTATCGCTGTGTAATCAGCTTTGTGGTCACCCTGATCGCATTGAGGCTAAGGTGCATACTCCATTAGCCGCGCACCTAGATGAACTGCCGGCAACCGAACAGCTGTTTCAGTTGCTAACTCAAGCGTTTATAGCAAGGCCGCCACTCGTGGTGGGCAAGGCTTGAGGCCGACGCTCAATATAGTATGCTTTAGCACAATCATGCGTAAAACAAATCCCAAGGAGTGAGGAATGCGCGTCCATCTTGTTATTCACGAGGCGTTTGAAGGCCCAGGTGCCATTTTAGATTGGTGTGACGAGCGTGCCTATCATGTGACCACCAGTCATTTGTATCGGGGCGAGCCGTTGCCAGAAAGTGGTGAAGGCATTGATCTGCTGGTGGTACTCG
Source organism: Salinivibrio proteolyticus (assembly GCF_001996165.1). Taxonomy (GTDB): domain Bacteria; phylum Pseudomonadota; class Gammaproteobacteria; order Enterobacterales; family Vibrionaceae; genus Salinivibrio; species Salinivibrio proteolyticus. Next base: position 6,569 of record NZ_MUFP01000022.1, on the reverse strand, counting down.
GCGGGCCGCAAAGTCCAGATACGCCACAATCTGAATGCCCGCATTTTGATAGCCAGCGCGAGCAAGCGCTGATTAAGCAGTGTATCGAACAAGGCAGTGCGGTATTAGGCATTTGCCTTGGGGCGCAACTTATTGGTGAAGCCTTGGGCGCACCGTATCAGAAAAGTCCTGAGCCCGAGATTGGCTACTTCCCCATCCAGTTAAGCGAAGATGGCCATATCGACGAGCACATTCCACACTTCGCGCCGCAAGAAATTGTGGGTCATTGGCACAATGATATGCCGGGGCTGACACCAAATAGTCGTGTATTGGCAAGCAGCGAAGGCTGTCCGCGACAGATCGTGAAGTACGGACCACGGGTGTATGGCTTTCAATGTCATCTTGAATTGACGCCGCTGGCGGTTGAAGGCTTACTGCACGCCGCCTATCCAGAGGGTGAGGCCGCTAACAAGCGCTTTATTCAAGACCCTGCCTCCATTCGCGCCTTTGATACGGCACCGATGAATGCGCACTTGTTTGCCTTTCTCGATAGCGTGCTAACTGACAACGATCTCGTCACTGAGTGGCTGTTTTAAGTGACTGGGTTAGGAGCACGGTAACCGCCACTGTGCTCCACCTACTAAGCGCCATTGTTGGAGCGTCATCGTCTGAGCGCCATCTACTGCGCGTTAGTGCAACATGCCTTCACACACGGCGGTGACATCATCATCCAATAAACTCAACTCGATGGCTATCTTCATCGCTGCCATCACATCACTTACCGGCATGCTCGGGGCGCGGTGTTTGCACGCTTGTGCTGGGCTGTAGGGAATATGAATAAAGCCGGCGCGTACCTCGGTGTGATGAGCCAGCGCATGCATCAAGCCATAGAACACGTGATTACACACAAAGGTGCCCGCGGTGTAAGAAACACTGGCTGGATGATGCGCTTCGTTTAATGCGTTCACTAAACGGTTGAGCGGCAAGGTAGAGAAATAGGCATTGGGCCCAGATGACACCACCGGCGTACCATGCGGCTGCTTACCGGCGTTGTCGGGAATAGGCGCGTCCTGATAATTGATCGCTACCTTCTCCAAGCTTATCTCAGCGCGACCACCGGCTTGGCCAAGAGCAATCACCATCACCGGACTGAGCGATTCTAGCGCGCTGTGTAACGTTGGTAAGCTTTCATCAAAGGTGCAGGGCAGGCGCACAGCTTTAACGATGCACTCCTCATTAGGCTGCCAGCCTTCTAATGCTTTTGCCACTTGCCAAGACGGGTTGTCACTCTCGCCGCCGAACGGTTCAAATCCAGTGATCAATATCGTGTGCATCCAATGCCTCGCGTAAAAAAGCGGTAGAGCTTTACTCTACCGCAGGTTTACAAGCCAATCACGCACTGGTTGCGTTATTCAAACAGATAAAGATAATCCTCATAACCCGCCTCGGCCATTTTATCGACCGGCACAAAGCGCATCGCGGCTGAGTTCATGCAATAGCGCAAGCCGGTGGGGGCGGGACCATCCTCAAACACATGGCCAAGGTGCGAATCGGCGACCTTGCTGCGGACCTCGGTGCGCGTGTAGAACAGGGAGTTATCCGGCTTGGTAACCACATACTGCTCATTAATGGGCTGTGTGAAGCTCGGCCAGCCGGTACCGGATTTGTACTTATGAGTGGAGGAGAACAGCGGCTCGCCCGAAACGATATCCACATAAATCCCCGCTTGCTTGTTGTCCCAATATCGATTGCGGAATGCGGGTTCGGTACCGTCTTCTTGCGTGACTTCGTATTCAATGTCTGACAACATCGCGCGGATTTTCTCATCCGAGGGGCGCGAGTAGCGGGTGTTCGTTGCTGTCATCTCTTCCGCTTTTTGCCCATCAATCATCTCACGCAAGGTGACGGGGTTGTCTTTGCGATCGTCACCAAAAATCTCGTCCAGATACTGGTCACGCCCTGAGGCATAGCGGTAGTAGCTATAGCGAATGCTGTGGTTTTTGTAGTAATCCTGATGATAGCTTTCTGCTGGCCAGAATTTCTCGAACGGGATCAGCTCGGTTTTCAGCGGCTTTTTGAACACGCCTAACGCTTCAATTTCCGCCATAAAATCCGCGGCAATTTGCTTTTGTGTTTCAGAGCGATAAAAGATCGCGGGACGATATTGCGGGCCACGGTCAACGAACGAGCCTTGGTCATCGGTGGGGTCGATATGACGGAAAAACTGATCGAGCACCTGTTCGTAATCCACGACGTTAGGGTCATAGGTGACATCAATCACCTCAATGTGGCCACTGGTGCCGGACGAGACCTCTTTATAGGTGGGATTTTCAAGCTCACCGCCTGAGTAGCCAGACACCACATCAATCACGCCGTTGAGCTTTTCAAGATCAGATTCTGTACACCAAAAGCAGCCGCCAGCAAGGGTCGCTTTTTGGTAGCCTTGCGATGTGGTGGCAGTGTCTTTCACCGCCGCATAACTTGCTATCGATAGCAAACTGAACGCTGTGAACGCGATAACTCGCCACATTGATTTGTGCTGTTTCATGATCGCCTCGTTATTAGGGTTGGTGAGGATCAAGACCTGCGCATCAAGCAGAAACTTTCATCCACTCCCACTTTTCTGTTGTTACAGATAACGTAGCGCAGAAAAGCCCTTAGCGATCACCTACCAAAGCAGCTGACCCAATATAGGCGCAAGCAGCACAGTGACCATGCCCGCAATCATCATTACCACACTCGACACCACCCCTTCGGCATGGCCTATCTGATAGGCTTTAGCGGTGCCCGCTCCGTGTGCCGACGCCCCTAAACTTGCGCCGCGACCTAAGCGCGAGCGAATCGCAATCACGGTCAGAATACTTTCACCAATCGCCATGCCAATCACCCCAGTGAGAACCACAAACAGCGCAGTGAGATCGCTTTGCCCGCCAATTGCTTTGGTGGCTTCTACAGCAAAAGGGGTGGTGATTGAGCGCATCGCCAAACTGCGTTGCAGCAGCTCAGACAGCTCAAACACCCGCGCTAGCACCACGGTACTGGTAATGGCGACCAGCACAGACACTGTGACGCCTATCGATAGCGACAACCAATGGCGGCGGATGAGCGCGCGGTTATCATACACGGGGATCGCAAACGCCACAGTCGCTGGGCCCAGCAGCCACAGCAGCCAGTACGATTGCGCCATGTAGTCTTGATACGGGATATTAAACCCAACCACCACTGCCACAATCAGCAAGGGCGCGAGCAGCAATGGCATTACCAGAATTGAAGGATGACGGCGATACAGCCATTTGCTCATGTAATAAAAGCCAAGGGTCATCAAAAAGCAGGTAACGCTTAATAACGAGGCGTGAAGCCAAGCAGGTAAAGACATCATGGCTTAGCACTCCGGTTTTAGATCAGGATGATGCGTGTGATGATGATTACTGCGGCGGCGCGCCATTTTAACCTCAAAACGATACACTTTATCGACCACCCAAGCGGTTGACGCAATCACCATCGCGGTACTTAAAATCAGTACAACCATGATCTTACCGCCTTCTTGCAGCAATAAATCTTGGTAATTGACCACCGCCACTACCGCCGGCACAAAAAACAGCAACATCTCCGCTAACAGCCACGCTGCCCCGCGACGTAACCAATCGGCACGGACAATTTTCAACATTAATGCACCTAACAACAGCAACATACCGGTGAGGTTGGCCGGTAGTGGAATAGCACAGGTTGTGACCAACCAATCAGACAAGAACCAAATGCCTGCTAAGACAAAGACTTGCAGTAAGGTAAGTAAGGCGTTTTTAATCAATTGCATCGAAAGCGTGCCAAGAATCTGTGAGATTGCTCATAGTTTACGTCTTGGCAGAGAGTGAATAAAGTGACTTTTTTTTATTTAAACTATGCCAAAATGGCATGGTTAACAGACAGCTTTTAAGGGTCGTTTATGGATATTCGTGCGTTGCGCTATTTTATTGCCTTAGTGGAAAAGCAGAGCTTTACTGCCGCATCGGCGTCGTTGCATGTGACGCAACCGACAATCAGTAAAATGGTGCGTAATCTTGAGCAAGATGTGGGTCAGCCGTTGTTGCACCGAGAGGGAAGGCGATTTTGGTTAACCGATGCTGGTGAGGTGGTGTATCAGCGTGCGCAGAGCATTATTGCCGAGTTCGAGCAGCTAAATACCGAGCTCGACGATCTCAACCAACTGGCGCGCGGGCAGCTTAGATTGGGGATGCCGCCGATGATAGGGCCGCTGTATGCCAACGTGTTGCGTGAGTACCGACAACGCTACCCAAATGTGGCGCTCAGTATTGTCGAATACGGTGGACGGCGCACTGAACAAGCCCTGATCAATGGTGAGATTGATGTGGCAATCACCATGCTCACCGACACCCAGCCTGAGTGCTTGCAAAGCTTACCCTTACAAACTCACCCCATTTATGCAGTGYTGCCTAACCAAGCCGCGTGGCGCGAGCAAAAAAGCCTGACATGGCAGGCAGTCAAAGACGAGCCGTTTTATCTGTATAGCGCTGAATTTACCTTAAGCGACCGGATTATTGCCCGCTGTGAAGAGCACGGTTATCAGCCCACCATTGCCGCGCGTAGCAGTCAGTGGGATTTTTTAGCCGCCTTGGTGAAAAGTGGTGCAGGGGTGGCGTTCTTACCCGCGCCCTTATGCCAACGCCTCAGCGCCAGCTTGGAAGACAGTGAGTTATTGCTGGTGAAACCGATAAGCCCAGCGATTGAATGGCAACTCGGCTTAGTCTGGCACGGCGAGCGCTATGTCTCACGCACCGCCGAAGCTTGGATGCAGTTGTGTCAGTCGACAGAGGTGCATCGATAGACGCAGCGTTTTGATCTACAACGCCTCGTAGTGCGCAATATAGTGGTGATCTTAAATTCGATGCTTAGAGACGACGTGATGTGGGATGAAAAACTCGCCAAAATTTAGTGATTGAAGACATATTTGATTGTTATACAACGCAATTCACACTAAATTGCCAGTTGCACACTTGAATTACTTTACCTTATCCCTAAAACTGAACAGATTAGTTGGGCTGTTCTGTATATTATTTGTCATTCCTTGCAAGCCAAGCACTAAATGATCTAGCATTCGCTGTAGAACAAYATTGTTGAACAGAACATACGGCCTTTGGCGACTCCTCCCACCATAGGGGATGTGACGACCCAGAGGCTTTTTCGTTTCATGAGGTGTCTTTATCTTCTTAAGTTGCACTGTCACCAACTCCTTGAAGATAGAGTTTATATTATCACATACCTTTACGAGATAGCTCTAATCAAAGAAAAAATAATCCGTGAACTCCAGATGTTAAAAGAAAGGATGCCAACAATTTTATATTCTTCGTTCTCAGTGCTCAGGAAGAAATAACATTTCATTAAATTACTTTTTCCGACTAACGTAAATAGCAAGTGATAAGACAACTAGGCTCAATGTCGTAAGCACCTGCCCGTATGCTAGGGCTTGATCTAATAAACATGTACTAGGGTCTACATTGGATATTGTTGAACGACTAATCGATACCAGAACTGCGTTACTTATTGAGGTCATGTTAAAGAAATAATATACGACACCATAGTTAACAATATTTTCAATGTAACTGCTTAACGCAAGTTGGATACGATTATACTTTGTTAGGGCTGATGAAGTTTTCTCCTCTCCCTTGATAACATCTTTGCTAAAGGCATACACTATTTCAATACTTCTAGATAGAGTGCGAAAGATAACAAACCAAGTAATTACCACTTTAAAACTTTCATAGTCTCTAAAAACTTCTGTCATAGATAAAGATGCTATCGCAACTAATATGACAGAAGATGTCCACAAGTTGTACAGGTTGGCTTTCTGTATAAACTTCGCTCTAGCGATCTTCTCTTGTTTAACACGAAATACTCTGCTTCTATATCTAATACTGTCTTTGAAAACTTGTGACAAAAAGTAACCATGAGAGACAAATATCCATAACAAATTATATTTAATATGGACATTTCTATTGTCTAGCTTACCTAAAGTTGAAATCGAACAGTACTTAACCAAATAATCTAATGCAAACGATAATAGAAATCCATATAGAGCAATTTCAAACTCTAAATCTTCTAGGGAGTTTGGATGATTAAATACAGACAATAGTAAACAAATAGCCAATATGCTAATTGAAAATTTCACTCATTCTCCTAAAGTAATTTAACGCTTGACTAACAGGTAATATTAAATAATCTAAAATCAATCAAGTCGATGAGATTATTTGATTTTTAATAGTTCATCGACTTATTATATATCGGTGACTATTTGAGTTTTTAACTCATCTGTTAGGTCTGCATACTCATATAGTTCATCTTTATCTTGATGTGATAACCACAAAATGAATGAGCGATCGACTACTTTAAGTCTTGTAGTATTTGCATCAAACTCAAAAACTATGGGCTGTATTCTACTTTTTACTTGCAGATCTACTGATTTTCTTAAAGCTTGTACTAGTTTCTTTTGGCTCACATTTGATTTTTGAGGGTGCTTTGACACAATTGTTCGCCTGATTGCAGCTGCTGCAAACCCCTTCTCTAAAACACTGATC
>NZ_MUFP01000021.1 GCF_001996165.1 Salinivibrio proteolyticus | reverse complement strand
ACACAAACAATCCTATAAAGTTCGAGTAACAGAGTGACTTAAGTCACGTTTGTGTTTTTATTACGACTGAGGAGGTTTGGACGGTGTCGTATCGAGGCGGTAAACAGGCTCGATCTCCAGGTGACGTATCCGACACTTACGATTAACTATCGCTTTGCGCCAAATGGCGATATTCACAATACCATCTTGAACAACACCATTGATATTTGCCTGACAACCGCATGTCCCGTTAATCCAAATATTCAGTCTGAACCCATCGGGGAAGAGCCGTTGTTGCTGGTGACACCGCGCCATGTTAAATCCCCGACTTGGGAAACACTTTGCCAGCTAGGATTCATTGATCATCCAGATGCGAGACATCACGCCGAGTTATTACTTGGAGCGAACTTCGAGCAATACCAAACGGCGCAGTTGCGCCCCATCAAGCAATCTGGCTTTTCTAATCAAATTGGTCTTATCTTACTACCCGTTGCACGCGGACTCGGCTTTACCGTGTTACCCGCCAATGCCGTCGCCGCTTTTGCTCAACAAGCGGCGACCAAAGCTCACCATTTACCGATACCGGTCAGTGAAACTTTATATCTCTGCGCTTTTGCCGGACGCCAGCTGCCCCAGCGCGCGATCAATATCTCAAACGTTATTAAAGAGCTGATCGGTCAGTAGTGATCATCGCTAATCGTCCGGCTGGTTCCTAAGTCTGTTTATCCCCAAACTTAGAAACCAGGCTCAGTTGATTAGCTACGCTTGATCCCATGCCAATACACAGGCCAATGATTCGGTTCACCGAGGTTATTGATCACCGCCGCAATGGTTACCAGTGCGACACTTCCTGCGAGCACGGGCGTAAACAAATAATCGATGCCTACCACTTGAGTCCCCGCTAGCATGATTACCAGTGGATTTGCTCCAGCTGGTGGATGGACGGCACGGCAGGCTTGCATCAGCATAATTGCAAGACCCACTGCTAGTGCGATCACCCAGCTTTCATTTCCCACGCCATACAGCATCGCCAACCCCACACTGGCGGTCAGTAAGTGACCCACAATCACATTTCTCGGTTGCGCGAGCGGCGACTGAGGCGCTGCAAATAAAATCACACAGGTTGCGCCAAAGGGAGCCATCAGCCATGGCACGCCAGTGGTTTGGTTCAGCACGGTTAAGGTAAGAATGCCAAAAAATCCACCCAGCAAGCCTTTTGTCAGTTGAATCCAAGTCGGTTTAGGCGGTAACGCACCGCCACCTTTTAGTCGTTTCATGGTCGTTCCTTCAATGGTTGAGTGAAGTGTACCGATCTGTACACGTTGTTTTAAAGAGTACAGATCGGTACACTTAATGGCAAGTCTTTTTTGGAGAGCATCATGAGTAAGCGCGATCACATCTTGGCGGTAGCCGAGTCGTTATTTAATCAGTTTGGTTACACCGCGGTGGGCGTCGACAAAATCCGTGATGAAGCCGCGGTCTCAAAGACATCGATGTACCGTCACTTTGGCGCTAAATCGGCCTTGATTGAGGCTGTGCTGCAAGCGCGTCATACAAGATTTGAGCAGGGACTGCAGCAGGCTATTGATGCGCATCAGGATAAAGATGCCCAATTGGCGGCATTCCTCGATTGGCATCTGGCGTGGTTTGAACAAGACGACTTTAAAGGTTGTATGTTTATGCACGCAATTGGCGAATTTAAGAGCAATACAGACAGCCAAATTGTAGAGATTGCTAAAGCGCACAAAGACAAAATTTACGGCTTAATTGAACAGATTGTTGGTTCAAAGGCGGTTGCTGATGCGGTGATGACGCTGTTGGAAGGGCTAATCGTAAGGGCTGAATTTGATGTACTCCCCGACCGTGAGTTATGTCTTGCCATGTTACGAAGCTTAATAAGACCCTAGGAGAGCATTAATAGTGACAACGTCACCAATAAGAGCATAGACGATATGCCGGAGCTCTTCTAATCTTTAACCGTGGCGGTTAGTCAGAGGTGACAATGTGAAACGAGGATGGATATTTGTCGTTTGTTGGTTACCGTTGTGTGTCATGGCAAATACACTAACGATTGCTTATCGTGATGCCAGTGACTCTGTTTCTTTGGCGACTAAAGCGATTGTAGAGCATGCATTCACTGCCATTGATGAGCGTATTGTACTGACATGGATGGAAATGCCACTAGCACGGTCCGAAAACGCCCTAGCCAAAGGGATTATCGATGCTGACTTTGGCCGGACACGACTTGTCTATCAAGATATTCCCGAAGCGCTGTATCCAGAAGAGCCACTCATGTCGATTAATTATTATCTATTTGGACACACACATGTTTTAAAGCCAGAAGATTACCAATATGTCGTGGGAATTATTGGTGATCAGGTTAATGTCGAAATCGCAAAACGCTATCAATGGCAGCTTATTCGCGCTAGAACAGAACGCGATGCACTGAATATGGTTAATAGTCAGCGAGTTCAAGCGATGATAGGCTACGGCGGCATTCGAAGTATTATCAAGAAAGAGCAATTTACTGATGTACGAATAGGAGAAAAACCGGTTGAGACTTTCGAGGTTTTTCTCGTCTTGCATCAACGTCATCAGCGACTAATCACACCACTTAATACGGTATTAAGAGACATGAGAGATAACGGCACGATCGCCGCTATCCTTGCCAAACATGGATTATGATTATGGCTGCTGCTCAACCTGCAACTTTTGCTGCCGTACTTTTCGGCGTAACAGCTCGGTATAAATCGGTTGGCCACCCAGCAGTTGCGCAAACAGTGTGGCACCCAGCGTGGTGATAATCAGCGGTAAGATTAGGTAGTAATTGTTGGTCATCTCAATCACCAACAAAATACCGGTAATCGGTGCGCGCACGGTCGCGGCGAACAGAGCGCCCATTCCCGCAATCGCAAACATGCCCGGTTCAATGCCCATGTCAGGGTAGAGATTTGCAATCATCAAACCGAAGACGGTTCCCAGCAAGGTGCCAAGGGCAAGCATGGGAGCGAAAATGCCGCCCGGTGCGCCGGAACCAAAGCAGATGACTGTCAGCAGCGTGCGTGCCATAAAAATAAACAGCAGTGCACTAATTGAATAGTTAAGCGTAACAAAATCAGGGACAAGGTTAATGCCGCCGTGCGTGAGTTCAGGCGCGTACACCAATAGTAAACCGAACACGCCCCCCAAGGTCGACCCCACAATCAACACGCGCTTTTGGCTGTTTTGATACAAGCGTTGAAAGTAATCTTGAAAGCGCATGATTAGGAAATTAAAAATCACCCCAAACACCCCAAAACAGCACCCCAACGCCAAGAAGAACCACAATGAAATCAGTGGCGGTGTCTCGTATTGAGGTAACACGATGACGGCATCTTGACCATTGATATAGCGAAACACAATGTCAGCAATGATTGCCGCAATGATCACCGCTTTAATGGAGATGAGGGTATAGCGAAACTGTGGCCGCATTTCTTCAACCACAAACATGATCGCTGCAAGCGGGGCATTAAACGCTGCGGCTAAGCCCGCTGCGGCACCTGATGCGAGTAGAGTTTGATTGGTGTTACGGTCGTGAATGCGGAAGGTGTCGGTCACCATTCGGCCGATATTGGCACCGATTTGGACACTCGGCCCTTCTCGGCCCAAAATCATCCCTGAGCCTAGCGCCCCCAAACCACCAAAAAATTTCACTGGGATTACCCGCCACCATCGTGTGGGACGAATACCTTCCATGGCACCTTCTACTTCAGGGATACCCGATCCCGCCGCTTCAGGCGCAAATCTGTGCACCAGCCAATAGCCAATTAAGGCAAGGCCCGCACTGATCAGAAAGGCGAGTAATCCCAATGGAATCATTGAGGTGATATTGCTATCGAGCCACTCGGTACGTGTTTGAGAAAGAGAGTGAATCGCGAGTTCAAAGAAGGTGACCACAATACCCGCGAGCAGGCCAATAACAACCGCTAACAATAAGACGGAAACGGGCGTTTTATCGCGTGACCACAGCTTATCGAAGAAAACGCTAGATTTATAAAATACTGCCCTTTTCTTGCTTGATTTACTTACAATTTTCATCAATGTGAACGCAAAGGTTAAGAAGAAAAAACGACGATGAAGTGAGGGTCTCATGCTCCTGAGCCTACACCGTGCTGGGATACGTCCTGTAACCCGAGGAAACGCAATAATACTACGCCAATTAACATAACATGCAAGCATCGTTAGCCAGTGTGCCTACTTGGCTAGTCTGGGCTGGTGGGGGCGTGGTCTACGCTGATCAGTCAGGCTGCCTTGAAGGCGAGCGGGCGATTTTTATCGCATTTTCCCGAGTTCAATCGGTACTGACAAAGAGCGTAACACGTGTTGAGCGTGGTTTTTTTGATTTGAATTAGATCACAGTTTGTAGTGGTGAAAAATTCCGCTGCGACAACACACTGTTGGGACGATGCGCAGCGGAGAGTCACTAGCCTTGGCGAGCGGCAAGGCTATCGCTGATGTCGATTAAGCGATCCAAAATACGTTCACCGTCAACGCCAATGCCATTGTGCTCGTACTCATTGGTCATCCACGCTTGGCTGTTGGCAATCTGCGCCAAAGTTTGACGGGAATAATCGAACTCAACAAACATGTCATCCACATAGGTGGCGCAGGCGAGCGGCACCGTATTGCGCTTGAGTACGTCGAGATCATAAAGCGCCGGCCAATCGCTCTTTTCCGCCAGTAACATGGCGGCGTCTTTAAGCGGTTTAAGGGTAGCCAGTTGATCAAACATCCACGGGTAAACCATTTCGCCGGTAAACCGGAACGGCTGATCGGGCTGATAGTGGAATTGCGGGAATTGATCGCGCACTCGATGGGCTGACCACTGTGACGCCTGCTGCTGGCAGTAAATCGACTCATGCAAAATAGCGTAAAACGGGTTGGTCAAATATCCTTGGTCAGCCTGCATCGCATTTAAGAACGGATAGCTTAAAGTACGCTCACCATTCACCTCGATAAAGGCTCGCTCCAGTAGGTAATACAGCGGTAGCCCGGCATGGCCGCGACCGAGATTCAGTCCCAGTGTTTGAAATTGCTCAACGGTAAACGGCTGACCGTTAGGCAGCGTCACCGTATTGTTTTGCAAATACTGGGCAATCTCGTGACAGCGGGCTTGTGCATCGGGGAATTGGGCAAAAAACTGCTGGTTCTTGTCTTCCACACGCTGATAGGTTTTTTGATACACCGCATCGGCGTGCCCCTCGAGCGGCGGGATACCGCCGGTGACAAACGCGCGTGATAGCGATTGTGGAAAGAACGACAAATAGGTGAGGGCACAGAACCCACCAAAGCTTTGTCCGAGGATCGCCCATTGCTTGATGTCTAACGCCTCGCGTAAACACTCGGCGTCTTTCACGATGCTGTCAGCCCGAAAATGACTCAGATACGCTGCTTGCTCGGCAGGCGTGAGGTGGGCAAGCGTTTGGTGATTTACCGGCGAGCTTAAGCCCGTGCCGCGTTGGTCAAGCAACAGTACGCGGTAATCGTTTAAGGCACGTTTTAGCCAGCCGCTTGCCCCATTCGGACGAGGAGACTCAAACCCAGGCCCACCTTGAAAATACACTAACCACGGTAAATCTTGTTCATTTTTGCGCGTATCAACCACTTCACGGGCGAAAACCGAAATCGATGGGCTGGTGGCGTCATGATGATCCAGCGGCACATCAATGCGATGGCTGCGATAACGAATATGGCGATCCCAGAGTTCTTGCATGGTAATTCCTTTACAAACAAAACGATGACGCGCGCTAGATTACCAGAGTTGACCAACGGCGGCGAGCGGCTATCGCGCCAGCAATCCGCCATCGTTATGTGACACAAATCACTTTTATATTTACTTAGCCTGCTAACTATTTTATAGTGGCTGCCACTTATTACTTAGCAGGCTAAGTAATTTCACGGTTGAGGGAAAAAGCGCATGACATCGTCACATCCTGAACATATGTCGATTGCTGAACATTTAGGACGCACGGCGCGATTGTGGCGCCGTGTTGCCGATTCTGAACTGGCGCCATTGGGGCTGAGTTATCCGCGCTGGAGTGCGCTGTGGATGCTGCGTCGGTTGGGAGACGGCATCAGTCAAAGTGAACTGGCGCAGGCGCTTGAAATTGAGCTGGGCTCGTTGATGCGGACCTTAAAGCACCTTGAAACGCAGGGGCTGATCACACGGCGCTGCTCGCCAGAAGACAAGCGCACCCGAACGGTACACGTCACTGACAGCGGGTGTGAATTGATGACCCGTATTGAAGCGCGGGTGTTGCGGGTACGTAAGCATCTGCTCGCAGGCATTGACGCCGAAGACTTTGACGCCTTAGAGCGGGTGTTGGTCACCATCAATCAAAATGCGATGGACTATACCGCCACCACAAAAGATGACTAAGGCATAGAACAATAACAGAGGTAAGAAGTACGAATGACACCAGATGAAAAATTTGCGCGTTGGGTAAAAGTAGCTGCTCTCAGTTTTGTGTTGCTCTTTGGCTATTTTTTGCTGGCAGATAACGTGATGCCACTAACGCCTCATGCCATGGTGACACGCACCGTGACCAAAGTCGCTCCACAGGTGAGCGGGCCGGTCAGTGCCTTGGCAGTAGAAAATAACCAAGGCGTGCATCAAGGGGATGTGTTGTTCCAAATTGATGATACCCCGTATCGGATTGCGGTCGACCAAGCCAAACTCGCCTTAGCTCAAGCCAGACAAACCAATACTCAGTTAGATGCGTCATTGATGGCGGCGCGGCAAGATGTTTCGGCCTTGGCGTCGGTAATGGCGCAAAAAGTGCGCGAAGCGAAACGCTTAACAGCTTTGTTTGCCAAAAATGGTGTATCACAGCAGCAGCGTGATGATGCAATCAGTGCGGCTAATACCGCCCGCGCGAAATGGGAAGCGGCCAAGGCACGCGTCAGTGCGCTTCAAATTCAACGGGGTGGTGACGGTGCCAGCAACATTGCCGAACAGGTGGCATTGAGCAAATTAAAGAAAGCACAATTGAATCAATCCTACACCACAGTAAAAGCCAGCCATGACGGCGTCGTTACCAACCTGCAATTGGACGTGGGAGCCTATGCCAGCGCTGGTCAGCCATTGATGGCCTTGGTGTCTGACCGCACCGATGTGATTGCCGATTTTCGTGAAAAAAGTGTCCGCGATGTGCACACCGGCACGCCGGTGAAGGTGGCGTTTGATAGTGAGCCGGGCAAGCTTTACGCGGGACACGTGAGTAGCGTGGATGCGGGCGTCAGTGCTGGACAGATCGATGCCAACGGACAACTGGCGTCACCGTCTAATTCCAACCGTTGGGTGCGTGATGCGCAGCGGATGCGTTTGCACATTCAACTCGATGAATGGCCCTCTCATGCGCTACCGACCGGTGCCCGTGCCACGGTGCAACTTATGCCAGACAGCTGGGTTGGAGAAGTATTCGCCAGTGCCCAAGTTGGCTTTTTAAGCCTGCTGCACTACATCTACTAAGGAGGTGAGCGATGGCTTTATGGCATCACCCCTTAAGTGATAACGATGTGCGCCAGTGTTTGCGGATTGCCACCGGCGCCACAGTAGGCTTTACGGTATGCAAGTTTTTTGATTGTAACTTTGGGGTGTTTTTTACCGTTACCCCCATGCTGCTGCTGGGCTTAGTCCCGGTGATGAACGGTCGCGCGGCGCGCCAATTGCTTGCCTCCGCGGTGATCAGTGGTTTAGAAGTGGGTGTGCTCGGAGGCTTATTGGGAGCACACCCGGGGCTGATGACGCCACTTGTCTTTGTGCTGTTCACCTACAAATTTGCGTGCATGTCTAAAGGGCGCTTTTTTTTGTTTGGTGCCAACAGTGTGTTGAGCCTGAGCATTATGTTGCACTTTGCCAGCTATCCAGACTTGCCGCTTAACACGCTCGTTTTTGGTAACTTAGGGGCCAATATCCTCTCGGTATTGATCGCCTACTTGGTGACGTGGCTGATCCCGGATGTGACTGAACGTCAGCCGCCTGCCATGCCCGCGGGAGGCAAGCAGACTCACCGTATGCGCCACGAGGCACTAATGGGAGCATCGTTAGCGACCATTTCCTTTGTGGTCTTTCAGCTGTTTGATTTGCGCGACTCCATTTCAGCGCAGGCCACCACTGTGTTATTGCTGTTTCCCATGCACTGGAACGGCACGTTAAGTTATGCGCGAAAACGCGCGGTAGGCACGGTGCTTGGCGTCGCGTATGGGGTAGCATGCCAAGTAATACTGTATGACTGGTTTGGGGTGTTGATTTTGGTCGCGCCGCTTTTGTGGATAGGGACGCTTTTATTCGCCAAAGCCCATGTGAAAGAAGCCAGTGGTTCAGGGGTCGGATTTGGCGCGATGGCCACCTTGGGGATCCTGTTTGGGCAATACTTAAGCCCTAGCCAAGACTTTATGTATGACGCGCTTTATCGCGTGAGCAGCAATATTGTGGCGATAGTGATCACCTTAATGCTGTGTTTTGCGCTCCACAAACTGCTTAATTACTTTCCTGCCACGCGATTTGGGACCGCCTAAAATGTCAGGAAAATTGGCAAATGGTATGGTCTTTCATCGTCAATATGAGCGATATGATTTTGTGCGTAACCGCGCATGATTATTTGACTTTTGCGAGGCGTAACTTGTTTATCAGTTACGCTGTCGCTATTATTTGCGCTGACATCMATGTACAGAGAGGAAGTCAGCCGTCTCTCGCCCCTTTTGGCCGAATTAGGCTACCGGCTTATTGCACGCCGACGTTGACGGTTTCCGCCCCTCCCATTGCCAGTAAGGTAGCGTAGTGAAAAAACTCATCTTAATCGTGGTGTGTGCCATGTTTGCGGTGGCGGCAATTGCCAGCATCACCGCCACAACTTTTATCTCACACGATGAAATCGACCACATCATTCTCAAGCGCTCGAAAGCGCAGGCAGAGCTGCTTGCGGATCGCGCCGAATACATTCTGTCGAACTCGTCAACGCCAACCGACGATTTACAGGAAATGGTCAGCGGTCTCAAAGTACGCAGTGACATCAGCTATGCCGTCGTCATTGATAAAAACGTCAAAGCCATTGCCCACAGTGATACGCAGAAACTGGGCAAAGTCTACACCGACAGCTACACAGTGGCGGGGGCCGGCCAAGGCCAACCGCAGCATTCGCGCTGGTACGCTGATGTGCAAGATGTATGGGTGTACGACATCATGATGCCAATCTACGTCGATGGCCGCCTGTGGGGCGCGTTTGATGTAGGGATCCCAATTACAGAAGTGGATAGCGCTGCCAATGGCATTGCGATTGCGCAGCTGACCGCGATTGGCTTGATTTTTATTGCCTGTACCCTTGTGCTGGTATGGCTATTGGGCCGACTGTTCGCGCCGCTTAAAGGCCTTGAGCACGCGCTGGCGGATATCTCGAAAGGGGACGGTGACCTGACTGTGCGCTTGCCTGTCACTGGCAACAACGAGATCACCCGTATTTCGGTGGCTTTTAACACCTTCGTTGAAAAAATCGACCAAATCATTGCGCATGTGGTGGAAACCGGTGAAGAGCTTGGCCGTTCAGCCGAGTCGCTGCGCGATAAAGCCGCGCAATCGCTAAAACGTGGTGAATCACAAAGCGAGCAAGCGCTGCTGGTCGTGACCTCGATGAATGAGATGATCGCTACCATTAATGAGATCTCACAAAGCGCTTCGAATGCGGCAGATTCAGCTTCGTCAGCCAACAGCGAAACCGAAGCCGGTAAGCAAACCTTGACCGAAGCGACCCAGACCATCAACCAACTCGACACCGAGATGGACAATATGTCGACTGTGATCACCTCGCTGGCTGATCGCACCCAGTCGATTGTCTCAATTTTGGACGTGATCCGTGGCATCTCAGAGCAAACGAACTTGCTTGCCTTGAACGCAGCCATTGAAGCAGCGCGCGCTGGCGAAGCGGGACGTGGTTTTGCGGTAGTGGCGGACGAAGTGCGCAGTCTGGCGACCAAAACGTCGCAATCAACCGAAGAAATTCAATCGACCATTGATCAGCTTCAGCAAGAAGCGAAAAACGCGGTTGAGGCAATGGACACCAGTAAAGCTCTCACCAGCGAAGGGAACCGCGCGACCGAGCAAGCACTGACGGCGCTAGAAAGCATCGCGATGCAAGTGAGCACCATCTTGGATATGAACACCCATGTGGCAACGGCGACCGAAGAGCAATCAAGCGTAGCCAATGAAATTAACGTCAACATGGATACGGTTAACCAAGCAGCGCAAGCCGGGCTAGATGATAGCCATAGCCTAGAAGCGAGTAGCCAAGATTTAGCAGGGCTCGCACGCACCCTCGATCACTATGTGGGCGCGTTTAAAGTCTCAGCGATTAACAAAGCGGACACGTCATTGCGCGCGTCGCGTGACTAATCGACCGTTTTTGAACACCGTGATCCGATCGCCAGCCTTGTGCTGGCGATTTTTTTAGCGGGTTCCAGAGTGGCGGTTAAAAATCAGGGGCGGGTTGCGTGGGCAAGTGTTGGGCTAAATACGCCAATAACGCCGCCACTTTGGGCTGAAGCTGACGTCCGCGTGGATAAAGCGCCCAAATACCTTCTTCTTCTATCCGATAATCTACCAATACTTCTTCTAATGTCCCCTCGGCTAATGCCTCTTGCACGTAATAATGCGGCAGCTGCGCGAGGCCAATACCTTGCTTGGCCGCCTCGAGTAACGCCACGCCAGAATTACAGCGCAACCGCCCCGAAACCGTGAGGGTGCGGACTTTATTGCCCGCTTGATAATGCCAGTGCTCGTTGGAGCCAACCAAACAAACATGGCGATTGAGATCGCTCGGCGTCTGCGGCCGGCCGTGTGCAGCCAAATACGCCGGGCTGGCACAAATGGTGAGCCGTCGTGAACCTAAGCGCTTCGCTTTCAAACTGGAATCCGCGAGATGACCAATACGGATCGCCACATCGGTGCCAGTTTCAATTAAATCAATTCGACGATTGGTCAGGTGCAAGTCCACCGACACATGAGGATATTGCCTCAAGAAGGGGGCCAGCAGGGGAGCGATATATTGTTCGCCAAAATTCACTGGCGCCGTCACCCGCAGTAATCCGGTGGGGAGTGCTTGCGATTGGGTAATGGTTTGCTCGGCCTCTTGCAAGGCGGCCATCAGCGGACGGCAGCGCTGATAATAGTGCTCTCCTTCATCCGTTAGTGTGACTTTACGGGTGGTACGATGAAAAAGCTTCACCCCCAAATGGGCTTCCAGCGCCGCAACTCGTCGGCTTACCGCCACCACATTGGTATCGAGCTTATAAGCCGCCTGAGTAAAACTGCCGTGCTCAGCCACCGCTAAAAATTCGTTTAATCCTTCCCAATGGGGCGCCATGACTGTCTATCCTGTCTATATTATCGGACAATGTATTATTACGTGAGTGAAATAATAATTTTCAAATTTGCTGGATTATAACGAAAAGCAACTTAGCTAGTATAGCGTGACAAAAATTATTCTCATGAACTCAAAAGGATTCTGCAATGGCACTAACCATCAAGCCGGGACAAACCCACATTAAATCCAAAGCCGCTGTCGCATGGGGGCCGGGCCAACCACTGAAAATGGAAGAGGTCGACGTTGAACTGCCTAAGCCGGGTGAGGTGTTGGTCAGAATCGTTGCCACCGGTGTGTGTCATACCGATGCGTTCACCTTATCGGGCGACGATCCTGAAGGCGTCTTCCCCTCGATTCTCGGCCACGAAGGCGGCGGGATCGTCGAAATGGTCGGCGAGGGCGTGACCAGCGTAGAAGTGGGCGACCATGTGATCCCGCTTTACACTGCCGAATGTGGTGAGTGTAAATTCTGCCGCTCGGGCAAAACCAACCTGTGTGGCGCAGTGCGTGAGACTCAAGGCAAAGGCTTGATGCCAGACGGCACTTCGCGTTTTTCGATTAATGGCGAGACCATTTTCCACTACATGGGCTGCTCGACCTTCTCGGAATACACGGTACTGCCCGAGATCTCATTGGCGAAAGTGAGCAAAGCCGCGCCGCTCGAAGAAGTTTGCTTGCTTGGGTGTGGCGTGACCACTGGCATGGGCGCGGTAATGAATACCGCCAAAGTAGAAAAAGGCGACACGGTGGCGATTTTCGGTTTAGGCGGTATTGGCCTATCCGCGGTGATTGGCGCGCGCATGGCTGGTGCGAGTCGCATCATCGGCATTGATATCAATGAGAGCAAATTCACCCTTGCCAAGCAGCTGGGCGCCACCGATGTGATTAACCCAAAAGACTACGATCAGCCAATCCAACAAGTGATTGTGGAGATGACCGACGGTGGCGTCGATTACTCGTTCGAATGCATCGGTAATGTTGATGTGATGCGCCAAGCGCTCGAGTGCTGCCACAAAGGCTGGGGCGAGTCAGTGATCATTGGGGTTGCCGGCGCAGGCCAAGAGATCTCGACCCGTCCGTTCCAGTTGGTGACAGGGCGCGTCTGGAAAGGCTCGGCGTTTGGTGGCGTTAAAGGCCGCTCAGAGCTGCCCGGTATTGTCGAGCGTTACCTCGATGGTGAGTTTGGTCTACAAGAATTTATCAGCTACACCATGGGCCTTGATGAAGTGAACCGTGCCTTTGAACTGATGCACGAAGGCAAAAGCATTCGCAGCGTGATCCACATGGATAAATAACAGGACGGCCGCCGTGGCAACGCGGCGGTAAAATAACCATGCAACTAGAAAAAATAAGCGAAAACAAAGTCGCAGGCGGTTGGCACCAACGTTGGCAGCATGACTCTAGCGCCACCAACGGCAAAATGACCTTTGCGATCTTTTTGCCCGAAAAAGCGAAAAAACAACCCGTGCCTGTGCTTTATTGGCTCTCGGGCCTAACCTGCACCGACGAAAACTTTATGCAAAAGGCCGGCGCGTTTAAACAAGCCGCCACCTTAGGCATGGCGATTGTGGCGCCAGACACCAGCCCACGCGGCGAGGGCGTAGCCGACGCCAATCAATACGATCTCGGCCAAGGGGCGGGGTTTTATGTTAATGCCACCCAAGCGCCATGGCAGTCGCACTACCAGATGTACGACTACGTTGCGCACGAACTGCCGGAGCTCATTGAATCGCATTTTGCGGTCAACAACCAGCGCGCAATTGCCGGACACAGCATGGGCGGCCACGGCGCGCTAGTGATTGGTTTGCGTAACCCATCACGCTACAGCAGCATTTCCGCGTTCAGCCCGATTTGTCATCCCACCGAGTGCCCGTGGGGCAAACAGGCCTTTAGCGCCTATTTAGGTGATGACGAACAAACATGGCAAGCCTATGATGCCACCGTGTTACTCGCCCAAGGCCCCACCGCCATGCCGATGCTGGTGGACCAAGGCGACAAAGACGGCTTTTTGGCCGAGCAGCTTAACCCGCAAGCCCTGAAACAAGCGGCCGAGAAACACAACTCTCCGCTCACCTTGCGCATGCAACCCGGCTACGACCACAGCTACTTTTTCATCAGTACGTTTATTGATGAACACCTCGCCTTCCACGCCACTCGCTTTGCGCGGTAAGGTAAATGCTCCTCACCACCGTATACATGTTATGCGGTGGTTTGCTCTCCTTTTATCGTAAATCATGATATCTTATTGAAATCACTGGCTATAATGTAAAAGGATATTATGTATACCGTTGCGATTGTGCTATTTGATGCGTTTACCGACATCGATTTCTTTCTCATGCGCGATATCTTTGGACGTCTCCCTCAACATTGGAATGTACGCGTACTTGGCACCAAATCCGAACACACATCGACGCTTGGGCTCTCGGTAACAACAGATGGGGAACTCAGTGAAGCAAGTGAAGCTGATGTTGTATTGATTACCAGTGGCTATAAAGGCGTACCTGCCGCATTAAACGACGATGCGTTTATGAAAGCTCTATCGCTTAATCCCAATCACCAACTTATCGGCTCGATTTGTGCAGGCTCCTTTATTTTGTATCGATTAGGGTTGTTAGGCGGGCGTCAACTGACCACGCATCCCGATGCTAAACCTGCGCTTGAAGCCATGGGCGCAGAAGTGCAAGACCAGCCGTTAGTGATTGATGGCAACATCGCCACGGCTGGTGGATGTTTATCGGCACTTTATCTAACCGGATGGGTGGCAGAACGCTTATTTGATACAAACGTGCGCCGAGAAATGCATCGTCAATTGCTCCCGGCTGGACAAGCAGCAACATATGAAGCACTGATTGAAGAAACAATTCAGTCAGCAAAAGTCACTCCTCTTCCTACCTAAAATCTCGTTCAATCAAAATAACTCGCAACGTTCAAACCCGAATCAGGCGATTACGACTCGCCTTTTTGGGACCAATCTAACAAAACAAGGCTTGGCTAACACTTTGGACAATGGCGCACGAAAAGCAACACAGCGCTTGATACACTAGTAGGCAAAATAGCCAATAAATGGCGTGTTAGGTGCCGACAACTGATCGGCGGTAGCGTGTGGCTAAACACTGGATACTTAACCAGCTTATCGGCTAGATACAGGCAAAAGCGTGCACGTTTATCTGTGACAGATTCACACTATCCCAGAATGGATGATTAAAAAAGCTTATTAGTCATATAGTTACAGATTTATGTTTGGGGATAATGTGAACGCCTTGGCCGGGATAGGCGGCATGCACACTTTCGCGGAAGAGCAGTATCCACTAGAGGTGAGAAATTCTAATAATAACAGTCTATTAGATAGAAAAGAGTGCGTATAACGGTTTTGGGAAATCGTGCGTGCGCACTAATACAATGTTAAACGTTTCTCGATTCACAGATCCTTAAAACGTAAAGGAGTACTTAAATTGAATAAGGTTGTTTTAGTAAAAAGTTATTTTGTTGCGCTAGGTAAAGAAGTCACTGTTAAAATTCCAACAGGGGAAACTAAGACTGGCTTATTTGGTGGGCAGAAAGAAGTTACTCGGAAAGAAAAACAATGGAAGCAAACAGGATGGTCTGATTGTGAAATTGATACAGATCGATTAGCTACAGATCTAGAGCAAGTTATTAATTCGCTAAATCGTGAAGGTTATAAAGTTCAATCTGTTACCCCGGTTATGTCGGGAGCCTATGATTTTAAGTACCAAGCTCAAGGTATTTCAAGTTCAGCTCGTATTATGGGCAATACAGAAGCGGTTTCAGGCGGTGCTAGCTTCGGTTATGGTTACGGATATTCGTATACCGATAGCTTAATTGTGATTGCTGAAAAAAACGTTTAACAAAGCATTTAAGACGGATTCCCAACGCTTGGTGTTTTCGTCTTACTTCGGTTTAAGTGTCTATGTCACAATGGTTTAGGTCGGGTGGTTAGCGTTGCTCACCACTTAATGCGGCGTTATACGATTCAGGAGGTTGTTTATGCCTTTACCGTTTATCGAAAAGGTTATTAAAAGCTTAAATAAAGAGGTGCTTGAAAAGCTTGAGCTGTCAAAATTAATAGAGCATCCAGCAGAAAGTGGTCGAGCGCGAGAGCAAATCATCACAGATTACTTTAGAGCAATTATTCCAAAGAGCGTGAAGATTGGTACAGGCTTTGTAATTGATGCTAGAGGTGGAGTAAGTAAACAGATAGATGTGTTGATCTTTCGAGATGATTATCATCCGGTAATTACTGTTGGGAATGTCAATTATTTTATGGCAGAGTCTGTAGTTGCTGTAATTGAAGTAAAAGCTTCGATAAATAGTAATAAAACACTAAATCAGGCTCTTGAAAATATAAAATCAGTCAAGTGCTTAGACCGAACCAATAATGGTTTTAATAGTATTATTAGTGGTGGGAGAAATGTCGGAAAAGTTCATCCTGACAGGTTTGAACATCAGATATTTGGTGCAATTCTAACAGAGAGTTCGTTGTCGACAGAGTCTTTAATGGAGGCTTTTCAGTATTTTTTTCAATCGAATCCTGATATGTCAGAGTGGCCAAATATGTATGTAGATGTGAGGGGGTCATCTTTCAGGTATATCGAGGAAAATTTTACGGTAACAGCAGTTCCCACTAAGGCATATGGTTTTATTATTTCGGATGCTAAAGCTGAAAATTACACCCCTCCATTGTTAGAAATTACTTTTGAACTTCTTAACTTTTTGCGCGTTGCTCCTTTAGTTGACTATAACCCTTGTGATTACTTTTATGGTTCAGTTGGGGAAAGCCTAGAGGCAAAAAAGTTTCCCATATCACTATTGGGGCAAAGTAGAAAAATCGTATAACAAATTGTTCAAGAGTGATTCGGCACGCTTGGCATTTTTACTATGCGTTGGTTTTAGTGGTTAAGGTGGTATGCGGTAGTATCGGTATTGCGTGCCTCACACCTTAACAAGGCGTTAGCATACTTTGATAGGCGTTCAGATGACTACGATAGTCGAACAAATTGTTAATCGTGAAATTGACTCGGTCATCGTTTACGAATCTGACCAAGTTATAGCTTTTGCGGACCACGACCCAATCAACTTTGGACACATTTTAATTTGTCCTAAGACTCAATACCGTACTTTCATTGACCTGCCTGAGTCTGTGTTTTTAGAGATCACCGACGTTGCAAGAGATTTATATAAACGTATAGAAGCTAAGTTCAATCCCGATGGTATAGGCTTTATGCAAAACAATGGAGAGGCCCCTCATTTCAACGAGCTCGACCACTACCATTTGCATATTTTCCCTAGATTCCATGGCGACCAGTACGGTTGGGTTAGTAGTGAACTTGGAATTCAAACTATGGATAAACTAAGAGAATCACTTAAAGAACTATGAGCATTGAAGAAGTATGCTAACAAAGCAATTCACGCGACAAGCGCGTGATTGCGGGCGTTATGCGTTGCAAGTCTACTGGGTAATTGAATAAGACCTGGGGTTATAACCAGTCAAAAAATATTTAGTAAATTTAAGAGTTTATATATGGAAATTAACTTCTCTCACATTAGAACACATGATGGTAGTAAAAACTCAGGCTTTGAAGAGTTGATTTGCCAAATTGCCCACCTTCAAAAACCAGATGATGGAAAGCGGTTTGTTAAGAAGGATGGCGCTGGAGGTGATGCCGGTGTTGAATGTTACTGGATTCTTGGAGATGACTCGGAGATATGTTGGCAAGCTAAATATTTTTTAGATGGAATGAATTCCTCCCGTTGGCAACAAATAGATGAATCTTTTACTACAGCCTTAGAAAAGCATCCCAAGTTAACACATTATATTGTCTGTTTACCTTTAGATAAAGCTGATAGCAGAAAGAAAGGAAAAGGTGGGAAACAAGTAGTTTCTGTTGAAGATGAGTGGCTAGATCATGTCAAAAAATGGAAAAACCAAGCACAAGTACTAGGTCGAGAAATAGATTTTTCATACTGGGGTAAGCATGAGATTACTAATTTTCTTACGATAGATGACCCCCTTTACTCTGGTAGATCGCTGTACTGGTTTAACGAACCATTTCTCGGGTTAGATGTATTCAAAAACATCGCAAAAAGGTCACAGGTTAGCTTGGGAGACAGGTACACACCTCAGTTTCACGTTGATCTTCCCATTGCAAGTAGTTTCGATGGTCTATGTTTAAACTCCTCATGGTGGGAGCTTCTAAGAGAAAGGAGAGCAGAGTTAAAAGATGCTAGTTTAGATGTAATTTCTTTCTTGAATGAAGAAAGCACCACTGAAGGCACATTATTAAATGGCGAAATAGTAAAAAGCTTGGATGAACAGCTTAATGATTTTTTGAATGAACTTGGTAAAGGAGTTGCGCACAAAGATTTCCACAATCGAATCTCAAGTATAAGCTCTTTACTAGAAGGGCTCTCTAAGCTATATGCCGATGTCTATAAAGATGCAATCGATAAAATTGATTGGTCTGAAAAAAAAGAAAACTCTAGAAGTAACCTATATAGATTAGATGGTGCAATAGATGATCTAGCATCTTTCATCAAACAAAAAAAAGCCATTTCATCCCATACGAAAGCTGCGCTTCTTTACGGGGAAGCTGGAATAGGTAAATCACACCTCCTATGTGACTTAAGTTTGCATAGAATTGACATGAATTTACCTACATTATTTTTGTTGGGTGCTCAATATCAAGGTGGGGACCCAAGTAGTTTTATAAAAGAATCATTGGACTTACAAAACTATAGAAATTCCCAAATCCTAGGAGCTATAGACGCAGCAGGGGAAGCATTTGGAGAGAGAGCACTCATTGTCATTGATGCTATCAATGAAGGAAATAACAGAGATGACTGGCATAACCAAATAACAGGGTTTTTATCGGATTTATCACGATTTCCAAATATTGCCGTTCTGTTTAGTTGCCGTAGCACTTACCTAAGTTACATTCTTCCCGATAGTGCAGGCGAAAGCTTGTTGCCTCGCATAGGACATTATGGGTTTAGAGGGCATGAGCATAGGGCTGCGGAGAAATTTCTTTCCCAGCAAGGCATATCAAAACCAAGCGCACCAATATTAGCGCCTGAATTTACAAATCCACTTTTCTTGAAAACATGCTGCCAAGCGCTTAAACAAAATAAGCTAACCTCATTTCCAAAAGGTCTGAACTCTGTTACCTCATTATTTGATTTTTATGTTGATAGCATTGAAAGGATTGTGGCGAGAAAGAAAAGATTCAATCCGCAAGAGAATATCGTTAAGTCCATACTTATTGATATAGCTTCAAAATTATTGCCAGATAATCTTGAAGGCCTTCCGAAGCAAGATGTTAGAAAACTGATTAATAATTACGATCCAAACCCAAATCATGGGGATAGCCTTTTCGACATATTGATCGATGAGGGCATTCTTTCTGAGGATGTGTCTTATAAAGCTGAACAGCGTGGAAATCTTATTGTCAGATTTACATATGAACGATTTAGTGATTATTTTATTGCTCAGGAATTAGTAAATCGGGTAAATAATATTGAAGCAGCATTTTTAGATGGGGGTTCTATAGGGCAATTACTCAAAGATAATGGTTACTACCGCTTTTCTGGGATATTCGAAGCTTTAGCCGTCATTATTGCAGAGCGTTTCAATATGGAATTAGAGGATTTGCTGCCTGATGATATTGAAGTTGGGAAGTGGCAGCTTGATGAGACTTTTCAGAATACTGTTTTATGGAGGAGTCCAAGCTCTTTTTCTGAAAGAACTCTGGAGCTTTTAAATAACTTAGAAGGTCATTCCTACAGTCACCCAGCATTGGATATTTTGTTGAAATTGTCAACGGAACCCAATCACCCATGGAATGCTGAGTTGCTTCATCGAAATCTTATGAATAAAGAGATTGCCGAAAGAGACCACTTTTGGTCTATACGCATAGCGTATGGTGATAGCTCTGAAGAAGATGATGAATATGAATCCATCATTAGAACAATTATTGAGTGGGCACATTCTGGTGAAATTGAGTCTGTCGAAGAAGAAAGAATTAGGCTCTGTGCTATTACCCTTATTTGGTTTTTGACTAGCCCGAATAGAAGAATAAGAGATCGATCTACAAAATCCCTGGTCAGAATTATTTCTTCTTACCCCCATCTCGTTGAAGACTTATTAAATGAGTTCTCGAATCTAGAGGATACGTACTTAAGCGAGAGGCTTTATGCCGTTGCATATGGTGTCATTTGCAATACCGACAAAGAAGATGTTATTAAGGGTATAGCGAGCACCACATTTGAATTGATATTTAAGGATGGTGAGCCAACGCCGCATATTCTGCTTAGAGATTATGCTCGCGGGATTTTAGAGTATGCCTTGCATATTGGAGTACTTTCGGTAGAAATTCCTCCTGAACAATTCAGGCCACCTTATAAGAGTAGCCAAAAACTGGATAATCCATCCAAAAAAGAGATAGAAGGCATAGCTGGAGATGAATTTTCATCAAGAATCAAAAGTTCTTTAATGGGTTTTCCGGGTGACTTTGGAAACTACACCATGGGCTGTGTTCATAATTGGTCTTCAACACCTATAGCCTTACCAAAAATAGAGAATGGTTATGAGATCAAGGAGCGATTTGCTCGCGAACTATTAACTGACGATGTGAAAAAAGAATATTTGGAAAAACTGGAACCAATACCAGTAAGTGACACTTCAGCTTCACCAGAAGAGTTATTAAAGGCTATTAGAAGAATTGAGTATGATTCTGAAGAGTATAAACGCAGCTTTGAAGATAGAAGGAAAGAACAAGAAGAGTTTGATAGCAGAGTAAATGCACAGCTCAATGAAGAGCAACAAGAGTATTATCGCTGGGTTTCTGGAGTAAGTAACGATAGACCTGCTGCCTTTAGTAGGAAATGGGCTCAAAGATGGGTTTGTAAACGAGCCCATGAGTTTGGATGGACTGAAGAGCTATTTGCTGATTTTGAAAGAATGTGCTCACACGGAAGGGGTGGTGGTCCCAGTGGTGGAGCAATGGAGCGTGTTGGGAAAAAATACCAATGGATGGCCTTCCATGAGTTTTTGGCCAGACTTTCTGATAACTACCATTGGACTAATCGAGGTTATAGCGATGTTCCCGATGATGATATTTATGAAGGGCCTTGGCAAATATACAAACGCGATATTGATCCTACTATCTGGGCAAGACAATCCGGAGAATTCAAAACCTATCACAACAAGCAGTGTACTTGGTGGCAACCTTATAACTTCCCATTCCCAAATGAAAATGACCTGGCAGCCAAGACTAACTTTTTGTGGGATGAAGATGTTTTGCCTGAATTCTCTGAGTTACTGCAAAGGACGATGCCTGCCGACAAGTCTAATTGGCTGGTTTTACGCGGCTTTTGGTCTGAAAATAGGAAATATTCAGATGATAATATCGAAAGTCCCTATCTTGATGGGTGGTTCAGAATTAATTCTATCTTCATCCGTA
This sequence comes from Salinivibrio proteolyticus, assembly GCF_001996165.1. Lineage (GTDB taxonomy): Bacteria > Pseudomonadota > Gammaproteobacteria > Enterobacterales > Vibrionaceae > Salinivibrio > Salinivibrio proteolyticus. The sequence goes on along the minus strand of NZ_MUFP01000021.1, from coordinate 36,116 downwards.
AAGGAGCTTTTGATTCTTTAGCTAAAGGAGTTGAGAGAAAAACACTTTGTGATCCCGATATAGTCAGCGCACCATCAACGCAACACGAGGGCTTTTTAGGCGAATATCCTTGGCATCCAATATATCGCCACCTTTCTGGATGGAGGGAACCAGAAGAGGTCTTTAGGGAACAGATTGCAGTCGAACACCTTATTCCATTTGCTAAATACGAATGGGAGGATGGCGGTAACGATTATTCTCTCAATAGTTCACTTTACTTCCATATGCCAGCAAAGGAGTTGATTGAGGAAATGGACTTGGCTAGACCTCCCGGTCAATGGGGGCGATGGGAGCACAAGGAGCAGTCTGTATTTTTTGATCCAAGCCTAGAAGAATACGGCCCTTCATATGCGTTAATGCGTACTGAGAAATTACAGAAATGGCTTGATGAAAATGATATGGAGATCGTCTGGTTAATAGGCGGAGAGAAGCAGATGTTTTCTTCTGGAGCAAGTCAATTTTTTGGTCGTTTGGTTTATAGCGGCTTGTTTAAGTATAAAGATGGCAAGCCTGTAGGCAGTATATGGTGCAACAGAGAAGAGCCAACAAATTGAGCAATCAAAGTGTCTTTCGGTAGTCGTCTAAAGAATCGCATAACAAGGCGCTGCACTCGGAAAAATTTACGCTTCGCTCCAATTTTCCGGTGAGCGCGGCGTTAGGTAAATGAGGTTAGACGTTGATTATTATAGAGCTGTTAGTCCTTATAGCTTCAAGCGTTCTGGTTGGAATGTGGGTAGCTAATCCAGATGGTAACTATGAAGCCATAATCGTTGGATTAGGTTTAGTGCTTGTTGCACTCGAAGTTTACAGAAGGAATAAGTCTTCTGACGTCAAAACACCACCCAATACCAGAGATGTTGAATTGTTTGAGTTATATAAAGACAAAATGTTTACTTCTGGCTTGATTGACATGCTTGAGCAACATGATTTCTTAGCCCCTCTACATATAACAACTTGGAACTCATTGTGCCAATTTGTGGAGAAAGGCAACGGAGTAGATTTTCAATTTTCAGATCAGGTGCTTAACCACTCGTATTTACATGCGCACGATACAGCATCTGAGTTTGCTGGCTTAATTTCAAAATATACTGTCCCCATGAACCCTCCAATGAGTGATAGTATTTCCATTTATGGTGTTGGCTATAAAGAGAAGCCAATTAAGCCGCATGAGAAAAAGCAAGCCATGGAAATAAATAAAGCAGGTAGAACATTCGTTGAGGCTCAAAAAGACTTTGTAGTTTTGGGTAATCGTACGCTTTACTAAATTTACCTAACACATATGAGCCCTTCTCCGGTCAATAGGCAATAGCATTTCTTGGCTGCGCAGCAGCCAATGCTCTCGAACAACAAAGTCGTCTACTTCGTTCTGTCCTTTCCGCCATTAAGTCATTGCTTACGGCAAACACATATAGAAGGTCTCTTACTGCGGTCTCACCGCTGCCTGCCAATCCTGTGACATATAGCTCGAAAGTGCATAGGTAGGCGCTGCGTCTGACACTTTTCTCGTTCCCACGCAGGAGCGAGGGAAAGGAAATAACGCTATGTGAAACAGACCGTCAACTATGGCTTAGTACAAGGGATTCGCTTTATGGACAAATTTAGGGCTCTTCAACAACTTGGTGCAGGAGACTTTCAACATCTCAATGGGTCTTTGGAATCGCATTTAAAAGGAACGGCGAGCCTTTTAGCCCGTTGGGGGAGCGGCGAGTTACTTCAAACAGCAGGCCTCTTTCATGCCGCGTATGGTACGGCGGGTTTCGATGAGAAAATGGTTTCACTGGAACAGCGCCAAGAAATCGCACAGGTGATTGGGCGGGAAGAAGAGGCGTTAGTCTATTTATATTGTTCATGTGATCGAGACTATGTTTTTCCTCAATTCGCTCAAAGGGCTGAGATAGAGTTTAAAGACAGGTTTAGTGGTTTATGTTTCAAACTTGAAAGCGAGATGACGAGGCTGTTTTGTGAGTTAACGGTCGCTAACGAACTAGAACTTGTATATAGCAGCAATGATTTCAAGCTTCAGCACGGCGCTGAACTGTGGGCGTTGTTTCAGAGCATGGATCGCTTTTTAAGCGATGAGGCTAGAAAAGCGTACAAGTCAGTGTTAGCTTGTGTTGAATAGCAGGTTACAGAGTTCGCTCAGAATTCGCGCCACGAATAGCTGTCTCGAAAGAGCTAGGTTCGCAGGGTGCGTGTGATTTTGGTGATAAAAGTCGCATAAAATATAGGTGTTTTTTTAGCTTAACGCCTAGATGCTGGATTATAAATGGATGTAGATGTAGAGATGAATAAAGAAAACTTAGTGCCGCGAGTTATTCAGTACTTCCAGAAAATAGATGCAGGAGACTCTAGCTATTTGGATTTATTTTCTGAGGATGTGGATTTCTATTTCCCTAAATTTGGCCAAGCGAAAGGGAAAAGCGCGCTGGTTGAGTTTGGCAATAGAATTGGTAGCTCGCTCTCAAGTATTTGGCACGATATTGAGGGTTTTGAAATCACAACGGCTGGTAACAAGGTTATTGTCGAAGGGCAAGAGGGCGGTGTGATGAGTGATGGCACCCCTTGGCCGGATAACAAGGTGTCTACGGGGCGCTTTTGTAGTGTATTTGAGTTTAATGAAGAGCTCATCAGTCGTATGTATGTGTATGTCGATCCTGACTTCCCGAGTCGGGATTTGGAAAGAGTTGCTGTGCTCGCAGAAGAACAGTAGCGCAACACCAAAAACTGACTTGAGACGCTTTACTCTCGTTCCTACGCTCCATCGTGGGAACGAGTTACTCCAACCCTAACCACTGAACCAAACCGAACCTCGTTCGTACTAGATATTGTTATGTTTAACCGATGCAGTATCTAACGGGGCAGTCGTGAACCAGATTAATCCAGCCAAGTTACGCAATAGTAAGTGGACGGCGGTCAAACCCATTAATCGCGAGAAGCACTTTGTCGTCTCTGACGTTGAGTATGATGAAGACGGTGTGGTGGTGCTATGCGTGCTCGAGTCGGTGCTGTCGAAAAAAGAATATCCGATTGACTGGCGTGAGCTCAAAAGTGACGAGAAGTGGCGTCAAGGGTGGAAGTGATAACGCAAGGGAGGAGGCTATCCTCCCTTTTTTTATCTGTTTTTGAAACGGCGCGCGTGGCGTTTGTTATTTCAGGTGGAAAATTTGCTCTGTTTCAAGCGATGTCATCGCGCGTATCTGACGCCAAATGTAGTAAAAGATGCCGAACATCATCAACATGCTAGGGATAGCAATCATCGGGTAGCTGTACAGCGTCATTTTGCCTAGCTCTTCATTAAACGCGGACGTGCCGGCAGGGCTGGTGACAATCCACGTGGCAAGGAAGTAGTTCATCGCCGATGAGAACACAAAGGTGCTGGCGAACAGGTAGTTTGACCACATCAAGCAGCGATCAAAGGCGTCGGATTGCCCTTTCTCTTTTAAGCGCTGATTGATCAACGAGAGGTTGAGCACGGTGTCATTCAGAATTAACTTCTGCATCAGTGGATAGCGGGTAAAGGTTGACCCTAATACCGCTAAGCCAATAAGGCCGGGGATCAGCGCCTCTTTTAAGGCTAGCCAACGGGTATCGAGCTCGAGTAGGCCAATTCCGCCTGTCAGTAATACGCTGACAAAGCCCAGTGCTGCGATAAAATTGAATTTCTGGTTACGGACCAGATCCATCCCGCCGTAAGCGAGAGGGAAGGCTAAAGCGACGACCAGTGCCATGGCTGTACCTAGGTATTCATCGCCGCTCAACTTCATCAGGATGATCGAGGGGATGAAAACGTTGAACAGGATTTCAAACAGGGGGCTCGGCTTTTTCGCGGTGGTATTGCTCATAATGTGTGACTAACTCTACGTGATATCGGTGTCATTATACTCTGCCAAGCAGTGTTCATCGACCCGCAATCGATGTAAAGCGCAAAAGCGCACCGTTGTGTAACTATGTGTGAAATCAATAGGTGTGAGGGATTGGATAGCGATGAGACTCGCGTTGCGCATTGCTTCTAGCGCTGCCGCGGTAGGCGTCTCATCAGACAAAGTGTCGTGCCCTTTTCTAGCAAAAATAATATATTCATCTGAACTATGATCGAGTTCAGCCAAGAGGGGACAAATGTCCTCCTTTTATCTGCTGTTCGCCCCTAAGATAAGCACAATCTCAACAAAATAATAAAGGCCTCACCATGAGTCTATTTGCTTTGCTCGACATTAATAACACCCTCGTCAATATTCCACTCGGAGACGGTTATGCGATGAGTTGGATTGAGGCGTTCGGAACCGTTTTTGGATTACTGTGTATCTGGTTTGCCAGCCAAGAGAAAACGATTAACTATCTGTTTGGTTTGCTTAATGTCACTCTGTTTGCGGTGATATTCTTTCAAATTCAGTTATATGGGTTACTGCTGCTTCAACTGTTTTTCTTTTGTGCCAACATTTATGGTTGGTACGCATGGACCCGTCCTAATGCGCGAGGCGAAACCCTAGAGGTGCGTTGGTTAAGTAAGCAGAAGCTCATTGCGACAGCGGCAGTCAGTGTGATTTCGATAACCTGGCTAACCATCTATATCGATACATTTTTCTTTTCGCTCGCAAGCTTCACTGTTGATGGTTTAAACCTTTTAGGCTCAAACCTGGCTTCTCCCGTGCTTGAGCCGGATGCGTTCCCATTCTGGGATGCCACGATGACGGTGCTGTCTGTTGTTGCTCAAGTGCTGATGACGCGCAAATACGTGGAAAATTGGATTCTGTGGGTTGTTATTAACGTTATTAGTGTGGGCATTTACGCGACACAAGGTGTTTATGCAATGTCTGCGCAGTATGCAATCTTAATGTTCATTGCTGCCAATGGCACACGGGAATGGGCTCGTAGCGCAAAACGGAATGACGATAAAACATTAACTCAAGCTGCGGCAGCGTGAGGAGCGTATTTATGGTCAAACAACCTCATATTGGTGTTGATGAAACACAAATTGCGCCTCGCGTGATTGTGTGTGGCGAGCCCGATCGTGCCAATCGTATTGCCGCATTATTGGATAATGCAGAAATGATGTCTGAAAATCGCGAATATCGCGTTTTTACAGGCAATTACAAGGGGAAATCGGTTTCTATATGTAGTACGGGGATCGGTGCGCCATCCATGCTCATTGCGGTTGAAGAGTTAAAGCAATGCGGTGCTCGCCATGTAATACGCGTTGGCTCTGCAGGCTCGATGCAAGCCGGAATTAAGCTTGGAGAGCTGATTGTCGCGGAGGGGGCAGTAAGGGATGAGGGCGGTTCTAAGGCCTATGTGGATGCAGCTTACCCAGCCTATGCAAGCCTTCAACTATTGAAGGAAATCGAGCGCTATCTCTCTACGCAAGCCACCCGATATCATTTCGGCGTAGTTCGCTCTCATGACAGTTTTTATACTGATAATGAAGAAGCGATATGCCAATTCTGGAACCAGAAAGGCGTGTTAGGTGCTGATATGGAAACCTCTGCCCTGTTGGCGGTGGGTCGGTTACGAGGCCTCCATGTCGCGTCGATCTTAAATAATGTCGTGCTCTATCAACAAGATGTGAAAGAAGGCATTGGGCAGTATGTGGATGAGACTCGAGTGATGATGGAAGGTGAAAGGCTTGCGGCAACCACGGCGTTAGAAGCGCTTATTGCTCAGAGCTAGTCATGTTATAGCCTCAGTTACTTTTTCGTCATCAATCAATGTGTATAAAAGCGGCAGGTCAATGTCGCTTTTTTATTGGTTGTGACGGGGTACAATCAAAATGACATCGTTGTCATTAGGTTTTCTGAGAGAGCAGAGAATGAAAATCGGGCCTTATCCAACCGGTCGCTTCAAAACATACCTTGAGAAAAATAATGCCGCTTTTCGTGATTTGATTTATCAGTGTCAAATCAGTACGCGTTACTTTGATGTAGGTGAAGCGATTCTTCGCCAAGGTGAGGAACTTCAGCATTTATACGTTGTGCCGGTGGGCCGAGTCTCGATGAGTATATTGGCGGCGAATGGGCGACGTTTTCAACTCGGTGAGGCAAACTGCGATTACCATATTTATGGTGAAATGGAGTACTTCACTCAATCGCCTTGCCAATGGAGTGTGATAGCAGACGAGCATATGCAGGTTGATGTCATCTGTATTCAAACGCTAACGGAAAAGCTGCAACAGCAGCCTGAAATGATGGTGTTTTTTGCGTCAGCGTTAGCTGAAGATTATCAAGACTCTATGGCTATCTACACCAACCGATTGTTGCATCCCATTACTTACAACATCGCTTATGACCTTTTAATCAGGAGCCAAACCAATACCTTGTTGGGCGGGTTTGACAGAGTCAACCAAGAGGCTGAGCGGTTTGGCACTTCAGGCCGCGTCTACCGACGAGCAGTGAAAGAACTGATTGAAAGGGGACTTATTACCAAAACAGAAAATGGCTTAGAGATCACTGACGAGCGGGCGCTAAAAGCATTTATTGATGCGAATGAATGAGAGACCACACCAATGTCTGCGCACAATGTATTTATGCGCAGACATGTTCTTCGCCGAGGGTGGTAACCTCCTACCGCACCGCATAAATCAGCAAGCAGGTGTAGCTGACGTAGCATATAAACAGTAATCCCCCTTCGGCGCGGTTGATTTCTCGCGTTTTGCCAAACCGCATTGAGACTAGCAGCAAGAGTACGGTCATGGCGAGCATCACCATCCAATCTCGCCAGAACACTTCTTCTGCGATGTCACGAATTGGCTCGATGGCGCCGGCAATACCAATCACGGCGAGGGAGTTAAAAATGTTGGAGCCTACCACGTTGCCCACGGCAATATCGTGCTCTCCTTTGCGGGCGGCAATGATCGAGGCAGCTAACTCGGGCAGGGAGGTCCCTAATGCGACTATGGTTAAGCCAATAATTAGATCGCTAACGCCCAGTTGGTGGGCGATCTCAACGGCACCCCACACCAAAATGCGTGAGCTAACAACTAATAGTGCGAGCCCGATCACTAGCCACATTATTGCCTTTTTCAGCGAGAGAGTTTGCTGAGTGAGCTTGGCATCCATCTCGGTGGCGAGGGTATCTTCTTTGGTTCGCATCCCACGCCACACCGACCAGCCGGTCAGCAGCAAGAAACCGGCGATGAGTAGTAAAGACTCGTAGAAGCTAATCGTGAAGTTCCATAGCATTGCCCCGATAACGAGGGTAATGGCTAAAAGAATGGGTAGCTCTGTGCGGACGATGGTGGAATGGACCGCAATGGGCGCAATCAGGGCCGTTACCCCGAGAATTAGGGTAATATTGACAATGTTGGAGCCCAGCGCATTGCCGAGCGCTAATGCAGAGTTGCCATCGAATGCGGCCATGGTTGACACTAAAATCTCTGGCATGGATGTACCAAAGCCCACGACCAGCATGCCAATCAATAAAGGCGGCATCCCCGCATAATGGGCACTCACCGCCGCGCCTTCCACAAACCTTTCTGCACTCCATATCAGAAGCGCAAACCCAGCAATAATCGCCAACGTTGCAAGCAGCATATTGTCACCTTAGTTGAAAAGAAAAGTTGTTAAATTGCCTATGTGCTAGCGCCTAGGCCGAATGGATGAAGCAACTAAGATTCATTGCGTTAATGCTAGTCGGTGAGTTTTCTACCGCCAACTTACTGTCGCGTTGAGACCCGTATTAATGACACAGATTTTTGGCTTTGCAACATAAAAATACGCGATGACGGAACATGTTCTTTTCACGGTTCTATACGGTGTTTTGTCACGATACATCCTCATGCTCAGGGGCAGTGCTTGGGATAGTGATCGTAAAACGGCTTCCTTTGTTCGGTTCACTTTTCACCTCAATACGGCCGCCAAGCACGCTGGTGACAAGATTAAAGGTGATATGTAGGCCAAGGCCCGAGCCGCCTTGGCCGAGGCGGGTGGTGAAGAAAGGATCAAAGATGCGTTTTCTCACGTCATAGCTCATGCCTGCCCCATTATCACGGACGGTGATGTGCACTAAATCGGTTGATGATTGTGTGGCATAGATTTGAATACGACCTTGTTCTTTCGATGCAAAGGCGTGAATGAGTGCGTTGTTGATCAAGTTGATCAATATTTGCGAGAGAGCCCCCGGATAGCTATTAAGCTGCATGTTGTCAGGAATATCGACATCAATCTGGTGTGGTAAACGTTGGAGCGTAGGACGTAACGACAATAGGACCTCATTGACCAGATGGTGTAAGTCGAATTCTCGTCGCAGATCGCTGGTTTGATCAACCGCAAGTTGTTTAAACGCACGAATGAGCTCGGACGCGCGCGCCATATTGCGCTCAACAATGCGCGTACCTTCGTCAACGTGAGTGAGAAATTGGTTAAGGTCATCGCGGGTAATCGGCTTTTCGAGCTTGTGCACAAATTCTTGTTTTACTCCCAGAATGGAGGTCGCCGACATCAGTGCGTTGCCGATGGGGGTGTTCAGTTCATGGGCAACCCCAGCCACGAGCGACCCTAAGGACGATAGTTTCTCGTTTTGCACTAATTCATCTTGAATCGCTTCGAGGCGAGTTAATAGTGACTTGAGTTTATCACCATAGGCATTCACCGCTTGGCGCAGCTCACCGACTTCGTTCATGTTGTCGACAGTCAATTCTTGGGTGGTTTCCCCTTCTATCAACTCCCAAATCTGCGTGGTGGTTTGCTGAATTTTACCCAGCAGATTTCGGGCTGTAATGGCGGCGATAATCCCTACAACAAGCAGCAGTCCGCCAATGGCGAACATCAGGAACAGTCCCATGCTATCGGCAGCCGCTGTCATTTTGCTTTTGGGCACGACGAGACCAATCACCCAATCGACTTGAGGATATTTAATAATATGAACGTAGGCAGCTTCGTTTAGCACGCCGTCGCTCTCTATTGTAATCAGTCGACTATCTTGGAGGGATTCACTTGCTTGCAGCGCTTCTTGCAGCCAAGGGAGTTGCAGCTCTAACTCGGTAGCCGTTAGCAGGGTATTGCGATATGGGTTAAATGTTACCGCCGATTCGGGGTAGCTAATCGCTTTGTTATTAGCATCTAGGGCAAACACATAGCCGTCGTTTTCTTTACCATAACGAGACAGAATGTCGGCAATACCATCCAGCCTCATGTCGACCGTTGCCACCCCAACAAAGCGCTCATTTTCTTTCATGGGTACGGTACAGGTAATCATCGGCTCTTTGGTAAAAGGGTCAATATAAGCGTTCGACCAACTGCAGCGATCGTTAGGCGCCTGTTTTCCTACTAGGTACCAGCTTTCATTGTGGTAGCCCTTGCCATCAGGATCGTTGTAATCATCATAGTATTCCATCTCGGGTCCTGTGCGGCCCCAAAAAAAGCTACGCCGCTCTACGCCGGGAGTGAAGGTGTTGGGCTCCGGCCAGATCCCGCCACCGGCAATGGTAGGATCGCCATGATTGTTAAAGAGTGGAGGGAAGAGGCTGCGGAATAGCACCTCGTCTTTGGGAAGGTTGGTACCCTTTAAAGCGATCGTACTGGTTAAAAGCTCGATCTGTCCAAGCTTGGCATCGAGTAAGTCAATTAATGCATATTGGTTGAGGCTGATCCGCTCTTGTCGCTGCTCAATCAGATCGGGTTTTACTTTCCATTCCAGCACCGCAAAAATAGTCAGTAGCGCCAACACCAGAACCACTGCAAATCCGAGGTTAATCTGATGACGGATCATGAGAGCGGTTTTGGCCATTGTCGATACATCCTCTTTTCTCAGCTGACGCAGATAAAAACCAAGCACCTGCGACCAGCCCTGCCAAATCATGCTGACGATAGTCGAGTCGTCCCTTTAGTGTAGTTGGCTGCTTAGGCTTTGTGATGATGGCATTTGTAATGCCAAAGAATTACGCGGGGTCAGCACTGTACTCGGGTATAAAAAACCCCCTTAGCTATCCATCGCTAAGGGGGAGGCAGGGTTTTCGGTATGACGAAATAAAGCGCGGATACTTTATTTAATATTGACGACCATCTTGCCGAAGTTTCGGCCTTCGAGTACATCAATGAGTGCTTGAGGCGCTTGCTCAAAGCCATCCACCGCGTGTTCACGGTAATGGATTTGACCTTCGCCGACCCATTTGGCCATGTCGTGAGCGAACTCAGGATAACGGTGTGCGTAGTCATCAAAAATGATGAAACCTTTCACGGTTAGGCGCTTAACCAAGATGGTTCCCATCAGCTGAGAAAGGCGGTCTGGGCCTTCTGGCAGGGCGGTGTTGTTGTATTGTGATACCAAGCCGCACACGGGAATGCGTGCGCCGGTGTTAAGCAGTGGCATCACCGCATCAAATACCTTGCCGCCGACGTTTTCAAAGTACACATCAATGCCTTGTGGGCAGGCTTTGGCAAGCTGCTCGGCAAAGTTATCGGCTTTGTGATCGATACAGGCATCAACACTGAGGTGTTCACGGGCGTATTGGCATTTGTCTTCACCACCGGCAATCGCTACCACGCGGCAGCCTTTCAGCTTACCTATTTGTGCGACGGTCGCACCAACGGGGCCGGTTGCGGCAGCCACCACCAAGGTATCGCCCTCTTTGGGCTGGCCGATATCTAATAAGCCCATGTAGGCGGTGAAGCCGGGCATCCCCAAGATCCCAAGCGCGTATGAAACCGGCGCGAGATCGGGGTTAAGTTTAAGCAGGGTATCGCCATCGACCACGGAATGGGTTTCCCAACCTTTGTAAGCCAGTACCCAATCGCCGGCTTGGTAATCGGCGTGGTTAGATTCCAACACTTTACCCACGGTGGCACCGACCATCAGGCCATCAATCGCTACCGGCTCTGCGTACGATTTGGCATCACTCATTCGACCGCGCATGTAAGGGTCAATTGATAGGTGATGGTTTTCAATCAGTACATCCTTGTTGCCCAGTGCGGGAATGGCGACTTCTTCTAAGCGAAAGTTCTCGGCTGTGGGTGCGCCAACTGGGCGCGATGCGAGAACAAAACGTTGATTTGTTAATGCTGACATGGATTCCTCCCTTGGAGATGGGAAAAGAGGCGGCTGGCTTAGCACGCCTCATCATGAAATAAAACGGCGATTACAGCGCGGCTTGAAGCACGCGGCGGCAAACGTCCGGCGTCACATCGCCATGTTCACCGAGCTGGGTCATGCCGTGTTGAGTCAGGCTTTCAATCAAGGGCTCAATCGCGGCTTCATCCAGATCGTAATCGCTCATGCGCGTTTTCACGTTCATGCGCTCGAAAAAGTCGCGTGTTTTCTCAATCGCTTGTTGCGCTTTTTCGGCTTCGCTGCCTTGGTTAATATGCCAAACACGTTCAGCAAATTGTGCGAGCTTGGCTTGTTTTTGCTCAAACTTCTCATTGAGCATTGCAGGCAGCACCACGGCAAGGGTTTGTGCGTGATCCAAACCATGCAGGGCGGTCAGTTCGTGACCCAGCATATGGGTTGACCAATCTTGCGGTACACCCACGCCAATCAAGCCGTTAAGCGCTAAGGTGGCTGTCCACATCAAGCTCGCACGTACGTTGTAGTCTTCTGGTGTTTCCAGCGCTTGTGGGCCCAAATCAACCAAGGTTTGTAGTAGGCCTTCGGCGAATCGGTCTTGTACCGGCGCATTGGCTGGGTAGGTCAGGTATTGTTCCACCACGTGAACAAACGCATCGACCACGCCGTTACCGACTTGGCGAATCGGTAAAGTATAGGTTTTCACCGGATCCAATACCGAGAACTGCGGGAACACCAGCTCGCTCATAAACGGCAGTTTCGCTTGCATTGACTCGCGAGTCACTACCGAGCCTTTGTTCATCTCTGAGCCGGTTGCCGGCAAGGTGAGCACGGTGCCAAATGGCAGTGCCGCTTCTACTTTGCCGCCCATGCTGGTGAGAATGTCCCACGCGTCGCCGTCATATTTCGCGGCTGCGGCAACGAACTTGGTGCCATCGATCACTGAGCCTCCGCCCACGGCGAGAAGGTAGTCATAGCCTTCAGCGCTCACTTTCTCGACCGCCTTCATCAAGGTTTCATAGCGTGGGTTGGGTTCAATACCACCAAACAGGCCAAACTGACGCTGACCCAATGCTTGTTCCACTTCATCCAAGGTGCCTGTTTTCCGTGCACTTTGGCCACCGAATAACACGAGTACTTTGGCATCGGCCGGGATGAGCCGATCCAGCTCGGCAATCTTACCTTCGCCAAAAACGATACGTGTGGGATTGTAGAACTCAAAGTTGTTCATTGCTCATCCTTCCTTTTATTGTGCTTGATGGTATCAAGCGTTTATTTAAATTAGACCGGTCGTCTAGTTAATGCCGGTTAAAAACCCGCCTTGGCGGGTTTCGGGATGATGGTGGGGTAGCAACCTGTGTTACCGCCACGCATCAACTGCTATTTATTGGTTACTGTCATGCTGGATAGAGCACAACAGGATTAATCGATCAGTCCGAGCTTTTCTTCAGTGATGGTCATCGCTTGCGCGAGATGACTGTCGTTACGATGCAGCTTGGTCAGTAAGCTTGCGCCGAGCCACAGTTGATATAAGGTTGTCGCGGTGGTCAGCGCCGTTTGGTTATTAAACTGACCGCTGGCTTGGGCGAGCGTAGTCGCCAAGCAACCAATCAATTGATCTGTGCCATCACGCAGTGCCAGCCGCATTGGCTCGGATAAGTCCGCAACTTCTGCACTCAGCTTGACGACCAAACACGTTTGCACCGGATCCAAACTGCAGTATTGTGCTTGCCAGCGACTAAAGTAGCTGTGCACACGTGCAATGGGAGAGAGCGAGCTATCTGTCAGTAAGCGATTCACATCCGCAATGTAGCAAGCAAAATAGTGGTCTAACACGGCTTGGCCGAATTGTTCTTTCGACGCAAAGTAGTGATAAAAAGACCCTTTGGGTACGCCCGCTTGTTTGAGGATGGCGCTTAGGCCAACGCCGCTAAAACCAAATTGTGCCATCACGCTCACGCCCGTCTCCAACAGGTGCTGGTGGGTCGCGTTATGACTGGTCGTTTCATGAGTGCTGCTCGATTTCATGTCGACTAGCATAATCAAGATTAGACCGGTCGTCTAGTGGTGAGAGAACATTTTTATTTTTGGTGTCGAACGGTGGCATAAATTGGGCCGGTATGCTGTGCGAAATCGCAGTTTATGTCGGATTTATTACAGTGTTCACAGTTTAAACGCCATGCAGTGGCGCGGGGGAAAAACTGTGCTTTACTGAAATTGTCAGCCTAGCTGACACACAATTTGGTAAATGATCAGCGCGCAGTGACGCGCCAAAAAGAGTTAAGCCCCCGTTGATGTCAGGAACCCATGAAGACACCTTGTTTGCCGCCAGCCAGGCATTTGAACACAAGACCATGCGGTTAGGACGCTCAACATAGTGAGCAAGCGGGGCAGTGCAACAACAAGTTTCATTGACCAACGACCAACAAAGGAATCCATCCGCGAAGCCGCTCAATTGAGCGGCTTTTTATTGTTGTGGGTTGCCGAAAGGCAACCCACTCTGTCGCAAGCACTCTCCCTCCCCTGACAAGCTTCCCGCAACGTCTCAGCGGGTTATCCGTTGAGTACACGTGAACAAGGTTGCTTTCTGCAAGTATTTGTAATAAGAATAGAGATAACGTGATTTTCAACACTTTACGTTTATGACTGAGGGGGTGGCGGTGTGTCCATTCCCCCAGTAAGTAGACGTGCAATGCCCTGCAAAGGTGTTCGGGCTGACAGTTGAATCATCGCGCTTCAGCGCTCATCTCGAGTGCTTATTAAGTTCCGCACTGTTCGTGCTATTGCTGAACGAGTGCAATAACCATAGCGATAAATATCGTTCATTAATCTGATAGGAGAGGTGTTCGATGCACAATAAAAGTAGACGTTTGTGGTATTACTACAAATCTAAAACGGATAAAGCACGTAGCGTTAAAACGCGCAGTTAATTTGTCCAACCGTAAGCAACAAGGCAACCATGGGGTTGCCTTTTGTGTTTTTGGGACGGGGTAATGTCTTGAACAGAGGCTTTGCTCGATAAATGTGCAGAAAATTTGCTAAGCTGTTGTGCATTGACGAATTTTTATTCTAACCTTATTTACAGGTAGATAGATAAAGAGACTCACGAACCCTGTCTAGGGTCGCAGGGAGGTGTTATGAATGTACTATCTTGTCAGCACGTTAAAGCGCTTATCGATCAAACCATTACCTTGATTGATGGCACAGACACGGAATATGCGATGACCCTAATCCGCATCGATGAGCATGAGGGCAACGGTGAAACCATTGATGATCAATTGGTGGAAAACTTTAGCTTAGTGTTGAAAGGCCCAGAGGATACCCGCTTTCCACAAGGTAATTACTTGCTCTCGCACCCCGATTTGGGCGAGCAAATCTTGCATATGCTTCCGGCGGCAGAGGATACCTACACGATCACCATTAACACCCGCGCGTAGTGAATCGTTCATTCAACACGAGGAGTCCCTCGCGTCCTCTTTTCCCGACTATTCAATCGTCTATTACTCACTGCGCCTCGCAAAATTGATTAAATAACGACCAATCAAGGGGTTATTTGCACCTTCCCGTAGCTTAGTAGCACGAAATAAGTAGAATAGAGCCGTTAAGCTAGCAGTATGGAGGTAGCATGTTTGCCTGGCTGAGTGGCTTATTCGAAAAAGAACAACTGCAGTCAGTTGTCTGGGTTCGGGACATCATGGCCAGTAACCGCAAAGGCAGTTACGCCAAGTACAAGAACTATTACGACCGCCACGTTAATCGCATTTTAAAAAATTATCACAAGGATTTTCTCCGCTTTGAAAAGTTTGCGGCACGCAATTATAAGTACAGTGACCAATCTGTGTTTATGGCGATTAAAACCGCAAGTTATGCCTTTCAACTTGGACAGCTCAAGGTTGCAGCCTGTCTTACTGCAGCCGTGATATCAAAGTGTAATCGCGCAAAGCAAACTGATACGCAGGTTCACCCCAAGTTGTATCGTGCTGCGGTGACATTGCATAAGAAGATCTTGGAAACCGGCAAGTCATCGCGCAAGGCGTCAGACAAAGAACCGGCTTAACGGGTCGAATTTTGCTCAGTTAATAAAAATGTCATAAACCTATTCAGCCCGCACCACGGCTGAATAGGTGATGTCTGTCACGTTTTTATCGTTAGTGTTCGATGCAATTTATGCTGGTCATTCGTTCGCCACACTGATAGAGTGCCGCCCCTCACACACCTTGTGAGCGAACTAATGCTTAAATCTACACAAAATAACGATCGACTTGTTGCCGTCTTTACTATCGGCTTTGTCGCTCTCTTCCTTGCCTTTGCCCTGTTTGACCTCGAACATTTTTCCACTGTGATTCAGTCGCTGTTTGCTGAATCTGCCAACCTTTTTGGTTACTGGTGGCAGTGGCTGATGGTGATCAATTTCGTGCTGGCGCTAGCCATTGGCGGCAGTAAATTTGGTAAGTTGAAACTGGGTGCCACCGATACAGTCTCAATGAGCCGTTTCCGCTGGGTTGCTATGATCATGTGTACCCTGCTTGCGGGCGGCGGTGTTTTTTGGTCAGCGGCTGAACCCATCTACCACTTTATGACGCCTCCTCCGGCGTTAGGTGAGATGGAAGCCGGCGCGATGCAAACGGTCGCCCCTGCGTTAAGCCAAAGCTTCTTCCACTGGGGCTTTTTAGCTTGGGCGGTGTTGGGCACCTTGGCGACCATCGTGCTGATGTATGCCCACCACCAAGCAGGCGTGCGTCTGCGTCCTCGTGCGCTGTTATATCCGCTGCTCGGTGACAAGCTAGAAAATCACTGGTTAGGCTCTGTGATTGATGCGTGTTCTATCATTGCCGTTGCGGCGGGCACGATTGGTCCGATTGGCTTCCTTGCCACCCAGTTGGGTTACAGCTTGGAAAGCTTTGTCGGTATCGAGAACACCATGTCGATGCAAATGCTGATCTTGGCCGCGGTAGTGGCGATTTACTCTATTTCCGCCTTTACGGGAATGGATAAAGGTCTGCAATGGTTAAGCCGGATGAATGTGATTGGTGCGGCCGTGCTGCTTGCTGTTGTGATCGTACTGGGTCCAACGGGCTTTATCTTTGAGCAGTTTGGTGCTGGCTTTAGCTATTACCTTAACAACATGCACACGCTGGCACTCAACACCGATAACGGCAGCTGGAATGCATGGTGGACCTGGTTCTTCTGGGGCTGGTTCATTGGTTTTGCACCCATGATGGCCATCTTTATTGCACGCATCTCGAAAGGCCGTTCTATTCGTGAACTGATCTTTGCCGTTGCGATTTGTGCACCGATTGCGACTAACTTCTGGTTCTCAGTACTGGGTGGTACGGGTATTTTCTATGAGTTGCAGTCTCCGGGCAGCATTTCCGGTCCAATGGCGGACGCGGGTTTGCCGGCGATCTTGATTGCGTCGCTATCACAATTGCCGTACAGCGTGGTATTGATCCCAGCCTTTATGCTGTTGACCACCACCTTTGTGGCGACCACAGGTGACTCCATGGCGTATTCCATTGCGATGGCTGTCTCTGGTGACAATCAACCGACACGCGCGCATCGCCTATTCTGGGCGATTATCATGGGCGTGGTAGCCGGAGTGCTCTTGCTGGCCGGTGAAGGCGGCTTGAATGCGTTGCAGTCGTTCATTGTGATCACAGCTGTGCCTGTCTCTTTCTTGATTGCGTTTACTTTCATTACTGGCCCAATAGCGGTGATGCGAATGCAAAAAGAGAAAGAAGCGAATCTTGCGCTAGAGCCTGCGACAGCAAGCTAAGCGTGGTATACGCCATCGATAAAAAAAGCGCCGATTATCGGCGCTTTTTTACGTTTAGCGGTGGTGATGCTCTGTTACTTCGGTTGCCATTGTCCGCTAGTGACCAGTTTATCCATCACCTTGTCGACTGCCACTTTTGCTTTGGCGACAATTTCATCGACTTCGTTGGGTGTCACCACTAAAGGTGGCGCAAAGCCGAGAATATCGCCGTGTGGCATCGCACGGGCAATTAAGCCTTGCTCCAAGCACGCGGCAGCAACTTGTGGTCCCACTTTCAGGTTGGGATCAAAGTGGCTACGATTGGCGCGATCGGGAGAGAACTCGAGCGCATGGAGCAAACCAATTCCGCGGCTATCGCCAATCAATGGGTGATCCGCAAAAGCGGCTTGCATCTTCATTTGCAGGTACTCACCCGTGGTTGCAGCATTTTGGGTAAGGTTTTCGCGTTCGATGATGTCTAAGTTACATAGCGCGGCGGCCGCGCCCAGTGGGTGGCCTGAATAGGTGTACCCGTGACCAATGGCTCCCCATGCATCGGTACCGTCTTCCAGCACATCCCACACCTTGTGACCGATCATCACCCCAGATAGGGGTTGATAAGCGGACGTTAAGCCTTTGGCAACGGTGATCAGATCAGGCTTCATATCATAGTAAATCGAGCCAAAGTCACTGCCAATACGGCCAAAGCCGCATACCACTTCATCGGCGATCAGCAGAACGTCGTATTTATCCAACACTTTGCGAATTGCGGTCCAGTAACCTTCTGGTGGCGGTACGATGCCTCCGGTGCCAAGCACGGGTTCGGCAATCATCGCGGCGACGGTATCAGGGCCTTCCGCAAGGATCATTTTCTCGAGTTCATCGGCACAATGTTGTGCAAACTCAGGCTCTGTCATGCCGCTGTCTTCACGACGATAATAGTAGGGTGCCATGGTGTGCTTGATACGCTCTATGGGCAGATCAAAATGCGCATGGAACAAGGGAAGCCCTGTTAACGACCCGGATGCGATACTGGAGCCGTGATAGCCGCGATCGCGAGAAATGATTTTCTTTTTCTCGGGTTTGCCGCGAGCGTTGTTGTAGTACCACACCAGCTTGATTTGTGATTCATTGGCGTCACTGCCTGACATCCCGTAATACACCTTGCTCATGCCCGGCGCCATCTTGATGAGTCGCTCAGACAAGGTCACCAGTGCTTCGTTGGTGTGGCCCACATAGGTGTGATAGTAAGCGAGCTTTTTGGCTTGCTCATAAATGGCATCGGCCATTTCTTCGCGGCCGTAACCAATGTTCACGCAATACAAGCCCGCAAACCCATCAATCAGCTCAATACCTTCTGAGTCGGTGATACGAATCCCTTTACCTGTCTCAATCACTCGGCCAGGCATTTCGCCGTGGGCGTACTGCTTCAAGTGTGTTGATGCGTGGAAGACGGTATTTCTGTCTTTTTCCAACAAAGCTTTCGTTTCTGGACGCATGATCAGTCTCCTTATCCTTACGCAAACCTTAATTAGCTGCCGCTCACGGTGGGCAGGCCACCCAAACAGTAGTATTTAATTTCACTAAACTCGTCGATACCGTAACGGCTCCCTTCACGGCCTAAGCCTGATTGTTTGACACCGCCAAAGGGAATAGGATGTCCGGTCATCTTTACTGAATTAACGCTGACCATGCCGACTTCAAGACCGCGCAGACAGCGCCAAATATCACGAATATCATTACCGTAGACATAGGCGGCTAAGCCGTATTCAGTGTCATTGCCCATGGCAATGGCCTGGTCGAGATCATCATAGGCAATGATCACGGCCACAGGGCAAAAGGTTTCTTCTTGATACACCAACATATCGGGTGTCACTTTGGTGACCAGGGTGGGTGCAAAGAAGTTTTCGCCGAGATTTGGGTTAAGCTTGCCGCCAACCACGGTGGCGCCTTTGGCGATGGCGTCATCCACTAAGGCTTGCGCTTTATCCACCGCGCGAGAGGAAATCAATGGACCAATATCCGTGCTGGGTAACAAGCCGTTACCCACTTCAAGTTCGTCCATTAATGCCGCAAAGGCATCCGCAAAGGCTTGGTACTTGTCACTTGGCACCAAGATTTTGTTCGCGGCGAGGCAGTCTTGTCCTGAGGTTTGAAATTTCGCATCGATGGCGGCACGTGCCGCTTGCTGAATATCCATGTCTGGCAGGACGATAAAGGGCGCATTACCGCCAAGCTCCATGGCGCATTTTTTCACAGTGTGAGCACTTTGCTCGAGCAGCAGACGGCCGACACGGGTTGAGCCGGTAAAGCTCATCGCTTTGACTTTGTCGCTTTGACATAGCTGAGTTGAAACCATGGGGGCATCACCCATGATCACGTTAAATACACCGGCTGGGATCCCTGCGCGTTCCGCAAGCTCGGCCAATGCGAGGGCGGAGAAGGGCGTTTCTTCCGCAGGTTTAACGATCACGCTGCAGCCAATAGCGAGTGCCGCTGCCGCTTTGCGCGTGATCATTGCGCTGGGAAAATTCCACGGGGTGATCAAAGCGGCAACGCCAATGGGTTCACGTAAGGTCGCAAGGTGAGCGTTGGGAATATGGCTAGGCATAGTGTCGCCGTAGGCACGTTTCGCTTCTTCAGCAAACCAACGTATAAAAGACGCACCATAGGCAATTTCGCCTTCGGCTTCGCGAAGTGTTTTGCCTTGCTCGAGCACCATCAAATGCGCGAGATCGTGTTGGTTGTCCATCACTAAGTCATGCCATTGCATTAAGCGTTCCGCGCGGGTTTCGGCCGACTCCGCACGCCACAGATGAAATGCCGCTTGCGCATCGTCGATGGTTTGATTGACTTGTGCAGCGCTCAGTGAGGCGGTATAGCCCAGAATTTCTCCCGTGGCTGGATTCAACACGGGCGTATCGGCGTTGCCATTCATCCACTTGCCATTGCAGTAGGCGAGCTGTCGAAATAAACGCTGATCGTCGAGATACGCGAGTACATCTGAACTTGCTTTACCGGCCACGTCGTGACGCAGAGCATTCGCGGCGGTACCTGTGTAGTTAAGATCGCGTGATTGGAATACGGTCATACACACTCCTCATCGTAAAGCAGCGACGCTGCCTATCAGCGCTTGCCTACATTCACTGTATGCAAAGTGCACGCGACAGGTTTTCTGTTAGAACTGGCGATCGGCAAAATTTTTTCTGAAACGAGGGAAAGGCAGAAGAAAATTTTCTGGTGATAACAAAAATACCGATTGAGCGCGATAAATGGCGATATATAAGGTGTCGTTATTTGCAAAATTAGGCGCACCAACCGCAGGGTGCGCCTAAGGAAGGAGTGATTACTGGTTTACATCGAGGGTGACGCCACTAAAGGGCCGATATCCCCGAATGCCCATAAATACCTCATCGCCCGCGTTGACATCAAGGCTGCAGGTTTCATTATTACCACTGGTGTAAGGGCGACAGCTAAACTGGTTGAGATCTGGCTTGGTGCCCTTTTCAACGTATAAATCCGCATCACCGGTTCCGCCATATATACGAATGGTGGCAGTGCCCGCTTGCGGTGCAGTGTATAAGAAGTATTGCCAACTGCTGCGATCGCCACTCAGATCAGTTTTAGGGTAGTCATTGTCACTACCCACCGTGAAGTTTTTACTCGCAGAGCTGGTGAGGCCTTGATCGTCGGTCACGGTGAGAGTGACGGAATAGGTGCCCGCGGCGCCGTACTGATGCGACGCTGTCATACCGCTGCCTTGGTAACCATCACCGAAATCCCATTGATAGCTCACGATTTGCCCGTCTGTGTCGCTCGCGCCACTGGCATCAAACTCACAGCCAAGTGCGGTACATTGACCGTTGAAAACCGCCACAGGCGCGCCACCGGCTTGATGATCCCCTTGTGGCGGGACATTATTAAACTCACCGGCGACTTGTGGCCAGATTTTATCAATCCGTACCCCTTGGTTCTCACAGCCACCGAAGTGGTGGAGGGCTATCACGTTGCGGCTGCTGCTTGCCAGCACCGGAGAACCTGATGAACCGCCTGTGGTGTCACAGAAGTAACCCGCATCTGTATTTGTGCCTCGGCCATTGGTCGCTGCGACATCAATCTGGCAAATCCCACCATTGTTTTGGTCACTTTCAATAGCAAGTTCTTTCGGGTTTCCGGCGCCGTGCTGAGGAATAAAGATGGTTTCGCCAACTTGTGGCATGCGTACATCAAGGCCCATATAACCAAACTGAGCAATTCGTGCGAAGTCATTGACGCTGAACAGGGTGTAGTCAAGGGTATAATCGGTTTTGAGTAGCTGATCCCCTGTGACTTTAACGATGTCATTGATGGTGCCGCTGCCACAACTTGGACGCTGATAATTAAACCATATTTCCGTGCTCGTCAGCTCAGACTGGCTTTCAACACAGTGATTGTTGGTGAACATGTGATTATCTGGCCCTACGCGCCAGCCAGTACACAGGCCACTACCATTCATAAGCAAGCGTGCGACAGGGCGACTGCGCTCATACTCCTCTGGATGGCTATCTTGCCAACATGCCACATCTTTACGCTCGTTGATTCCGCACGTCGATAGCGTTCCTACGTCTTGAGCTGCCGCCATCAGATTTTCCGGATCACCCGCTTGGTAACGATCGACACTCAGCGCATGCTGAGGTTGCCATTGGGTACCTGTGGGAAGGACGAGCGTCACGATTGCTGTGTCGCCGTGGACGGACATGGCCGAAAACTGCGCCACGCCATCGTCACCCTGAGTGGGATTAAATGTGCGTTTGCCATTGGCTTGATTGCTATAGCGGTAGCTTTCAGTCCCATCGGCGCTGGTCACATCAACATAAGCGTCATCAGGCAGTGAGAACTGTGCGAAGTGTACCTTGACGAAGGCGGCGTCTGCTTGATGTATTTTTATGCTGTTTTGATACGTTTCACCGAGTGCTGTAGCACGAAATGTTTTCGGAGGCGCTAAATCGGCTTGGAGACTGTACTGGCTTGCGATGTTAATGGGAGCGGGAATTGGAAGTGTGTCTGCCGCTGATGTGGGAAGCGCCATGCCGCTAAGAAGCGCAACGCTGACGGATAGCATAACTGACTTATTCATTATTATCCTCTATCTACAGTGAGTGAGTAAGACATTAATGTCTTCCCGATAGAGGCTAGTTAAGCCAGCGTGAGTCGTGTAATCGCCATGTCTAGAATGATAGACTTATCAAGCAATCATGAAACAGTTGCTTTTATGTTGCTGAAAAGTTAAATGTTAGTCCGGAAAAATCCCAATAAATTATACATTTATCAATAGTTGTTGGCGGCGATATCGGGTGTTTCGAGTGGTAATGTCAATGCAGGGCGTTTGACTTGCTTGGTGACGATATAGGTGTAGTACTGTTTTATGCCTAAGTTGTCAGTCAACCAGTTGTCGATAAGCCGTTGGTAGTAGTCAATATCGGTCACGCCAAGCCGAACGATGTAGTCTATCCCCCCGCCTGTGGCCCAGCACTCTTTCACATCTTCACAGGCTTGCATGGCGCGCTCAAAGCGTTGAAAGCTGTCGACATCGTGCTGACCAAGCGTGATTTCGACTAACACGGTATTTAACTTAACCACCGCATCAGGGTTAATTCGTGCGCCATAACCTTCAATGATCCCTGCTTGCTCGAGGCGTTTGACGCGTTCCCAACAAGGGCTGACCGATAAATTAATCGCTTGGGCAAGGTTAGACTTGGTGATCCTTCCATCTTGCTGGAGGATTTGAAGGATTTTTATATCAAATTTGTCCAACTTCATGGCGCCTCCGCTAAACAGGCTCAGCAATAACGGCAAAGGTATCGCCCATGTAAATACGACCGAGGTGGCGCTTGGCCAGCAAAATGCCATCACGCTCGGCATAGTAAGGAACGGGCTCTGTTCCTGTCCGTTCGATGTTATGTACTTTACCGATCAAATCGCCACGTTTGATGGGATCGCCGAGGTGTACACAGAATTCAATGATGCCGGCATGTTCACTTTGGACGTAACAATGCTTGTCAGGCAACTCCAGTGCGATGGGAGGCACAGGGGGATGGCGATAGTCGTCTTGCAACACGCCAGAAAAGACCAAGAAATTATGAATACCACGCTGGGTGATTGCGATTGATTCCGGTGTACTGGTGCCACCGCCGCCTAACTCGGTGGTGACGAAAATCTTGCCTTGTTGCTCTACTGCGGTGTCGTACATGCTAGTGGCATCCATTTCGGTGGTCTGTACTTGATAAGGTGCACCGAACAAGCGCGCGCCCTCTGCACAGGCTTCCGCTTGTTGCAGATTTTCTAAACGGTGAGACGCGGCATAGGGAATAAGATCTAAGGTTTTTCCACCCGAATGAATATCAAGTGCTGTATCACACTGTGGGATCAAATAGCGAGTGAAGTAATCCGCGATCTGCTCGGTGACGCTGCCAGTGGGGGAGCCGGGAAACGCGCGATTCATATTGCCTTGATCCCAAGGTGACGTGCGTGTGCCTGCCATCACGGCCGGCGCGTTCATCATGGGTAAGATAATCACCCTCCCTTTAATATCACTTGGCATCAGTTGATGGCAGGTATTGAGCAGCGCGGTGATCCCTTCATATTCATCCCCATGATTACCGCCAGTCAGCAGTACTGTTTTTCCCTCGCCGTTTTTGATCACGGTAATGGGGATGGTGACACAGCCCCAAGCAGATTGGTCGTGCGAGTGAGGCAGTTTAAGAAAGCCGTGTTGCACGCCATCGGCATGGAAATCGACGGTGGCTTCAATCGCGGTAGGCTCCATAACCTCTCCTTGTGATGTGTCTTGGCATGTTATACGGCTGATCACGGTAAAGTTTGATGTTAAATCATTACGTTATCAGTGTAGCCAAAAATACCCACTTGGCTGAATAGAAAAGGACACAATGGCTGTGCCCATACTGAATTGATTGAGAGGTGCCGCTAGTGCTTGATAAAAAGCTGACGGGGCAAATCACATAGTGTTTGCGCACCATCTCGGGTGATCACAATGCTTTCTGTGGTTTCCATCCCCCAATCTTTCATCCACAGTCCCGGCATGAAGTGGAACGTCATTCCCTCACGCAAAATGGTTTGATCGCTGGGGCGTAAGCTCATGGTGCGCTCTCCCCAGTCGGGTGGGTAGCTCAGCCCAATCGGGTATCCACACCGTGCGCCTTCTCGGTCAAACCCATAGCGCAACAACGCATCATTGAGCGCGTTGGCAATGTCGCCACAGGTGTTACCGGGCTTGGCGACGGCGAGTCCAGCTTCAATACCGGCTTGCAAGGCTTCATCTGCACGTAGGAACTCATAGCCAGGTTCGCCCAAGAAAATGGTGCGAGAGAGCGGACAATGATAACGCCGATGCACCCCGGCAATTTCAAAAAAGGTGCCTTCTCCCCGTTTAAACGGACGATCATCCCACGTGAGATGAGGGGCGGCGGCATCACCGCCAGAGGGTAGCATGGGGACGATGGCTGAGTAGTCACCGAAGTGACCGTCATGACCGACTACCGCATGCTTATTAATCTCGGCCACCAGTAGGTGTTTGGGTAAACCGGGTTCAATCATTTCAAAGGCCACACGATGCATGTTTTCTACAATGCGGGCGGCGGTGTGCATATAGGTCAGTTCTTGATCGGATTTCACCGCACGACACCAGTTGACCAACCCAGTCGCATCGACCAAGGTTGCCATCGGGAGATTTTCTTTTAATGATTCAAACGCGGTGGCACTGAAATAATAGTTGTCTTTCTCAACACCGATCCGCCCCCGATCCCAGTAACGCTCAGCGAGTACATAGTTAGACAAGTACTCCATGGGGTGGAGCGGGGGATTCATTACGTAGTGGTCAGGGTAATAGGTGATGCATTCTGCACTCATGTAGACAGTGCGTAATGCACCATTGGCGTCTTGAATGCGACCAAACCAAAGAGGGTCGCCTGTCGCGCCGATCACGACACATTGGGGCACATAAAACGACCAACCGTCATAGCCTGTTAACCATGCCATGTTTGAAGGATCATGGACCAACAAGGTATCAATCTCATGCTCTTCCATCGCATAGCGAACCTTCGCTAAACGGGCGCTGTATTCTTCGTATGAAAACTTCAATACAACGTCGCTCATACGCATGACTCCTGTCCAATACCACGACTGTGGCGCTACTAAAACGTACTACTGACCGGTAATCGAACTTGGATCAAAGGCGATTACCGGTACAGAAAGGTGCCGTTTTTCGGTCTTGTTATCGAACAAACGGAGGAGGCTCGCTTGTGTGAACAGCTGTACATCTCTGATTTTCATTGTCTAATTTGTCGACAATGGCGCACTGCTTTCCACAACAGGATAAGGTTTTGTTTCGCCTCTAGTTAAGGGTTACACCATAGAGTGAAATATCGTCAAGTTTTGTTAGAAACAATTTTGTCACTAATGTGACAACTGTTATTAACAGCACAAAACCGGGCGAGGAGAAAATAACGAAAGGCGGATATGGTCATAGGGTGAAAGCTGGCACAGCGCTCTTACAAAGCACTGAACCAGTCTTAGGCAGCAGATTGCACTAATAGCACCCAACCTGCTGATTGGGTGCTTAAAACGGTGCTTATTGTTTTTTCAGCACATACATGTCGGCTAAATCACCGTCGATACGCTCACCGTTCATATCGAGCATGATGATTTGGTTCTCTGCAACAAAGAACTGATTAGGCGTGTCGGTTAGGCCTTGGAGGGTGACGATGGTACCCATGTCGCCCCAAGTAAAGGTCCCTTCCTCTTTTAATGCCTCACCTTCTTTACCAAGATAAGTTTTGGTTAATACATAGGTGTTATCTTCGTTTAGTGTCAGGCTGGTTTCGATACCTTCGCAGTCAGCACAAGGGACGACACCTTGATACGTACCATTCCAATCTAGTGATAGTTTTGCATTGTGGTGATCAACCATTTCGTTGACAGCATCGCCTGCTGCATCAACCGCATTCTCGGCGCTATCCATTGCTTGTTCTGCGCCAGCTTGAACATTTTCTACTGCGTTTTCAACTTGCGTCTCGGTTGCAGGTTTGTCATTGGCCTGTTGCTCACAGCCCACTAAAACAGCGACAAGAGCGAGTGGTGCTAGTACAAATGCCTTTTTCATGATGACCTCTTTTGCATGTTCGATACATGATTACTTTAAACGTGATGAGGGCGTTGCCCTCAATGGATGTACTCATTGTAGCGGCAGACAGGAGGGTGGTGTCATTGTTAAGCTAGGCTTAAGTCAATGTTATTCGATGAAAGTAAAGAAACCGTCAACTGATCAAAACTGGGATTTACTTCGTTAGTAACAAGGTTGCCGAATAGCAAAGCGGTCAATGAACGCGTCAAACAACAAGGAGCGATGATGCAACAACACAAAATTTTGATGGTGCTGACATCTCACGATGCCATGGGCGAGACGGGGCACAAGACAGGCTTTTGGCTTGAAGAGTTCACCACCCCTTACTACGCGTTTAAAGATGCAGGGGCAACCGTTGTGGTCGCGAGCCCTAAAGGCGGAACGGCGCCGATTGACCCAAACAGCGAGGCGGAAGATGCGCAATCGGAATCCACACGCCGGTTTGATGGCGATGCGGAGTTGCAAGATATGGTTAATAACACCGTCACGCTGAGCGATGTGAATGCGTATGAGTATGATGCGATTTTCTATCCCGGTGGACACGGTCCATTGTGGGACTTGGCGGAAGACCCGACATCTCGTCAGTTGATTGAGACCTTCTACTATCAGGGCAAACCCGTTGGTGCGGTATGCCACGGCCCTGCTGTGTTCCGTCATACGCGTTCAGATCGTGACGAGCCACTGGTGAAAGGCAAACGGGTTACTGGTTTCACCAATAGCGAAGAAGCTGCCGTTGGCTTAACCGAGGTAGTACCATTTTTAGTCGAAGACATGCTCAAAGAAAACGGCGGTCTTTATGAGAAAGCGGATGACTTTACCTCGTATGTGGTTACTGATGGCAACTTAGTGACAGGGCAAAATCCAGTGTCATCTGAAGCCTGCGTCAATGCGGTGTTGGCATTGCTAAAGTAAGTCATATGATAGTCTCTCGATGAAAGCGCCTGCGGGCGCTTTTTTTGTATCGGACGAGATCAATAGAGTGGGGTGTATTTTATCCAATGGATTCGTGTAGATTAAAAACGACACGGATAGAAGAGCACGCCGCATGAAAATACTCATCATTGAAGATGACCACGATCTCAGCTTAGCGATGTCAGAATATTTAGAGCTGCATAATATCGACTGTGATTTTGCCTATAACGGCGAAACGGGGATCCAGCTTGCCAGCCAGCAGACGTTTGATTGTGTGATACTCGACAATATGCTGCCCAACGTTCAGGGTATGGCGGTTTGTCGTGAGTTGCGTGAGCAGGGGATTGATACTCCGGTGTTAATGCTGACCGCGTGCGGTGCGGACACCGACCAGCTTGAGGGCTTTCGCGCCGGTGTAGATGATTATGTGGTCAAACCTTGCACCATGCCGTTGTTGCTCGCACGTTTACAGGCCTTGCATCGACGTCATCAACCGGTACGAGAGTGTATCACCATTGCTGATCTGACGATTTACCCCAAAGAGCATATCGCGTCGCGCGGTGATACGCCGCTTAAGCTGACCCCTATCGGTTGGAACATTCTGTTGCTACTCGCTCGCCGCTCACCCACTGTGGTGTCCAAAAGCGATATTGAGGAGGCGATTTGGGCCAGCGATGATGTGAGCCAAGGAACCATTAACGTGCACCTTCACCATTTGCGTAAAGTGGTTGATAAACCCTTTGCTAAAACGCTGATCCACACCCATGTCGGTATTGGTTTGTCCCTTTCTGAGGCCGCGCCGGTATGAGCCAAAGCCCTGTTCGAAGCCTCGCGGCACAATCGCGTCGCCAGCTTGTGTTCATGGCGGTGGCGATCTTTATCGGGTTGTTGGCACTTGTCACCGTGTTTAGCTTTTATCAAATCAGTCAGGCAGGCAAAAACTACATGCGGCTCGATGCTATCAAGCTAGAGCAGAAGCTGGCCGCCGATCCTAACTACCCATTACCCCAAAGTGACACTGTCAGTGCGTATCGAGATTGGCAGGCTATCCCGACATCGGTGCGTGATTTGTTTTCCTCAGAGCCGATACAGCCCGATGATCCAATTGAAATTCAGCGCATCAATGACAGTGGCGCGCGAGAGTATGGTTATTTGTTGTACTCCGATCAGCACCTATCCCAAGGCCTGTACTTGATCGAGTTTGAAGCGGCAGAAAAAATCGAGGCATTAGCCGCCATGATTGTCGAGCGCTCGTTGGCCGATGCCAGCGTGTTAATTACCGCTTTTATGCTGGTGCTTGTCACCGTGATTGGGCTGTTGTTTAACAATGCATTGAAGCCACTCAAAGAGTTGGTGGCATGGTCGGCGCGGGTAAAAACACACCCTGATCAAGCCATCGATGTGCGCTTTTCGGTACGTGAAGTTAACCAAATCGCCGACCACTTGATGGCCTCGCTGCAACAGGTGCGTGAGCATAATCAACGGGAGCAGCAGTTCTTAAAGCATGCCAGCCATGAACTGCGTACGCCGTTGGCGATTATACAAGCATCCTTGGATACTTTGTCACTGCGTATCGATGACAAGGATGCCAGTTATCCGGCCTTGCAGCGCGCCTCGCGTGCCAACGCCAATATGATGGCACTGTCTGAATCACTGCTTTGGTTGGCACGGCAACATCCAGATAAGATTCGCCAATCAAAGGTCGACCTAGGATCGCTCTGCGCAACCCTCATGGATGAGCTGGCGTATCTTGCAGCGCATAAGCCAGTGACTGTCCATATCGATAATCACAGTGATCCTATTTCTATTGAGAGGGAATTGTTTCGTATTGCGGGTACCAACCTGATTCGCAATGCGCTCACCTACAGTGCGCCCGGCGCGATTGAGATTAAGATCACCAACGGGCAGTTTTCGATTGCCAACCCTATTGATTCAGACGTGGATGAGAATCAGATCGGATTTGGTCTAGGCCTACAGCTTGTTGAGCGCATTGCCGGACAGCTCAACTGGCATTTTGAATTTCAATGTGACGTTCAGATGGCGAAGGCGGTTATCAATTGGGAAGCCGCGCACAAAATGACGGGRGAGTCTTAAGGTTTTCTTAATACCGGTTGTTTCAAGATAAGGGCGAACTCTCAGTTACTATTTCGCCATTATGGAGAATCGCCAGTGAATCCATTTGTCACACTTATCTGTTTCGTTTTGACCTTGGTGCCCTTGGCCGGGCATGCGCAAACCGACAGTATGTCCGCGGATAATTATCTGACCGTTGGTCTGGTCGGCTATACGGAGCCGTCGATATATCTCGGTGGTGAAAATGACCAAGACATTGAGCTGGTGGTTGAGGCGCAATGGGAGGGGATTTTTTATCGCAACGATACCCTAGGTGTGTATCTCGCCGAGAGCGACAGCTGGTATGTGTCGGCGGGCGTGGGCGACGATGTGTTTGGCGATCACGCCCGCGGTGACAGCAAAACCCTCAAAGATATGAAAAGTCTCGATAAGGTGTATACCGCTAATCTAACCACTGGCTGGATAACGTCGGTGGGCTATTTTGAGCTCGGCTACCATCATGATATCTCGGATAATCATAACAGTGGCGCGGTGGTGGGCCGCTATGGCGCGCCGATGGAACAAGGCCCGTGGGTGCTTGACCCTCAAGTGTCACTGACTTGTGTGGGTCGCGCGGTGAGTCGTTATTATGTCGGTGTGTCAGCCCAAGACGCCAAAGCTGGCCGACCCACTTATCAACCTGATCAAACCTGCATGCTTCAATCCGACCTCAATCTCTATTACAGGTTTGGCCGCGCGCATCATCTTTTGTTGGGGGTGAGCTATCGCCACTATGGCGATGAAGTATCAGACAGCCCTATTGTTGATAGAGACGATTTGTGGTCGTTCAATACCGGCTATTTATATACCTTTTAGCGGTAATGGGTGGAAGGAGAAAGGGGATGAAGTGGCTAAAGCGAGGTTTGATAGCGCTGGTGCTGATAGGCACGTTTGTGGTCATAGTCATGGATGACCCAAACGCGGGGCTGACGCTTCAAGCCATTCACTTTAACGCCGGCGATAATCAGCTCACGGGTGAGTTAATTTTACCTTTAGGTACTGAGACGCCGAATCAGTGTGTGGTGTTTGTGCATGGCTCTGGTGACGTGCCGACCGATGCGTTTGGTTATTACCTCCCACTTTGGCGAGTGTTAGCGGCGAATGGGTGGTGTGCGTTGTCTTGGGATAAGCCGGGAGTGGGAGAGTCGAGCGGGGATTGGCGGTCGCAATCGATGCAAGATCGGGCCGATGAAGTCGCGGCGGCGATTCGCTATTTGCGCCAAACCTTGGGGCTAAAGAATGGCAAACTGGGGTTGATGGGCTTTAGCCAAGCCGGTTGGGTGATCCCGAAGGTGGCGCACCAAGTCGAAAACATCGACTTTTTGATCAGTGTCGGTGGGGCAGTCAACTGGATGGCGCAATCCGAGTATTCTGGACATCAACGGCGATTAGCCGCCGGATACAGTGAATCAGCTATTGCGGAAGAGCAAGCTGCCGAGGCGACAGTGGATGCCTTGATCCAGTCCGGCGCGTCGTATCAACAGTACCTCAACCACGTAAAACAGGATGAGAAAGCGCCCATGAGTGAGGCCTTTTGGCAATTTGTACAACGTAATTGGGCCTCGGATGTGACTGCTGATTTAATCGATCTCGACGTGCCCACGTTAGCGTTGTTTGGTGCGCGGGATGCTTATGTCGACTCAGATAAAACCGCTTCTACGTATCACCAACTGCTCGCTAATGCACCGCTGTCTTTTTATCACGTGCGTGTGTTTGAAAATGCCGATCACAGTCTACTGCGCACCGACAACATCGCCAACGCGCACAGTGAGCGTCACCGTTGGTTAACGCTGGCACGGATTTGGTGGCAGGGAGAGGCGGCGTTCGCGGATGATGTGATGCCATGCTTAACGTCTTGGTTAGCGCAGTTTGAGAGCGGGCGGCCAACACAGCCTATTATCTGCGCGTCTGAGCAGCTAAGCGATGTAAAGCCATTACTAAACGCGGATACGACGCAGGGGTAACGTTTCAATTTGCGGTGAATTGGGGTTTAATGCAGGCATTGACGCTAACGCTAAGAGAACCAGCATGCAAATATGGGTAGATGCGGACGCTTGTCCGGTCGCGATGCGCGAGATGATAGTACGCGCGGCACACCGAACGCACATTCAAGCCACCTTTATTGCCAACCAGTTTATCCGTTTACCGCCGTCGCCTTACGCCAGTTCACGTCAGGTAGAAAAGGGCTTTGATGTGGCGGACAACCAAATTGTTGCCGAAGCAGAGGCGGGTGATTTGGTGATCACCCAAGACATTCCGCTCGCGGATGAAGTGATTGAAAAGGGCGTGACGGTGATTAACACCCGCGGCGAATTGCTGACCAAAGAAAACATCCGCGCCCGGCTTAATATCCGTGATTTTATGGAAACCATGCGCAGTAGCGGTGTGCACACAGGTGGGCCTGCTCCGCTTGGTCCGCAGCAAAAACAAGCCTTTGCCAATCAGCTTGATAAATGGCTGGTTAAAGCCCAGCGTTATCATGCTGCGCGAGCAAAATCGTCTGATTAAGCCTGCGAGCTTATCCTCTCATCACTCAATTTTTTCTGCTGACTAAATAGCAACCGGTGCCCACTCGCGATTGGCGAAGTGGGCAATCAGCGCATCCAGCAGCGCACGCACCGCCGGTGGCTGGTTGCGACGCGACGGATACAAGGCGTAGATATCCATTGCCTTGGGTTGCCAATCGGGGAGCACGACCTCCAACTGACCTCGCGCAATGGCACTATGAGCCRGGTACACCGGCTGCATGCTTATGCCCATGCCCTGAATGGCAGCACTGAGTAAGGTGGTCGCCTCGTTAGCTGAGAGCTTACCTTGCACTTCAACCGCGGCGTGTTCCTCGCCTTTGTCTAAATGCCAAATCGGTCGATCAAACTGCTTGTAACTGAGACAGCTATGCGCGGTGAGATCTTCCGGTGAGCGGATCGGTGCATGGGCCGCCAAATAATCCGGTGCCGCTACCAAAACGGAATCACACGCGGCGATCGGACGACCAATTAGGGAAGGATCCGGGTTGGATGCAATGCGGATGGCTATATCAATCCGTTCCGCAATCAAATCGACGGCCTTGTCTTGCACTTCAATATCTACATCGACCCCGGGGTGAGCGGCCATAAAGGGCTTTACCGCGGGGATCAGTTGCGCAAAACCAAACGACATACTGGTGGCCACCCGCACTTTTCCGGTCAAGCCCGCGTCTTGTTGCCATTGCTGTGTCAGGGCATTGGCTTGTTCAACCCATTGTTCCAGTTGTGGCAAGCTTTGCTCGCCAGCGGAGGTTAACGATACTTTGCGCGTGGTGCGCTGCAATAAGCGCACGCCTAACCAGTCTTCCAGCGCTTCGACATGACGAGTCACCATGGGGCGCGACATCTCGAGACGCTCGGCAGTGGCGGTAAAACTTTGCGTAAGGGCGACATCAATCAATACGCGGGCTGCAGTCAGTGTGTCCATGTCAATCTCATCTATGCTTAAGAGCCAGCCGTTCGTAAGGCGGTACGACCCGTTTACATGCTCGAATTGTGAAATAATGATGTAAATTATTAGCTATATATTCGAACAAGTCGAGCCCGTAAACTGCACAGCATCTCAACACCGAATGCAAACAACGGAGCACGACGATGAAATTGATAAAAACCCTAGCCGCCTCTTTATTACTGACTGGCAGCGCAATGGCAGCAAATAATGCTGAACCCTTGAACTTGGACGTATATAACGCGGATGGTAATAGCTTCCACGTAAACTCAACCTTGGTGTATGGCGAAACCGAAGCCATGGTGGTTGACACGGGCTTTACTAAAGCAGACGCGCTGCGTATTGCCGCTAAAGTGCTGGACTCTGGGAAAGAGCTGACCACTATCTTTATTAGCCAAGCAGACCCAGATTATTATTTTGGCGCGGAAGTGCTGCACGGCATGTTCCCTGACGCAAAAGTGATCACCACACCGGCAGTGCGCGCCACCATTGCAGAAAAACTGGATGGAAAAATGGCATTTTGGGCTCCAAAAATGGGTGATAATGCACCGCAAAACCCTGTAGTGCCTGCTGCTTATACCCGTTCATCATTGACACTGGACGGTCGTAAAATTGAAATTCGCGGCGCGAAAGGCGAGTTGGCACATCGTCCGTATCTTTGGATCCCAGCCAACAAGGCGATCCTAGGTAACGTCGCTGTGTATGGCAATGTTCACCTTTGGATGGCAGACGCACAATCTGACCAAGCGCGTGAAGGTTGGGCCGCACAACTAGAAGAAATGGCAGCACTGAAGCCTAAAGTCGTGATCCCAGGACACATGACCGCGGGCACGGCACTGAACGCTGACACCATTACTTTTGCCCAGCAGTATTTGCAAGACTTTGCCGAGGCGAAAGCAAACAGCAAAGACAGTGCTGAGCTGATTAAAACCATGCAAGCGAAATATCCGAAAGCGGGTTTGCCGATGGCTTTGGAAATTGGTGCCAAAGTACATATGGGAGAGATGGAATGGTAAACGTCCACTATATTTTTGACCCAATGTGTGGCTGGTGCTTTGGCGCCGCCACCTTGATTGAAAGCTTGAGCAACACCCCTGAGATTAACTTGCAGCTTCATCCAGGTGGTATGCGAGAGCGTGCGCCGATTGAAGACAGCTTTCGTCAACACATCTTGGCGGCAGATCAGACCATTGCCGATCAAACCGGACAGACATTTGGTCAAGCCTATCTAGACCGCGTGGCAAGCGACCAGCCGGTAATTTTGGACTCCTTTATGACCGCGCAAGCCATCCTCGCTGCCCAGCAGCTTGATGGTCAGGGGGCAGAGATGCTGAAACGCATCCAGCGTGGCCATTATCAGCAAGGTCGCTCCGTCTATGACGCTGACACGCTCGCAGAGCTTGCCAGTGAGATGGGGATAGAGGCAGGGGCTTGGCAACAGGCGATGAATCGCGCCGAAAATGATGTGATGCCTGCGGTGAATCAAACCCGTCAATTGATGGCAGCGCATGGCTTACGCGGTTTTCCATCCATGCTGGTGGAGCAAAACGGTCAATGGCAAGCCATCACAGTGAGCCAATACTATCGCCGCCCAGATGCATGGCAGGCGCTCTGGCAAACACTGACTCAGGCATAAAGCAAACAAAAACGGCGAGCATGAAGCTCGCCGTTTGTGATTTAACGAAGATTGTAAGAGGTTAGCGCCATTCCCACTGACTGCCCTTGATGTCAGCCTCAACGCGCCATGTATTTGCATTCCATTTCAACGCATTATCTAACGCATTTTTCATTTGCCCACCCTCAAATCGCCATGTTTGGCTCGGGGTGTCAGCGCACGATTCCATGCTGATTTGTACACCTTTCTGATCCAAGCATAAATCTGGTGCCACTTTACTCATGAGTTTTCCTTCAGGGGTTAATTGCCACTGCTGGTTACTACCACCATGACATTGCCAGCCAAATACGTTTGCGCCGGGATGGTTGCTGCTCGACTCAACGTCGAGGCAATGGTTGTCTTGGGTCACCAGCTGTTGCCACGATATAGCGGGCGTTTGTGCGCCTGCCGATGCATCGAAGAGCGTTGAAACAACAGCGGTCATAGGCTGTGAGTAACGTGATGCGTGAGGTGCCTGACGCTGCCAGCTCGTGGGGACGGGCTGATCAATACGCCATGAACCTTGTCCATCATAGTAAGATTTAGCAATGGCATTGGGAGTCGGTGTCCACAAGAAATCAGGATGACGGTTCTGGTACCACTCGCCGCCAATGATATCGCCTTGTTTATCCAACTCTAAGTCGTAGTAGTAAGTGACTCGAGAGACGCCATCGAATGTTGGAATATCTTTGTCACGGTGAGTAGGGTTGGTTTCAACCATATAGTCGACCACCATTTGCACACCGACGATCGACTGCGTACTTCTCGAACGGTATTTCGCGAACTTATCTTTACTATATTGGGCCAGTGGGATCTTGACCTTGTTGGGATCATCCGAAGAGCGGTGAGTTTGTGGGTTAAAGTAGGTAAGTTTGTACCCGAGAATCGGCTGGTTCCAAACTTGATAGTCATAGGTCGCGTCCATGATCATACTGCGCCCTGTGATGCCGATTTGATTTAACACCGCTAAGTGCCAACTGCCTGGGTTGTTGTCGACACAATCGGGCTCAATAATTCGGCCATTTTCATCTTTTTGTGGATTTTTGATATTACAGCGACCACCGATAAATTTGGTGTCAAAAGGCGCTTCCGCCCACAGTAAGGTTCCTAATGCCTTAATATCTGAGGGATAGAACTTTAACATCTCGCCATTCGCGTCCGGTACAGAAACAGATTTTTTGGGGCGAGGCAGCATGTACGCGGCTGCAGCCCAGCCATGACACAGTCCCATCCACTTTTCTACATGGCCTTGTGACTCGAAGTAACCTTTTCCTGAATCCCACGACTTCTTGGTTAATGTGTAGTTCGAGTCACCCACTAATAAATCATACTTTTCTGCGGGGGAAAGCAAATCACGTTGGTGAGCAGGATAAGTATTAACAGGCTTTATAGTATGAGAGAAGTCATAATAACTTTGCCAATTAGAGGCGGAAAGCTCTCGGTCTGCATAGCGCCATGCCGCGGCACCTGAATATAATGGCCAATAGGTATCTGACCATGGCTGTGTTGTCAGTTTTTTGCTAATCGGTGCTTGCTGGCTTAATACTGATAAATTACGGATTAAATTATTTCCTGCGTCAACTAAGCGAGCGGGGTTATCATTATACAAGCGTATGTTTGATAAGGGCTCGACAATACGATCATTAAGGTCTAATGGTGGCGGTGTGCCAGCTGCGCGCGCCATAATGTCATCACGTATCCTTGCTCGAAAGCGCTCTACAACATTAGCTTCAGGGGTTTGGTAGTCGTCACCACCTTTCGGGGGAAGTGCGTTCATGACCTTTTGGGGGTCTTGATGGAACTCCGTCATAAAGGTATTTATTTGTGTATCATCCGCGGAAGCGGACAATGGTATAGCGATAGCCAACAATGTGATCATTCTTTTCATTATAATTACTCTACGTTGTTTGTTTTTATGTTTTGTTTGCCGAGTGGAATAATTTTTTAACGGCGAGCGGACACTAGTTTTAGTGATTAATGAAATCAATGTATTATTATTT
>NZ_MUFP01000020.1 GCF_001996165.1 Salinivibrio proteolyticus | reverse complement strand
TAAATCTTTTTGTCTATTCTCAACGAGTGCCCACACAGATTGCATAGGTCAAATTGTTAAAGAGCGTGTCGATTTAGTGGTCGGCATTTCGTGACTTGCGTCTCATTGCCCCGTCGACAGGAAGCGCAGTATAGAGATTTCAGTTTTTCCCGCAACCCCTTTTTGCAAAAAACTTTTCGTTAGCGCAAAAAGTAAACAAAAACGGTCGTTTTGTTTAATAAACCTGCAAAAACCTTCCCACTTTCGCTTACCAAGCTTCCTATTATAGTACCCACCCTCTGCTCTTCCCATAAAATGAGGCATACATCATACATTCGGGCTGGTAGCATAGTCGCTCTGTTTCTCACTAGGGAGTCATCGATATGAAGCATTGGCTTTTTCTGGGGTTTGCCATCGTGGCAGAGGTGATTGCAACCGCATCACTCAAAAACAGTGACGGCTTTTCTAAGCTCGTCCCTTCCGTATTAGTGGTGGTGGGATACAGTTTTTCCTTCTATTTGCTTGCGCTAACACTCCGAGCGATCCCTGTGGGTATTGCTTATGCCATCTGGGCTGGCGCCGGTGTGACTTTGATAGCGCTCATTGGTTGGTTGGTCTTCGGTCAGAAGCTTGATACGCCGGCGGTGATTGGAATGGCGCTGATTGTTGCCGGTGTGGCCGTGATGAATTTATTTTCATCTGCATCTGCGCACTAGTTTTCACGCCCACTGACGGTCGAACTAAAACAAAAAACCCAGCCGAAGCTGGGTTTTTCTTGTTCAGGGGAAAGGCAATTACATCATGCCGCCCATTCCGCCCATGCCACCCATACCAGCAGCGCCCATATCAGCACCGCCGTCTTTTTGTGGCAAGTCAGTAACCATTGCTTCGGTGGTGATCATTAGACCAGCAACAGAGGCAGCAAATTGCAATGCACTACGAGTCACTTTGGTTGGGTCAAGAATACCCATTTCGATCATGTCACCGTATTCACCGGTTGCGGCGTTGTAACCATAGTTACCGTCACCTGCTTTCACATTGTTCGCAACCACTGAATCTTCGTCACCCGCGTTAGTCGCGATTTGACGAATAGGCGCTTCCATGGCGCGCAGTGCAACACGGATACCGACGTTTTGCTCTTCGTTATCGCCTTTCAGCTCGCCAACTTTGCTAGCGGCACGGATAAGCGCAACGCCACCACCGGCAACCACGCCTTCTTCCACTGCCGCACGAGTCGCGTGCAGAGCATCTTCAACGCGGTCTTTCTTCTCTTTCATCTCAACTTCAGTCGCCGCACCGACTTTGATTACTGCAACACCACCAGCCAGTTTGGCGACGCGCTCTTGCAGTTTTTCTTTGTCGTAGTCTGAGCTCGCTTCTTCGATTTGTTGACGAATTTGAGCAACACGCGCTTCGATAGAGGCTTCTTCACCAACACCATCGATAATGGTGGTGTTGTCTTTAGTGACAGTGACACGCTTAGCTTGGCCTAGATCTTCCAGCGTCACTTTCTCCAGTTCCATGCCAATCTCTTCTGAGATCACGGTACCAGCAGTCAGTGTCGCGATGTCTTGTAGCATCGCTTTACGACGATCACCAAAGCCAGGGGCTTTCACGGCAGCAACTTTCACGATGCCACGCATGTTGTTAACCACCAAGGTAGCCAGCGCTTCACCTTCAACATCTTCTGCGATGATCAGCAGTGGACGAGATGCTTTAGAAACCGCTTCTAGCGTTGGTAGCAGCTCACGGATGTTAGACACTTTTTTGTCAATCAGCAGGATAAATGGGTTATCCAGCTCAACGTTGCCAGCTTCTTGGTTGTTGATGAAGTAAGGAGACAGGTAACCACGGTCGAACTGCATGCCTTCAACAACGCTCAGCTCGTCTTGCAGAGATTGACCTTCTTCAACAGTGATAACGCCGTCGCGACCCACTTTGTCCATAGCTTCAGCAATGATCCTACCCACAGTCTCATCTGAGTTGGCAGAGATAGTACCCACCTGAGCGATCGCATTGCTGGTTGAGCAAGGTGAAGACAGTTTTTTCAGCTCTTCAACCGCAGCAACAACCGCTTTGTCGATACCACGCTTCAGATCCATTGGGTTCATGCCCGCAGCAACCGCTTTCAAGCCTTCATTGACGATAGATTGCGCCAATACAGTTGCAGTGGTCGTACCGTCACCTGCCGCATCATTTGCTTGTGAAGCGACTTCTTTTACCATTTGTGCGCCCATGTTCTGGAACTTGTCTTCCAGCTCGATTTCACGGGCAACAGACACGCCGTCTTTGGTGATAGTTGGCGCACCGAATGATTTGTCTAGAACAACGTTACGACCTTTAGGGCCTAGTGTGACTTTCACGGCATCCGCCAGAACATTCACACCTTCGAGCATTTTCGCACGCGCGTCGTCACTAAATTTAACGTCTTTAGCAGCCATGATTCTATTCCTTTCTTACGTTCTTGATTGGAGGTGAAATGAATTACTCAACGATTGCCATAATGTCGCTTTCTGACAGGATCAGGACTTCTTTACCGTCGATTTTTTCACTCTTAGTACCGAAGCCTTCAGAGAAGATAACAGTGTCACCCACTTTAACGTCCAATGGCTGCACGTTGCCGTTTTCAAGAATACGGCCATTGCCTACCGCCAGTACTTTACCGCGAGTAGACTTTTCTGCAGCAGAACCAGTTAACACGATGCCGCCAGCTGATTTAGACTCAGCTTCTTGGCGCTCAACGATAACGCGATCATGTAGTGGACGAATGTTCATCGGTCGTCTCCTGAATTAGTAATGATGTTCCGTTTGATGAAGTAAGTATGCACACAGGCCGTTCATGCGTCCGGTTCCTGATGTAACTCCCTATGTGGGGACGCCCTTTTTCTTTCCCAAGGGTTTTACAGCAATTTTTTTGATTTTTTTTACCCGGCAGCTTCCTCACCTAGGTGCGATCCGCTAGGGTAAGCCGTCCCAACCCAGTGATCAGAGATTATGAACGACAAACACGGGCTGCTGTCCGCCCCGATCAACCTCACATTGCGTAAGATGACCGTGCCCATGGTATTTGGGCTGTTCGCGATCATCATGTTTAATGTTGTGGATACCTTCTTTATTTCACTGCTTGGCACGGAAGCACTCGCTGCGGTGAGCTTCACCTTTCCCATCACCTTTGCAGTTAACTCCATCACGCTAGGATTAGGGGTCGGCATTGCCGCCTTGGTCGCGCGATTACTCGGCCAGGGTGATCATCAAGATGCCGCGCGGGTCTCGAGTCATGGTTTGATCTTGGCGGTACTCATAGTGATGGTCGTCGGTTGGTTAGGAGCCGCCACCATCAATCCGGTGTTCTCAGCGTTGGGGGCAAGCGACAACTTATTGCCATTAATCCACGACTATATGCAGGTGTGGTATCTCACTATTCCATTGCTCGTCGTGCCGATGGCAGGGAACGCGGCTATCCGCGCCACGGGCGACACGAAAACGCCGGCGAAAATCATGATGATCTCTGGTGTCATTAATGGCGTGCTCGACCCCTTACTGATTTTTGGCTTGGGCCCATTTCCAGAACTGGGAGTGCAAGGGGCGGCCATCGCCAGTGCCGTCAGTTGGGCGGGGGCATTAGTTGCCGCGTTGAGTATTCTTATCCGCCGCGAGCGACTGTTGATGGCGCCACAATGGACGAAACTGGCGACTGATGTGCGTCAGATCCTTAAAATTGGCATGCCGGCTGGAATGACCAATGCCTTAAACCCAGCCGCAGGCGCCATTTTAATGATGATGCTCGCCTCACAGGGAACAGAAAGCGTTGCTGCCTATGGCGCCGCTCAGCGTATTGAAGCCATTTTATTAATTGTGATGATGGCGATGACGTCATCGCTCACGCCCTTAATGTCGCAAAACTTTGGTGCGCAATACCATCAACGGGCCTTTCAGGCGCTGTTTAGCGCGATGCGCTTTGCCATCTTGTTTCAATTTGCCTTGTACTTGTCGCTGTGGCCTTTTATCGATTTGATTGCGGATGTATTCAGTGACGATGTACGGGTTCAACAAGAAATTGCCCACTATTTAATGGTGGTCCCGGCCAGTTACGGCTTACAAGGCACCTTGATGTTATTGGTCGGCGGTCTGAATGCCATGAAACGTTCGCTGCATTCGTTCGCCTGCAACCTCGTCCGTTTGTTTGTCTTCTTGGTGCCCTGTGCATGGTTGGGCGGCATGATCAACGGCACCCATGGCCTGTTTGCGGGCATCGCCATTGCCAACCTGCTGGCCGGTATTATGGCGTACCTGTATGCCGTGGTGCTGCGCCGTCAGACACTCGCGGCATCATTGCCCGTCTGAGCCAGCTCTTGAACGCGATGCTGCAGAGCATCTAGCGCCTGATAAAGCGCTTGATACTGCGCCGCACTGAGTCCCTCGAGCATGGCTTTTTCCCACTCCAGTACTTTGGGAACAATGGTCTGATAATGGGTGCGGCCTTTGTCGGTCAAATGGACTAACGCGGCGCGCTGATCACCTTGGCATGCGCGTCGCTCTACCAACTGATGTTGCTCTAAACGGGTAAGCAAGCGCGACACTTTCACTTTATCCAGCCGTGTTTCTGCGGCTAAATCTTTCGCCATCACGCCATCCCGTGCGCCCAAAGAGGCCAGCACGCGCCATTCTGGACGCGATAAGCCAAACTCTGCTTCGTAACGTGCCGCAAGACTGTCGGCCACCAACTCCGCCGTGTGGACCAACTTATACGGCAAAAAGCTATCGAGCGCTAAATGAGGAAGGGTCATATCAATTAGTTTCAAATGAAATCATATAACCTACTTTACGAGAGGCTTAGATAAGATGCAAAGGTAGTGCTTTGTTTACACTTACGATTTTTAGGCGGCAAAAATACTGAACACATAAGGTAAAATATTTGTTAACAGTGCGTTGCTTTTTCTCGTCTCTGATCGCTAGTATAAACGGATAGATTGTTTCTTTTGAAACTATTTGGCCGTCCCGGTGAGCACGGCCGCCCAGCACAAGGAGCGAGTTATGCGAAAGTGGTTTTCATTCCCCATTCGTGAAGGGGATGCCTCACGTCAAGCCCACTGCGACTTTCCCGAGGGAACCTACGAGCGCGAGTGTGGCAAGGAAGGCTTTTTTGGCCCGGCCAGTCATATGTATCACCGCCATCCCCCGACGGGCTGGAGCGAGTGGGAAGGCCCATTGCGACCGCATGCTTTTGACACCAACCGAGTTGAAACTCAAGGCACGTCGCCAATGGATGCACCGGTGCTGTTATCCAATGCCAACGTTCAGGTTCGCTTATGGCGCACCGATACCGCCATGTCTTATCTGGTGCGCAACAGCGATGGCGACGATTGCTTATTTGTCCACCAAGGCGAAGGCTCGCTGTATTGCGATTATGGCCACTTGCGCTATACCAAAGGCGATTATTTGATCATTCCTCGCGCCACCAGCTGGCGACTGGTGCCGGATGAGGCCACCACCTTGTTGATGATTGAAGCGACACACGGCTCCTATATGAGCGCCGAACGAGGCATCGTCGGCGAACATGCGGTGTTTGACCCTGCGGTGTTAGAACATGCACGCATTGACGATAGCTTTAAAGCCCAGCAATCCGACAGCGAAAGTTGGCAGGTGATGATCAAATCGCGCCAGCAGCTTAACCGCGTCACTTATCCTTATAACCCACTCGATGCGGTGGGCTGGAAGGGCAACCTCACTGTATTCCGACTCAACTGGCGAGATATCCGCCCGTTGATGAGCCATCGTTATCACTTGCCGCCATCGGCGCACACCACCTTTGTCGCGCAAGGTTTTGTGATTTGTACCTTTGTCCCCCGCCCGATCGAGTCCGATCCTGGCGCACTGAAGGTGCCTTTCTACCACAATAACGATGACTATGATGAGGTACTTTTCTATCACCAAGGTGACTTTTTCAGCCGCGATAACATTGATGCCGGCATGGTGACCTTACACCCTTGTGGCTTCCCACATGGTCCTCACCCAAAAGCCTTTGCCGCGGGCAAAAAGCATCAGAAAAAAGAGACCGATGAAGTGGCGGTGATGCTCGATACCCGCATGCCACTTGATATGGGCGACGCGGCGAAAGCC
This sequence comes from Salinivibrio proteolyticus, assembly GCF_001996165.1. Taxonomy (GTDB): domain Bacteria; phylum Pseudomonadota; class Gammaproteobacteria; order Enterobacterales; family Vibrionaceae; genus Salinivibrio; species Salinivibrio proteolyticus. The sequence goes on along the minus strand of NZ_MUFP01000020.1, from coordinate 57,176 downwards.
ACCGAACTGACCGATTATGTTTACTCTTGGCGCACGCCAAGTGACGCAGAATAGCGAAGGAGAAAGCAATGAAACTGGCTTCACTCAAACACGGACGTGATGGCAAATTGATTTTGGTCTCTCGTGACCTTACTCGCGCCGTCCACGCCGATGATATTGCGCCCACACTACAAGCGGCACTCGATAATTGGGCGACCCTTGCGCCCAAACTGACTCAGCGCTACGACGCGCTCAACGACAACCAAGTCAGTGAGTCCTTTGCCTTTGACCCAAGTGTCTGCGACTCACCACTGCCCCGCGCCTATCAGTGGGCGGATGGTAGCGCCTACGTTAACCACGTTGAACTGGTGCGCAAAGCACGCGGTGCACAAATGCCTGAGAGTTTTTGGACCGACCCACTGATGTATCAAGGCATGTCTGATGGCTTTCTCGGCCCACGTGACGAGATTGAATTGGTCGATGATGCGTGGGGTTGTGACTTTGAAGCCGAGCTTGCCGTCGTCACCGATGATGTGCCCATGCACCTTAGTGCTGACAAAGCGGGCCAACACATTAAACTGCTGATGCTGGTCAACGACGTTTCACTGCGCAACCTGATCCCCGGCGAGCTTGCCAAAGGGTTCGGCTTTTTCCAATCTAAGCCCGCCTCTGCATTTTCACCGGTGGCGGTTACCCCAGATGAGCTGGGCGATCACTGGCGCGACTATAAAGTCCACTTACCGATGCATGTCACCCTCAACGGCGAATGGTTCGGGTCACCCGACGCGGGTGTCGATATGACCTTTGATTTTGCCCAGTTAGTCGCGCATGTGGCGAAAAGCCGCCATGTCAGCGCTGGGACCATTATTGGCTCCGGCACCGTCTCCAATACCGATCGCAGTAAAGGCTCTTGCTGCTTAGCCGAAAAGCGCATGCTGGAAATTATCGACCAAGGCGAGGCAAAAACTCCGTTTATGACCTTTGGCGATAGCGTCACCATCGATATGCGCGACAGCCAAGATGCGTCTATTTTCGGCGCCATTGAGCAAACTGTGACCCGTTACATCGCAGAGTAACCTTGATGCGCGCCTAGTACCTCTGGGCGCGCTTTACGTTGACGCCGCCTAGGAGCTTGTATGCTGCTTTATGATTACAGTAAGTCGACCGCGGCCTACCGCGTCCGCATCGCCCTTGGCCTTAAAGGCCTCAGCTACCAACGAGAAACCGTGTCCCTGCTGGATAAACACCAGCACAGCGACGCCTATCGTTCGCTCAACCCCGCCGGTTTAGTGCCTACCTTGGTCGATGGCGATGTCACCTTGAGCCAATCGCTCGCCATTATCGAATACCTCGACGAGCGCTATCCACAGGTCAAACTGCTCCCCAGTGATCCCGTGCAAAAAGCCCAGTGTCGATCACTGGCGCTCGACATTGCCTGTGATGTGCATCCACTCAATAACTTGCGGGTTCTGCAATACTTAACCGGTCCCTTTGGCCACAGTGATGACGATAAAATCACTTGGTATCACCATTGGCTAAAACAAGGGTTCGATGGCTTGGAAGCCAAATTACAAGGATTAGACAGCCCCTTTATCGGCGGAGAAGCGCCTAATTTGGCCGATATTTGTTTGGTCGCGCAGCTGTTTAATGCACGCCGATTTGCGTTTGATTTAACGGCCTACCCAACTTTGACGCGCATTGAATCACAATGCCAAACGCTGGATGCATTTATACAGGCACACCCTGATAAGAGCTAAGGAGAGGACATGAAAGACGGATTGTTGTGGGCGCCGGATAAGGAACGTCAAACCCACACCTTACTCGCCGCGTTTATCCGTGCCGTGAATCAGACTCACGACACCCAGCTGAGTGGCTATGACGATCTTTATGCATGGTCAGTGCGTCAAAGCGGCGATTTTTGGCAACAATTATGGCAATTTTCCGGCGTGATCGGCGATCCGGGCGAGAGAGTGTGCGATATCGACCCCGAGCACCCTAATCGGGATAGCCAGTGGTTTCCCACCGCACGTCTGAACTATGCCGAAAACCTGCTCAAGCACGCAGAGCAATATGCCGACCAACCAGCGATGATTTTTAGCGGTGAGCATGAGGCAGCACGCACCCTCACTTGGCGCGAGCTCGTCGATCAGGTGGCGGTCATCCGTCACTACCTAGATACGCAAGGCGTTCAACCAGGCGATGTGATTGCCGGCTATTTACCTAATCTGCCTGAAACCGTGATTGCGATGCTTGCCACCGCAGCACTGGGCGCGATTTGGACCTCAACCTCACCGGACTTTGGCGTCGACAGTGTGTTAGACCGTTTTGGCCAAACCGAGCCCAAAGTGCTGTTTACCACCGATCATTACCACTACAACGGTAAAACCTATGACTGCCTGAATAAAGCGCAGCAGGTGGTGGATAACGTACCAGCCATTGAGCGCCTAGTGGTGATCCCTTTTGATGGCGATCGACCTTCTTTACCTGCTGGCATGGATAACTGGCAAGACTTATTAGCCAAGGACGCGCCGCCGCTTCGCTTTACCCGCGTGGCGTTCAATGCGCCACTCTTTGTGCTGTACTCTTCCGGCACCACGGGTAAGCCCAAGTGCATAATTCATTCGGTGGGCGGGATATTGCTCAATCATTTGAAAGAGCATCAGCTCCATTCGGATGTGCGCCCCGGCGATCGCTTTTTCTATTTCACCACCTGCGGCTGGATGATGTGGAATTGGCAGGTCAGTGCCTTGGCAAGTGGCGCGACCTTAGTGCTTTATGATGGCTCGCCGTTTTATCCGGATGCGGGGGTACTTTGGCGACTGGCCGAGCAGCAACAGCTCACCCTTTTTGGTACGGCGGCGAAATACTTAGAGGCATTGGAAAAACAAGGGGTGGCGCCAAAAGAGGATTACTCGCTGGCGTCGCTACGCGTCCTGTGTTCGACCGGCTCGGTACTTGCGCCCGAGCAGTTTGATTATGTCTATCAAAAGATAAAGTCTGATCTTCAGTTAAGCTCGATTGCGGGTGGCACCGACATTTGTGGCTGCTTTRTTCTTGGCAGCCCGCTGTCACCGGTTTATCGCGGCGAAAGCCAAAAGCGCGGCTTGGCGCTCGATGTACAAGTGTTTAACGCCCAAGGCCAAGCGGTCGAGGAGCAGAAAGGGGAGCTGGTGTGTTGTAATAGCTTCCCCAACCAGCCGGTTGGCTTTTGGCACGATACCGATGGCAGCCGCTACCACAATGCCTATTGGAACAAGATTGATGATATCTGGTTTCATGGTGACTATGTACGCCTGACCGCACAAGGTGGCATGGTGTTCTATGGCCGGTCTGATGCGGTATTGAACCCAGGCGGAGTACGAATTGGTACGGCGGAAATCTATCGCCATGTGAATCAGCTTAGCGAGATCATGGATTCGGTGGTCATCGGCCAGCAATGGCAAAATGATGTCCGCGTGGTGCTATTCGTCAAACTCGCCGCCGGAGTGACACTGGATGAGTCACTCAAGCAAACCATCAAAAAAACCATCCGCACCCAGTGCACGCCGCGTCACGTTCCCGCCGTAATTGCCGAGGTGAGCGATATTCCACGCACCAAGTCAGGGAAACTGGCTGAGCTGGCGGTGCGCGATGTGGTCCATGGCCAAGACGTGGCACAGTTAAGCGCACTGGATAACCCAGCATCACTCGACCAATACCGTCAGCGCCCCGAGCTCACCGAATAAGCTGACGCCATGATCGAAAAAGGCCGCATCTTCATGCGGCCTTTTGGCTGGGCTTAATCCCGACATGGCTTAGCGCAGGCGATGATCATCATCGTCATCTTTGCGCTCATATTCTCCCTCAAAGGTATTGCCATCCTCACCACGGCCTCCGCGACGGAACGGATCCTCACCAAAAGGACCTTGCGCATTGCCCCCTTGATGGAAGCTACCTTGGCTAAAGCCTGCTTGAGACACAGTGACGCGCTTCATCACTTGTTTGGCGAGCGCGGCTCGCGGCCCAGGTAAAAGCACCAACATCCCCATCGCATCGGTCATAAAACCTGGCGTTAACAGCAGCACACCGGCGACGGCCAGCATCACGCCTTCAAGGATTTGCTGAGCGGGTAATTCCCCTCGGTTGAGCCTGTCTTGCACCGAAGCCAAGGTCATAATGCCTTGGCTTCGCACCAAAGACGCACCGACAAACGCGGTAATCAAAACCAGCGCCAGTGTGGGCCACAGCCCCAGCCAGCCACCAACCTGAATAAACAGGCCAATTTCGATCACTGGCACCAAAATAAATAGCAGTAATAAAACTGGAAACACGGTTCACCTCGCACTGGAAATTCACTTTTCATCCTAACATCAAAATCACGCAAAAGCCGAATCGGGAAAGTGGATTTACTGCTTGAATCTCGCGGCAAGAAAGCGCATTTTGTTATCGCCTCCTCTTAGTGCTGTGACCGGTGTCAGCCCTTTTCACCACATCATATGCTCTAATAGCGGCGAAAGGATGTAAGAGACGATACATCCAGCCAAAATCTCTGAGGAATGGATTCTACAGCAAAATTTGTGGCGACGTTTTAATCATTATAATAACTTTGATGTTAAGGCCAACACATGTCTCAGACGATTATTACACCCAATGATACCCCTACGCTGACTACTGCAACCCGCCTTGAAGAAGACTTACTCGGTCAACGCGCTGTTCCAGCCGATGCGTATTACGGTATTCACACCTTGCGCGCCATTGAGAACTTTACCATCTCAAGTACCCGTATTTCAGACATTCCCGATTTCGTACGCGGCATGGTTTACACCAAAAAAGCTGCCGCGATGGCAAACCAAGAACTCGGCGTGATCCCCTCTGATGTCGGTGACTACATTATCAAAGCCTGTGACCAGATTTTGGAAACGGGTAAATGCATGGATCAGTTCCCCTCGGATGTCTTCCAAGGCGGCGCAGGCACCTCAGTGAACATGAATGCTAACGAGGTGATTGCCAACCTTGCGCTTGAACTGATGGGGCATGAGAAAGGTGACTATGATGTGATTAACCCCAACGACCACGTCAATAAGAGCCAATCGACCAACTGTGCGTACCCCACCGGCTTCCGAATTGCAGTCTACAACAGCATTCTCAAATTGATGGATGCGATTGATTATCTGCAAAACGAATTCAACAAAAAAGCGGAGACTTACTCTCACGTACTGAAGATGGGCCGCACCCAGCTGCAAGACGCAGTACCGATGACGGTCGGACAAGAGTTCAAAGCCTTTTCGGTACTACTGCGTGAAGAGATTAAGAACATTAAATATACCGCCGCACTGCTGCTCGAAGTCAATCTCGGCGCGACCGCGATTGGCACCAAGTTGAATGCCGCAGAAGGCTATCAGCAACTGGCGGTAAAACATCTGGCTGAAATCACAGGTCTGCCATGTATCCCGGCCGAAGATTTGATTGAAGCCACGTCAGACTGTGGCGCGTATGTCATGGTCCACGGCGCGCTGAAACGCTTGGCGGTGAAACTATCGAAGATCTGTAACGACTTGCGTCTACTCTCCTCGGGCCCACGTGCGGGACTCAATGAGATTAACCTACCCGAAATGCAGGCAGGTTCGTCCATTATGCCCGCCAAGGTTAACCCAGTGATCCCCGAGGTAGTCAATCAAGTGTGCTTTAAGGTGATGGGCAACGATACCACCATTACGTTTGCCGCCGAAGCTGGCCAACTTCAGCTTAACGTGATGGAGCCCGTGATTGGACAGGCACTGTTTGAGTCTATTTCCATTCTGGCGAATGGCTGCCGGAACTTGGGTGAGAAGTGTGTAAGCGGGATTACCGTCAACCAAGAGGTGTGCGAGCACTATGTGCACAACTCGATTGGCATTATCACTTATCTCAACCCCTTTATCGGCCACCACGAGGGCGATATTGTCGGCAAGATTTGTGCGGAAACAGGAAAGAGCGTGAAAGAAGTGGTGCTAGAACGCGGGTTAATGTCCGAAGAAGAACTTGAAGACATCTTCTCGGTCGACAACCTGATGCATCCCAAGTATCGCGGTAAACGCTTTAACGCCTAAGTGGATAACGGTTAGCTAATCAACAAGGGCGCTCAATGCGCCCTTTTTTATTCGCCTGTCTTTCTATTGGCTTACAGCACCTGAGTGAGTAACAAACCGCAGGCAATACTGAAGACCATACTGAGCAACCCCGGCACCATAAAGCTGTGGTTGAACACATATTTACCAATCTGAGTCGTCCCTGTTCGGTCAAAATCAATAGAGGCAATGATAGGGCCATAATTGGGGATGAAGAAGTAACCATTTACCGCCACAAAGGTCGCGATGATAATTGAGGGTGGCAGACCCAGTGTAATCGCTACTGGCACCAGCACAGCCGTTGTTGCCCCTTGGCTATTCACCATGACCGATAGCGCAAACAAAGCAAAGGCGAACGTCCAAGGCGCCACCTCAACCAAGCCAGACACGGCGTCTTTTACCATATCCGCATGCCCACCAATCAGGGTATCACCCAGCCACGCAATACCAAAGATAGCGACAATGGCACGCATACCCGCATGAAACACCGAACCTTGGCTAATCGCATTGCCATCCGGTTTACAGGTCAAGATGATCAGTGCACCGACTGACAGCATCACAATTTCAATGGTATGCGCCATGCCAAGAGGCTCGCCGTCAAACGCTGGGCGCAACGAAGGAAACGCCCCCATCAGCACCACGGTAATGGCCCCGAGTAAAAATAAGGTCACCGATTTTTTCGCTTCCGGCGTCACCTCGACCTCTTCCACGGTCGACGATGCTTCCATTTCTGCGCGAAATGCGGGGTCTTGAAGGCGGCGTTGGTACTCAGGATCGTCTTTAAGCTCTTTGCCAAGCTTATTGACGATCACACACGCAAGCGCAAGACCAATAAAGGTACTAGGAATGGTCACTGACAGCACATCGGTGAGCGTAATCCCTTGTGGCTCTAAAAAGGCCACGCAGGCCACCACAGCAGCAGCGATGGGGCTGGCCACAATCGCAAATTGCGAGGCGATAACCGCCATACTTAATGGGCGTGCTGGGCGAATGCCACTACGGCGGCTCACTTCCGCAATCACAGGCAATACGGAGTAAGCAACGTGTCCTGTCCCCGCCATCATAGTAAAGACATAGGTCACTAAGGGAGCAATAAAGGTAATGTGACGCGGGTTTTTACGCAAAATGCCCGTGGCAATTTTAATCAGAAAATCGAGACCACCGGCTGCCTGCATACTGGCCGCAGCGGCAACGACTGCCATGATCATCAGCATGACATCAATCGGTGGATGCGTGGGTTGCATACCAAACCCAAAACTTAATATCGCGAGGCCAACCCCGCCCATCACACCTAAACCAATGCCGCCAATTCGGGCACCAATCAAGATGCAGCTGAGTACCACTAATAACTCAACCAAAAACATAACGCTCTCCTACTCTGGATAGTTGGGCCCAATATCCTTACTAGCCAACGCCATGATCGTCTGTCATTTCGCCCTAGTATCGCCAACGTTAACCAGTGTTATTGGGATATGAGTGTCGAGACGGTTCCTTGTCTGAGCATCATCATGATGTTTGCCTTCCATGGAGGGGATGTGTGCAAGCACGTGTAGCACCACGGAGACAGGCTACCCGTGTGCAGTAACACGCTTGTTGATATAAGTAATAAAAACTAACACTTTTGCGCCCTTCATAACAAAAAGTTCGTAAAATGAGATCTTTAACGCAGATTGTTTCATCAATGCCTGTTGGGTTATTGATCAATTCACCGCTTCCTCACACTTAATTGTTATGATATAACATAACAATTAAGTACAACGACAAGAGGCGCTTCACGGTGAAAAAAGATATCCACCCTCCGTATCAACAAGTCGTGTTCCATGACACCAGTGTCGATACCTATTTTATGGTTGGTTCAACGTTACAAACGTCACGCACCATTGAGTGGCACGACGGTAAAACCTATCCCTATTTTCCACTCGACGTCTCGAGTGCATCGCATCCGGTGTACACGGGTAAACAGCGGGTCACAAACAAAGAAGGACGCGCGGCACACTTCGCCCGCAAGTTTGGCCAAGTGGGTCGCAGTCACAAGGAGCCGTCATGAAGGTCGTGAACTCACTGAAAAGCGCCCGCCAGCGTCACCCTGATTGTCAGGTTGTCCGTCGTCGCGGGCGCATGTTTGTTATTTGCAAAACCAATCCACGTTTTAAAGCCGTGCAAGGGCGCGCAAAAAAACGCAGCTAAGCGTCGGCGACGCACTGCCACTGATGGGGCAGTGCTTCTCGGCGGGCAAACATCTTGATGTGGCTGCTTACCGTTTCAGTCACTAAGGTCAAGTTCGCCTCATCGTCGGCATGGCATGTAACACGCAACTGGGTCCCTTGCACCTGCATATCACACACACCCGCAGGGAAATGCACGCGTCCTGTTTGCTCATCCCAGCTCGCCTCGACTTTGCGACCAAAGTGACGACACAAGGTCTGCAAGTAACGTGGGGCATGCTCGGACTCAATCATCGTTGTCATACTCGGCATAAGTGCTCCTTAGTAGGCTGGCATAGATGCCAGCCTCATCGCGTTAAAATTGATAGGACGCCGTCAATTTAATGTTGCGGCCAGGCTCGTAATCGAGAATTTCTGCGCCTCGTTCACCTGACGTTGACGCATGCGAGCGATAGCGACTGTCAAACAAGTTGTCGATCCCTGCCGTCAAAGTGAACCCGTCTACCGTCATTGGTTGCCACTGAGCGAACACGTTGTGTACTGTGTAGCCCGGTTTGGTCAAGTTGCTATCAGGAACAGTGGTCGAGCGCTGAATTTGGGTGTTCCACCCCAGCAGCACATCCCAGCGGTTCAACGCGTAATCCGCATTCAAGGCAAGGGTATCGCCGAGGTGGCGAGCGCGACCAAAAATTTGATCCAGTTGATACGCCTCTGAATAACTCACATCCGTGCGACTGTAACTGGCTGACGCCGTCCACTGCTGCCATGCCCAATAGGTACTGGCTTCAAAGCCACGATAGGTGGCATCGCCACGGTTGGTGGTTTCATAAGCCCAGTTACCACTGCCATCTTTGTAACTACGCACCACAATTTCATCATCGAGCTCAGTGCGAAACACCGTCAGATTGGCGGTTAACAAGTAGTCTTCTTGCGCCGCGGCATTCGAGAGGCGCACACCAATTTCATCGGTCCGGCCATGCTCGGCTCTCAAGTCTTTATCCGCGCTTTCACTCAGTGCTGTGGTGGTAAATGATTCATTCAATGGCGGCGCTTTGTGCAGCTCTCGACTGTTGGCAAACACGGTGAGATAGTCGGTAGCGACAAACTCTGCACCCAAGGCCAACGACACATCATCATAACGCTGACTCGAGCTGGTCGCTCGGCGATCGAAGCTGTCATAACGCACTGCTGGGGTCACCGAAAAACGTGAGGTCAGCGCTATCTTGTCTTCTACATACAGCGCAATCTTGTCGGCCGATTCCAAAATCTGTACACCTGGTTTGGCAAATTGGGTGTCGTTGTCTTGGTTTTCATAGTGCGCACCGTACGCGAGCTGATGATCGCCAATACGCTGCGATACACTGAGTTTTACCCCAATATTGGTGTCTTCTGCCACGTTGACGCCTTTGCGGTCAGCCAGAAATGGGTGGGTAGCAAATTCGGTTTCATCACGGGTGAGTGACAGCTGGTTATAATAGGCCAACGCTTTCACTTCGATGGCTTGTGACGGCGTGTATTCGTAGTTGATCGTCGCGGTATCACGATCGTAGGTCACTGGCAGTGTCATTTCGCCCGTACGATTGCGGTTGAAGCTCACACCCATATCAGGACGCGGCAGGTAATCGCCCTTATCGCGATACTTGTCATAACTGAGTTCAAAGCGATGCCCACTCGCAGGCTCCCAACCTAGTTTCACTAAGCCATTAGTGACCTCACCTTCACCGCCGAAGGTTCGATGCCCATTACCGTCTTTAAAGTCGTCGCGATCAAAACGGCTGATATATGCCATCGCATCCCATTCATCACTCAACAATCCATAAACGGTCAACGAGCCTTGCTGGTAATCGTTACTGCCCCAGCCCGCACTCAGGCGTGCMCCAAATGTCTCATTAGCACGCAAGAGATCGTACGGATCTTTCGTTTCAAACGCGACTGCCCCCCCCAGCTCGCTGGTGAGAATCGACGATGCGCCCACCGCGACATCAACACGCTGCAAAATGTCAGGATTTAAAGTGAGGTTGCTGATGTGGTGGAACATTTTACCGCCTTGTGAGGCGCCATCGACGGTGATATCCAAATCTTGTTCCGTAAAGCCACGGATATTAATACGCTGGGTAAGCGAGTGCGTGCCGCCCACATCCACACCGGGAATATCACGTAATAAGTCAGAAAGGTGATCGGGCTGCTTCACGGTAAGATCAGCTTCCCCCAGATAACGGGAGGAGCTAGACACTTTTGTGCCCCACACGGATACCGTTTCTATGCTTTCATCTTCAGGGCTATCGGCCATCGCAGAGGGACACAAAGCACTGGCTATGCTCAGCGCAAGCAAAGCCGGACGGGCTTTGGCGGGAAGTAACAACGTCATAATTCATTTCCTTCTTGGGCAACCCAAACAACTAAATGATACTAATTCGCATTTATGTTACTGTTTAAGTGACTTTCAGGAAGAAAAAAGAATTATGCGCGTGCATCAAGCTTTTATGCGCAGAGCTTTTATGCATAGCGCGTTGATGCAGCATGTTAAGGGGGAACACTATGGCAGCACCCGTCTCTGTTGTTTGCACACAACGAGAATCCATCGCAGAGGGTCACGCCGAGATCATGGCTCACCACTCGCAACGGACGCAATCTCTGGTGCGAGGGCAGTTCTCACATACCTTATGCCCGGGAGGGTTACATATCGATGGCGGGATCACCGATGAGTTATGTGATGCCAATGTACTCCACCGTGCCCATCTGGGGATCACGCTAGTGATAGTGCTCGAGGGCGTGCTGGAGTTTGCCTACGATGGTCACACCTATCGGTGTGATGCACGCCACCAGCCCCAAGCACTTGCCGTCTCCGTGTGTCGTGATAGCACCTTTCGCCGTCGCTTAATTGAAGGTAACCACCTGAAAAAAGTGAATATATCGCTGCCACCCGAGTGGCTTGAGGGGTATGCAGACGAGCAAGCCTTACCACTGCTTAGTACCTTGCATCGCCATCATTTAGGCTGTGTACGCTGGCAACCGAGTACCTCCATACTTGACTCCATTCGCGCCTTATTACCCAGTATTAATAGGCAACATGAGGCTGATTCCCTGACCCAGCATCTACATGCACTCACCATCATCAAGCATCTGTGTGACCAAGCCGCTCATCGGATCATTGAGCCTGTTGTCGAACACATCCCTACCACCCATGAACCACAAGTCGCAAAAGCCGTCGCGTATATTGAAACCAAACTGCATACCGCATTAACCTTATCGACCATCGCGCAGGCGTGCGGCCTGAGTCGCAGCACATTGCAGCGTCGTTTTCGTACCCATCTGGGCGTGCCCGTGTCTGATTACATTCGGCGCCGCCGGCTCGCGGTGGTCAAAGAAAAGTTACTGCATGAGGCAATGTCAATTGGCGAAGCAGCTTACTGGGCGGGCTACCATCATCCCTCTAATTTCGTCACCGCATTTAAGCGTCAGTTTGGTATGACGCCCGGTCAGTTGATCCAGTCGCACACCCATGCGGTGTGATCATGGTATTTGTGTATACTCATCCTATTAGCATGAAAAGGAAAAAGTATGAGACAGGGTCGCCGCTTCGCACTGACTGCTGGGGTGTTGATTGCCGCATTGGGCGCCAGTGCGCTTTATATTGTTCGCTCGCAGCAAGCCACCACTCCTGCAAACGCATCGCATACCGTCGAGGCGCCAACGTTTGTGACCGTCAACAGCCAAACAGCGCTTGATGAAGAGCTCGCCAACGCCGCCGCGAGTCAGAAAATCGCCTTTGTCGATTACTACGCCGATTGGTGCATTCCGTGTAAGCAGTTCGCCACACAAACCTTTACCGATCCAGGCGTGGCCCAGCAACTTAACCGAATGTACCGGATTAAAGTGAATCTTAGCCATAATCGCCCTGAAGATTTTGCCCTTATGCGTCGCCAAAATGTGGCGGGCTTGCCCACCCTCGACTTTTGGCTATCCAGTGGTGAACGGGATGACACCGCACGCGTTACCGGCTTTTTACCTCCCGAGACATTTCTCTCCCATCTTTCTGAACACGGACTCATGATTCGGGCCAAAAGCGAGGAATGATCAATCTCTTAGTTCCTTTGTTACAAAATTGATAAACCGCACACCCAGTGGTAGCGTTGAAAGAAACACGGGAGCGGCATAAACACCATGGAAGCGCAACATACCATTGTGATCGCTGACGACCATCCGCTGTTTCGAAATGCCTTATTTCAATCAGTGCATATGGCTGTCAGCGGCGCGAATCTACTCGAAGCAGATAGTCTGGATAGTTTGAACGATCTGTTGGCACGCGATGCTGAGGTCGATTTAGTGCTACTGGATCTAAAAATGCCGGGGGCCAATGGCATGTCGGGATTAATTGCCCTGCGTCACCAATACCCGACGCTGCCGATTGTGGTAGTCTCCGCCAGTGAAGAGCCCAGTGTAATCCGTCAAGTGCGCTCCCATGGCGCGTTCGGCTTTATTCCTAAATCCAGCGATATGCGTACGCTGGTACAATCGTTAACCCAAGTCCTCGAAGGCACCCCCTGCTTTCCTGATGATTTAGGTGACGATGACGACAGTGAATGCCTGTCGAGCAAATTAGCCGCCTTAACGCCGCAACAATACAAAGTACTACGTATGCTTTGCGATGGCTTGCTGAATAAACAGATCGCTTACGATTTAGCGGTCTCCGAAGCCACTATCAAAGCCCATATGACGGCTATTTTTCGCAAGCTCGGGGTAAAAAATCGCACCCAAGCGGTGATTTTATTGCAGCAATCGAATATCGAACTTTGATACGCTAGCGCCACATCTCGACCTTGGAGCGCCGCTTATGTTAAGTATTCTTGCTACGCAATTCGTGATTTTATGGGCCGTGATCGATCCTGTCGGTAGCGTGCCCATCTATCTCTCGCAAACCAGCCACATGACCCCCAAACAAAAGCGCCGCGTGGCAGTGAAGGCGGTGGCGATCGCTTTCGCGATTTTATTGTTCTTCTTAATTGTGGGTCAGATTTTACTCGAAGCCATGCAAATCCCTTTGCCCGCCTTTCAAGCGGCAGGCGGACTGGTATTACTGTTATTTTCCTTAACCATGATTTTCGGCGAGGGCAAACCCAGTCAAGAAGCCAAAATGCTCAGCGAAAACGTGGATAAGGCCGAGATAGCCGCCACCGCGGTGTATCCCTTGGCGGTGCCTTCTATCGCCTCACCCGGCGCGATGATGGCCATTGTCATGCTCACGGATAACAACCGCTATGCCATTGCTGAGCAAGCCATTACTGCCGGAGTGATGTTTTTAGTCTTAGTCGCGACCTTGGTCTTACTCCTTGGGGCCAATGTGATACATAAAGTGATCGGCAACGTCGGTGCCTCGATTGTCAGTCGTGTTATGGGCCTGATCCTCGCCTCCGTCGCCGTTGCTAATTTGCTCGAAGGGATCCAAAAGTTTTATCACCTGACTTAGACCTTTGGCGCAATTCGTGGCTAGCTCAACCCGAGCTAGCCCAACCTAGCTCACAAAAATCCTGTCTTTTCGCCATATTGGCGCGCTTGTAGCTCGACTAAAGTTGCAATGTCGCTTTGTCCATCCACTGCTATCGTCTTCTTGTAACATTACATTAACGTGTTAAACAAGGAGATGGCGATGGCGTTTCAAAGCAAGGAACACGCGAAAGCCTACTGGGACAGAAACGTGAAGCTCATGATCAGTTTGATGGTTGTGTGGTTCATTGTCTCATTCGGCTGCGGGATCTTATTCGTTGATGCCCTCAATACAATTCAAATCGCAGGCTATAAGTTGGGATTTTGGTTCGCTCAACAAGGCTCAATTTATACCTTCCTTGGCATCATTTATGTGTATGCCAGACAAATGCGCAAGCTCGATCGCGAGTTCGGTGTTGACGACGAGTAAGAGGACAAACGCATGGATTTAAAAACCATTACCTACATCGTGGTTGGCTTTACCTTCGCCTTATACATCGGGATAGCGATCTGGGCACGTGCAGGGTCAACCAAAGAGTTTTATGTTGCGGGCGGCGGAGTCAACCCCGTCGCAAACGGAATGGCAACCGCTGCAGACTGGATGTCCGCCGCGTCGTTCATTTCCATGGCAGGCTTAATCGCCTTTATGGGATATGGCGGTTCGGTCTTTTTGATGGGCTGGACTGGTGGTTATGTCTTGCTTGCACTGTTGCTTGCTCCTTATTTGCGTAAATTTGGCAAATTTACCGTGCCGGAGTTTGTCGGTGAGCGCTTTTACTCGAAGACCGCGCGTATCGTGGCGGTGGTTTGCTTAATTATCGCTTCGGTAACTTACGTTATCGGTCAAATGAAAGGGGTTGGAGTCGCGTTTGGTCGCTTCCTAGAAGTCGATTACTCAACGGGGCTTTTGATTGGTATGTGTATCGTCTTCATGTACGCGGTCATGGGCGGGATGAAAGGCATTACTTACACCCAGATCGCTCAGTATTGCGTCCTCATTTTGGCTTACACTATTCCCGCAATCTTTATCTCACTAAAGCTCACCGGTAACCCACTGCCTCAAATTGGCTTGGGAAGCACTCTAGTAGGAACAGATCAATACTTACTTGACCGGCTCGATCAGGTGGTCACCGAACTCGGCTTTGTTGAGTACACCACCGCGGTGCGTGGTAGTACGCTCAATATGTTTGCCTATACCATGTCGCTGATGATTGGTACTGCAGGCCTACCACACGTGATTATCCGCTTTTTTACCGTGCCTAAGGTACGCGATGCGCGAACATCCGCTGGCTGGGCACTCTTCTTTATCGCGATTTTGTATACCTCAGCGCCTGCCGTTGCGGCCATGGCTCGCTTAAACTTGATGGACACCGTTAACCTGCCAAACGGGGATAACTTGATGTATGACGAGCGTCCTGATTGGTTCAAAAATTGGGAAACCACTGGTCTGCTCGGTTTTGAAGATAAAAACGGTGATCAGAAGATTCAGTATACCGCCGATCCTGCAACCAATGAGCTTCGTGTTGACCGCGATATCATGGTGCTTGCAAACCCCGAAATCGCCAAATTACCTAACTGGGTCATTGCGCTAGTGGCTGCCGGTGGCCTCGCTGCTGCATTGTCGACCGCCGCGGGATTGTTGCTCGCGATATCGTCAGCAATATCTCACGATTTGATAAAGGGGGTCGTTAATCCGCAAATTAGCGAAAAAAGCGAACTCCTTGCCAGTCGGATATCTATGGCTGTCGCTATCGGGGTTGCAGGATACCTCGGCTTGAATCCTCCAGGCTTTGCCGCTGGGACAGTCGCGCTCGCCTTCGGTCTCGCCGCCTCATCAATCTTCCCAGTACTGATGATGGGTATCTTTACCAAGACCATTAACAAGGAAGGGGCGATCGCCGGGATGGTTGCAGGTATCAGTGTCACTCTTTTCTATGTATTCCAACACAAAGGGATCCTATTTATCCCTGATTGGACTTACCTAGAAGGCCTAGGCAGTAACTGGATCTTGGGGATTGAACCTAATGCCTTTGGTGCAGTTGGTGCAATTTGTAACTTTATTGTGGCTATCATTGTCTCTCGTATGACAGAAGAAACTCCACAAGAAGTACAAGACTTGGTCGAACACGTCCGCGTGCCATCAGGTGCTGGTGACGCGCAATCACACTAGTGTGTGCCACACCACAAAAGCCCCTGCGGGGGCTTTTCTCTTCACCCTATTGACGTAATATCCAACCTATACCCCTAAGCCAAGGAGAGGCATGATGTCGACGGTAACGCGTTTTCTCACCAATAAGCATGTCGTTATCGCCATGCTGGTCACGCCCATTCTCGCTATAATCGCCTATTTCGCCGTTGATGCAGCCGTCACTGAGCCGCCCACCGCCGCGCAGCCGGGACAAAGCTACCCGCTTGCGGTGCGCTCGAATTGCCGCTACACCAGTGGCTTTTGCGCTCTTGAAAATGGCGATATGAAGTTAAAACTGGAATCTGACGGTGTGCAAGACAATACGCTGACACTGCGCTTAGCGAGCGCTTTACCTCTCGAGGGAGCACAGATTAGCATGACGAATACAGGCACCGAGCCTGAACCACAGTCAATGCAAGCGACAGATGAAACAGGCACGACTTGGCAGGTGTCACTTCCCGCCCCCGCCGATGCACAAGCGCAAATTCGTCTCGCGGTGAGTGTAGATGGCAGCTACTACTTTGCCGAGGCACCGACCACCTTTATTGAGCATAAAACATTCTACAGCGAGCATCAGAAAGCACAGGACGCCTCCTAGACTTTGCTACGTGTCGCTTCCGATTAAGTAACCACGAATGGCGTGCAAGATCGTAGCGACTTTATGCTCATAGGCCTGCTCCGTCAGCCAATGGTTCACGTCCGCCCAGCCATTACTGTCCAAATGGGCAAGATCGTCTATGTCGATATGTCCATCCACGGGGTTAAACCGACCTTCCACTCGGACCGTGCCAATGTCTGTGTCGAGACGAGAAATACTAAATGGGTCCATTACTGTCCTCGTTGCTGTAATAAGGCGCGAAGTTTGAGTGGTTTTACTGGCTTGGAAATGTAAGCAAACCCCAGTCCAGTGACCGATTGTTGAATGTCAGCACTGCGATCTGCGCTAATAATCGCGCCACGGAAACAGCGCCCTAAACGCAACTGACATTGTTGTAAGACCTGCAGCCCCGTTTGTTGATTAGCTAAATGGTAGTCACTGAGCACAAACTCTGGGTGCCAATCATCATTAATTTGTTGCATCGCGCCACTGACATCCGGCGCACAACGCACATCACACCCCCAACGCGATAACAACTGTGCCATGCCGGTTAGAATATCGGCTTCGTTATCCACACACAGCACACGGCATCCTTTTAGCGCACTCGCCGAAGCAGCACTGTGTGAGCGCGGCTCGGCGGGCACCACGGCCTCGGGAGTGCCTTGATCAACCGATATAGAAAAAACCGTGCCTTTGCCGGGCCAAGAGCGCAACCCAAGCGGCTGCTGTAAGATCTGGCTGATCCCTTTCGCGATCGCAAGTCCCAGCCCCAATCCTTGCTCTGCACCTTGACGGTCAAGGCGAGTAAATTCTTGGAAAATATCTTGCTGACGATCATGCGGGATCCCTTCTCCATCATCCCACACTTCAATACGGTATCGATTTTTTTCGCGACGTACTCCCAATAACACCCGCCCCCTCGGGTTATAGCGAAAGGCATTGGTCAAAAAGTTTTGCAGTACGCGACGAAGCAGTTTTTTATCTGAACGTACCCAGCCTTGGCAATGTTGAACATCAAAGCGCATGCCTTGTTGGTTGGCCAATACGCCAAACTCTGCTTCTAATGCCGTGAGTACATCATTTAATGCAAAGTGTTCAATCCGCGCTTTCATCTTGCCCGACTCTAATCGCGAGATATCCAGCAAGTCACCAATCAAATCCTCCGCCCCTTCCAGTGCGCTTTCGATGTGGCCAGCAACCCGTTGCGTGTCTGTATTATGGGCAATCTCCGATAGCGAGGAGGCAAATAAGCGCGCCGCATTCAAAGGCTGCATCAAGTCGTGACTGACCGCCGCGAGAAAACGGCTTTTCGACTGAGACGCCGATTCAGCTTTACGGGTGGCATCAATCAAACGGCTATTGAGGGATTCAAGCTCACGCGTGCGCTCCGTCACTCGTGCTTCCAAGGTTTCATTGGATTGCTTAAGCGCCGCCTCCGCTTGGCGAAACGCAGTAATGTCGGTAAAGGTCATCACGAACCCACCACCGGGCATGGGGTTACCTTGGAGCTCAATGACCCGTCCATCAGGGTGCACACGTGAGGAGGTATGCGGCTGACGGCGTGTTAAATGATGGACTCGTTTCTCTACATGCTCTTCCGGATCGCCCGGTCCACAAAGTCCGCGTTGGGCATTAAAGCGAATCAAATCAGCGACCGGGCGTCCCACCTGAATTAATCCGGGTGGAAACTGAAACATATCAATATAACGTTGGTTCCACGCCACCAGCCGTAGCTGTTTGTCGACCACCGAGATCCCTTGATTAATATGTTCAATGGCGCCTTGGAGCAAACCGCGCGAGAAATCAAACAGCTCAGACGCTTCATCAACAATGGTGGCAATTTCTTCCAACTGCATATTCCGCCCTTGTAAGGCAGACGATAGCACCAGCCGCGCAGACGATGCCCCAAACACTCCCGCCAACACACGCTCAGTATGGCGAATCAAGGGGGCACTTGCTTGCTGTTGCGGGATCAGGTCTTCGCCACGTTGATCGGCAAATTGGCTAAATGCCTGACGCATCCGCCGCCGGCCAACAAAACGGGCCGCAAGCATTTCCAGTTCTGCCACCGTGACTCGACTTTGATATAGGCGTGCATCTTCACTTTCTGGTAGCGGCATGCCCACAAACGCGGCGGCTTGCAATCGCTCACTCAAAGACGGTCGGGTTAACAGTGACACGGCCACAAAACTGGCAGCGTTCATTAACACACTAAATGCCAAGCCCCAATCAATGGGGTCTAACGTTGCAATAGGCGCAATCGCCGGTGGTGTGATCACCCAAATCAACAGGTTACTCTGCCCATCGCCGGCAAGCATACCGGTTTGCGTCATCATGGTGATCAACCACAAGCTAAATCCTACCGCTAACCCCGCATACACGCCTTTCTTATTACCTTGGCGCCAATACAAGGCACCGATCATCGCGGGAGCAAACTGCGCAATGGCCGCAAAAGAGAGAAAGCCAATTTCGGATAATGTTGGCACCGTTAAAATCAGGTGGTAAAAGCCCCAAGCGGCAATAAGAATCAGGAAAATTAAGGCGCGACGGACGTTGAGCAAAAGGCCAGAGAACTGCGTGAAATTACGCGACGTCATCTTCATCCGCCGCAGCAAAAGGGGTAACACCAGATCATTCGAGACCATAATAGCCAGCGCAATGGTCGAGACAATGACCATACCACTCGCTGCTGATGCGCCCCCCATGAAAGCCAATAACGCCATACCTTCGGCACCAACCGATAAGGGCAAACGAATCACATACGTATCCGCAGGGGCATCCGGGATCAGCATTTGTCCGGCGTACGCGAGCGGCAAAACGAATACCAACATCAGCAATAAATAGGTAGGGAACACTTTGCGGGCAGTATTGAGGTCGCTGGCACGGGTATTCTCCACCACCATGGTATGAAACTGACGAGGTAAACAAATAATGGCTGCAGCCGTCAGTAAGGTGTGAATGATCAAGTTACCAATATCTGGCCGCCCGATCACGCCGGACTCTTCGAGACTCATGGGCAAACTCGGCGCTTGAAATAAGAGCACCACCACAAATACGCCAATGCCTAAGAAAGCCACCAGCTTGACGATCGACTCGAACGCGATTGCCATCATCATACCGCGGTGGTGTTCAGTGCTATCGATATGGCGTGTGCCAAACAACACGGTGAACATCGCTAACGAGACACACACTAACCATGCAATTTGGGGTTGCTCTAGGCCAATACTGGCTCCGAGCTCAGGCGAAAGCACATCTAATCCCATGGCGATACCACGCAACTGCAGCGCGATATAAGGCAGGACACCGATGACAGCAATCAAAGTAACGGCTACCGCCAATCCTTGTGATTTGCCATAACGTGCCGCGATAAAGTCGGCAATCGAGGTGATGTGCTCTCGTTTGGCAATTAAGATCATGCGGGCGAGAAAGCGCCATCCCAGCGTGAACACTAAAATGGGCGCTAAATAGATAGGTAAAAACGACCACGGCGAGCTAGAGGCTTGACCGACCGTACCGAAGAAAGTCCACGAGGTACAATAGACCGCGATAGAAAGGCTATAGATCCAAGGGCGCCACGTTCGTAGCCAACGCGGGCGGCTGTCGCCATACCATGCGATGGCAAACAGCGTCCCCATGTATAATAATGAAACCGAGACAATTACCCAGCCTTGTGTCATGACTCCCTTCCTGACCCCTGCGTATTTTTCGTCCGCCTAGAAGGGTGTAACACGCGACAGACACCGGCTCAATCTTCCTGTCTCGGCTTTGTGGGCCTCGTGGCTAACTTTGCTGCAAGCGGGCCTTTCTTGCTTGTTGGTACTGAGGTTCATGCAAAGGCAGTAACAGCGCCGGCAGTGCAAGCAACGCCATCGCATAGAAAGTCCACGCTGGAGAAAAGTCATACACCCAACCGCTAGCTGCCGTCAGCGCCGCGACCACCGCGCCCATGGGAAGAGCGTTATAGGCGGCTTGTACCGCGACAAGGCGAGTCCCACATTCGCGTTGAATATATTGCATGGCACCCAAATGGGCGGCGGCAAAGGTAATTCCGTGGAGAAGTTGTACCATTATCACTGGCGCTAAGGCTGTCGTTGAGCCAGTGATCCCCCATCGCACTAACACGCCGAGAGCGGCAAGACGGAATAAGGCTTTGGCAGACCAGCCACCAAAAAGACGTGCTCCCAGCGCAAAAACCGCCACTTCCGATACCACACCCAGACTCCACAAATAGCCCACGATGCTTTCGCTGTAACCGGCATGCTTCCAATAGATAGCGCTAAAACTGTAATACGCGGCATGACTGCCTTGTAGCAAGGAGGCAATTAGCAGGAATACCACAATGTGAGGGTCACGAAAAAGTTGGCGCATCGACACCTTACTGTGGGCCGCATCATGCTCACTTTCCGGCATTACTGTCGGGCGACGTAAGGTTAACAGTAAGCAAGCCGACAAGCCTCCAATCGCAACCCAAGGGATAATCGCGGCGGTTTCCTCGGTTACCAACCATCCGGTCAAGCTTGATCCGATAATAAAAGCAATCGACCCCCATAAGCGTGTTCGACCATAGTCGATAATCTGATGACGTGCATAATAGTTCGCTAACGCGTCGGACAAAGGCACCGATGGCCCAATCGCCAGATTAAAGAGCACAGTCACCAACGCGAGCCACGCAATGTTCGCTCCCATTACAGGGTGCAAGGCACAGGTTAACAACGCCATTAAGGTTAAGCCACGCAGTGCAGGCAGTAGCGACTCCACCCGCTGCACTTTGGGAGTAAACACTAAGTTGGCCACACAACGAGTTGCAAAGCCCAAGCCAATCAGCGTACCAATCACCCCGGCATGCAACCCCATGTAATCAAACCAAACCGCCCAAAACGGCAAGTAGACTCCGTAAGAGAAAAAGAAACCGCCAAAGTACTCTGACAGCCAACGAAAAGGTGAACAGTGGGACAAGCTCATTTCATTACTTCACATCAAGATAGATTCGCGGCTAAGTGTCTCAACTCTTTGACATGAAAAAAAGCCCTACTCAGCGAATATCCTCATCACTTCGTTGATCTCAGCCTAGGTTTCGCCGCAACTGGCTAGACTAAAGTCGGCTAGCCGGAACAGGTAACGTGCGACACACTAGAAATATTATTGTGGGGAGTGCAATTATGCCTGAACCGTTTGACACCTCTCATGCACCGTTTGATTGCCTGACGGCGTCCCAAGTCAAGCAATGCCGCCAAGCCATAGACGTTGCCTACTTCCGACGTGGCGATACGCTGCTCGCCGCCGGTGATAGTGGCGATCAGCTCTTTATCATTATCAAAGGCAGTGTGGAAGAGGTGTCGGAAGACGGCAAAGAAACCTTTTCGCACTACACTACGGATGACCTATTTGATGTCCCAGCGATATTAAACGGTACCGCCAAGCACCAATATCGCGCCCTAGAAGATACTTTATGTCACTTACTGCCTGCCGAGGTGTTCCTCGCCATTTATCATACCAATCAAGATTTTAGTGCTTACTTCGATACCAACTTACAGCGCCGTCAGCAGCTAATCGCACAAGCTCGCCAGCAGCAGAACTTAGCCGAGTTCATGCTCACTCGCATTGACGATAGCAATATTCAACCAGCGCTGTGCGTAACACCCGATGTGTCCCTTAGTGACGCCACCACAAAAATGAAGGCACAACGCTGTGATTGTGCCTTGGTCGATTACGAGGATGGGAGCTGCGGCATTATTACCCGCACCAATCTACTGCATGCCTTGGTGCTCGACGGCCATGACCAATCGGTCCCGGTGGGAAATATCGCCACCCGCCCCGTGATAAGCGTCGAGCGAGGGGACTTTCTCTTTCATGCCATGATCACCATGACTCGTCAGCGAGTGAAGCGTGTCCGTGTCGTCGATGATCAGGGACAGACCGTGGGCACACTCGATCTTCCGCAAGTGCTGAGCTTGTTCTCCACCCATTCTCATGTACTTAACTTACGCATTGCACGCGCGCAAACCGTCGATGAACTGGTGTTAGCGGCAAATAGCCAAAGCAAATTGGTTCATACCCTATTTAACAACGGTATCCACACCCGCTTTGTGATGAAGCTCATCGCGACCGTGAATGAACAAATCATGGAAAAAGCGTTTCGCCTCATCGTGCCCGAGCCCTATCAGCAGCAATGCTGTTTAGTGGTGATGGGCTCGGAAGGACGCGGCGAGCAAGTGCTTAAAACCGATCAAGATAACGCACTCATTTTGGCCGATGATCTCACTTGGCCCGAGTGCCAAACCGTGATGGAGGCCTTTTCACATACCTTAAACCTACTCGGCTATCCGCCCTGCCCTGGGCAGGTGATGGTCAGTAATCCCAAGTGGGTGAAAAGCTCGTCTCAATGGCAACAAACCATTCGTAACTTAGCGCAAAGTGCTAATCATCAAAGCGTGATGGATTTAGCCATTCTCGCCGATGCGCATCCTGTTGCGGGCGACAGCCAGCTTATCGACGCGATTCAAACGCCACTTAAAGCCTCGCTCACCGATAATATGCTGACCTTAAATACCTTTGTGCGCCCGGCATTGGCGTTCAAAGTCCCTTTGACGGTGTTTGGCTCATTAAAGAGTGGTAAAGAAGGGCTCGACATCAAAAAAGCGGCATCTTTCCGATTGTGCACGGCATTCGCACTATGAGCCTAGAAAAAGGGGTCAGCGAAACCAATACCTTTGAGCGGATTGAGAGGCTGGCCACCATAGGGACACTGGCCGAAGAAACGGCAGAGAATCTCGCCGAGGCGCTGAAGCTATTTATCCGACTGCGGTTACGCCAACAATTAAGTGGTGAACAACAGAGTAACTATATCGATGTCTCTGCGCTTCCTTCCAGTGAGCGAGATCTTTTACGTCACGGTTTACATGTGGTGAAAAAGTTCAAAGAATCCCTCGCCTATCACTACCATGTGAGGGACTAACGTGAACTGGTTGTCACGTCAATGGTACCGCTACCGATTGCGGACATCGTCCTACCGCGCGCTCTTCTTACCCTCGGATCGCAGCACAGTGATCTCACTCGACTGCGAAACCACCAGCTTGGATCCAGAGCGTGCAGAACTCGTCACTATCGCCGCCACTCCAATTCAAGGGAATCGAATACTCACCAGCCAGGCGCTCACCTTGACCTTGGTGGCGCCAAAAAGCTTGAACGCAGGCTCGGTCCGCATTCATCAGTTGCGCCATCAAGATCTTGAACAGGGTGTCAGCGCTGAGCAAGCCATGACGACGTTAATCGCCTTCATCCATAACCATCCTTTGGTTGGCTACCACATTCGCTACGACAAAACGATCTTAGACCGCTACTCACGGCGTTTTTTAGGCTTTCCGTTACCCAATCCCGTGATAGAAGTTAGCGATATTTATCAACGTCAATTAGAGCGTTTACTGCCCAATGCCTACCATGACATCAGCATGGAAGCGATCAGTCGCCATTTAGACCTCCCTTTGCCCGCCCGTCATGATGCACTGGACGATACCATCGCCGCCGCCTTGATTTACGTGCGCTTGCAATATGGCGACATGCCTATGCTACGTTCGCAATAGCCAACAGCGACCCAGCTTTACGACACGTATTGCACAAAAAGTGAGATCAACCCCCCAATCTATGGTCCAACAAGCGCACAAACCACTTATAAATCAATGGCCTCATCCTAAAGTCTAATTGCCGGACCCCACGAACTGTCACACCTTTAAGGACATGGTTTTCATTTGCCAGGCAGCGGTACAGCCTGACATCTCACGACATGGAAGCGCCGCATGAGATTACGCGGACACGAGGAGAAACAGGATGAGCGATAGTCACGTATACCCCGTCATGCCTTCAATTGCACAAAAGGCACACGCGGATGAAGCCACCTACCAAGCGCTTTATCAGCAATCAGTGACCGATCCCGAAGGCTTTTGGCGCGAACACGGGCAAATTCTTGATTGGATCAAACCCTATACCAAGGTGAAACATACCTCTTTTGATACCGGCCACGTCGATATTCGTTGGTTTGAAGATGGTACCTTGAATGTGGCCGCCAACTGTATCGATCGTCATCTTAACGACAAAGGCGATCAGGTTGCCTTAATTTGGGAAGGAGACGATCCGAAGGACGATGCCACGCTGACCTACAAGCAGCTCCACCAACAGGTGTGCCAATTTGCCAATGCGCTTAAAGACAATGGCGTGAAAAAGGGTGATGTAGTCTGTCTTTATATGCCGATGGTCATGGAAGCCGCGGTCGCGATGCTCGCCTGTGCCCGTATTGGCGCCGTGCACACAGTGGTATTTGGCGGTTTCTCACCTGAAGCGCTGGCAGGACGTATTATCGACTCCAACGCTAAAGTCGTGGTTACCGCGGATGAAGGCGTTCGTGGCGGCCGTGCAGTGCCATTGAAAAAGAACGTCGATGAAGCCCTTGCCAACAGCAAAGTTACGTCGGTCAATAACGTGCTAGTTTTCAAACGCACAGGGGGGCAAGTTGATTGGCACGAAGGTCGCGACGTGTGGTGGCATGAAGCCACCGCAAATGCATCAACCGATTGCCCTCCCGAAGCAATGAACGCCGAAGATCCTTTATTTATCCTCTATACATCTGGCTCAACCGGGACACCAAAAGGGGTGCTGCATACCACAGGCGGCTACCTCGTATATGCTGCGATGACCTTCAAATACGTTTTTGATTATCAAGACGGCGAGGTGTTCTGGTGTACTGCCGATGTGGGTTGGATCACCGGCCACAGCTATCTCATTTATGGCCCGCTAGCTAACGGTGCGAAGACTATTTTATTTGAAGGCGTGCCCACCTACCCATCAACCGCCCGTATGAGCGAAGTGGTTGATAAACACCAAGTGAATATTTTATATACCGCACCGACCGCCATCCGCGCGTTGATGGCTAAAGGTAACGAAGCCGTTGAGGGAACGACACGTAGCTCACTGCGCATTATGGGCTCGGTGGGTGAACCCATTAACCCAGAAGCCTGGGAATGGTACTACACCACCATTGGCAATCGTCAAAGCCCGATTGTGGATACGTGGTGGCAAACAGAAACCGGCGGCATATTGATCACCCCCTTGCCCGGCGCGACCGCCCTCAAACCCGGTTCTGCCACCCGACCCTTCTTTGGCGTACAACCTGCGTTGGTTGATAACGTCGGCAACATTGTCGACGGTGCGGCTGAAGGGAATTTGGTGATGCTGGACTCGTGGCCGGGACAAATGCGTACCGTGTTTGGCGACCACGACCGCTTTGAGCAAACGTATTTCTCAACCTTCAAGGGCATGTACTTTACCGGTGACGGCGCGCGTCGCGATGAGGACGGCTACTACTGGATTACAGGTCGTGTCGATGATGTCCTTAACGTATCCGGCCACCGAATGGGGACCGCAGAAATCGAGTCCGCGTTAGTGGCCTTTGATAAAATTGCCGAAGCCGCCATCGTGGGTGTGCCACACGACATCAAAGGCCAAGCGATTTATGCCTACATCACTCTGAACGCTGGTGAGGTGCCCAGCGCCGAGCTACATAAAGAGGTGAAAGAGTGGGTACGCAAAGAAATTGGTCCTATTGCGACGCCCGATTTTATCCATTGGACCGACGCCTTACCCAAAACGCGTTCAGGAAAAATCATGCGCCGTATTCTGCGCAAAATCGCCACCGGTGATACTGGTAGCCTTGGCGACACCTCAACGCTGGCCGATCCGAGTGTGGTCGACAAGCTGATTGCCGAGAAAGAAAACGTGGTGTAGCGCAACGACACGATTGCTTAGCAACCTTTGCCGCCTACGGGCGGCTTTTTTTGTTTTTATGATCTGTACCACTGAACTGTCTGGGCGAACACCACTCCTATCCTTATTGTCGATAAAAAACACATAACCTTGACAGTTCAGCAATCGACAATCGCGACAGTTTTTGCTACACCATAAAGGGGAAGTGTGCTGATTAGACCAGTATTTTGCTGCGATTTGCGGTGAATTCTCTATAATTGAGCCCACTAAGGACAAATCGGCGTGCTTGAAGCCCATTCAGCATGCCATCAGGCTGGAATCCACAAAGTGCTGCATATTGACAGCAAATAGGAGAAGTAAGCGTCAAGATGTCTACAAATAACCGTGTTTTAGTCTTAAATGGCCCAAACCTCAATTTGCTAGGCCAGCGTGAACCCGATCACTACGGTAGCCAAACGCTCGATCAAATCATCGCCGCGTTGCATGCCCAAGCGGCAACCTTGGGGCTTCACCTTGAGCACTTACAATCCAACAGTGAAGCCAACCTGATTGATGCTATTCACCAAGCCATGGGTGAGGTGGATTTTATCATTATCAATCCTGCCGCTTTTACGCACACCTCCGTCGCCCTGCGCGACGCGTTGCTCGGTGTTGGGATCCCGTTTATCGAGGTGCACCTTTCCAATGTGCATGCTCGAGAACCCTTCCGTCATCATTCCTACCTCTCTGACAAGGCTGTCGGTGTAATTTGTGGGTTGGGAGCAGATGGCTACGAATTCGCATTAACGGCAGCTGCGCGCCATTTGGCGTTTGCAGCTCAGTAAAACAAACACAAGAAGAGACGACACCATGGATATCCGTAAAATCAAAAAATTGATCGAACTGGTTGAAGAGTCAGGCATTGCTGAGCTCGAAATTTCTGAGGGCGAAGAGTCGGTACGCATCAGCCGTTCATCACCTGCCGCGCCTCAGTTTGCTGCACCACAGTATGCCATGCCTGCGCCTGCCGCCCCAGCTGCACCGGCCGCAGAAGCGCCAGCCGCAGCGCCAGCAAGCGCACCAGAACCGACGGGTCACCAAGTTCTTTCGCCAATGGTGGGTACTTTCTATCGCGCGCCAAGCCCAGATRCCGCACCGTTTGTTGAAGTTGGCAGCCAAGTCAATGCAGGTGATGCCTTGTGTATCGTTGAAGCGATGAAGATGATGAACCAGATCCAAGCAGATAAGAGCGGTGTGGTAAAAGCGATTCTGTGTGAAGACGGCCAGCCAGTTGAGTTCGACGAACCACTCGTAATCATCGAATAAGCGAGGGCCGTATGTTAGATAAAATTGTTATCGCCAACCGCGGTGAAATCGCGCTGCGGATCTTGCGTGCTTGTAAAGAACTCGGCATTAAAACGGTGGCGGTACACTCCACTGCAGACCGCGATCTAAAGCACGTCCTGTTAGCGGATGAAACGGTTTGTATCGGTCCTGCGCCGAGCAACCAAAGCTACCTAAATATTCCTCGTATCATCAGCGCAGCTGAAATCACCGGCGCGGTGGCGATTCACCCAGGTTATGGCTTCCTGTCGGAAAACGCCGATTTTGCTGAGCAAGTAGAGCGCTCTGGCTTTGTCTTTGTCGGCCCCAAAGCCGACACCATTCGCCTAATGGGTGACAAGGTCTCTGCGATCGAAGCGATGAAAAAAGCAGGCGTCCCTTGTGTCCCTGGTTCTGACGGCCCATTGGGCAGCGATCAGGACAAGAACAAAACCATCGCCAAACGTATTGGCTACCCAGTGATCATTAAAGCGTCAGGCGGCGGCGGTGGCCGTGGTATGCGTGTGGTTCGCTCTGAAGCCGAACTGGTGGATGCCATCGCGATGACCCGCGCCGAAGCCAAAGCCGCGTTTAGCAACGACATGGTGTACATGGAAAAATTCCTTGAAAACCCCCGCCATGTCGAAGTGCAAGTCTTGGCTGACGGCCAAGGTGGCGCTATTCACCTCGGTGAACGTGATTGCTCAATGCAACGTCGTCACCAAAAGGTGGTTGAAGAAGCTCCAGCGCCAGGCATCACTGCTGAGATGCGTAAGTTTATCGGCGAACGTTGCTGCCGTGCCTGTATCGAAATCGGCTATCGCGGCGCGGGTACCTTTGAATTCTTGTACGAAAACGGCGAGTTCTTCTTTATCGAGATGAACACCCGTATCCAAGTTGAACACCCTGTCACTGAAATGGTTACCGGTGTCGATCTGGTCAAAGAGCAACTGCGCATTGCAGCGGGTCAGCCTCTGTCGTTTACCCAAGATGATATTCGCATTCGCGGCCATGCGGTCGAGTGTCGTATTAATGCYGAAGACCCTGAGCGCTTTATTCCAAGCCCGGGTAAAATTGAGCGTTTCCACTCACCTGGCGGTATGGGTGTGCGTTGGGAGTCACACGTGTATGCGGGCTATCGTGTTCCTCCTCACTATGACTCCATGATAGGTAAGCTGATTTGTTACGGTGAGAACCGCGATGTTGCGATTGCTCGTATGCGCAATGCGCTGGCCGAAACCGTGATTGATGGCATTAAAACCAATATCCCGCTGCAAATCGATATTATGAACGATGAGCACTTCCAACACGGCGGTGCCAACATTCACTATCTCGAGAAGAAACTCGGATTGTCTTAAATAAGACATTGCATATAATCAGCCGCCGTTCATCCGGCGGCTTTTTCATGCTTTACGTCATCTCGCGTTCTAACGCTTCAATCCCCGCCACAACTTGCTTAGAAAGCGGTTCAATCTGCAGGTATTTCTCTTCTGCGCCCGCGCGATCGCCCTTATCGTCAAGTTCAATAATTGATTTTATCGTCCGATGCAGCTCAGCGTGTGGTTTCTCGAGCGCGCGATAGCTATTGAGGTGCCCATACTGAGCCTTACCCTCGCCATAGTACCACTGGCCGAGCGCACACTTGTGATGCGAGCAAGCAACCTCACGATTCATGGCGCTACTATCACCACTTAAAAAGTCTCTTACTTTGGTTTTCCAAGCCAAATGGGCATTTTTAATCGCACTAAAATCTTTTTTTGTTGACGCTTGCCCACTGACGGTAAAGTCACTCAATATGTCACTCAGCATATGCGACTGCTCAGTCAATTGACGAGCAATGAGTGACGTCTCTGTTGCTTCACTGCTGGCACTTTGGCTTTGTGTGTGGATTTTTTCCACCGCTTCGCTCATCTCTTTGGTCACACTGGCTTGCTGATCAGCCGCCGCCGCAACCTGAATGCCCATTTGTTTGACATCATTAACCTTATCCAATATGTCATTCAGTACCTGGTTCGACTCTGTCACATACGTGAGCGTTTGTTGTGCCGTTTGATTATTACTCACAATCCGCTCTGAGGACTGGCGAATACCCGATTGCAGCCCCTCAAGCATGTCTCGAATATCGCCCGTCGCTTGCTGTGTACGCTGAGCCAAACCACGCACTTCATCGGCCACCACAGCAAAGCCGCGTCCTTGTTCGCCCGCTCGCGCCGCTTCGATGGCAGCATTGAGAGCGAGTAAATTGGTTTGCTCGGCAATATCACTGATGGTCTCTGTCACTGTGGTAATTTTTTGACTCTCATCCGCGCTCTTTTGGATCTGCTCGATGGTCGCTTCCAGTTCGCCGATAAAGGTGTTCATACTCGTCGTCGCTTGGGTAACGACGCCCGCGCCCTCATTCACCCTCGCTTGCGTTTGTTCGATCGTTTCCGCCGTGCGATTCATATTCTGCGCAACTTCATCAACAGTGGAGGTCATTTGTGACATAGCACTGGCCACTTGTGTTGTCTGAGAGACCTGCGCCTCCATCGTATTTTTCACACCATGCCCTTTACCGGACAACTTGTCGGCTTGGTCAATAAGCAAATTAGTATTTTCAATCACTTGACCAATAACTGCGCCGAAGCGTGCTTTAACCATTTTAAAATTGTCCGCCAGCTGGCCCATTTCGTCATATCTAACCGGCTCATTGGCATTTTCGAGGTTACCAGAGGCTAAGTTATTTAAGGCCTCACTGGTCATTTTGATGGCGGCGATCACACGATTTTGCACCACCCACGTGCTCACTGCGGCCAGGGCAACCATAGTGCCGACAAGCCCCATGACAACATAGTTTTCTTGGTAATACGCCATATACCCACCAGCCAAGCCAAGCATGCTCATCAGGATCAAAACGGCGTGAAAAAAGTRGCGAAGTTGGATGCGCTGAGTAACTGATGGTTTAGGTAATGCCAGCGATGGATTCTGCCGCATTTTTTTGTACAAGCTCTCAGCCTGTTCAATTTCTTCACGGCTTGGCTCACTGCGCACAGATTGAAACCCAACCATATTGCCGTTTTTAATCACAGGAGAAACAAACGCTTGTACCCAATAATGATCGCCATTTTTACAGCGGTTTTTGACCATACCACGCCAGTTATTGCCCGCTTTAATGGTTTTCCACATATCAGCAAACGCGGCTGGCGGCATATCTTTGTGGCGAACCAGATTGTGATCGCTACCTATTAATTCATCACGGGTAAAACCACTGATAGATACAAACGCGTCGTTAGCATATTGGATCTTACCGCGTAAATCGGTGCGCGACACCAGCTCACCGCGACCATTAAACCGCACTTCTTTTTGCGTAACTGCCCCATTGTCCCGCATGCCCTCTCTCCTCATCTGCTACTCGTGACACCTTAATCACCAACTCTGTTCAATTTTTGTGCCATCTCGCTTTAAGGCTATATGATCAAACCATTGTGTGTTTTTTCACCATGAAAAGTTGCCAATTTACGTACAAAAGCCAAGGTTAAAAGCAAAGTGCAAATCAAATTGCGAAGCTGAGAACACAAGCGGTTTGGGTACCAGTCTGATAAAATAGGGAGATATTTTCCGACACGAGATTCACCATGCCTTGGATCCAATTAAAACTAAATGCAACTGCTGAAAATGCAGAAGCCATTGGCGACCTACTAATGGAAGAAGCGGGCGCCCTTTCCGTCACCTTTTTAGATGCCAAAGACACGCCTGTTTTTGAACCTTTGCCTGGTGAAACCCGTCTGTGGGGCGAAACCGACATCATGGCGTTATACGACGCCCAAGCGGACATGGCGACCGTGTTGGCAGTGTTGAACACGAGCCCATTGTTGGCGGACAACTTTGCCCACAAGGTCGAACAGCTTGAGGATAAGGACTGGGAACGCGCTTGGATGGATAACTTCAAGCCAATGCAGTTTGGTGAGCGCTTGTGGATCTGCCCAACTTGGTGCGAAGTCCCTGATGATAATGCCGTCAACGTGATGCTCGACCCTGGCCTCGCCTTTGGCACAGGATCACACCCGACTACCGCTCTGTGCCTCGAATGGCTCGACGGACTCGACCTCAGTGGTAAGACAGTGATCGACTTCGGTTGTGGCTCTGGGATCCTCGCGATTGCCGCCATCAAACTCGGTGCCGAACGTGTGATTGGCATTGATATCGACCCTCAAGCACTACTGGCGTCCAAAGATAACGCAGAGCGCAACGGTGTCGCCGACCAACTGCACTTGTATCTGCCTAAAGACCAACCGGCCGATCTCCAGGCCGATGTGGTCGTGGCCAATATTCTGGCCGGTCCACTCCGTGAGCTGTCTGGCGTGATCAAAGGACTCATCAAACCCGGCGGCCAATTAGCGATGTCTGGTGTCCTCGATACCCAAGCAGAAGACGTCGCCAATCACTACCGCGACAGCCTCACTATCGACCCGATCGTAGAACGTGAAGAGTGGTGCCGAATTAGCGGTCAGTTACCCGCTTAATCGTTCGCATCGTCGTACAAACGGCTTACCGTACCCTTAACAAGGTCGGTAAGTCATCGTTGACGTGCTACTCGAAATGCTTGATTAATCAGCGAAACGCGACTGATACAAAAAGTGCTGTAAAAATCAAGCCATCAATGCTCAAATATTGTCCTTTTCAGACGCGTCAAAAATGCGTAAAATGCGCGCCCTTGCTGACTCAGAGCGGCTGACAGAGGATTTAGAGCTTTTGCGTATCGGACCTTATAACCTGGATGTCCCGTTGATCGTTGCCCCAATGGCAGGTGTCACGGACCGACCTTTTCGTGAGTTATGTCTTGCGCACGGCGCAGGCATGGCTGTCAGCGAAATGATGTCGTCTAATCCAGCCTTATGGCGAACGAACAAATCGCAAAAGCGCATGGTTCATATTGACGAGTCTGGCCTTCGTTCGGTTCAGATCGCCGGTGCCGAGCCAGAGCTAATGGCCGAGGCGGCCCGCTTTTGTGTCGAAAACGGGGCACAAGTCATCGACATCAACATGGGTTGCCCAGTGAAAAAGGTCAATAAGAAGTTAGCTGGCTCTGCCTTGCTAACGCGACCGGACCTCATTGAGCAAATCCTCAAAGCCACGGTAAACGCGGTGGATGTGCCGGTGACATTGAAAACCCGTACAGGTTGGGACCCGGACAATAAGAACTGTGTAGAGATCGCCCGGATGGCGGAAGATTGTGGTATCCAAGCCCTTGCCCTGCATGGCCGCACGCGCGCCTGTATGTACAAAGGGGAAGCAGAGTACGACAGCATTAAAGCAGCCAAAGCGGCTGTGTCGATCCCAGTGATTGCCAATGGCGACATTGATTCTCCGGAAAAAGCACGTTATGTGCTGGATTACACAGGTGCTGATGCATTGATGATTGGTCGTCCTGCTCAAGGACGCCCGTGGATTTTTCGCGAAATCCACCACTATCTCACCACTGGTGAGTACCTGCCTGCCCCTTCACTAGAAGAGGTTAGGACGATTTTGTTGGGTCATGTTCAAGAGCTCCATCACTTTTATGGGGAGCTCAAAGGATTACGTATCGCCCGTAAGCACGTGGGTTGGTACCTGAAAGAGCATGATCAAATTGGCGATTTTCGCCGAACCTTCAACGCAATCGAAGATGCACAACAGCAGATCGATGCGCTGCAAGGCTACTTCGACAACGTTGCATAAATACGAGAAGAGCTGACAGAATATGTTCGAACAAAACCTGACTTCCGAAGCATTGACAGTAACGACTGTAACTTCACAAGATCAAATTACGCAAAAGCCACTTCGTGACTCTGTAAAAGCATCCCTGAAGAACTACCTAGCGCAATTGAATGGCCAGGAAGTCAACGATCTGTATGAGCTTGTCCTCGCAGAAGTTGAGCAGCCACTGCTGGATACCATCATGCAATACACCCGCGGTAACCAAACCCGCGCAGCCACCATGATGGGCATCAACCGCGGTACATTGCGTAAGAAACTGAAAAAATACGGCATGAACTAATCAATCATTAGTTTGGCTGTTATAAAACGGGCTAGCCGTCAATCGGTTAGCCCGTTTTTGTTTTCTCTGATGGTGCAACGCAGCTTCCCTTAACAGCATGAGTTGGAATCTTCGCTGTCCGCCAGGGTTTCTAATATCGAGCAATGGGTCGCGTCATCGTCGTCCATACCGCAACAGGCGGCATTTAAACGTGTCAGTGCATGCTTGACCCGCTCAAGCGCGGCTATCTTCTCTGAGACCTCATTCAGGCGCCGCTGGGTGATCCCTTTTACTTCTGCACAGGTGTGTAACGTCGCTTCTTCGCGAATGTCGGACAGCTCGTGAATTTCATCAAGCGATAACCCCATTTCTTTGCCGCGTAAAATGAACATCACTTGGCTGATGGCATCATCAGCATAAAGCCGGTATCCACCCTCTGTGCGCGCACTCGGTGCTAGCAAGCCTGACTTTTCATAAAAACGCAGCGTATCGGTGGAGACACCACAGTGCTTGGCAAGCTCACCTATTTGCAGCAACTTGGTCATCACCGCTCCTCTATCGTAATGCGATTGATCCTTCTTTTTGTAGCAAAGCCGCGACCTTATGACCAGCATTGCATGCGAACCAGAAAAAACTGAAGTGTAAAAACAATAAAAATGTCGCCATCAGCAAATAGCAATCGATTGCGCAAACAAAATCAGATAGAATGTCGCCGCTTTGACACTTGACGGTTTAATAAAGCTTATCCGTGTTGATAGACACGATGGGCTTTGATAAGCATTCAATCTGTCAGTGAAGAGAACTAAGCCATGGAAAATCTGCGTCCTATTCGTCGCGCGTTACTCAGCGTGTCTGATAAAACCGGTGTGGTCGAGTTTGCCCAAGCACTCGCCCAACGCGGTGTCGAACTGCTATCGACCGGCGGTACTGCCCGTTTACTCGCAGAAAACGGCCTTGCGGTCACCGAAGTCTCCGAGCATACCGGCTTCCCAGAAATGATGGATGGCCGCGTGAAAACCCTCCACCCCAAAATTCACGGCGGCATTTTGGGCCGACGCGGTCAAGACGATGCGGTGATGGAAAGCCATCAGATCGCACCGATTGATATGGTAGTAGTGAACCTC
Organism: Salinivibrio proteolyticus; assembly: GCF_001996165.1. GTDB lineage: Bacteria > Pseudomonadota > Gammaproteobacteria > Enterobacterales > Vibrionaceae > Salinivibrio > Salinivibrio proteolyticus. The sequence continues at coordinate 22,502 of NZ_MUFP01000020.1, read as the reverse complement.
TACCCGTTCGCACAAACCGTTGCCAACCCAGATTGCACACGCGAGCAAGCCATCGAGAATATCGATATCGGCGGCCCAACCATGGTGCGCTCAGCAGCGAAAAACCATGCCGACGTCACCATTGTGGTGAACAGCCAAGACTATGATCGCGTGCTGACCGAGATGGATCAGCACCAGCTGTCTTTAACACATGCCACGCGCTTTGATTTAGCCATTGCCGCGTTTGAGCACACCGCGGCCTACGATGCCATGATTGCGAATTACTTTGGCACCCAAGTCCCCGCCTACCATCACGCCGAAGAGAGCCAAGATTCGCCGTTCCCGCGCACCCTGACGCAACATTGGGTCAAAAAGCAAGACATGCGCTATGGCGAGAACAGCCATCAGGCGGGTGCCTTTTATACTGAAGCCCAACCGCAAGAGGCCTCGGTGGCGACGGCCACCCAACTACAAGGCAAGGCGCTGTCTTATAACAATATCGCTGACACCGATGCGGCATTAGAGTGCGTGAAAGAGTTTGAACAGCCTGCTTGCGTGATTGTAAAACACGCCAATCCGTGTGGCGTTGCCATCGGTGAAGACTTACTCAGCGCCTATCAACGTGCTTATCAAACCGATCCTACCTCAGCATTTGGTGGCATTATTGCCTTTAACCGTGAACTGGACAGCGACACAGCACAAGCCATTGTCGAACGTCAATTTGTTGAAGTGATCATCGCACCGCGCGTCAGTGAGGCCGCCAAAGCGGTGGTTGCGGCAAAGAAAAACGTACGCCTTCTCGAGTGTGGCCAATGGCAAGCACGCACCACAGGTTGGGATAGCAAGCGCGTCAATGGTGGCTTGTTAGTCCAAGCCCGCGACCAAGGCATGGTCGGTTTAGACGATTTGCGTATTGTCACTGAGCGTCAGCCCACAGACAAAGAGCTAAACGATGCGCTATTTTGCTGGAAAGTGGCAAAATACGTGAAATCAAACGCGATTGTGTATGCCAAAGACAGCATGACCATCGGCGTGGGTGCCGGCCAAATGAGCCGCGTCTACTCGGCGAAGATAGCCGGCATTAAAGCGGCCGATGAGCAGCTCGAAGTGGCCGGTAGCGTGATGGCCTCCGATGCCTTCTTCCCTTTCCGTGACGGCATTGATGCTGCGGCAAAAGCTGGGATCACCTGCGTTATCCAGCCGGGTGGCTCGATGCGTGATGAAGAAGTGATTGCCGCCGCCAATGAGCATGGCATGGCGATGGTCTTTACCGGTATGCGCCATTTCCGCCACTAAGTGGGCGATGAAGGAGAACACATGAAGGTATTAGTTATTGGTGGCGGTGGCCGCGAACATGCGCTGGCGTGGAAAGCCGCCCAATCATCCAATGTTGAGATAGTGTATTGTGCGCCGGGAAACGCCGGCACCGCGCATGAAACCAAGTTGAGTAATATTGCGATCGCGGCTGATGACGTTGAAGGGTTACTGGCCTTTGCCCGTGAGCAACAGATTGACTTAACCATCGTGGGTCCTGAAGCCCCCTTGGTGTTAGGTGTGGTCGATGCCTTCCGTGAGCACGGCTTGACCATCTTTGGTCCTACCCAAGCAGCGGCACAACTTGAAGGTTCGAAAGCCTTCAGTAAAGACTTTTTAGCGCGACATGGCATTCCCACCGCTGACTACCAAACCTTTTCGACGGTAGAGCCCGCATTAGCCTACATCGAGGAAAAAGGCGCGCCCATTGTGGTCAAAGCCGACGGCCTTGCTGCTGGAAAAGGGGTCATTGTCGCGATGACCGAACAAGAAGCCACCGAGGCAGTGCGCGATATGCTCTCGGGCAATGCGTTTGGTGAAGCCGGTCACCGCGTGGTCATCGAGGAATTTCTGCAAGGTGAAGAAGCAAGCTTTATCGTCATGGTCGATGGTGAGCATGTACTCCCAATGGCCACCAGCCAAGACCACAAACGGGTCGGAGAAGGCGATACCGGCCTTAATACCGGCGGTATGGGTGCATACTCGCCTGCGCCTGTGGTCACCGATGCAATCCATCAACGTGTGATGGACGAGGTAATCATGCCAACAGTAGAAGGCATGCGCGCCGATGGTGTGCCGTATACGGGCTTTCTATACGCTGGCTTGATGATCAGTGCCGATGGGACGCCAAAAGTGATTGAGTTTAACTGTCGCTTTGGCGATCCGGAAACCCAACCGATTATGATGCGCTTGCAATCTGACTTGGTTGAGCTTTGCTTGGCAGGCACGCAAGGACGCCTTGATAAGGTCGAGTCTCACTGGGATCCGCGTGCAGCCGTGGGCGTGGTCTTAGCCGCTGGTGGCTATCCGGGTGACTATCGCAAAGGGGATCGTATCTCTGGGTTACCCACCGATAGCGAGACCGCCAAAGTGTTTCACGCAGGGACAGCACTAAAAGACGGCGATATCGTGACCGCTGGCGGGCGTGTACTCTGTGCTACCGCATTAGGTGAGAATGTGACCACGGCAAAACAAGGGGCTGATACGCTGGCTGCCATGATCCAATGGCCGGGCTGCTTTTACCGCCGTGATATTGCCCATCGCGCCATCGCACGCGAGAACGTCACATCATAAGCGAATCAGTGACCGTCACACCATGCCACAATGCGTCCTCTGGGCGCATTTTTTATTCTGCCAATAGCTGAGGACGGGTTAAGCACGCCTTTTCACGGCGCACCAAAACCAAGGCATCGATGGTATCTTTGCCAATACCGGGATTCCCAGCGCCAATTACAAAGGTACCCGGCTGGAGCAGCTTGCGTACCACCACGGGCGGGATCGCATCATCAAAGACCCAACGCTGCCGATCGCCACGGCAATCTACCCAATATTCACCTATTCGCTGTCCCTGCAAGACAGACACATTGCGCGCGATTTGGCCTTGGGCTTGGTCGAGGATCTGATTGGACTCTTGATAGAGGCGCGTTAACGCAGCACTGTCGAGGGGAATAATCGCGCCATCTTGGCGATAGCGTTGAAATACAGGTTCGCCACTGGCATCAAAACGGACGTGGAGAGAAAAAGGGACACGCGTATTGTCTGCGAGCTGTTTACCTTCACGCTTTAAAGCGCGTAACTGGCCATCTCGCCACACATATTCGCCGCGATACTCGCCGTAATCCCCTTGCCAAACATGCTCTGACAAGCTGATTGGGCGCCCCTGTTGGCTATCGAGCCAATAGACCGCACTGTGGTCACCAACAACGGAGGCTGTTACCCGTGTGACAGGCTTAGGGGGTTCGCCACGGCCACAGGCCGTGAGCAGTATGATCAGCGATAACGCCCATACTCTTCGCATTTTGCGTCACCCAGAGACAAAAACGCCATAGCAGAGGCTATGGCGATAATGACGATTGACGCTTACTTAACCGCGTCTTTCAGTGCTTTACCTGCCACAAAGGCTGGCACGTTAGCCGCTGAAATTTGGATCTCTTGACCCGTCTGTGGGTTACGACCCGTGCGCGCTGCACGGTGGTTTACTTTAAACGTACCGAAGCCAATCAGTTGCACCTGCTCGCCTTCTTTTAGGGCACCTTCAATTCCGCCCAAAGTCGCTTCCAGTGCTGCTTTTGCTTGCGCTTTTGAAAGGTCGGCTTTTTCAGCGATCAGGTCGATCAGTTGGGTCTTGTTCATTATGTCTTCCCTTCTAGGTTTTTTTAGAGACGAGCTCACTCTAATTCAAAAGAAGCCCGACTGGCAAAGGTTTGTGGCGCTTGGTGAGACTATATGGAGGCTCTTTAACCACAAACTGAGCGCGATCTCACAATTTGTTGCGCTTTTTCTCATTTGAATGGTTGTAAAAGCCCGCCACTGGCCTGATCTTTAAGGGGACGACTGGCTTTCATACTCGGGAATATATGCTGACTCTTGTCCTATTTATCTCATTATCTATTGGTGTATCGTTCATTTGTTCTGTGCTTGAAGCAATTCTATTGAGTATTACGCCAAGCTATTTGGCGAATCTCCGTCAGCAAGAACACCCAGCCGCGGCAAAACTAACCGCCTTAAAAGATAATATCGACCGGCCTCTGGCTTCGATCCTTACCTTAAACACCATTGCGCACACCGTGGGGGCAGCAGGCGCAGGGGCACAAGCAGCCAATGTGTTCGGTGATGCATGGGTTGGCGTATTCTCCGCAATACTCACACTGGCCATTTTATTGCTCTCCGAGATTATCCCGAAAACCATTGGTGCCAACTTCTGGCCGCAATTGGCGCCAGGGGCGGCGATTGTATTGAAGTGGATGGTATGGGGCCTAACCCCCTTTGTGTGGGTGTCTGAGCAAATAACCAAACGTCTGAGCTCTGACGCGACCCATGTCAAACTGCGTGATGAAATCTCGGCCATGGCGCTGCTCGCCTCAGAAAGTGGTGAAATGGGTGAAGATGAAACCCAGATGCTCAACAATATGTTGAAACTACGTGAGCTCCCTGCCACGCAGTTGATGACCCCACGCCCGGTGCTCTTTCGTGTCCCGGCGGAGATGAGTGTAGATACCTTTTTAACCGAGCACAGTGATTGTCCCTTCTCGCGTCCATTGATTTATGGCGAACAGCGTGATGATATTTTAGGTTTTGTCCACAAATCCGATATCTATGCCGCCAAGACACGCGGGGCTCGGCGTACCACCTTGGGTGATCTTATGCGTCCACTCGCGGTGATTTTACCTGGCAATAGCGTATTACAAGCGTTCGATATCTTAATGATCCGTCGCGCGCAATTGGCGATGATCGTGGACGAGTACGGGACGGTGCAAGGGATTATCACGCTGGAAGATATTTTCGAGTACTTAACCGGCCGCGAGATCATTGATGAAGCGGATACTGTCACCGATATGCAGCAATTGGCCTACCAGCGTTGGGAGTCATGGAAAAAGCAGCATAAGATGATTGAGAGCCAAGACGACGATGAACCGCCGGTACAGCGTCAATCGGATGAATCATCGGGATAACCTAAACACAAAAGGCGGCCGAAGCCGCCTTTTTTATCTCATTTTCCACCGTTCAGAGACTTAATCCTAAGTTGCTCACACCCGCCTCGCGTAACTCTTGGCGAATGCCTTTCAGCATCTCAACGTCGCGGGTTTCCGCACTTTTCAGTACCCGGAAAATCGCCCACTGCGCGTCCCATTCGTCACACACAGCTTCATTCGCCTTCTGGTTTTCATCGGTGACTGCATCGCCGGTTTGTGCTTCTTCGAGTTGCGCGACGCTCATCACCGACTGCTGGCTCACTTTCAGCGTAATGGTCAGCATTTCATCACGGTCAAGCAACGCGTGAAGAAGGTGTGATAATGCCGCGCAGGCATCAATGGCTGGATAAGTGAGGTAAATCGCGTCATCGGTGAGCGCAGGGATCAATGGTTCCAGCTTTTCTAGCTGTCGCTCAAAGTCAATTTTGGCCCCTTTCACTGTTTGTGATTCCCACACTGCATCAAGAATATTGCGAAACGCTTGAGGGTCGGCAAATTCAGTTTGCGCACAGTAAAGGGCATAGTTAGGGTACATACGCTCCACCAGCGCAGCCATAAAACTGACGTGCTGCCAAGTCTCACATTTTTCCAAACGCAGTTGTAAGGGGTTTCTTAACATAGCCAATTGATCTTAAATAACGGGGGACAATTGTCCGTCGGTAAATTGGGTGCAAGTGTACTTGATTCACCGTCCCATAAAAAGGAGCCTTTGTGGATAAAGTTTATGTGATCAGTGAGCATGCTGCGACCTACCATCAATTACTGGCAGCGGCCCAACTCCCCGATCTCGCCCTCACCCATAACGCAGCAGAGGCCACGATCTGGCTAGCTGACCCACCGCTTGCCGCGTCAAAGCTGCCTCATGCCAACGCGTTGCGCTGGTTGCAATCCACCTTCGCTGGGACCGATGCGCTGATTCAGGCGCCGTTCCGCCACTATCAGCTCACTAATGTGCGCGGTATTTTTGGCCCCTTGATGGCCGAATATGTTTTCGGACACCTACTGACGAATACTCGCCATATTAGTCAGTACGCCAAACAGCAAGCGCAGTGTCACTGGCAGCCTCAGCCCTATCAGTCATTGCATGGACAAACGCTCGCCATTTTAGGCACAGGAGCGATTGGCCAGCATATCGCGACCGTCGCTCACGCGTTTGGCATGACGGTACTGGGCACCAACCAAACCGGCCGGCCTGTCGAGGCGTTTGATCACACCATGACACTGCCCGAATTGCAGCAACGGTTGCATGAGGTTGATGTGTTAGTTAGCACCTTGCCCGCCACAGACAAAACACACCAATGCCTGAATGCGGCGTTTTGGCAGCATGCGCAGGATCTTTTCTTTATTAACGTCGGGCGCGGTGCCACCGTGGATGAGCCCGCCCTGATCCACGCACTGGAGGCGAAGCAGCTTCGCGGCGCGGTCTTGGATGTGATGCAACAGGAGCCCCTGCCCGAGTCGCATCCGTTTTGGACACACCCCAAGGTGACAGTGACACCGCATATTGCTGCCGTTAGCTTCCCCGATCAGGTCTTTAAGCTGTTTACGGATAACTATCGGCGCTGGCATGCTGGCGAGCCTTTGTTCCACCACGTCGATTTTGATAAAGGGTACTAGATGACGTTTTCGGATTTGGAGACAGCGTTATCCGCAGCGCAAGCATGCCGATTATGCCGACATTGGCTACCTGATGGACCTCGTCCCGTGATCCAAGCCAGTACGGATGCGCGGGTACTGATTATCGGCCAAGCACCCGGTAGACGCGTCCATGAGAGTGGCCTGCCCTTTAATGATCCCAGTGGCGACCGCTTACGAGAATGGCTGGGGGTCACGCGCGAGCAATTCTATCAGCCTGACTTATTTGCCATTATGCCGATGGGGCTATGCTATCCGGGCAAAGGTAAATCGGGCGATCTACCACCTGCCCGCATTTGTGCGCCTGTGTGGCACAAGGCAATCAAAACGCATCTCTCTCAGGTGTCTGTCACCTTGCTGATTGGCCAGTATGCACAGCAGTATTATTTAGCCAATAAGCCCAAAACATTGACCGAAACCGTCAAACACTGGCAGCAGTGGGCACCGCACACTTTTGTGCTACCTCACCCCTCGCCCAGAAATACATTATGGCTCCGTCGTAACCCATGGTTTGAAGAACAGGTAGTGCCAGCCTTGCAAGCGCAGATCCAACAGGCGTTGTTCACTGCACCGAGGTAAAAAAACGCTCGCCATTGGCGAGCGTGCTAGCTTAGTCGTGATACGGACGGGAAAGCTCATGTACCGCATTGACAAACACACCAGCGTTTTCCGGCGGGACATCGAGGTGGATCCCGTGGCCGAGATTAAAGACATGACCCGTCCCTTCGCCAAATCCTTCTAGGATAGTCGCAACCTCTTGACGGATACGATCGGGCTGGGCATAGAGCATGGACGGATCCATATTACCTTGCAGGGCCACTTTATCGCCAATCCGTGCTTTTGCATCAGCAATATCGATTGTCCAATCTAACCCCACGCCATCACAACCGGTCGCCGCGATTTTCTCAAGCCACATTCCGCCGTTTTTAGTAAACAAGGTCACCGGGACACGACGGCCTTCATTCTCACGGATCAGGCCATCCACGATTTTATGCATGTATTGGAGAGAGAAGTCATGATAATCGCGCGGGGTTAATACCCCACCCCAAGTATCAAAAATCATCACCGATTGGGCGCCCGCTTTGATTTGCGCATTCAAATAGCTGGTCACGCTATCGGCAAGCTTATCGAGTAATGCATGCAGGGTTTGTGGCTCGGCATACATCATCTTCTTGAGCTTGGTAAAAGCTTTCGAACTGCCTCCTTCGACCATGTAGGTAGCGAGCGTCCAAGGGCTGCCGGAAAAACCAATCAAGGGAACGTCTCCGTTCAATCCGCGACGAATGGTGCGTACAGCATTCATCACATATTGCAGCTCGCCTTCAGGATCGGGAATGCCAATTTTATCGACGTCCGCCTTACAGGTAATCGGGCGCGCAAACTTCGGCCCCTCTCCGGTCTCAAAATACAAGCCCAGTCCCATCGCATCGGGAATGGTCAAAATGTCGGAGAACAGGATAGCGGCATCGAGATCAAAGCGGCGTAATGGTTGTAAAGTCACTTCACACGCCAGCTCTGCATTTTTACACAATGACAGAAAATCACCGGCTTGCGCACGTACTTCGCGGTATTCTGGCAGATAGCGACCAGCTTGACGCATCATCCACACGGGGGTGCAATCCACTGGCTGTTTGAGTAAAGCGCGTAAATAGCGATCGTTTTTCAGTTCAGTCATTGTGTTAAAGCCTGTGAGCGAAAAGAGGCGTCATTGTATCACTGTCGAGTCGCAACAAAAGCCAACCTTTGTTAACAGGATCATAAAACTGTCATCCTAAGGGTGGGCGATGATTGCTGCTTTTCTCACCACATGATACAACCAACGCATAACGACAATAGGTCTGCGAAAGACAATTATGTTCGCATCTTACCCCGGCTTCCCTACGGCCGGGTTTTTTTATTCCTGCGCGAGTGTGCAGCTTGCGTCAATCAAGCGCCGCGCAATGGTCCCTTGAGGTGCGACTGGCGGGAGTGATTGGCAGTCAAACCATTGTGCATCCGTCAATTCCTCATAATCTGGCCGTAGCTGACCGCCTGCATAGTCGGCCAAAAAGCCCATCATAACATTGGAAGGAAAGGCCCACGGCTGGCTATCCATATAACGGATATCTTTCACCTCAATCCCCGTTTCCTCTTTGACCTCGCGCGCCACGCACTGTTCGAGCGTTTCACCGGGCTCAACGAATCCGGCAATCACGGTATACATACCGGTTTTATGCCGTGGATGCTGTGCCAGCAGTAGTCGCTTATCATCGCGTACCGCCACGATCACACAAGGCGAGACACGCGGATAATCATGACGCTGACAGACGGCGCACCACATCGCCACCGACTGTGTATCCAATGCCGCACGGTGGCCACAGCGACCGCAAAATGCTTGCTGCTTTTGCATCACATCAAGCTGAACCACTCGTCCCACTAGCGCAAATAAGTCAGCTGGTAAATCCGATAATAGCGCTCTCAAGCCCGCCATCTCATCACTCGGTAGCATGGTGTTACAATTCCATGCCCCCACCACTGGGATGTGTTGATAATGACCAACGGTGATCGTCGTCCGCACCGTAAACGGCAATTCTGATAGGGGTAACAAAGGCAATGTTCCCTGAGGGAGCCAGAGTTTTCCGTCGACAATCGCGCACAAATAGACGGCTTGTTGATTCTGAGACATGGTCACTTCCTTAGCCTTGCAGCTATACTTGAATACTGGCAATCTAACTTCATAACGTGATGCAAAGGATTGAGCAGCCCGTTAATTTTAAGTTGGCCGTATATAGTGCCACCCATTCGCTGATCGATCACGAGGACGCCGATCATGCTGAAAAAACTTGAACGTACTAAAGCACAATGGAGCGGTTACGATGACGTCATCGATTACTGGCTCGAGTTACGTCGTCAGCTGCTGGTTGAATACTACAACGTGGCAGGTGTCGCGGTAAAAAAGAAGCAGAATCTGCCGAGCAAAGAAGAAATTGACCGCTTCTGCGATCACTTGGTCGATTACATCTCCACGGGACATTTTAAGATTTATAACATGGTCATGGAGCGATGGCAGTCTACCGGCTTTTCGGCAACACAAGAAACCGATAACTTGTATTTCCGTATTGTTGACACCACGGATCCCCTGCTCGATTTCAACGACAAGTTTAGTGAGCTTGATTGGGATGATGAGGACTATCACTTCCCCGACTTTGATGAAGACATCTCATCGGTCGGCGAGCTGCTGGAACAACGTTTCGAGTTAGAAGACACGCTGATTCGTGTCATTGCAGACAGCTTAGCCTACCCGCCGGGCGCCTAAGAATAAGCACCGAATCCGTCGCCTCTTGGCGGCGTTTTTTTTGCGCACTAGGGCAGAAAAACAAAAGGCACCTCCGAGGAGGTGCCTTTTCAATGGTGCAAGACAATCACTTAATTGTCGTCGTTCAGTCCTGCATTCAACAGTGCTGCCAGATCTTGTGAGGCTTGCTCAGCATCAATCTGTGGTGCAACAGGCTGTTCAGGCTCAGCACGTTTGGCTTGGCGATCTTTATGATACGCGAAGCCAGTACCGGCTGGGATCAAACGACCCACAATCACGTTCTCTTTCAGACCACGTAAGTCATCACGTTTACCCGCTACGGCTGCTTCTGTCAGCACGCGCGTGGTTTCCTGGAACGATGCCGCTGAGATGAATGACTCAGTCGCCAACGAAGCTTTAGTGATACCCAGCAGGTCACGACCATAGGTCGCTGGACGCTTGCCTTCCGCTTCAAGTTCACGGTTAGCAATGGTCACGCGTGAGTATTCCACTTGCTCGCCTTCCAAGAAGTCGGTATCACCCGCAGACTTAATGGTCACCTTACGCAGCATCTGACGCACGATGGTCTCGATGTGCTTATCGTTGATCTTAACGCCTTGCAGACGGTAAACGTCTTGAACTTCGTTGGTGATGTACTCAGCCACTGCGTGAACACCACGCAGACGCAAGATGTCGTGCGCTGATTCTGGACCATCCGCGATCACATCACCTTTCTCGACTTTTTCACCTTCGAATACGTTGAGCTGACGCCATTTTGGAATCATCTCTTCGTAGGCTTGGCCTTCTTCTGGGGTGATGATCAGGCGACGTTTACCTTTGGTTTCTTTACCGAAGGAAACAGTACCTGTGATCTCCGCCAAGATAGCTGGCTCTTTTGGCTTACGCGCTTCGAACAGGTCAGCAACGCGTGGCAGACCACCGGTGATATCCTTGGTACCGCCGCTTTCTTGCGGGATACGCGCCAAGGTGTCACCAATGCCAACGTTCGTGCCGTCATCCAGCTGAACAATTGCGTTACCTGGCAAGAAGTATTGAACCGGCATATCAGTGCCTGGGATCATCATGTCATTGCCTTGCGCATCAACCAGTTTCACTGCAGGACGCTTATCTTTACCGGATGATGGGCGCTCAGAGGCATCCATGACCACGATAGAAGACAGACCAGTCAGTTCATCAGTTTGACGCTGCATGGTGACGCCATCAATCATGTCTACGAAGCGAACGCTACCTTCTACTTCGGTGATGATTGGCATGGTGTGCGGATCCCAGTTAGCAACAACGTCGCCAGCTTCAACCGCTTCACCATCTTTCTTGCTCAGCAAGGCACCGTAAGGCACTTTGTAGCTTTCTTTCGTACGACCGAACTCATCAACAATGGTCATCTCTGACGCACGCGAGGTAATCACTAGCTTACCGTCGCTGTTGGTCACCGATTTCACATTGTGCAGGTGCATAGAACCTTTGTTCTTCACCTGGATGTTGTTTTCTGCCGCCGCACGCGATGCCGCACCACCGATGTGGAACGTACGCATGGTCAGCTGTGTACCTGGCTCACCGATAGACTGTGCCGCGATAACGCCCACAGACTCACCGTGATTCACCAAGTGACCACGCGCCAAGTCACGACCGTAACAGTGTGCACAACAACCGAAGTCAGTTTCACAGGTTACGACAGAGCGTACTTTTACCTTATCGACAGAGTGCTGCTCAAGAATGTCACACCACTTCTCATCCAACAGGGTGTTACGTGGTGCAAGCACCTCGTCAGTACCCGGTTTCAGCACGTCTTCAGCCACGACACGACCCAACACACGCTCACGCAGTGCTTCTTTCACGTCACCGCCTTCGATAACCGCCATCATGTGGATACCGCCTTCGGTGCCACAATCGGTTTCGGTCACGACCACGTCTTGGGCGACGTCAACCAGACGACGAGTCAGGTAACCTGAGTTCGCTGTCTTCAATGCGGTATCCGCAAGCCCCTTACGCGCACCGTGCGTAGAGATAAAGTACTGAAGAACGTTCAGACCTTCGCGGAAGTTCGCCGTGATTGGCGTTTCGATGATAGAACCATCTGGCTTCGCCATCAGACCACGCATACCGGCTAGCTGACGAATCTGTGCCGCAGAACCACGTGCGCCTGAGTCGGCCATCATGTAAACACTGTTGAACGACTTCTGGGTTTCTTCTTCGCCGTCACGGTTAATCACTGTCTCGTTAGACAGGTTATCCATCATGGCTTTTGCAACTTGTTCGTTCGCTGCAGCCCAGATATCGATCACTTTGTTGTAACGTTCGCCTGCGGTAACCAGACCAGATTGGAACTGCTCTTGGATTTCCGCAACTTCTGCTTCTGCTGCTTCGATCAAGTCGTACTTGGCTTGTGGGATCACCATGTCGTCGATACCGACAGAGGTGCCCGACAGTGCCGCGTAGGCAAAACCGGTGTACATGATTTGGTCAGCAAAAATAACTGTGTCTTTCAGACCCAGCTTACGGTAACAGGTGTTGAGCAAGTTAGAGATTTGCTTTTTACCCAGCGGCTGGTTAACCAATTCAAATGGCAGGCCTTCCGGCACGATGGTCCACAGCATGGCACGACCGACGGTGGTATCAACCAGTGATACTTTCTCGGTACGAGCGCCCATCTCATCGATATCAACTTGCTTGATACGCACTTTTACGCGCGTATGCAGTTCAGCATGGCCAGTACGGTAAACCTTTTCGGCTTCGCCTGGGCCAGCCAAGTACATACCTTCGCCTTTGCCGTTCACCTTCTCACGGGTCATGTAGTAAAGACCCAGTACCACGTCCTGAGACGGTACGATGATAGGATCACCGGATGCTGGCGATAGGATGTTGTTGGTCGACATCATCAACGCACGCGCTTCGAGCTGGGCTTCCAGCGTCAGCGGTACGTGAACAGCCATCTGGTCACCATCGAAGTCGGCGTTATAGGCCGCACACACCAATGGGTGTAGCTGAATCGCTTTACCTTCGATAAGCACAGGCTCAAACGCTTGGATACCCAAACGGTGAAGTGTTGGTGCACGGTTTAGCAAGACAGGGTGTTCACGGATGACTTCATCCAAGATATCCCATACCACGGCTTCTTCGCGCTCAACCATCTTCTTGGCCGCTTTGATGGTGGTCGCTAGACCACGAGTCTCAAGCTTGCCGTAGATAAACGGTTTAAACAGCTCTAGTGCCATTTTCTTTGGCAGACCACACTGATGCAGACGCAAGTATGGACCCACGGTGATTACCGAACGGCCAGAGTAGTCAACACGTTTACCCAGCAGGTTCTGACGGAAACGACCCTGCTTACCTTTGATCATGTCAGCCAGCGATTTAAGCGGACGCTTGTTCGAGCCAGTGATGGCACGACCACGACGACCGTTATCAAGCAGGGCATCCACAGACTCTTGCAGCATGCGTTTTTCGTTACGCACAATGATGTCTGGTGCAGCAAGATCAAGCAGGCGCTTCAAACGGTTGTTACGGTTGATCACACGACGGTAAAGGTCGTTCAGATCCGAGGTCGCAAAACGACCACCGTCCAACGGTACCAATGGACGCAAGTCTGGCGGCAACACAGGCAGCACAGTCAGGATCATCCACTCAGGGTTGTTACCTGATTGCAAGAAGGCTTCCACCAGCTTCAAACGCTTAGTGATCTTCTTACGTTTGGTTTCAGAGTTGGTTTCTTCCAACTCTTCACGCATTTGCTCTGTCTCAACTGACAGATCCATGTTCGCCAGCAGTGCTTTCACTGCTTCTGCGCCCATGCGCGCATCAAATTCGTCGCCCCACTCTTCCAACGCGTCCAAGTACTGCTCTTCAGACAGCATCTGACCACGCTCAAGGTTGGTCATACCTGGCTCAATCACCACGTAGGATTCAAAGTAAAGCACACGCTCGATGTCACGTAGCGGCATGTCCATCAGCAAACCAATGCGTGATGGTAGCGACTTCAGGAACCAAATGTGGGCAACAGGTGAAGCCAGCTCAATGTGACCCATACGCTCACGGCGCACTTTGGTCTGAGTAACTTCAACGCCACATTTTTCACAAATGACGCCACGGTGCTTCAGGCGCTTGTATTTACCACAAAGACATTCGTAGTCTTTGACCGGGCCGAAGATACGTGCACAGAACAAACCGTCACGCTCAGGCTTAAAGGTACGGTAGTTGATGGTTTCTGGCTTTTTCACTTCACCAAACGACCATGAACGGATCATGTCTGGTGAGGCTAGACCGATTTTGATCGAATCAAATTCTTCGGTCTTATGCTGTGCTTTCAGAAACTTAAGTAAGTCTTTCACAATCGGCTCCTGTGAGGAGTTGACCCATAAAGGCGCTGACAGGCAGCGCCTTCATATTCTTACCGGAGAGAGTCAGCCAGCGGCTTACTCGTCTTCCAGCTCGATGTTGATACCCAACGAGCGGATTTCTTTCAGCAATACGTTGAAAGATTCCGGCATGCCCGGCTCCATACGATGGTCGCCATCCACGATGTTCTTATACATCTTGGTACGGCCATTAACGTCATCCGACTTCACGGTGAGCATTTCTTGTAGGGTATAGGCAGCACCGTATGCTTCCAGTGCCCATACTTCCATCTCACCGAATCGCTGACCACCGAACTGTGCCTTACCACCCAGCGGCTGCTGAGTTACAAGGCTGTACGAGCCAGTTGAACGGGCGTGCATCTTGTCATCAACCAAGTGGTTCAGTTTCAGCATGTACATGTAACCCACGGTTACTGGACGCTCAAACTTCTCACCCGTGCGGCCATCATAAAGCGCTAGCTGACCTGACTCTGGCAGATCACCCAGTTTAAGTAGCTCTTTGATCAACGGCTCTGGTGCACCGTCAAAGACAGGCGATGCCGTTGGAAGACCGTCACGTAGGTTGTTCACCAAGGTGCGAACTTCGTCGTCAGTCAGTTTACTGATGTCCACTTTCTGACGGGTATCGCCCAGACTATAGACCTTCTGCAGGAACTCGCGGAATTTCGCCAGCTCTTGCTGCTCTTTGAGCATGCGGTTGATCTTGTCACCGATACCTTTCGCCGCCAGACCCATGTGTGTTTCTAGGATCTGACCAATGTTCATACGTGAAGGTACACCCAGCGGGTTAAGTACCAGATCCACAGGAACACCGTTTTCGTCGTAAGGCATGTCTTCAACTGGGTTAATCTTCGAGATTACACCTTTGTTACCGTGACGACCGGCCATCTTGTCACCTGGCTGGATGCGACGTTTAACAGCCAAGTAGACTTTAACGATCTTCAGTACGCCAGGAGCCAAATCATCACCTTGAGTGATCTTACGGCGCTTGGTTTCGAACTTCTTATCGAACTCGGCTTTAATTTCGTCGTATTGCTCAGCCAGCTGCTCTAGCTGGGTTTGCTGTGCTTCATCATCCAGTGTTTGTGTCAACATGGTCTTACGATCCATGCCGTCTAACTGGTTGTCGGTATAACCGGCTTGAGAAAGCAGTGAACGAACACGCGCTAGCAGACCACCTTCAAGGATAGAGAACTCCTCGGTCAGGTCTTTCTTCGCTTCTTTCAGCTGCATCTCTTCGATTTCGAGTGCACGCTTGTCTTTTTCTACGCCATCGCGAGTAAAGACTTGTACATCGATAACCGTACCTGATACACCGTTCGGCACACGCAGTGACGAGTCTTTCACGTCAGAGGCTTTTTCGCCGAAGATTGCACGCAGCAGTTTCTCTTCTGGTGTCAGTTGCGTTTCGCCTTTTGGCGTCACTTTGCCGACCATGATATCGCCGCCTTTCACTTCGGCACCGATATACACAACCCCTGACTCATCCAGTTTCGATAGCGCTGCTTCACCCACGTTTGGAATATCCGCGGTGATTTCTTCGCTGCCCAACTTGGTATCACGCGCCACACAAGAAAGCTCTTGAATGTGGATAGTGGTTAAACGGTCTTCCTGCGCGACGCGCTCAGAAATAAGGATGGAATCCTCAAAGTTATAACCGTTCCACGGCATGAACGCGATACGCATGTTCTGACCCAGTGCTAGCTCGCCCAAGTCAGTCGATGGGCCGTCAGCCAGTACGTCACCTTTTGCCACTTGGTGGCCCGGCATCACAGTTGGACGCTGGTTAATACAGGTGTTCTGGTTAGAACGGGTGTACTTAGTCAGGTTGTAGATGTCGATACCCGCTTCGCCAGGTACCAGTTCATCTTCATTCACTTTCAGTACGATGCGCGAAGCATCGACTGACTGGATGATACCGCCACGTTTCGCAACCGCGGTGACACCTGAGTCAACCGCCACATTACGCTCGATACCCGTACCAACCAGCGGCTTTTGCGCACGCAATGTTGGAACGGCCTGACGTTGCATGTTCGCACCCATCAAGGCACGGTTCGCATCGTCATGCTCAAGGAATGGGATCAAAGAGGCTGCCACCGATACAACCTGGTTGGTTGCAACGTCCATGTACTGAACATGGTCACGTGGGTGCAGACCTGATTCCCCTTTCTCACGCGCAGTGATCAGTTCATCAGTGAACGAGCCATCTTCGTTCAGCGCGGCGTTCGCCTGCGCAATCACGTAGTGGCCTTCTTCAATCGCTGACAGGTAATCGATTTGATCGGTCACTTTACCGTCAACCACTTTACGGTATGGGGTTTCCAAGAAGCCGTAAGGGTTACAACGCGCAAACGCTGACAGTGAGTTAATCAGACCGATGTTCGGACCTTCAGGGGTTTCGATCGGACAGAGACGACCGTAGTGCGTCGCGTGTACGTCTCGAACTTCAAAGCCGGCACGCTCACGCGTCAAACCACCTGGACCCAATGCAGAGATACGACGCTTGTGCGTGACCTCAGACAACGGGTTGTTTTGGTCCATAAATTGTGACAACTGAGATGAACCAAAGAACTCTTTCACCGCGGCCGAAATTGGCTTAGCGTTGATCAAGTCTTGTGGCATCACATTGTCAAGGTCACCCAGGCTCAGACGCTCTTTAACCGCACGCTCAACACGTACCAAACCAACACGGAATTGGTTCTCGGCCATTTCGCCAACCGAACGAATACGACGGTTACCTAGGTGGTCGATGTCGTCCACTTCACCGATACCGTTACGGATATCGATCAGTTTACGCATCACTTCAATGATGTCTTCTTTGCTCAGTACGCCAGGACCGGTTAGTTCATCACGCCCTAATGAGCTGTTGAACTTCATACGGCCCACCGCTGATAGATCGTAACGATCTTCAGAGAAGAAGAGGCTTTCGAACAATTGCTCTGCCGCTTCTTTTGTTGGTGGCTCGCCTGGGCGCATCATGCGATAGATTTCAACCAACGCAGTCAAACGATCCGTGGTGTTGTCGATACGCAAGGTATCTGACATGTACGGACCATGATCCAAGTCGTTGGTGAACAGGGTTTCGATTTTCTTGTGACCCGCTTGCGACAATTGCGCCAGTGTCTCCAGGCTTAACTCTTGGTTAGCCGAGACAATCACTTCGCCTGTGTCTTGGTTAACGTAATCACGTGCAGAAATCTTGCCTGCGATGTACTCAACCGGCACTTCGATGTGATCGACGTTATCTTTCGCCAACTGACGGATGTGGCGAGCGGTAATACGGCGACCCTGTTCAACATAAACGGTGCCGTTGGCTTCAATGTCAAAGCTGGCTGTTTCGCCACGTAGGCGATCAGGCACCAGTTCCATGACTAGCGCTTTACCTTTGACTTCAAAGACAACTTTATCGAAGAACAGATCCAGGATCTCTTCCGTTGTATATTCCAGCGCACGCAGAATAATCGATGCAGGCAGCTTACGACGACGGTCGATACGAACGTAAACGATATCCTTAGGATCAAATTCGAAATCCAACCATGAACCACGGTATGGGATCACGCGTGCGTTATATAGCACTTTTCCTGAGGAATGGGTTTTACCCTTATCGCTGTCGAAAAAGACGCCCGGACTACGGTGCAGCTGGGATACGATAACCCTCTCAGTACCATTGATGACAAAGGTACCATTTTCAGTCATGAGCGGAATTTCGCCCATATAGACTTCTTGTTCTTTGATGTCTTTAACGGTACCAGCCGGGGCATCTTTATCAAACATCACCAAGCGCAGTTTCACGCGTAGTGGTGCCGAATAGGTTACGCCGCGAATTTGGCATTCTTTGACATCGAAAACTGGCTCACCGAGACGATAGCTAACGTATTGCAGCTCGGAATTGCCGTTGTAGCTCTGAATTGGAAAGACAGAGCGAAAGGCAGCTTCAAGACCGTATTGCCCTTCTGGATCCTGCTCGATAAACTTCTCAAAAGATTCAAGCTGGATCGACAGCAAGTATGGCACGTCCAGAACTTGAGGACGCTTACCAAAATCCTTACGGATACGCTTTTTCTCGGTATAAGAGTAAACCATAGGGTTCCTCAGCTCGCTGATAAGTGACCCAAACTGTCCAGTACAAGGGACAGTGACTAAACAACCACCGTTTAGTGTAGGAAAATCAAAGCGCTTGCTTTGATTTTTTTGCATGGTCAGCAGTGATAAAACGGGGTGGAAATTTCACTACCGCCCTACAGCGCAAAAAGGCCGGTGGCTATTTAGCCACCAGCCAATGCCCTTTCAGGCTAAGAAATTAAGTATAAATTACTTAACTTCAACAGAAGCACCAGCTTCTTCTAGCTGAGCTTTAAGCGCTTCAGCTTCTTCTTTCTCAACACCTTCTTTCAGAGGTGCAGGAGCGCCGTCAACCAGAGCTTTCGCTTCTTTCAGGCCTAGACCAGTTGCGCCACGAACCGCTTTGATAACTGCTACTTTGTTCGCACCAGCTTCTTTCAGGATTACGTCAAATTCGGTTTGCTCTTCAGCAGCACCGCCATCAGCAGCACCACCAGCAACAACTGCTGCTGCAGCTGATACGCCGAATTTTTCTTCCATTGCTTCGATTAGCTCAACAACTTGCATTACAGACATGTCTGCAATTGCGTCTAGGATTTGCTCGTTAGTGATAGACATAACAATTCTCTTTAAAGTCAACAATAATTAGATTAAGCAACCAATGTAAAAGGGCAATTACGCCGCTTCTTTTTGGTCGCGAACAGCGGCAATAGTACGAACCAGCTTGCCTGCAGATGCTTCTTTCAGACCCATCATCAGGCGTGCAATTGCTTCGTCGTACGTTGGCAGTGTTGCCAATACCTCTGGGTCAGTGATCGCACCTTCGAATGCAGCAGACTTGATCTCAAACTCTTTGTTCTCTTTTGCGAAGTCTTTGAAAAGACGCGCAGCGGCACCAGGGTGCTCGTTAGAAAACGCAATCAGAGTTGGACCAACGAAAGTGTCTTTTAGACACTCGTAGTCAGTGCCTTCAACTGCACGGCGAGCCAGTGTATTACGAACAACTTTCATGAAAACGCCCGCTTCACGCGCTTGTTTACGTAGAGAAGTCATCGCATCCACGGTTACACCGCGAGAATCAGCAACTACTGCAGACAGGGCACCACTGGCAGCTTCGTTGACTTCAGCAACAATTGCTTTTTTGTCTTGAAGGTTTAAAGCCATTTGGATTTGCTCCTGGATTGTTTAACACCACTCTCTACAGCTTTGCAGAGAGAGCTTGTACGGTGCAGATCCAAGAAAGACGAGAAATCTATCATGTTCTGGCACCGTCTACGTAGGAAATATTAAGTTCGTAATGAACGCCTACGGTCTTGGACGAAGTCTGTTAAACAGACTCAGCCATAAAATTGTGAAGCGAGAGAGTATAAACTACTCACTCGCTTCTGGCAATTAGCTTGCGCTGGTTTCCAGAGTGTTCTGGTCCAGAGCAACACCTGCGCCCATGGTGGTAGACAGGCTAACTTTCTTAATGAAAGTACCTTTTGCTGAAGTTGGCTTCGCCTTCTTCAGTGCAACCAACAGCGCTTCCAGGTTTTCTTTCAGGCTGTTCGCGTCAAAGTCTACTTTACCGATGGTGGTGTGAACGATGCCGTTCTTGTCGTTACGGTAACGAACCTGACCTGCTTTCGCGTTCTTAACCGCTTCAGCAACGTTAGGCGTTACAGTACCCACTTTCGGGTTTGGCATCAGGCCGCGAGGACCTAGGATAGTACCCAGTTGGCCAACAACGCGCATAGCGTCTGGTGAAGCGACAACGACGTCAAAGTTCATTTCGCCTTTCTTCACTTGCTCAGCCAGGTCTTCCATACCAACGATGTCGGCACCCGCTTCTTTCGCAGCTTCAGCGTTCGCACCTTGTGTGAACACAGCAACACGGATATCACGGCCAGTACCGTGTGGCAGTACAGTTGCGCCACGAACGTTCTGGTCTGATTTACGTGCATCGATGCCAAGGTTGACAGCAACGTCAACGCTTTCAACAAATTTAGCAGTCGCCAGTTCCTTCAGTAGAGCAACGGCTTCGTTGATGTCGTACTCTTTGGTCACATCAACTTTTTCGCGGATTACGCGCATGCGCTTAGTCATTTTAGCCATTGTCTTAACCCTCTACGTTCAGGCCCATTGAACGGGCAGTACCCGCAATAGAGCGTTTCATCGCTTCGATGTCCGCACCGGTCATGTCTGCCGCTTTGGTTTCTGCGATCTCTTGGATCTGAGCGTCAGTCACGGTACCCACTTTTTCAGTGTTTGGACGACCTGAACCAGACTTAACGCCTGCTGCTTTCTTAAGAAGAACTGCCGCTGGCGGAGTCTTAGTAACGAAAGTGAAAGAACGATCGTTGTATACAGTGATAACAACAGGAATCGGCAGACCTTTCTCGATAGATTCGGTCTTCGCGTTAAACGCTTTACAGAATTCCATGATGTTCACACCGTGTTGACCTAGAGCAGGACCAACCGGTGGCGATGGGTTAGCTGCACCCGCTGCAACTTGCAGCTTGATGTAAGCTTCTACTTTCTTTGCCATTATTCAATTACCTAATTTTGGGTACTAACGTCTACCTGACGATAGACTCCCCGTTTAACAAAAGGGCGCGAAATTATAGTCAAATTTCGCGCCCTTGCCAACCGTTGATGATGCTTTTTTGATCAGGTTTTTTCTACCTGGCCAAACTCAAGCTCAACAGGGGTTGCACGGCCAAAGATAGACACAGACACCTTAAGGCGGTTCTTGTCATAGTCCACTTCTTCAACCACACCGTTAAAGTCTGCAAAGGGTCCTTCGGTAACGCGAACCACTTCACCGGCTTCAAAGACGGTTTTGTGTACGGGTGACTCACTCGCTTTTTCAAGACGATTGAGAATCGCATCGGCTTCTTTGTCTGAAATCGGCGCAGGACGATCTGAGGTGCCACCGATGAAGCCCATTACACGAGGAACACTACGTACCAAGTGCCAAGATTCATCGTTCATCACCATTTGTACTAGCACGTAGCCTGGGAAGAATTTACGCTCACTTTTACGGCGCTGGCCTTGACGCATTTCAACCACTTCTTCGGTTGGCACCAAGACTTCACCAAAGTGATCTTCCATTTCGTGCATTTTGATATGTTCACGCAATGACTGCGCAACACGGCTTTCAAAACCAGAGAAAGCCTGAACCACATACCAACGTTTTTTGGGAGCTTCGCTCATGTACTTTTACCTCACACGCCAGTGATTAGGCGGACTAGACGGACCATAATCCCGTCAATGCCCCACAGGATGAGCGCCATAACGACAGTAACAGCCAGAACGATGAGAGTGGTTTGTAAGGTCTCTTGACGCGTAGGCCATACAACTTTACGCACTTCCATACGCGATTCGCGTGCAAACGTGATCGCAGCTTTTCCTTTCATCGTGAGTGCAGCAATACCACCCGCAGCGGCAACTAACACCACTACAGCAGCAGCTCGCACTACCACAGACACGTCACTGTACAGGCTATTCCCTACCACGGCTGCGGCCAACAGGACAAAAACAACACCCCATTTAAGGATGTCCATCGAACCGGATTGGGTCTCAGCGTTCGCTTTCATACATTCTACCTGTAACAAGTCTACATAGACGGCAATGTCTTTGCAGCCAAAACACCGTAATGCCTTGGCAATGACACGCGGTGCTCGTATTTATCACACCTAAGGGTATCAATACGAGCACCAACACGCTGCATTTGTTCACTAAAACTGGGCAAAATAGCAACAATATAAGTGTCAAACGCAGAAAAAGGGCATCAAATGATGCCCTTTTTACTAGTGTTTCGTCAAATCATTATTCAACGATGTTGGCAACAACACCAGCGCCTACGGTACGGCCACCTTCACGGATAGCGAAACGTAGACCTTCGTCCATCGCGATTGGCGCGATCAGGGTAACAACCATCTTGATGTTGTCACCAGGCATTACCATCTCAACGCCTTCTGGCAGTTCGATAGTACCGGTCACGTCAGTTGTACGGAAGTAGAACTGTGGACGGTAGCCTTTGAAGAACGGAGTATGACGGCCGCCTTCGTCTTTAGACAGTACGTATACTTCTGACTCGAACTTGGTGTGCGGGGTGATTGAACTACTTCTGACTCGAACTTGGTGTGCGGGGTGATTGAACCAGGCTTCGCCAGTACTTGACCACGC
>NZ_MUFP01000002.1 GCF_001996165.1 Salinivibrio proteolyticus | reverse complement strand
AATCAGGGCTTGGTCTTGTTGGGTGTACTGGCGGCTCTCTCCCTCCACGGTATGATGCGCATTGCCCATCACACGATGAAATTGGTCGTTGTGTACCTGGTGGTGGTTGTCATTACCTATCTCAGTCACACAGTCGTTTTCTACCTCGGTGTGCCAGTCTTTTTGTGCGTGTAAATACACTTGCTCACTGCCCGATTGGTCTTCGAACGTGAGTTCGTTGTAGCCCTCGCCTTGGTGGCTTTCACTGCGCCAAACCGTCTTGGTTTTGTGTGCCGGCAAGGTATAAGGCGGCACATTGGTCGCATGATACGTGCGGCCGGTGATAATCGGTTGGTCCGGGTCACCGTGTAAGAAGGACACAATCACTTCATGGCCAATGCGGGGTATGGCCATCATGCCGTATTGGCTACCCGCCCAGCCTTGAGCAACACGAATCCAGCAGCTGCTTTTGTCATCGCCATTGGAATAACGGTCCCACGGGAAGTGGACTTTCACCCGTCCGTGTTCATCACAAAAGATTTCTTCGCCGTCCGGTCCCACCACGGTGCCTATCATAGGACCATCCACTTGAGGTTTGGGCGTGGGGGTTGCACGCCACGGGGTAGTGGCAGGGATAAGCATAAACTGGTTGTTGTAGGTGGTGGCCCCTTGGCCGCCCTCTTCTTCCAGTGCTTGCGGTTGGCTGCCTTGGTGGTGCACCCGCACCACTTGCCACGCTTGGTTGACGTCCTCATCCAGATGGTCGCTGATGGTAAAGCGATAGCCCGCCCGTAATGCCGGCTCATTGCTTTGCCCGTTGGCATGCTCGGCTTCACGGCGTAAGTACTCGAGGCGGGTTTGGTTAAACGCCTGCCCGGTGGTGTCGTCTTTAAAACGGCCCGGGAAGTCAAAGTGCTCGTAGCTGTCGGTACGCTGGTAATCAATGCCATCGGCTTGCGCGGCTTGTTGGAAGCTGTAGCTTGGCTTTTTAAAGCTGTAGTCTTTTAACGCCGTGTGGCTAGGGCGAGCCGCAGTGTGGCGTGTAAGCCCATAGATATACGGGGTATCGGTACGACCGCCGCTGACAGCATTATAGGGCACAGGGCTGTCAAGCTGGGGCAAGCTGTCGGGCGCATCGGTCACTATCAGGGTATGGGTGTTGGCATCGTGCTCATGGTGATACACCAAGCCTTCTTCTGCCGCTAAGCGGTGGAAGAACGCCAAGTCACTTTCACGGTACTGCACACAGTATTCGCGCTCGGCATAGTCACGGGTTAGCGAGAAGCTAACCTCCGTCACCCCCATTTCCGTGAGCAGGGTTTCTAGAATAGTCGGCACGGTTTGGTGTTGGAAGGTGCGACTGTTTTGGCGAAGCGACAGACGATACAAGGCAGGCACCAAGGTTAAGCGGTAGCGGGTAAAGTGATGACCAATGTCACCTTGGCTAAAGGCACTGGCAATGCCCTGCACCCGTTTGACCAGCTCGCCGTTGCGCCACAGCGTCAGCTGCACCGGCTTGTCGACCACTTGCTCTGGCGTGATGTCGGTATGGCGGCTCGCCAAGGCCACCTCATACTGGAACCCATACACCGGATTGCCATTCAGGCCAGCTTGGTGAGAGAGGCACTCATCCCCTTGGTAGTCCACCACCACGAACGGTTGCGGGTCTAGCCCCGCCACGGTTAACGCTATTTGCAATGTCGCCATCTGTGTATCCTTCGCCCTGCTTGTTTACCCTGATACGTTCAGCCAGACCCTGCCGTCTGGCTCAACGCACCACAGCCCGCCCGTAAAGGCAGGCTGTTTGTGTCTTCATGTCGCCATGAAAGATTAGGCTTCGATAGGCTTACGCCAGTCGTCTGAGCCTGAGGTGCCTGCGTTAACGTGGTCCCACGTGATTTTGCGGTAAGACATCGACACCGTCAGGTTCTGGGTGAAGTCTGACTTCGCCGGGTCTTGGCAATGAGGCATCTCGCAGTGAATGTCCACAATCGAAGCGCTTTCCAGCTTGGTGGTAAAGAAGTTTTCTTGTTTACCTTCAATCGACGTGCGGTACCACTTTAGCTCGACCGTTGACATCTTCTCACCTGACGCCAGTGCGTTATAAAGCAACGGCACCGCTTTGTTGAGCGCAACGGTGAATTTAAATGGCTTGTGCACTCGTTGGCCTGATGGCTGACCAGACTGAGGGTCAGTCGGTACGGTCACATTGTGGTCAAACTGTTGTACCAGCATCTCGTCTTCGTGGCCTTCTACAAAGGCATCACCGATAGAATCCGCGGTGCAGGCACCGGCAGTAATCAAACCCTGAGTTTCACCTTCAATCGAGATATAACATGGCGTTGGCATAATCGCTCCTTTCTAATTAATGGAAGAGGCTTTCTATTCGGTGCCTCTGTTCGCCATCCCATATAGCGAAATGCATGCCAGCTTTTTTAACCCTAAAATTCAGTACGTTACTCTCTCACTGACCAATTTTTTGCACGCCACAAGCAAGTTTTTGCTCGGCGAGGCAAGAAGTTGCTTTACGGTCAGATTAACGATGAGTCAATATGGTTGTCATATCTAAATCGGCATTTTTGAAGCCAGATTGTGTTGTCGAGAAACACTATATTGTCGATAAACAGCTCGGGGAGATTGTCAGGAAATCATCAAGATCGCTGTTTTCGAGCCCAAGTCACATAATCTTGGATGACAGGTTCTGCGAGCAACAGATCAAGCGTGTGGTAGGAGCGGCCTAACTGCTTTTCACTAAATTGACGATGGATAAATGCATGGCAACGTCGGCATACCCAGATACCATGCTCGCGCATGTAGGTACGGGAAAAGCGTTTGGTAAACCACTTATTGTTATGGCAGGTTTTCGGGATCAGGTGATGGAAGGTCAGTGGGCGTTGGTGCTGACAAATCACACAGGGTGTTGAAGAAGGTGGTGGCATTGGTATCGAGTGATAGAGCAACGAATGAAGGGGACATCACCCAGGCGACGTCCCTTTCAGCATCAAGCCAGCAACTTACGCGAAGTTGTCACGCAAGTATTCAATGATATCGTCTGACTCATACATCCAGTGCGTCTCACCGCCTTGGTCGATACGCAGACAAGGTACCATGCCTTTGCCGCCTTCGGTTTGCAGGCGCTGCCACTCTTGTGGATTCGCATTCATATCCACCAGCGGGATATCGAGCTTTAACTCCGCCATCACCGCGCGAACTTTATGACAAAATGGGCAGTGCTCTTTGTGATACAAGCTTAGTGCGTTCAAATCAGCCATCATGTTTCCTTTTTGAAAAAGCGGCCATGGGTGTGCCGCTGTTTACTGTCATTATTTATCCCTAATGATGGCATTGAAGGCGGTATTGATGCTAGTCATCAACTCGCTTTGTTGGCACTAAATTGCGACAACCGCTCGACGAGTGTACGGGTTTCATCAATGAGACCACTGATCTCTGACGCCGATGCGGTGGTTTTTTGTGCCAGCGCACGCACCTCGTCCGCTACCACAGCAAATCCTCGGCCCGCATCCCCTGCCCGGGCAGATTCGAGCGCCGCATTGAGGGCGAGTAAGTACGGTTGAAATCAATTCAGCGCTTTTTGGTAACAGACACCATCGATATTTTGCCCCGCGACACGGGCGATATTCGATACCGTGCCACACTCAACAAAGCCATTGCGTGTTAGTACGGTTTGAGAAGCAATATTGGTGGTCGCAGCCAGAGCATGCAGTGTATTTAGCCCATACTCACGTGCAACATCTAACGCATATTTGACCGCGCGAGAGGCCACGCCTTTACCAGTTTGCTCCTCAGCAATGCGATAGCCTAACGACCCTGTCCCTGATACCGCATCAATTTGACTGATATTAACGCGACCAATAATGGCTTGGCTCGCATCAGTAATCAGCATGGGTATGTGTTCGTTTTGCGCGTTAAGTATAAGCAGTGACTCAATATGCTCAGCAACGCCATCGAGGCTATAAAAAGCGTCTCCGCGACTATCAACGAAGGTTTCAAAATAGGTTCGATTAGTCTGCTCAAACGCGAGTAACGCCTCTCGATCGTGGGTCGTAAGAGGGCGCACTAACAGTTGCATAGTCTCTCCCATCAGTCAGGTCCATGTTCGAATTGTTTCAACGCTTCATTGGGCGAGTGCCAAGGCGCTTTGGACGCAGTATGAATGTGAAAATCCGGGGCGTGGCGCGGTGCCGTATCGAGGATGCCAAGCCGAATATTGAGCAGCCCTTTCTTCACTTTATGTGAAAACAAACTCGCCCCACAGTGCGCGCAAAAGGCAAGTTCGGTTTCGTCACTTTTGGGGTAATAGCGGATATCTGACGCGCCCGACACAATCGCCACTTTACTCTTTTCAATGCCACCCACGGATGAGTAATCAGCGCCAGTAAATTTGCGGCACTCAGAGCAATGGCAATTCCCCATATAAAGAAATTCATCCGGAAACGAGAGGTGTATTTTTCCGCACAGGCAGCTCGCTTTGAGTGTTGTCATCAACTTTATCCTTGTCCAACGAATTTAACGCCAGTGTATAAAAACACTGGAGGCAAAGCGAACGTTATTCCTGATAATGCTGATATAAAACAATTATTTAATGTCCTCCTTACTCTTTGCTCGCGAGTGAGCCTTGGCAACATAACACTATTTACACTGTAAATAGCGCTCATCACCTGTCTCCATCCTGAACAAAAGGTGACTTTGCTCACATAATTATTGCGATTTTATGAATCCCGCCGTAATATCCGTCGCGACGGACATATTAATGAGACTAACGTCACAGTTGTGCCGCTAGCGTTTCCCCATCGGACGGACTATTTGTATTCGAGCATCTGAGGTTGATATGAAATTGGCACAGGTTTCATCCCCCGTTCGGACCGTGTTTCATGGTGCCGGGCAATTCCTAGCCATTGCGCTTTATTTTGCGGCTATCGCTGGCATTATTCATTACAGCGTCGCGGCCCATAACGTTGCCTCTGAGGCGTCATTGATTGAGCTTTCCCAGCTTATTTTATTGGCCGCGTCCGTATTTACTTTTCGACGTGTCGCGTATGTGAATCGCGCGTACAGCTCGGCTGCGTCGCTAATGAGTGCCTTTTTCTTAGTCCTAATGATCCGTGAGCTTGATGCAACATTAGATGTGGTTTTCCACGGTTTTTGGAAAATACCAGCGCTCACCGTCACGGCACTGGCTCTCTGGCCAGCAGCCAAAAACTGGCGTGAAACGGCTGAGAGTCTGGCAAGGATCGTCACATCTAAATTCGCTCCCGTACTGATGGTCGCCTTAGCGCTGTTACTCGTTTACTCGCGTTTGTTTGGCATGGGCGTGCTTTGGGAGCAAGCGATGGGCGCCAATTACGTGCGTGATGTGAAAAGCATTGCAGAAGAAAGCACTGAGCTGATGGCGTATGCCATGATTTGGCTCGCGGCACTCGGCTATTGGTTTGAAGCACGTCGTGCCCAAACGATCGTCGAGACGCAACTCTCTCACTCTGTATCTGAGAACGATCTCCCACTGTAACCGCAATAAACCTAAGCGGAATAAGCGACACAAAATGTAAGCGGCCAACTGGTCGCTTTTTTTATGTTTGCTTAAACACCAAACTGATGAGCTAGCTAGACGACCATGTCGGCGATAGTCGACACCCCGGCTTAATGCTATTATTAGTGCGAATAGATTAAGGAACTCATATATGGCTAAGTCGTTTTTCGCCTTGTTGGCGTTGTTATCATTTTGTGTGTATGCCCAACCCGAGTCCGACATCCCAGCTAACACGGGCCAAGTGGTGACCGAAAAAAACGAGTCTATTTGTAAAACCACCTTTAGTCGCGAGATGTTCAATCAGCAGATGACATTTAGCGATCAGGACAACGACAAAAAAGTGCGCCGTATTGCGGAGCGAAAAATTGCGGCGGCACGAGAGGCGTTTGCGGAAACCGGTAGCTACTGTGACGCGGCTGATGTACTCCTTACCTTTGAGCCCAAATCGCTATCCAGTAAAGATGGTGACGCACAGTTTCGAGAGTAAGTCATCATTTCCCACCTTATTCATTTGGCGTAAAAACACACAGAAATCAGACTGTGTTAGACTGCTTGCCAACATTTATTCGGGCAAAACATAAGACAGTTATGAAAAAAGCACTTTGTCTCATTGCATTAAGCGTGATGCTATCCGGCTGTGATAACAGTGAGGTAGGCGATGTGAGTTTAGGCATGTTCACCATGAAAGACATCAAACTCAATCACTTGGTTGATCCTATCGTCACCGGCGTTACCTGCCATGTCGCCTCGGTAGAAGCCGACCTCAGCTTTGCCGATCCCAGCGACAGTGCAATCTCTTGCCGACAAACCGGTGAAATTACACCCGAGATGATCGCGCAGATCGATAAAAGCGATTCTGGTGAAGTGGTGTTCCGTAAATCAAAAAGTATCTTCTTTAAGTCTATGAAGATCCGTCGTATTTACGATGCCAAAAACCAAACTTTGATGTACCTATCCTATTCAACCAAAGAAACCTCAGGCAGCTTTAAGCATAGCTTGTCGACCGTCCCGCTATGGGGTACCAAGGCGTATCAACTCTCGCCGCAAAAAGGCTAACAATTCACTGAATAAGCGGCTACCATAGCGGGCCAATAGACTAAAGATGCTCGCGATGAAAACGGTAGAACCTCGTATCGAGGCGTGGTTAGATGAAGTGGTTATCGGTTTAAACCTGTGTCCCTTTGCAGCCAAACCACGCCGAAATCAACAAATCAAAATAGATATCTGCACCGCGTGTGACGATGCAGATATTCTCGAAGCCGTATACCAAGCACTCACCGACTTGGCGCAGACAGATCCGGCGATCACAGACACGACCGTTCTCGTCGTCCCAAACGCACTCCATGATTTTGAACATTATCTCGATGTGCTATCGATGGCCGAGAACCTTATCGATCATTTTGGTTGGCGAGGGACTTTCCAGCTCGCCAGCTTTCATCCGCAATATTGCTTTGCTGGCTGTGAACCTGATGATGCAGAGAACCTCACCAATCGTGCGCCTTATCCCTGCTTTCATTTGATTCGTGAAGACAGTATGTCGCGAGCACTCGCACATTACGGCCAGGATCCAGAGGCGATTCCGGCGCGCAATATCGCCTGTGTCTCTGCACTCACTGCCTCTCAGCGAGCCGCGTTGTTTCCGTGGTTATCCACTGACGAAGACGCATAAACGACGCGCGTTTCACCCAAATCGCACTCCCCTAAACGCAAGGCTAACTCGTCCCCATTAGCAAGGGGACCGACCCCTTCCGGGGTGCCGGTAAATACCACATCCCCAGGACGTAGCGGAAAGGTGTCACTCATATGAGCAATAAGCGACACGACCGATGTCATCATGTGTGCCGTATGGCCTTGCTGTCGGATTTCGCCATTGATCGCCAGTGAAAAGAAAACATCGTCCCAATTCTTTGGGGTTGCCACAAAGGGGGTTAACAGCGCGCTACCCGCAAACGCCTTCGCCCTCTCCCACGGCAGCCCCTTTGCTTTTAGGTAACTTTGTTGATCACGTCGCGTTAAATCCAGTCCCAACGCCATGGCCCCCAGACCAGATTGTACCTCCGACGGTGTTGCCTCATACAACGGCTGGGTGATCAGAACTGCCAGCTCGGTTTCAAAATGCACCGGCGCAAACTTCTCTGCCAACGTCAGAGAGTGACCGAGCGGTTGGATCGCGCTTGGCGGCTTGATAAAAATCACCGGTTGTTCTGGAAGCGGGTTATTGAGTTCCGCCGCATGCGCCGCGTAATTTCGCCCGACACAATAAACCTGTCCGACTGGGAGTGCGATCACATTCCCGTTTATCCATTGGTGTTGATAATCCATACCCTTGTGATTCCTTGTCGTTTAAAAGTCGATCCCTGACCAATTTTGATAACGAATTAATACAGATTGCAAGACACAGTTGGCATTTCAAAGGTCGCTGACTTGTTGATTTTCAACTCAGCGCTAACGATAAAGCGAGGCACAGAAGGGAGCCACTATGGAGCACTTTAGTTTAGATGAACCAATTGCCTGCGTTATCTTTGACTGCGATGGCACCTTGGTTGATTCAGAGAAACTTTCTCACCAAGCCTTAGTTGCTACATTTGCGTCTTTCGGCGTGGCAATTGACTTGCAAGAATCATTGGATCATTTTGAGGGTGGCAAACTCACCGACGTGTTGCGCCAAACCTGTGAGCGCTATGCCGTGCAACTTCCTATCGATCAATTAGAGCCAAGATACCGTGTCTTATGCCACCAGCTGTTTGAACAATCTTTACAACCCACCGCAGGTATTGAAGAAGTGCTAAAAACACTGGCCTCCCAAGGCATTGAGATGTGTGTTGCCTCCAATGGGCCGACCGAAAAGATGGCGCACGCGCTAACCCTGACCGGCTTAATGCCTTATTTTGAAAACCGACTCTTTAGCGCCTTTGATACCAACAGCTGGAAACCTGCGCCAGACTTGCTTCATTATGCTGCCATGAATATGGCATGCCCATCCCAACAGTGCATCTTTATTGATGATACCAATCGGGGCATTCAAGCGGGTATTAATGCCAACATGCGCACCATACATTTTAATGCCAACCCAAACGCGCTCACCACGACCCACCCATTGGTGCACCGCGAATACTCAGCTGAGGGGCTAAAGCAATTATTTTCAAAGGCGTATGTAGCGATCTCACCTTGAATGGCTACTTAGCGCAATCGCATGTTGGCGCCACCATTCTTCGTCGACGCGAATGGCCTGTAATTGACCTGCTCGCTCAATCAACCAATGCCGCTCCAATTTCAATGCGGGTGTACCAACCGCCACATTGAGTGCCGCCATCGGCGCCCCTTCTAAGGCTTCCCAACGGCTGGTCCAGTGACATTGATGAATGGTTACATTGGCAGACAATTTCTCGCTCATCGTCTGCTGCTGATATTGTGGGTAGTAGTCAGGTTGTAAGTAAGTGCGAACATACCCCACAGGTACGCCCACCGATGAGACAATGCCTTCTGCTTGATAAATCGCACTAAAGGGTGGCAGTTGCATCTGTTGGCTCATTTCTGCACTGGCTAGCGTCGTTGTTTCTTTTTGAATAGCAAACTGTCCGCCTTGAGCGGCGAAATCAGTCGTCCAGTCCATCAGGTCACTGGGGTTATACCGCCAAGGGTTCGGCGCAATAAACCAACCTCGGCGATCAAGCCGATAGATACGCCCTTCTGCTTCTAAAACCGCGAGTGCTTCACGCAAAGTGACGCGCGTCGTGTGGAAAGCTTCCGCTAACTGCCGCTCTGAAGGCAGCTTTTGCCCGGGGTCGAGTTGACCACTGTTGATTTGCTCTAAGAGTTGCTGGCGGATCGCCATAAACTGCATCATTGAATTAATACGCCTAGCCAAGGTTTGCGTTTCTAATGTGATCTTTCTCAACTTGCCTATTAAAACCTGACCTCAAGGTGCCAGAACTAGACATAGGTTAAGATAGAATCGCCAGTCTACTTGGAATTGCAAACAAGAACAAAAGATGTGCCAACGGATCAAGCAGGCTTTATCAAGGATTAGACCATGCCATACATTCACACTTTTCGTGTGTAGTTGGCTATTCGTTTCTCTCGGCTTGATGACCCCAAGTCACGCCGATGATAACCAGCTATCCGATTATTTTATCGAAACGTGGACCTCTGCAAGTGGCCTGCCTCACAATAGCATTAACGCGATTGAACAAACCACAGATGGCTACCTGTGGTTCGCAACGTGGGAAGGTATTGCCCGTTATAACGGGCTGGAGTTTGTTCTTTTCGATCGTGGCCCCAAAACCCAAATGCAAGATTCCGGCACACGGGCGTTGGCGGTTGGCCCTAAAAATGAACTCTACGCGGGTGGCGCGCGCGGCAGTGTCGTGATGCGACAAGGGTTTTCATGGCACGCTTTACCGACCGCACCTAGTTTGGTGAACGATATTCTGCGTGACTCTGACGGCGGTCTCTGGCTCGCTATCGAAGGCATGGGTGTTGTCCATTACACGGCTGAACAGCTGCAAATGCCCACTCCCCAGCCTACTCAATTTATCGAGACAATCAGTAGTTATCGTCTCGCGTTAGCGCCCAACAAGCATATCTATGCCGCCACAGAGAAAGGGGTTTATCTCTTATCGGCACAGCAGGGTGCCACACCCATCTCTCATCATAACCTGTTCGAAAAAGTGTTCTACGTTTCCACCGCTAACGATGGTGCTCTCCTCGTCGGCTCTGAGCATGGCGCTTGGCGATATCAACAACAGCGGTGGACACCACTCGATGGCGCCTTGCTTAACCAAGCCGTCACTCTGGTAGAGCAAGACAGTCAGGGGGCTTATTGGTTTGGTACGCTGAGTCGTGGCGTCGCCCACCTGAGCGATGGCGAACTCGATTTTCTCGACAATCATCGAGGGCTGCCTAACAACCGTATTTTATCTTGGTTTGAAGACAGCGAAGGCAGTATTTGGATTGGCACCAACGGCGGGGTAATGCGTTTACGTTATGCCCCATTTGTCACCTTGACCGAAGACCAAGGGTTGGCAGGAAATTATGTGCGTACCGTCTTAGCAGGCAAAAACCATCAAGTCTGGGCGGGTGCGAGTGAAGGACTTAGCCAGATTGATACGCAATACGGCAGAGCTCGAACGCTGGCGGATAATGTGTCGGTGCTCAGTCTTGCTCACCGCCGTCAAGGTGGGCTCTGGGTGGGCACCTACCAGCAAGGACTCCAGATTTGGCAAAACGGCACGCTGCATACGCCGCGCGGCATCAATGGTCACTTGCCAGATGATGAAGTCCGAGCAATTTTAGAGATGCCTGATAACACCTTATGGGTTGGCACACCTCGCGGACTAGCGAAACTCAACCAAGGGAATCTAGCCCAACTTTATGATAGCCAAAATAGCGATATGCCCGGCAGTTATGTCATGGCATTAGCGAGCGACGAGCAAGGTAAAGTTTGGGTCGGGACTGGACGCGGGGTCAGCTATATTGAAGGGGGTCGATTACACACACTTGATCTCTCAAACCAAGAGCGCGCTCAGTACGTCTTCGGCTTTTATATTGAGCCGGGATTTGTTTGGATGGCAACTGACCGAGGTGTGATTCGTTACTCGCAAACCGATGGCAGCCTCGCACTTGTTGGCCGTCCGCAGGGCTTACCGATCGATAAATTTTTCCAAATCATCAAAGATGATAGCAATAATTTTTGGTTGTCCAGTAACCGTGGTATTTGGCGCATTAACCATCAACAAGCGCATCAAGTGGCCGACGGTACACGCCAACGCATCGACTTTGAGCACTATGATCAAAGCGATGGCATGGCGAATAACCAAGCCAATGGCGGCTCGTCACCCGCAGCGACGATAACACCAGACGGCTCCTTACTGTTTGCAACCGCCAAAGGCGTGGCCAGTGTAAGTCCGGAGCGGATTGCGCGATTGCTCAGTCGCCCACTGCCTATCGTGATGCAACAAGTCCAATTTGATGGCAAGGATATTAACCCCGAAGCCAATGACATCGCGCCAGCGGGTACCAATCGCGTTCTCTTTTCTTACGCGGCGCTCGGCTATTCGATGCCAGAACAAATCCAATATCGCACCCAATTGGAGGGGTTTGAGCTTGATTGGGCCTATCGCCACGAGAGTCATGATGCAGAATACACCAACCTGTCACCGGGGATTTATACCTTTAAAGTGAGTGCTCGCTACCCTTATGGGGAGTGGAGTGACGATGTATTGCGCTACCAGTTCACTTTAGAGCCTTCGCTGTGGCAACGTTCGGACATACGCGCACTTGGCTTTTTCCTTTTTGTCAGTGCGGCGTACGGCATCTTTTTATGGCGTATTCAACGCTTACAACAAAAGCAATTGCACCTGGAAGCACTCGTCAAAGAGAAAACACAGGCGCTGCAAGCGCAAGCCGATGACTTTGAACGGTTATCCAAAGAAGACCCTCTCACCGGGCTCGCAAATCGTCGTGCGTTTGATGAATATTGGCATCACGCCTTTGACCAAGCACGTGAATCTGGCGAGCCATTGCAGGTCGCGATTCTGGATATTGACCATTTCAAGCGTATTAATGATCATTACTCCCACTTAGTGGGCGATCTCATTATTCAACGCGTCGGTGCGTTTTTAAATCAAGAACAAAAATACTTACGCCATGTGGCGCGCTGGGGAGGCGAAGAGTTTACTCTGCTGTTTGCTGGCAGCGTTGCCGACGGATTCAGCTATTTTGACCACCTGCGCCGCCAAATCGCAGCGCTAGACCTGTCTGATATTGATGCCACGCTCTCGATTACGGTCAGCATTGGCATGGCGGGTAATCAGCAAGCCAGTGACTATATCGATGGCCTTAAGCGTGCCGATCAGGCGCTGTACAAAGCGAAACGCGATGGCCGCAATTGTGTCCGCCAAAGCAAGAGTGAAGCAATTGCTTGGTAGAGCGATGAGATCTAAAAAGGGAGCGTTTGACGCTCCCTTGTTCATGGTTCATTGCAGTCTCACGCCATCACGATTAAGGCATGGTATCTAAGCTTTTCTCGTATCCTTCAAATTGCTTAGAGACTGACTCGCTTGGACCACCGGTCAGTTTGCTGACGATGATCGCACCTAGGCCGGCCAAGAAGAAGCCAGGGACGATTTCATACAAATCATAAATGCCACCCGACATCTGCTTCCAAACGACCACGGTGATCCCACCAATCAAGATGGCAGCGAGTGCACCATTACGGTTCATTCCACGCCAGAAAAGGCTCAGGAGCAAGGCCGGACCGAAGGCGGCACCAAAGCCTGCCCACGCATAAGAGACCAAGCCGAGTACCGAACTTTCAGGATCCATCGCAAGACCCAGCGCAATCGCAGAAAGCAGGATCACAGCACCACGACCGACCATCACCACTTCTTGTGTGGACGCGTCGGGACGGAATACTTGCTTATAGAAATCCTCTGCCAGTGCCGATGAAGAAACCAGAAGTTGTGAATCGGCGGTACTCATGATCGCGGCCAAAATAGCAGCTAACAGAATACCTGCAATGACGGGATGGAAAGCAGCATTCACCAACAGCATGAAAATTTTCTCGCCGTCTTTCAGATCAGCAGTCATGTCATTTTGTACGTACAAAATCCCAACCAAACCGATCAGCACCGCACCAAACATCGACAACGCAGACCAACCCACCGCGATACGACGCGCTGTGGTGATGTCTTTGTTTGAACGCGTCGCTTGGAAACGGGCCAAGATATGAGGCTGACCAAAGTAACCCAAGCCCCAAGCGGCCAGTGAGATGATGCTAATCCACGTCAGCGGCTCACCGTTAACATCGCGCCAGAGTGTCATCAGCTCAGGATTGATCGCGGCCACATCATTGCCCAGTTTGAAGACACTGCCATCCATAATAACAAAGGGCACAATCAGTAGGGCTGCCGCCATTAATAGCCCTTGAACCAAGTCGGTCCAAGAGACGGCTAAGAAACCACCAAACAAGGTATAGGACACAACACAAATCGTGCCGATCACAACCGCGGTAGTGTAATCAAAGCCAAAGACGGTAGTAAAGAGTTTACCACCCGCCACCAAGCCTGAACTGGTGTAGAAAAGGAAGAAAAGCAAAATGAAGAAGGCCGAGATCGTTTGCAGAAGCTTTGACTTATCTTCAAAGCGACGCGAGAAGAACTCAGGCAATGTCAATGCATTGTCGACTTCAATACTGTACGTACGCAGGCGCTTGGCACAAATCAGCCAGTTGAGGTAGGTCCCCAACAGCAAACCGCCTGCTAACCAAAGTGATTCCATTCCAGCCGCATAGGCATAGCCAGGAAGGCCAAGCAGCAACCAACCACTCATATCTGACGCACCGGCCGACAGTGCCGCAGGCCAAGGACCTAATGAGCGGCCACCGAGAAAATAATCCTCGGAGTCGGAGGTACGTTTATACGCATATATACCAATGACAAGCATCAGTATGAGATATGCAAGAAACGTGGCACTGATGGCATAGCTATTGTCTATCATATCTGTCCCTCAATTACATGGCCCCTTCCGGAGCCATCTCTGGAAAGTTAATGTTCACCACTGCCGAGTTCCAGAAGCGTGGCATTACCACCTACAGCAGTGATATTAATTGTGCGAGTGCGCTCGGTCACAAAGCGCAGCACATAGTCAGGCGCGCCGATAACCGGATACAGCTGGGTATCGGACTCTGCGACCAGTGCTGCAATCACACCCTGTCGTTGTGCAAATTGACGATTGACATCACGTACGTGTGTAAGCGTGCCTGTCGTCGCTAAACCCACAATATTGGGATGCGCCAAGAGCGGCGCGTTGGTATCAAGGTCAACACGAATGGCAACCCTGTCCGGACACCCAGCTTTGACCAAATCGGCCAGCACGGCATCCGCCATATCGGTGTGAGTGCCCTCTACACTCACCACCACACAATTACCTGCCACCAACGCAGCTGCTAATTGCCCACACAGTGCGACATGCGTCAACGACGCATCACCTGTGATAGCAAACGTCCCGCGACCAACGGTATACAGCTCGTTGGTTTCGCCGGTTGGGCCAGGTAACTCGTGTACTTTATCGAGCAAACGCTCGGCATTATCACACTGAAATCGAATCATTTTTGCTGCGTCTGCAAAGGCTTCACCTCGTGCTGACACTGTGTCAGACCAACGCTGCAATAGCGCGACACGGCCTGCGACACCTTGATCGTTCCAGTCTTCCCATACCGCTTCACATTGCTCAATGATGCTATTTAATTGGTTCATTTTTCTCTCCTGATCCTTTCAACCGACTTATTGGGCATTCACCGTCGCTTGAGTAAAGCGATACAAGTAATGCGGGCCACCCGCTTTCGGGCCAGTGCCCGATAAACCACGACCGCCGAATGGCTGAACGCCAACCACAGCACCAACTTGGTCACGGTTGACGTAACAGTTACCAACGCGTGCACGATGTTCAATGTGCGCACAGGTGGTTTCATTACGGCTATGTACGCCCATCGTCAGGCCAAAGCCAGTACGGTTAATGTCATCAATCACCTTGTCCAACTCTTCAGCGCGATAGCGCACAATGTGAAGGATGGGACCAAAGTGCTCTTCACTGAGCTGATCGATGCTCCGGATCTCAAAGGCCGTTGGCGGCACAAAGGTTCCTTGGTCACACTCAGGAGAGAGCGCAACTTGCGTGACTAACTTGCCACTGCGTTTCATTTGTTCGATATGCGCGAACAACTTGTCCTTCGCGGTCTGATCTATGACTGGACCAACATCCGTCGACAGCAATTCTGGGCGGCCAACAGACAGTTCAGCCATTGCGCCTTTGATCAAGGTAATTACACGATCGGCGATATCTTCTTGGATATAAAGCACGCGAAGCGCTGAACAACGCTGGCCTGCCGACGCAAATGCTGAGCGCAATACATCACGTACCACTTGCTCGGGTAAGGCGGTGCTATCGACGATCATGGCATTTTGACCGCCGGTTTCTGCCACCACAGGCACAGGGTCGGCATCTCGCTCTGCCAGGGTACGCGTAATACGCTGCGCCGTTGGCGTCGAGCCCGTAAAGGCCACACCCGCGATACGCGCATCTTGCGTCAAGGGAGCGCCAACCACAGGCCCACTACCCGGCAAGAGTTGAATAACGCCCGCAGGGATCCCCGTTTCAAGCAACAACTCGATAGCGCGGTAAGCAATGATCGAGGTTTGCTCTGCAGGCTTAGCAACCACTGTATTCCCAGCAACCAGAGCGGCACTCACTTGCCCCAAGAAAATCGCCAATGGGAAGTTCCATGGGCTGATACAGGTGAAGACACCGCGTCCGTGATAGCTCACCGATTGTTGGGTACCATCAAAGCCTTGGTAACTAAACGGAGCCGCCTGGAGCTCCATCGCTTGCTGCGGGTAGTAACGCAAGAAGTCAACAGCCTCGCGCACTTCATCAATACTATCGTGAATAGTCTTCCCTGCTTCTCGGTGACATATAGCCACCAACTCGCCTAAATTCGCTTCCAGTTTATCAGCAAGGTCAAGTAAGTACTTACCACGCTCGCTCACATCGGTTTTTTGCCATTCAGGGAAAGCTCTCGCCGCATTATCCAGCGCTTGGTTAACCTGATCAGCCGTGGCCCAATCCACACGCCCGACCACTTCGTTGCGATCATAAGGAGCATGCACAGGGTGGCTATCACCTGATGGTCGTTCGCCATTCACAATCGGGCCGGCTTGCCATTGGTAATCTCCCATAAAGGGCGCGACACTATCGGTGAATGGTTGCCATTCAGACGCAATGTCCGTTGCAACGCCTTGTGAGTTTTGACGGGTCGGTCCGAAAATCTCACTCGGCAGCGGAATACGATCATTGTGCAACGTCGCATGCCCTCGCAAGATATCGACAGGGCTGGCAATCAGATCCTCAATAGGACAACGGGCATCGACGAGACGGTGAACGAAAGAGCTGTTGGCGCCGTTTTCTAACAGACGGCGGACAAGATAGGGCAGCAAGTCTTTGTGGCTACCCACTGGTGCATAAATACGTACATCACTATTAAATAGGCCTTTGGCATGGTTATACAAGGCGTCACCCATGCCATGTAAGCGTTGGAATTCAAAATCCTGATGGGTCGCCATTGCCGCAATCGCCGCGATAGTATGCGCATTATGACTGGCAAACTGAGGATAGATGAGGCCACGCACGTGATCGCTCAGCAAGAAACGCGCACACGCTAAATAGGA
Source organism: Salinivibrio proteolyticus (assembly GCF_001996165.1). Classification (GTDB taxonomy): domain Bacteria; phylum Pseudomonadota; class Gammaproteobacteria; order Enterobacterales; family Vibrionaceae; genus Salinivibrio; species Salinivibrio proteolyticus. The sequence continues at coordinate 194,499 of NZ_MUFP01000002.1, read as the reverse complement.
CACATCGGTGGCTTCTTTACGGGTAAATACCGGATAGCCATGATGGCCGGTTTGCTGACACAGTTTGATTTCACTGTCCCAATACGCACCTTTCACCAATCGCATTGGGATCAAATCACCTTGTTCTTTCGCCAGCGCCGCCAGCCAAGTGATAACAGGTAACGCACGTTTAGAATAAGCTTGGACGACGAGACCAAACTTGCCCCACCCTTTGACGGCATCGTCACGATAGAGTTTTTCAAACAAAGCCAGAGACAGCTCTAAACGATCGGCTTCTTCGGCATCGATGGTGATGGCGACATCTTTTTCTCGTGCACGTTTAAGCAAAACCAATACCGTCTCAAACATTTCTGTCATCACACGATCTTGATTCGCGACTTCATAACGTGGATGCAGCGCAGAGAGCTTGATGGAGACTGACGGCGACGGTCCTGAGTAGCTCGATTTTGCCGCGCCAACCGCATCAATAGCCTGTAAATAATCATCGAGATACTTGCGCGCATCATCGGCCGTTAGGGCCGCTTCTCCCAACATGTCAAAGGAATAGGTAAAGCCTTGGCTACGCGGCGTCTCACCGTTTTTTAACGCCTCGTCGATATCACGGCCCAGCACAAATTGGTGACCCATGATTTTCATCGCTTGATGCATCGCTTGACGAATCACAGGCTCAGAGAGCTTATTCACTAAACGATTGATCACAGACGCAGGTTTTCCTTCGGTGCTCTCATCCAAGGTCACCACTTTGCCCGTTAGCATCAGCCCCCACGTTGAGGCATTCACAAACAGTGAGTCAGAATGACGCAAGTGAGCTTTCCAATCGGCAACGCTGAGTTTGTCACGGATGAGTGCATCGGCGGTATGCGCGTCAGGAATGCGCATCAGTGCTTCTGCTAAACACATCAGCAAAATACCCTCGCGCGTGTCTAGGCTGTATTCCAGCAACAACGCATCAATCATTTGCACGGCTTTCTTATCCGCACGAACTTGTTCAATGAGCTTGGTCGCCTGGCGGCGTGTTTGTTCACGCTCTGTCTCTGACGGCTCAGCAAGAGGGATCAATTGGGTTAGCCATTCACTTTCATCAACACAGTAAAGTGGCGATATTTCAGACCAAATCTGCGCTAGCGGACGCTCGATAAACGATGGCTGCATAGCATCGATGGCTTTAAACATAGTGGTATCCTCACTCACGTCCTTCCCAACTTGGGCAGGAAAATGTTACGTCATTGTTACTTGGCGATCGATTCTATGCGGGGTCTATCGTCAGGGTCTTACAAAAAGCTCCGGCATTATTGCAAAATCCTCCGGTAATTAACAAACAAAGCTGTCGATCGCCATGCCTCCATAACAAATAGGACGCATGACGACGATAAAAATAGGCACGAGATCGCGTTGTGAACAAACGCTAAGGAGTCAACTTAAACTTTGCGGGTGAAACACCAAAATAGCGTGAAAACGCGTTGGTAAATCCGCTCTGACTAGAGAAACCGCAACTATCGGCGATTTGTGCCATCGTCAAATCACTTTCTTTAATCAGTTGCTTCGCCAACGCGAACCGCTTTTCCAACACATATTGATGGGGAGTCATCCCGACTTGTTCTTTAAACAGCTGATGGAATTGGCTTTCTGCAAGAAAAACACTACCAGCTAGCTGGGCGACGGTAATCTTACGACTCATATGTTGGTGAATATAGCGGTCAATGATATCCATGTTGAGCCGATGACCATCTCGACGTGGCGAAATATGGTCACGAAAATGGCGATGCAACACACACATCAGAGTATCGGCACACGCCCGACTGAGCAGTAAATCGGTTGGATTAGCAATCATTTCTGCCGTTAACGCTTTAATCAAGGTCTGAGCCTGAGTGTCGAGCTGAAAATACGCATCACGTTCAAAAAGACGAGCGATATTGTCATGCATCGACGCATGCCCAACCCATTCTTGATACGGTAAGTTAATCACCAGTATTTCGTTGCGTCCCACACCGGTAAAGGCATGCTCTTCAGATTCAGTTACCAAGCACCCCTGTCCCGGGCCAACGAGGCTTCCTCGCCCTCCGACATCAAATTCCGTTTGTCCTTGCAGCCCTATCACCACTTGTTTGTAATCGTGGCTATGGTGCAATTGCTGGCTGGGTAACGCTATCACTTCAGACACTTTCGGCGTCTTTGCCATTGACCGTCACTATCACCGTTAACCTATGTCACATTATTCTGTCACGATTATCAGTAGCACGCGATCATCATCTTTCGGAACTATGATCAAGAACCTCTATTTTTACGGGCGATGTCATTTGGACCGTAAAAATGCGGAAGATCCCTCATTTTTGATTAAGAGATCAGCGTAGAAGAACAAAAAAGACAAGAAAACAATGACAGTGTCTGTTGCTAAGCTACTGTCTATAAAGCGGTTAAAGGCGATGCGATGAGAAAGCTCTCTGCTTGATCATCGTTTCGAGGCGATCAACGGCGATCTTAGCCTTGATCATGGTTCCGTCACACGCGTCGTCACACAATCTTATTTGAAGCGCGGCGGCGCTTGAGGTAATCTCGCGTGGATATTAAAAACAATAAACACAGTTGCACCGATCACGTCGCAGAATGCTGACTGCCGTCAAATAATTAACACGGTTTGCGTGGCAACACTGGTTTCCGTGATAGTCTACTTTTTGGACATAGGTATTATTATTGCGACACATGCGTAAGCAAGGGAACTATGACAACGAAATACATAAAGGCGCTATGTTTAGCGCTCCCTCCCCTACTGCTAACCGAGTTGGCGTTCGCTGAAAAYGCGTCTTCCGCGGATAACATCGATCCGGTCAGTGAGTTGGTTGAGAAACTTCGCGCAAAAGAAGATGTGCTGGAGTCTCAAAACGATGAGCTGGCCCTGCAGCAGGCGAAGMTCGATGACCTTTTAGTTAAACGCGCCACGCTAGATGACCAACTAAGTCAGCTGCAACGCGAGCGTAGTGAGGCTAAAGCCCAGCTGGACGCCAAGTTTCAAGACTTGATAGCTGACCCAAGTACCGACATCGGTCCTTATCAGCAAGCGTACCAACAAGCCTGGCAAAAGGTTAATAACCATCAACAGGAACAAGCTGCGAACGAATCAGCGATTATCGAGCAGAAAAAGTTGCTCGCGCAGCAAGWACGCCAGCAGGCGTTATTAGCCACCACGCTGGAAAACCTGCACGAGGCCATGCGTGAAGCACGAGCTGAGCGCTTGCGTAAAGAGTTGACGCAAAAAGACACCATTGAGGTTGTCCACAGTGTGACTTGTGCGCCCAATATGACGCTTGCCGCTTGTGCCAATCAAGGTAAGACCTTGACAATGCAACAAGCCATTCGCGAATTCCGTGGCCAAGTCACCGACTTTGTAACCGAATCGGCGGCGGTGAAGCAAAACATCGATAAAGTTGCTTTCAACATTCACGTCACCAACAGTGAAGTGGTTGATGCAGGGTTTACCGGTGGCACCGACTACACCACCCGTATTAAAGCGGAACTAGTCAGTCGTCCGGGTAAAACAGCTGCCTGTCGCTTGTTAGATTTGGAAGATCGCTACTGTGTTGAAACCACACAAGCACAGCAGCAAGCCAAGCATAAGCAACAAGCAAAACGCTGGGTCAATGTCACCGTTCGCTCCAACCGTTATGACGACAGCGTTAAAATTAACGACGTGTCTTATGGCAGCACACCTGTTGAGCTGATGCTTCCTGTTGGCACCCATGAACTGACGGTCAGCAAGCCTGGATTTATGCCTTATAGCCGCGAGGTTTATCTGGGTAAAGATCAGGTCGTATGGGCCAAGCTCGAAGAGCAACCCAATCGTCCACCTAGCCCGGGAAAAAAGTTTACTGACCCTGTGTCAAATAACCTTGAAGCCCCGCAAATGGTGGTAATTGGGGCAGGTGAATACAAAGTAGGCCCAGACGCACGCGAAAACGTTGCGGTGCGTCACTCGTTCGCGATTGGCTCTACGCCTGTAACCGTGGCGCAATTTGATGCCTTTGTGAATGCGACCGGTTATGTAACCGCTGCAGAACAAGGTAATGGTTGTAATATGCTGGTTAGTGGTGAGATCAGCCAAAGCTTGGAATCAGATTGGCGTCAGCCAGGCTTTGACCAAGCCGCAGATTCACCCGTTGTTTGTGTCAATAAGAAAGATGCCAACGCTTATACCAAATGGCTAAGCCAACAAACCGGCCATAACTACGCACTGCCGAACGATGTGCAGTGGGAAGTGGCGGCCCGTGGCGGCACAAACAGCGATTTCTGGTGGGGCAACGAAATTGGAGTCGGCAACGCCAACACAGGCTGGAGCGGCACCGTGTGGTCAAACACACGAACCTCACCGGTTAAAAGCTTTCCGCCCAACCCCTTTGGTGTCTATGACACGGCCGGAAATGTCTGGGAATGGGTAAGCAGTGAAGAGCCAATCGCCCGCGGTGGTGCTTGGAACTTTTCACCGCAACGTGCTCGCGCATCAGAGCGCTTGGACGTCGGTGAAAATATGAGTGCTAATTACCTTGGTTTCCGCGTGATCAGAAAAATCTAGTCTGATAAGCGATAGTATCTAAGTCCCTTAAAGCCGCTTTCTCAAGCGGCTTTTTTCTGCTTACTTCATCGGCAAGCACCATCAGCACAGTACTATCTACCGACGTACCACGACTGTCTATAACCCAAGCGAACCAACAACAGAATAATACACTGGATAAGTAAGCGTTTATCAGTTACTTACACTTTGCAATATACGTTGATCTTAACCACAATCTTTAAGTAAAGTCACTTTATCTTGTGTCAATGGGGCAAATCCCCCCTACCCAACGTCTAGGCTTCTGGATATAGTGGCAAGCGTAAACAGTATTTGTCCCGATAAATGCTTTTACGTAAATCCTAACACTGTTAGGTGCAGTCAACGATAACTAGGGCGGTCAACAACCCTCATGACTCGTTCGGTTATTTAGACAACCTCTTCTACACGTCGTACAGGATACAGCCCGAAAGGGCGACTCTTGTCTTTGCCGGCTTTATGCCGGCATTTTTTTGTGCTCAAATAAGCCTGCCTGTTTTTTTATGTTCAAACGGACAATGGCGTCCAATAATAATAACATTCGATCGTGTAGGCCTTATGATGCAACCGGTTTCCATGCTGCCTCCCTCTCTCTCAATGCTTGAACAGCTGCCAGGATGCTGGGGATGCAAAGATAAAAACTCCGTGTTCGTTTACGCAAATAGTGAATACTGCCGACTCGTGGGGCTCAAGCACCCTCAAGAGTGTATTGGTAAAACGGATCACGACATGCCCTGCCCAACCATCGCCTGTGCCGATCAATTTCAAGCGCAAGATAAACAAGTGATGGAAACCGGCAAACGTCTACGAGTATTAGATATTCATCCTTACGCAAACGGCCGATGGTATGCCCATCTTTTTACCAAAACGCCTTGGTACGATGAAGCGGGGAATATCTGTGGCGTCGTTTTTTGTGGCCAAGAGTTGAGTGACACGGCGATCTTAGAAGTCGGACACTGGATATGCCGTGCAGTGACGCATCCTAATGATCATCCGCTCGACGCCCCGTCACATCCTTCCGACATTCATTTAACCGCGCGAGAGTCTGAAGTACTTTTTCTGCATCTGTATGGCAAAAAACCCCAATTAATTGCACAAACCCTAGGGGTGTCGGTTAAAACGGTTGAAAACCACTTTGCACACCTGCGGGAAAAGTTCAGTGTTGAGTCCAAGGCAGCTTTAATTGAACGCGCGTTGGCGCTGGGGTTCGGCTCTTTAATCCCAGAGCGGTTGCTCACCAAGCAAGTGTCGGTGGTATTACGAGATTAACGTTCAGAGGAGAGGGAAAGTGCTACACAAAGCAGCACTTTTCATTGCTTACATTGGCTAAGAGATAGGGCTTAGGGCGCAAGGCGTTCAACATCCCATTGGTCGTCATCGTTGCGCTGGTATAAAAAGCGGTCATGCAGCCGATGCTCCCCGCCTTGCCAGAATTCAATGCTTTTCGGTTTAACACGATAGCCCCCCCAGAATGTGGGCACTGGCACTTCACCTTTTGCGAATTGCTGTTTTAGCTCCATAAATTTGCCTTCAAGGGCGGAGCGTGCCGTCAGACGCTCGCTTTGCTTACTCGCCCATGCAGCGATCTGGCTTTCCTTGGGACGAGAGGTAAAGTATTTAAACACCTCTTTTTTAGTCAATGGCTCAGCGTCGCCGGTAATATGCACTTGGCGCTCAATAAAATGCCAAGGAAAATGTAAGCTAATTTGGCTATTGTTCTTTAAATGCAAGGCCTTACGACTGCCTAGATTGGTGTAAAACACGAACCCATCGTCACTGTAGTCTTTTAAAAGCACAATACGTTGGAAAGGCTGACCGTTTTCATCCACTGTCGCGATAGTCATCGCGGTAGGGTCAGGAACCTGAGTTTCTATGGCCTGTTTGAGCCAGTGTTCAAATAATTGTAGTGGGCTATCAGGCAAATCATTGCGGCGTAGACCGCCTCGCGTATATTCTCTTCGAATGTCAGACAGATCCATTGCATTCTCCAATTCATTCATTTTTCGTTATTTTGCGCAGGTTGCGCCAGATAGACAAGGATATTCTCGGGTACGGTATTAAACCGACTCCGATCAATGGCCAAGGAGCAAGACGGTGAAAAAGTCGCAATTTGTGTTATCAGCGACCCTACTCGGCACGGTCTTATCCGTGATTGTTGGCATTGTCACCTTCAACGAAACCAAGTTTCAGTTAATTGCGCAAATGCGCGAGGATGTCCGACAACTCGAAGATAAGCTATCTGCCGAGCTGGCTCGATACAGTGAGCTACCCGCCGTCCTCGCCTCCGATCCACGCTTAATCACCTTATTGGCTGATTCGGCGCCCAAACAGCAAGTCGTAGAGATCAATCGTTTATTAGTTCGGTGGGCTTCGCGTCTTGAAGCCGACACCGTCTACTTGTTGAACACACAAGGCACCACGATCGCGGCAAGTAACTGGCAGAGCCAAGCCTCCTTTGTGGGTCAAAACTATGCGTACAGGCCCTATTACCAACAAGCGATAAAAGGGGGAAAAGGCGCTTATTATGCCTTGGGCACTCGTTCAGGAAAGCGCGGTTACTATTTTTCCTATCCCGTCCGAGACTCAAATCAACAGGATTTACTGGGGGTGCTCGTCATCAAGGTTGACCTGTCTATTATCGAACAAGTATGGAAATATCAAACCTTTGACTACCTATTGACCGACCCGCAAGGGGTTATTTTTTACAGCTCTAACCCCGACTGGGTGTACCAAACACTCACTACGCTGCCCACGCCTCAAAAGCAAAGTATTCAACGCTCGAGGCGTTATGGCGACACCCCGCTTATCCCACTGAGCCAGTTTCAGCATCCTCGTCAGCTAGCAGATAACACGGTGATTTCCCTGGGGCTAGATGCCTCTGCACGTCAGCCAATGCTGATGACCACGCACACCATCAGCCAAGCAGATTGGCAGCTCTATGGACTTACCCCGATCAGCACCCTATATCCTTACGTTTTTCAGTCGGTTATACTATTCATCACGTTTTATTTCTTGGTCGCTGTGATTGTCTTAGCATGGTGGCAGCGTCTTGCTGCTCAGCGCCAGCTTGCACGATTAAACCAGAGCCTTGAACGCAAAGTCGCTCGCCGTACACAATCGTTACAAGCGTCCAACCTGCAATTGCGTGACACCCTTCATCAATACGAGCGCACGCAACAAGTACTCAAGCAAACACAATCAGAATTGGTACAAGCGGCCAAAATGGCGACCCTTGGAGAGATGTCTGCGGGGATCAACCATGAAATCAATCAACCACTTGCGGCCATGCGCACCTACACAGAAAACAGTCAGCGCTTAATGGCCAAAGCACGCTATCAAGACGTGGAAGATAATTTGGCGAAAACGCTCGGATTGATTCAAATGATCAATGACATTGTGGCGCGCTTTAAGATCTTCGCAAAAAAATCACAAACCCGAACAGGTACCCTCGATGTGGTGCCATTACTTCATGCCGCTGTTTCGTTGACCAAAAGCCGCTGGCTTCGTCAAGGCATCACGGTACAGCTTCCCTCGCACTCAAGCCCGCTTTATGTTGTCGCGGATGCCATCTTGCTCGAGCAAGTGTTAGTCAACTTGCTCACCAATGCGATAGACGCTGTATCGAGTACTCCCGACCCTTGCATTCGGGTTGAGACTCAACACGATGCAAGCAGCCTTGAACTGCGTGTAATAGACAATGGTAAAGGCATGGATAGTGATACGCWGGCACAGGTTTTTACACCCTTTTTTACTACTAAAGAAACAGGACTCGGGCTTGGGCTGACGATTTCTAAGCGGATCCTCGAGAGCCTACATGGTCAACTTATCGCAAACACCAACCCAACAGGCGGAACCATCATGATAATTCGTCTGCCCGTTCCGACTAAGGAGAGTGAATCATGGAACCGACGGTGATTGTGGTCGATGATGAGCCAGCGGTCCGCGATGCCATTACGCAAACACTGCACCTTGATGACTGGCATGTTAACGCGTTTGCGACCGCACAAGAGGCATTAGCGGCCCTAACCACCAACTTCTCGGGCGTTATCATTGCCGATATTAATATGCCCGTCATGGACGGTATGCAGCTATTGCAAGCGATATTAGCGCTCGATGGAGAGATGCAAGTGATCATGCTTACCGGCCACGGTGATATTTCTACCGCAGTCGAAGCCATGCGGCTGGGTGCGTACGATTTTATCGAAAAACCTTTTTCAACCGATCATCTGTTGGACGTGTTAAAACGTGCGTATGACAAACGTGCTCTGGTGCTCGAAAACCGCGAACTTCGCAAGGAGCTTGCAGCGCAAAGTGGCCCCGGCCCGCGCATTTTAGGCAACCATCCGCAAGTGAAATCCGCCCGTCGTCAGCTGGGCTACTACCAGCAAACAGACGATGATGTGTTACTAGTCGGAGAACAAGGCACCGGGAAAGAACTGGCCGCTCGCTTTATTCACGACCATGGCAAATGGCAGAACACGCCCTTGATAACCCTCAAATGCCGCTTACTGCCCACCCATTTGCTGGAGCAAACGTTATTTGGTGGCGAGTTGCSTCACTGGGCGAATAAAACTGGAAAATTGCATGCTGCGAATGGTGGCTGTTTGTTAATTGACGGCATCGAGGCGCTGCCTATCCCTCTCCAGCAACGGTTACATCGCTATATTCAGCTACGAGATAATCCGGAACATCCCCAAACCAGTCAGGTTCGCCTGATTGTCACATCACGATTTGATTTGGCCGAGAGGGTACAACGTGAGCAATTCGATCCCGCATTATGTCAACATTTCCTGACTGGCCAAGTGTTGATGCCACCATTGCGTGACCGCTGTGATGACATTATCCCGCTATTTCAGAACTTTACGCGAACTATTGCGTCACGCTATGGCATCGAAGCCCCAACATTATCTTCGCCACAACAACAACGTTTATGCGAACACAGCTGGCCGGGCAATGTGCGAGAGCTTCGCGCTTACGCCGAGCGATTGGTCCTACTTGGCGAAGATAGGCTAGACAACGCCGCGCCTTCCGCGACCACAGAGTCTAAATTGCCCACACTGACGGACCGTGTCAGTCAATTTGAGTTTGAGATCCTCAGCGACGCATTACGTCGACATGGGGGTCGACTAAAAGACGTACAACAAGAATTAGGACTCGCGAGAAAGACCCTTTACGATAAAATGCGCAAGTATCAGTTAGATAAAGAAAATTTTAAACGGATCCAATATTAGTGCCACTTTCGTATCACCGTCGCGCAGTAATACATCGCTTTGCACAAAAACCGACAAATAAAGTAAAAAATCAGCAGCATAGACTAGACTTTTAAGAGCGGTTTCCTACATGGGGAGAGACATGGCTTGGCGCGATAAGTCTCATGCAGTATTGCCCAGAGACGAACATCTCGATTACATCGATGATAAAACAGCAGCTTTGCTCTTAAACGCGCCAAAAAGTGCGCGTATCTTGTTGTGGACAATCGCTTTGTTTCTTATCGCAGCCGCCATTTGGGCCTCTCAAGCGCAACTCGATAAAGTGACGGTAGGGCAAGGAAAAGTCATCCCTTCATCGCAACTGCAAGTGGTGCAAAACCTTGAAGGCGGGCTGGTTAAAGAACTGTTGGTAAAAGAAGGCGATACAGTCGCCCGTGGCCAACGTTTAATCCTTATCGACGACACCCTGTTCCGGTCGGATTTTCGAGAGCGAGAGCAAGAACTCAATGGCTTGCGCGCCGATGAAATTCGCATTCGCGCATTGCTCGAATCAGTACAAATTAATGACACTGCTGCACTGGAAGAGTGGCGTGACAGCATCATTCTCAATCGTCAACCGCTCCAAGTCCCCAGCGACTTGGCCGCAGCTCGTCCGGGGCTGGTGAACCAAGCCCAAGCCAGTTATCAAGAGCAGCTATCGAATATTCAAAACCAGCTGTACGTGACGGCACAAAAAATTCGCCAAAAAGAGCAAGAACTGATCGAGCTTGAGTCACGCATCGACAACCTCGAGCAAAGCTTGGCATTCGCGGAAGAAGAACTCAACATTACTCGCCCTCTCGCCGAAGAAGGGGTGGTGCCTCAAATTGACTTAATTAAACTGCAGCGCCAACTCAACGATACCCAACGTGAGCTATCCTCTGCACAGTTATCATTGCCCTCAGTGGTGTCATCAATGCGTGAGGCAGTGTTCCAACGTTTGGATGTCGCATTAACGTTCAGAACGGAACAACAAGAGACCCTCAACCAAGTCGAACAGCAAATCGCCTCGATGACAGAGGGAAAAGTGAGTCTACAAGATAGAGTTGCACGCACCGTGGTGACCTCCCCAGTTGATGGCACCGTGAAGAAGTTACATGTCAACACCGTCGGTGGCGTGATTCAGCCGGGGATGGACATTATTGAAATTGTCCCTTCGGAAGACAACCTGCTCATTGAGGCCAAAATCGCGCCGCAAGACATTGCCTTTTTGCGCCCTGGGTTGGAAGCAGTGGTGAAGTTTAGCGCCTACGATTTTACCRTGTATGGTGGTTTGAACGGTCAGTTAGAAACCATTAGTGCAGATACCATTCAAGACGAGGAAGGCAACAGTTTTTATTTGGTCAAGGTACGCACCGAGAAAAACAACATCGGTGATGCAGAAACACTGCCGATTATCCCGGGAATGACCGCGTCTGTTGACATCATTACCGGGAAAAGAAGCGTTCTTGATTATCTGATTAATCCTATTGTTAGGGCACAAAACACGGCATTACGGGAATAGGGATGACTGAAATATGATGCCAGTTTGGATACGTATGAGCGCGGCTATCATAGCGGCACTCAGTTTGCTCCCCACCGCCCACAGCCAATCATTAGAGCAGGCGGTGGTGATCACACTCGCCACCGATCCGGAATTGCGTGGCGGATTTCACGAGCTGATGAGTTTGCATGAGCGAATGAAAAACAGTGAAGGAGACTACCTTCCCGATATCGACTTAGACGCGGGCATTGGCTACGAGCGTATCGAAAATGACTCCACCCGAGCACAAGGTGATATCGACTTTGATCGCAAGGACGCCACACTAAGCCTTCGCCAGTTGTTATGGGATGGGCAAACCTCACACAATGTGAGGCGCACACGTTATGAAGCCAACAGCCAGCGCTTTCAACTGCTCTCGGATGCTGAAGACAAAGCCCTGCAAGTCGCCGAGGTCTATCTGGATGTGCTTAAGGCAGAGCAAGTATTGGATCTCTCTGAGGCCAATATGGCTGTGCATGAGCAAATCCTCTCTGATATTCGTCGCCGCGCGGAGTCTGGAATCGGGTCAACGGCTGACTTATCCCAAGTCGAGGCACGTGTCGCGCGTGCCAACGCAAATTTACTCTCGGCACAAACCAACCTCGAAGATGCCTTTACTGCGTTTTTCCGCGTCGTGGGTGAGCCTGCTAACGAGCCAATTGAACCCGTTGTCGATAACCTTGCCTTACCGGCCTCCATTGATACAGCGTTAGAGCAAGCCGTCAGCCGCAGCCCATTGTTAAAACTGGCACGATACGACATTGAGGCGGCTCGCGCTCAATACGAGCAATTTAAAGGCAATCATCTGCCTAACGTCAGTTTGGAAGTCAGTCAAACTTGGGCTGATCAAGTAAGTGGGGTGAACGATACCAGTGATGAATTTAGCGCAATGGTGCGCTTTCGTTACAACCTTTTTAATGGAGGGAGCGATCAGGCCACCATTCGCAGAGGCGCGTATGAGGTGAATCGCGCACGCGACATCTTTGAAAATGCCTATCGGCAATTGGAAGAAAGTACGCGCTTAGCATGGAGCGCCTACCAGCTAACCACCCAACAAAAAGTGTTTCTCCAACAACAAGTGGATGCGGCCTCTGATACAGTGCTGGCCTATGAAAAACAGTTTCGTATCGGCCGACGCACCTTATTGGACTTGCTCAACACAGAAAACGAGTTGTTTGAAGCGCGTCGCGCTTACCTTGACGCGAATTTTGATCATCTTTTAGCGCAATACCGGCTATTAAATAACACCGGCAACCTATTGAACGCCTTGCGGGTGACGATCCCTGCCGAATGGCAAGTCAACGCGGAGGACCATAAATGATGCGAGTCCTATTTTACGCTGTGTGTATTAGCCTCCTCAGTGGCTGCGGTTACGCGATTATGGCACCGCCGGTGGCCCTGCAAAAACACGACGTTGCCGATGCGGATAAAGATGGCGTAATCAATGCGCGTGATCGCTGTGAGCAAACGCCAATCGGTGCAATAGTCGATAATCAAGGGTGTCCCAGTTATGTAGAGCCCAACGCCACCGTTCAAGCGTCAGAGACACCAACCACATCATTACGGGTGCTATTTGCCAATGATACCGCAAAAGTCAGCCCCGACTATGTCACTGATATAACAGCTATGGCAGACTTCCTTACCCAGTACCCCGGCGTGTCGGTACGTTTAACCGGCCATGCCAGTGCCATTGGCTCGCCTGAGTATAATTTACGCTTATCGCGAGAGCGTGCACGTTCGGTCAGAGCCGAGCTCGTCAGCGCCGGCATTGATCCAAACCGCATTGACATTGATGCGCTGGGAGAAGCCCTTGCCACGCACACCGATCCGAATGCGCCACAAGACCGGCGCGTGAGTGCAGAGCTGTTGAACTTTAAAGGAGATGTAGAGAAAGCGTGGACAATCTTCACTCGCCGGCCCCAGTAGTACAGCGAGCCTTATATCGATGAAGCGATGGGGCGTCGCCATATTGGCCATTTTGCTGTCGATGAGTGTCGGCGGCTTGACTACCACCGAATCGCGTTGGATCCAGCAGGTCTCCGCGTTTTACGGTGAGCGTGCGGGCAAACGCGTATTGGCCTGGCGCAATATGGTCGCGAATACACAAAGTCTGTCGGAGCAAGAGAAGCTGCGCCAGGTAAATGATTTTTTTAACCAATTGTATTTTGTTGATGATATCGAGCTATGGGGAAAAAAAGACTATTGGGCGACGCCCCTCGAGTTTCTCGGCACCAGCGCAGGCGATTGTGAGGATTTTAGTATCGCCAAGTATTTCTCACTGCGAGAACTCGGTGTCGATGATAAGAAACTACGGTTGGTGTATGTCAAAGCGATTCGGTTGAATCAGTTCCATATGGTTGTCGCTTACTATCCCACACCGTCATCAGAACCCGTGCTGCTCGATAACCTCGACCCAGAAATAAAACGCGCTTCATTGCGACGAGATTTGCTACCTATCTATAGCTTCAATGGTAGCCGATTGTGGCTGATGAAAGAGCGAGGCCAAGGGGAGCTGGCCGGTAACTCCTCACGACTCGGACTATGGAATGACTTACGTAACCGCGTCGACACGTTAAAAATGCAAAAACCCGTTAAACTTTTTGATAGGTAACGACCTATGACGTTATTCAACCAAATATTCACCTGGATGCTGGTCATTTTCTTCTTCTTGGTGTTGTCGGTGTTCGGTATCGAGCTCAACACCACGCGCAACTTTTTGCTCAACCAGCAAACTGCAGATGTGAACAATACCGTGAACTCGATGGGCTTGGCCCTCGCCCCTTACTTGGAATCAGACGATAAGGTGGCGGCCGAATCCGTGATCAATGCGTTTTTTGACGGAGGCTTTTACCGTGAGGTTAACCTCACGTTGCTTTCCGACAACAGCGAAATTGTGCGCGAATATCCGGTTCAAATTCAAGGTGTCCCGCAATGGTTTATCGACCTCGATATTTTCCCGGTTATCACGGAAAAGCAAACCATTACCAGTGGCTGGATGCAATTGGCAGAAGTGGAGGTGGTGGCCCATCCAGGCTATGCCTACAAACAATTGTGGAAGTCGTTTGTGCAATTGGGGTCGAGTATGGCGGTCATTTTTCTGGTCGCATCGGTCGCGATCGGCTGGCAATTGCGCCGCTCTCTCAAGCCCTTGGCTCGCATCACCCAAAAAGCTGGCGAGATTGCTAAGAACCGATTTGGCGACCCTATTCCCCTACCCCCGACCATTGAATTAAAAACCGTGGTCAGGGCCATCAATGTCATGACCGAACAGCTGAAAAGCTATTTTGAGCAACAAGCCAAAGAGGCCGACCGATTACGTAAAACCGCTTACCGCGATCCTGTTTCTGGGCTCGGTAACCGTAGCTTTTACGTTGGCCAACTTAAATCTTGGCTCACCGAATCGGGCGTTGGCGGGATGGCACTGATAAAGGTTGACCTCATCAGCGAAGCTTACAAAAAGCAAGGGTTCGAAGCGGGTGATAGTATGGTGGAACGTTTTGCCAATAATCTCACCACTACCATTATTACCGATGACAGCATGACAGCGGCCCGTTTGAGCAAGGACGAGTTTGTGATATTGGCGCCCAATACCGATGCCGATGATCTGCGTTTACTCGGTGAAAGTGTGCTAGCAATGGTGGTCGATATGCAAGCCGATCCCATGGGGCTCACACCACCTAAAGTGGCCGTCGGTTTAGCCGTGAATGGCGGCGGGAACCGTGATGCCAGCATTTTGCTCTCGCAAGCCGATAATGCGCTTTCTCAAGCACGAAACACCCCCGATCACCCTGTGGTGCTGATTGACCAGTCGATGGGGGATGCCGCGATGGGTAAACAGCAATGGAAATCACTTCTTCATGAAGCGGTGGCGAAAGAGCTCTTTGTGTTTAAGTATCAGTCTGTCAGTGATAGCACCTCAAAGCTGCTCCACCAAGAGGTCTTCTCTGCGATTGAAAAAGACGGCGAATACTACGGCGCCGGCCACTTCTTGGGGGCAGTAGAGCAACTTCAGCTGGGTGAGACCTTAGATAAATATGTGATCACCCACATTATGAAAAACCTCTCTCAAGATAAGAGTGCCGGTCCATTGGCGGTTAACTTAACCCTAAGCAGTATCACCAATGCATCCTTTATTCGTTGGTTAGGGAGTGCAATGTACCAAAACAGAGGACTTGCCGATCGTCTATTGTTTGAAATCCCAGAAGTGGCCTTTGTACGCCATGCCGACCACACCAGTCTGCTCACGGATCAGATTCGCCAAGCAGGTTTCCAATTTGGGGTGGATAATTACGGGCGTAACTTCCAGTCACTCGATTACTTGCAACGCTTCAAGCCCGATTACGTGAAAATCGACTTTGCGTATACCAATAATATCGATGACGATGCTCAGGGACATGTATTGGCGTCGGTGTGTCGAACGGCCCACAATCTCAACATCACTACCATAGCAACACGGGTCGAGACTGAAGCACAGCTTGCTCGCCTTTCTGAGTTATTCGTGAACGGCTTCCAAGGCTATATCTTCGAGAAATCTAAGGACAGCAATGGTTAAAGATCCGCTGCTACAATCTCTCATCTATGTGTCGCGTTATTTCGGTAACGCGAATTCACCAGACGCGTTGGTGTCGGGCTTACCCATTTCCGATGGTTATCTATCGCCCTTTCTCCTTCCGCGCGCCGCCGAGCGCGCTGGCATTGTTGCCAAAGAAGAAACCATGGCCATCAAAGATGTCTCGCCTCTGCTTTGCCCTGCCATTGTGTTGATGAAAGATAACGATGCGTGCGTCTTGCTGGGATTAGATTTAGAGGCTGGCCAAGCAGAGATTGTTCTACCTCACGCGGATATGACCCCTCAATGGGTGATGCTAAATGATCTCAATGACGCCTATGTCGGACGGCTTTTCTTACTTAAAAAACAATTTCGATATGATGAGCGTTCTCCAAAAGCGCAAGTAAAAGATGAAGGCCATTGGTTTTGGGGCACACTTTGGCAGTCTCGCCACATCTATCGCGATGTGCTGATTGCCTCTCTATTCATCRACGTATTTGCCATCAGCGTACCGTTATTTTCACGACTGGTTTACGACAAGATAGTCCCAAACCTTGCGTTTGATTCCCTCTGGGTGCTGGCGAGTGGCATATTCGTCATTTTCGTTTTTGACCTATTACTCAAGCTACTGCGTAGTTACTTTATCGATATTTCGGGTAAGAAAACCGACTTGCTGATCTCTTCACGTATCTACGCCAAAGTAATAGGTATCAAGATGGAAGCGCGGCCGCCGTCCGTAGGTGCGTTTGCGCGACATATGCAAGAGTTTGAGTCTATCCGCGAATTCTTTACCTCAGCCTCGATTTCAACGCTCATTGACCTCCCCTTTGCGTTGATTTTTCTCTTCGTCATCTGGCTGGTGGCAGGCCCTTTGGTGATTGTGCCCCTGATTGCGGTCTCCTTGCTTATTATCCACGCCATGCTGATTCAAAAACCGCTACGGCGCACAATTGAAGAAGGCACACGTTTATCGTCCCAAAAGAATGCCAACCTGATTGAAAGCCTCGTCGGTCTAGAAACGATTAAAATTTTTGGTGCAGAAAGCCAATTCCAATATCGCTGGGAAGAGGCCGTGGCACACATGGCGAATTGGAGCATCAAAACTCGGCGCTTGACCGATTCCGTCCACAACTCTGCAAGCTTTGTCCAACAGTTTGTCGTGGTCAGTATGATAGTGTTTGGTGTCTATCAAATCGCGGAAGGCGCTCTGACCATGGGCGGACTGATAGCAGCCAGCATGCTAAGCTCTCGCGCAGTCGGGCCCTTAGTTCAGCTTTCTTTACTGTCAACGCGCTATCACCAAGCCAAATCCGCTTTAGATATTATCGAACAGCTCATGGAGCTGCCCACAGAGCAAGTGGAGGGTAAACGCTACATTCATCGTCCGATGATGCGCGGTAAAGTCGAGCTAGATAACGTTGACTTCCACTACCCCAATGCCACCTCTCAAGCACTACGTCGCGTCTCGTTTACCATTTACCCTGGAGAAAAAGTTGCAATCATCGGTCGAGTAGGCTCTGGGAAAACGACCATTGCGCGCTTGTTGGTGGGGCTTTATCAACCAACGTCAGGATCTGTTGCTTTTGACGATACCGACATTTCCCAGCTTCATTACATTGATGTGCGTCGTAATGTCGGTTTTGTACCTCAAGAACCGACCCTCTTCTTTGGTTCGATTCGTGACAATATTACCCTTGGGCAGCCGTTGGCGGATGATATCGATATTATGGATGCAGCGACCCGTGCCGGAGTCCTCGCGTTCACCCAATACGATTCAGCGGGTTTAGAGCGTCAAGTGGGTGAAGGTGGCGTTTTGTTGTCAGGAGGTCAAAGGCAAGCTGTCGCGCTCGCACGCGCGCTGTTAGGACGACCGCCCGTGATCATTTTAGATGAACCCACCAGTCAGATGGATAACCGCACAGAGCAGTTTATTAAAACTCAGCTCAAAGACCTTCGTCGAGAGGAAACACTGATCCTGAACACCCATAAAACCGGTATGCTCGATGTGGTCGATCGCGTCATTGTGATGGAGCAAGGATGCGTGGTTGCAGATGGGCCGAAGAAAGCCGTTTTACAAGCATTAAAAGATGGGAAAATAAGGAAGGTGAGTTAACCAGTTTACAGTGTAAACTCGCGATTAAGCTTTAGCTTGATAAGGTTTAAGCTGAATTTTTGCATTCTCATACATCAAAATAGACGGACCATGCTCAGAGTCGACAGAATGCTTTTCTTCCCCGATGGTGCAATGCACTCGACTCAGAAGAGACTTGGTCGCGACAATTGTTGCCTCTCGGTAGCCCGCCGCAATTTGTGCATCCGTTACTTCGATATCCTGCTCGATGTTCTCTATTTCCTCAAAAAGATGATCGCGCGTGGTGGTAATACGCTCTACCATCGCTGCATCACGCTTTTGAGCCGGTAATGCTTCAAGCTTGGCTTCTGCGGCTTTGATACGGTTAAGTTGCGCTTTTTTCTCTTCCCATTGTTTATTGAGATCGACCACTTCACGTTTCAACAACGCCAAGCGTGAGAAGCAATGAATATATGTGTGTGCCCCTGCACTCGCACCGATGATCACAGCTTCTACTTTTTCACCCACTTCGTGTTTACCGCCCGCGAGCGTCCCTTTTCGTTTGGTGGCATCGGCAATTATCAGGGATTTTCCCACATGGGTTTGACAATGCATCGCATGCAAAGTGAGCTCGAGATTGTTGTTAGCACACAAGGTTGCATACTGCGCAAATTTAGCAACGATGTTGCCTTCCGCCACGAGAGTACAATTGATTTCTGAGTCAGAAGCGACTTGGCGGCCAATAATGCCATTTTGTACGATGATATCACCGCCAGCCGTAATAGTGCATGACTCAACGACTCCCCCGACGGTAACGGTGCCAGAAGCGGTTACTTTCATTCCAACTTCGACATCGCCTTTAATCACCACACTTCCTTCAAAATTAACGTGCCCCGTTCCCACATCGACCGAGTCCAAGCTCAAAGCATCATCCACAGCGACACCATCATCTTGTAAGCGAGGAATACCCGCCATGGTTGCTACCAATGTGTTGGGATCTTTGCTGCTGAATTCGCTACCATCATGCGCATTCAACGTCATTGGTTTACCCGGTGTAGTAGGTAATACTGATCCCGTCACGGTGAATCCTTCATAACCAGCGGTTTCAGGCACCAGCTTGGCGAGCGGCTGACCATTTTTCACCATCACCATCTCACCGAGATCACGCATGTCGACTCGCCCGTCATCACGCTCTCTTGGTCGACGAACTCGGTCGGCGGGATCTTCAATTAAATAAACGATATGTGCATCTTCACCCGGCACCGGCTGACGGCCAAACGCAACCGGGACATCTAGATATTCACCCGGCTTTAAGCGGCCGGAGGCTGAGAGGAGTTTTTGTAAGGTAGGTTTTTTAATACCACGCACAATGTTGGCTTCACGCAACGTCGAAAGTATGTCATTTGCTTTAAGACCATTTCCCCCACAGGCACCATTCACGACTAGGTAGGCTGTCATTTTATCGTCAGCAATACGTGCTTCGACTGTCGCATCACGACTTTCTGCGATAATGATTTCTTCAGATTCATCGTGCTCTGTGCTGTCATTGAGTTTTGCGAGCGCTGATTGAATCGTGTCGTCAAAACAAAAGAAACTACCGACCTGGTTGGCAACCAACCAGTCTTTGATTTGATGTTTATCAATCGGCTCATCATCTAGATGACGCCCGCCTATTGATAGATATACTCGTTGACCATCCTGCGATATACGTAGGATTTCGTCTAGCATCTTTGTCCCTGCCTATTCGATCCCTTTGGGAGAAATTCATCGTTAACGTCATCGTCATATTTGGACAATATATATTAACGAAATGAGCCTATCGCAGAGGTGATTATCACTACACGACTCACTATAAAATTAGCTGAGATTTAACGTTAACGCGCGCAATTGTCTCATTAATAATAAATTATAGAGGTTTTAGTGCACATGGAAGCGGCATCACGTCTAAAAGCGTGAGGTAGGAGGCGTTTATCATAAAAAAGTGTGAGGATACGGTGAGATGCGTACACCTTATTGCATATCACTCATTCCGGTCAGAATGGGTGCCATTTAGCGCGAAGAAATCTCTGTCACCATAAAAATAAGCATAGTAGTAGCGATTTGGCACTGATTTACAGTGTAAATAGATCTGAAGGTAAGACATCAAATTTACACTGTAAATAGGTATCAATCATTCAGGCGGTCGGCAACGTAAGTGCGCAGAACTCTCTCGGCCGCCTTCTTACCTGACAGCTTAAATCGAGCACAGACGGTTTGCCAAGAAATACCTTGTAGGACTTTACTGGTTAACAACGCCTCGCGCCAACCCCACTCGACAGGCGACGTTGACTGGAATGTCCACTTTGTCCAAGCTTGCAAACTCCCAATCGCCG
This sequence comes from Salinivibrio proteolyticus, assembly GCF_001996165.1. Classification (GTDB taxonomy): domain Bacteria; phylum Pseudomonadota; class Gammaproteobacteria; order Enterobacterales; family Vibrionaceae; genus Salinivibrio; species Salinivibrio proteolyticus. The sequence continues at coordinate 174,157 of NZ_MUFP01000002.1, read as the reverse complement.
CTTCAGTGCCTACCCCTCCAGCCGCATAGCCCTGTACTTGACGAGTCTCCGCGTCGGTTAGCGGACGAGAGGGCATGAATGCGACCAGTGTCGCCGCGATCTCCGGCTCCAAATTCTGATGTGTACTCATCAATGAGAAGGGAAAACTTTGCTGAAAAAGCGTCACGGCTTCTTTCATCCATGTCATCGTCTTTACCGGCCGAATTAACTGCAATGAGTAACACCCACTGGCTTGATCGCGCTTCATGCCAAGTTTGACCGGAGCAAAACCTTGCTTCTGCCAAAAGTGAATAAGGTCTTTTATCGCCCCAAAACTGGTGCCCACACAGGCTACATCTTCTTTCTTGGCTTGCTGTTGAAGATGCGTCAGTAGTCCACTTGCGACGCCGTGCCGACGCCATTCAGGGGCGACCGCAATGCGCTGAATACGCCATAGCTTGTTTTCTAACACCTTCTTGTCTCCAAGGTGAGTCGCCAATGATTGTGCCAGTAAGTGCCCGCGAATGCGGCGAGTACCTGCAATCACTGCCTTAGTTAACGCCGGTGAAAAGCCTCCCTCCTCCGCTACCACCACAACGCCAATCGTATGCTCACCTCGTGTGGCAACGACGATATGCAAACTATCATCATCAAGCAATAAGGCTAAATCATTGGGCGATGTTTGATAATGGGCCGTCATCAATAAAGAAAATAGCGTGACCAACTCTCGTTCATGATGGAATAAATGTTCAGCGCTGAGCGTTTTAAACTGCACAGCGCTATCCGCACTCAGCTCCACCTTTGGGGGTATCACATCGTGAACAACATTGAGTAGGAAAAGCTGATTCAGACAGGTCTCTACCGGATCCCCTTCGGCCCAACGCATCGGTTCGGTTAGGGTGAGAGAGCGCCACTGTGGCTGCTCTTCATCGAGGAGGGCGCGTAATCTAAGTGTAAAGGCGCGACCCGTTCCTTCATAACCATGCTCGGTACTGGCAATGGCGACACGGCTATACTGACGAAGAAGCTGACTAAGCATCGGCAGTGGAATCGCTGCCGCCTCATCAATTAAGAGAAGATCGGCGTCAGGACATTCTCGCAGCAACGCATCTGGTGCGACAAAGCGAATACGACTTCCTCCAACGCCAACATCGAGCCCATTCACATCCGTTGTGCCCAGCTGCCGTTTGGCATGCGCGAACAAGGTAGTGACATTGGCGGGGGTTGGTGACGTCACCACAATCTGTCTTGGCGCTTGTAAGGCTAGCTGCGCTGCCGCCATTCCCATCGCCGCGGATTTGCCACGCCCACGATCCGCGGTCAGCAATAAGGGGCGACGGCGATGCCCAGTGACCACTTTTTTTAATCCGTCAACTGCATCTTGTTGTGAAACGAGATGAGATACGTCGGATAAAGACGGAAGGGTGGGCGCCCGCCAGCCTTGATGTGAAATCCAAGCCACACTATCCGTATTTTGCAAAAGCCCTAGCATTCTTCTGACCGATAACGGTAACGTCGCCACATCGTCAGCCACCTGCAAGATGATCAGTGAGCCGGCTCGACAGCAACCACTGATGGCACAGAAAGCCTCGCTATTAAATTTATCATCAACGTCTACCAACAGATGACCACACTCTTGCCCCAACCATTGTTTGGCTTGCCGCCAGCTGATGACATCTGGGAGATCCTGACTTCCTACGCGACGCACTGACGCTTCTCCTAACGCTAAGAGAATCTCAGCCACCGACCGCTCTGAGACCACCAGTTGACGATGCGAGCGGGCTTGGGCTGTTTCAATGAGTTGAGAGAAAAACTGGGACAACAGAGAAGTGGCCGACATGAAATGCCTAATCGAGTAGCAAACAATAGACTGATCATAACTGAAAGCAAAAAAAACGGCACGCAATGCGTGCCGATATTCAATCGTGAGGTCGAGGCTTATGCGTTATCGAGCTGCTCTTTAATCAATGCAAGAATACGTTCGGCTTGCTGATCATCAATCTTTTTAAGGTTGATGCTTAAACTACTGCCTTTGCGTCGATACGCCGCACGGCCTTCCACTAAGGTCGTTGATTGCTCTTTTTGCTTTGCTTTTGGCGCAACTAACTCATCCTTGAATTGCTCAATATGCAAGGTTACTTCTCGGGTAATACGCGTCACGCCCTGCGCATCCACTTGTTGCCACAACGGCGTGTTTCCCAGTTTATCCAATAGTGCCTGCTGTTGACTGTTGTCTAAGCCAAAGAACAAGCGATGTAACTTCACTATGGTCGGACGGCCAAGTTCGGCGACACTCGGATAGGCTTGCAGTAATGGTAAGGGTAGGGCAGCGGCTTTCAACGCACCACTGACCAATGCTTCACTGCACTGACAGACGGTTGCCAGCGCTTTTTGATCAGCCACTTCGCCACTATCCAACATAGCTTGCATCTCTTTACCTCGTTCGTAGAGCGACAGAGGCTTATGCGCATTGGCAACATCGGAGAGAAATTTTGCATGACGCGTACTGATACCTTTCGCGACATAAACGAGGAAGTCTTGCTCTGCAATCAAGCACGACATGCGACGGCGGCTACCGTCCAATACCTCAATGCGTCCATCATCTAACCAACGTCCCACCGCGGGGTATTGCTGACCGCGGTCTTTGAGCGTGGTGAGAATATCTGATAGCGCAAGCTCATTAAGAAACGACTGCTCTCGGGCGTTCTTATCAAATACCGTGGTTTTCTCAGCGATATCTGCCGCCGGTACTTTAATTAACTCAAATTCAACAGTGTGTTCGCCGGCCACGGCCAGCTCAATCACCGCTGCTTTTTCGCTAGCCGCTTTTTGCGCTTCTTGCGTGGTGGTTGCGCGTCGCTTATCGGCCTTAGCAAACAAACGTGCATTCAAATCGGAAGTTTTAATCGCCATTTTTATTTATCACTCCTGATTGAGCAATGCCCAGTGACTATGTAGCACGCGCTCAAGCTCAAGCCCAACACGGTGCACCGCTTCTTGCGCAGTTGATAGCGTCTTCTTACCTCCCTCAAAGTCTTGCGAGGTCAAATCAAAAACAGTGCTATACGTATCTGCACAAGTCTCAAACGCGCGGCTTCGTGGAATCGTCGCCATCATCACTTGGTCACCCAAAAGGTAGTTCATTTCAGTCAACACTGAAATTTGCTTTTTATTGTCATCTTCAAACATAGTTGGCATCAAGCGTACAAACTCGAGACCATGCCAATCTTCAGGGAACATTTCATACACTTGAGGTAAGTGCTGGAAAAAGTTTACCGTTGATGCCCAATCCAAACGCTTGGCGGCACACGGGATCACCAACGCATTCGACGCATACATCGCATTCCAAACAAGGGGATCGATGTGCGGGCCCGTATCAATCATGATCACGTCGAACTCATCACTGATAGGGTCAATAACCTTCTCTTTAAGTAGTTCGACGACATCGAGCGACTGACTGCTTGCCAATGCTTGCCAAGCTTCTGCGTTGAACATGGCATCTTCAGGAAAGGCAGCCATGGTTTTTAAGTTTGGATATTGCGTCGGCAGCAAGACATTACGCATCATAAAATCTTTATCTGCCGCTTGGGGGGTATTATCCAGCATGACGTCGACCGCCGAATAAATCCCTTCCTGTTCCGTCAGGCTGATTTGTGGGTTGAGGAACAGGCGCAATGACCCTTGGGGATCCAGGTCAATTAAACAAATGCGATAGCGCTTTTCCAAGTTTAATGCCATACACGCCGCCAGATGCACCGCACTCATTGATTTACCCGTTCCGCCTTTCTGGTTCTGGATGTTAATCACCCACGGCTTATGGGCTTTTCCCTTACGCTCATGAAAAGAGGGGACATTGGCCGCGTCCATGATTTTATGAGCTTCATCTAAGGTAATCGAGTAGTGGTTTGCATTGTTCTTGGTGAACTGATGCCCTTGCTGCTCCATACGAGAAATTGCTTCATCCAGCTTACGACGGGTTAAGCCAGATCGGGTTTCCRTCAACGCTTTTGRCATTGGTGGAAACAGCTGATCATGTCGCTCTTCCATCACAATTTCGACGCGATCAGACTGAACTTGTTTCGTCTGCGCAGCGATATTGCGAAGGTTTTCAATCGTCTTTTCCCTATCCATCTTCTTTTCGCCATCATGAGGAATAATTGGCGATTGTACAGCACTAAGAAGCAAATACAATAAAAAGCTGAACGCATAGCAATCAAATAAAGATCCTGCTCACAATTGTTATTCCAGCGAATATAAGGGCAGTTTTGGCCGCCAGAATCAGCCTACTCGTGTAGGAAAAGCGCCAAATATTTAAAATGTCACACTGTCACTTATTTACAATGTAAACGGAAACATTTCACGGAAGCTTATTTCATGATGGACAAATTACGGATAGTGTCATTTCAACCCTAATTGTCTGCCTGATGAAACTTCACGATTCACTTTTCTACTTCGTTTGATGCCCCCAATAGCCTTTAACATGGCTTTTGATCATTTTTCCCGAAAACATGATCAAGGCAGATGCGATGTAAAGCGTAGTAACCTTGATCATGCTTGCGCTATCAGTATCCCTGTTAAGGAACGATGATCAAGTGACATATCCGTTGAATTTGTCGGCAAATGGACGCTCAACAACACCACTGAACACGGAAAAATGATCAAGTGAACCACAACAAACGGGCTCTTCCCTATTCTAACCGGAACGATGAAGCTAGATGGCTAAAATACGGTTAATGTCAGATATAGCAAGGGATCGCAAAGGATCGTATCACCATTCCGCGGCTACAGTAGGCTCTCATTCATCGCTACGTATACGATCCAGCAGCACGATCGCCATCATGATCATTGTTCCGCAAGTCGGACACATATCTCAGCCTCGCTAATCTACTGTGAATGTCATTTCAATTTTAAGACCAAACGCTCCCTATCCCTCCTCGTCTGGTGACAATCTCACCGATATTGACCGGGAAAGCTGGAAATGACGCTAGCTTGATCATAGTTCCATACCATAAACAGCCGCTATCCCACGTATTTTGGCTAGGATAATCACACAAGGTAATACTTGCCTGTGGATAAAGTGTGTGTGGGCCATGATCATAGTTTCAATCGATTGATGATCATCGCTTCGCGCTATTGATGATCATTGATACGGGCATTACATGATCATCGTTGGTGACGTATGTTGATCATGCCTCCGACCTTGTGTTGATCATGCTTTCGAGGGTGTCAAAAAATAAAACTCTAATAAACAAACACTTAAATAAAAATCGCCTCATGGATCAATAGATCAGATCATCAAATTAGATCAGTTAAATCATAAAGATCAGTTAGAAGCACTAATAAAAAAGATCTTTCTTTTATGATTTTTTTTTATTAGGATTTATCTGGAAGTATGGTCAATTTACGGTCTTTGCTTATTTGACTATTCTCGCTCTTCAGTGAGCAAGCTATCGGGAAAGGAACGAACTGCACATGAGCAGCACCAAACCAGAAAAAATACTGATTAAAGCCCCACGATCGCACAAAGACGGGCATCTTTTTGAAGTGCACGCTCAACTTGTTGACTGGCTTGCTCAATATGAGCATTTTAAAGGGGTAACCAAAAGTATTCTTGAGTTACTGAACCTGATTTCAGTCCGTGGTTTTTCCTCCCAAGATGGCTATGTATCAACCACAGAATTGGTCGATGCCACTGAAGGCCAACTCACCCGTGCCGCGATTCAGCAACGACTGCGAGCGGCTGTCAGCCTAGGGTTATTCGTCCAACAACCGGTGCGGTTCGAGGAAGGCTTAGCAGGCAAAACCATGCTTCACCGCTTCGTTAATCCTAGTCGTTTAATCTCAACCCTCGGCAGTGCGGGATTAATGACAGAGAAAAGCCGTGATGTGGTCAAACAAAAACGCTCGAAGGCATTGGCACAAAACCAAGTGAATCGCCAACTGCTCAGTGAGCATGGTCTAGGCACGCCTCCCACGATGCCGGATGAGAAAGATCAGATTTTGGTATCGCCGACCAGCTGGGCTGGGATCATTGACCAAGCATTGGCTCCGCCGCGAACGAAAAAAAGTTACCAAAAGTCGATGGTTGCGATCAGTGGCACCAAAGCGATCATCGAGACACGCTCAGCGAAGTCTATCATGACGGTGGACGATCTGATGACCTTGTTTGCGCTGTTTACACTGACAGTGCAATACCATGATCATCATCTGCCCAGTTATGAACTGCAGACGCAGACCATCGGTAATAAAACGCCAATCTATATTACGGACATCCTGCAGCTGCGCGGTAAGAAAGACAGTGGTCCAGCGCGAGATGCCATCCGTGAAAGTATCGATCGGATTGAATTCACTGATTTTCAGTTGCACGAGCTGACGGGACGTTGGTTGAGCGAAAACATGCCGGAAGGGTTTAAAAGTGACCGTTTCCGCTTCCTGGCACGCACCATCACAGCCTCCGAGGAAGCCCCAAAAGAAGGGGATGATGGTGAAGTGAAGATCAAACCGAATCTGTATATTTTGGTCTGGGAACCGTCGTTTTTCGAAGAATTGATGACTAGGGACTATTTCTTCTTGTTCCCCCCCGAGATCTTGCGTCAGCATACCTTGGTCTTCCAGCTGTATTCGCTCTTCAGAAGCCGTCTGTCGCGTCGTTTAGAAGATTCCTTGTTGCTGAGCGAGCTAAACCAGAAAATGGCGAGAAACATCGAATGGCGCCGTTTTTCGAGCGATCTCATTCGAGAGCTTAAAAAGCTGGCTGATGGGAAGGTGACGGATGATGTGTTTGCGGTGAATCTGTGGGGGTATCATCTGACCCTTACTCGCGAGGATGATAAAAAGTATCCTGACTACCGGATGGATATTAAGTGCAATGTGGATGAAGTGATCCGCTATTCACGGGCCAAGATGTATAACGAAGGTAAACGATCGCTAGCGCCGACCATGCCGAACCCGCTGCGTAATGAGATTTTACCCAAACAAGACCTTGATCAGCTTTCCGGGATCATTGATGGGGAGTTTGAACCCATTCAACGCAAAGAAAAATCCAGCGGTCGGTTAGGGCGGCGTGTAAAGTTACGCAAGCATTTGGTTGAAGTGAACGCGGATGAGCTCACGATCGTGTTGTCGAAATATACCTCGGAAGAAGCCCTACAACGCAGTATCACGGCGTTATCCGCAATGACGGGGCATCCAGCGTCTGTGATCACGGAAGAATGCCAAGGCTATTTAGAAAAGCTGGATTGGCTGATGGTGGGTGATAATGTGGTGCCGTACGAGACGCTAAGCCGTACCATTGAGTTTTATAACCAACAGCAGCAAGAGCGTCATCTTTCCATCGAGCGACTGATCTCTGGCTTAGCCGTACGTCGTAAAGTCTGTCAGCGCGTGTATGAAGGCCATTTAGATGGGCAAGTATTAAGCGTACTTGATGAGATCGCCTCAGGGCGTTGACCTTACCGTTTATCATGTCAATAAGGATTGGCAGTAAGTTAACCAAGCGCTGACAATTGCCAAAGTAAGGACGATATACTCAATCTCGATAGATACCTTTGTCCTATTTGATGTCCTCGTCGACATCCTTTGGCACTTATCTCGCCAGCGGGCCCTTGCCCGCTTTTTCTTTGTCTGAACAACACCTCCTAGCATGAAAGCCCAGTCAATTAGGCGTTTCATTGGTGAGTTTACAGTGTAAACTGCCTGCTTTTGCTTCATTGATTTTTGTTGTTTCGGAGATCTATGCCTGTTTTCTTGCCCTTTGCGGCAGTGTCGATTTGGGCGATGAATACCATCGTCAACAAGATGGCGGTGGTGGTGATTGCTCCTGGCGCCATGGCTTTCTATCGATGGTTCTTTGCGATTTTAGTGCTTACTCCCTTTTGTCTGCCGACTTTATGGCGACAACGACGTGCGGTGTTTAAATTAGCACCCCGCCTAGCGGTGTTGGCGTCACTGGGTATGGTGATCAACCAATCGGTCGCCTATTTCGCAGCACAAACGACTACCGCCACCAATATGGCGTTAATTATGTCGTTGGTCCCAATGCTCAGTTTGCTATTTAGCGTATGGTTTTTGAACCAACCTCTAACACGTATCGCAATCGCTGGCGCGATATTGTCCTTCTCGGGGCTTGGGTATATGCTCACACAAGGTCAGCCCATGGCGCTGCTTGAAAGCGGTGTCACTGTCGGTGACGGACTCATGTTGATTTGCGCGTCTGCTTATGCCTTGTATTGTGTATTACTCAAACGCTGGCCGATGTCGGTTTCTAATTGGGTTTCTGTGTATGTACAGGCATTGTTTGCAGTATTGATGCTCTTGCCTGTGCTTTATGCCGCGCCCAGTGCTGATATTGTTCCCGACGCATATCCCTTGGTGGGCTTTGCGGCCGTTGGCGCGTCGGTGTTGGCGCCTGCATTGTGGCTTAATGCGATCGCGCTCAATGGCGCTAGCCGTACCGCGATGTACATGAACTTATTACCCGTACTCACCGCAGGCATTGCCATGATATGGCTTGATGAAGTATTAACGTACTATCACCTCATTGGTGGCAGTTTGGTGCTTATCGGCGTTGGATTATCGCAACGATCTACCCATCCAACACGCTGACAACCGTCTACACTTGATAAATGAGCGTAGTATCAACCAAGGGTGTTGATAGGAGGTGAGCGATGTGGTGGTTAATTGAGTTAGATTGGATGCCTTTATGGGTGACGCCTGCGCAAGGCCGCGTGAAGTCATCGGCCTCATCACCGATTATTTGGTAGTGAACCCAAGGAGAAATCGTTACGAACATGGAAGTGAAGGAAATGGAGACGCCGCGGGTAACGATTCGACCCGCCTTTCGTCGTGAAGCGGCCTATTTCTGGCGTCAGATTTATCACTCTCGCGCGTGGAAGCAGTTTGACGCGCCTTATATTCCTCTCGAACCTGTCTCATTTTGGTCCTTTCGGTTTGGCCTGTTCCGACGTTTTATTGTTGGCGACAGCGCCAAAGTCATTTGTGTGGATGAACGTCCTGTGGGCTATGTGACCTTCTACTGGGAAGACAAACGCACACGCTGGCTTGAAGTGGGGATCACTATTTTTGACCCCGCCGATTGGGGTAGGGGCATCGGTCGTCGCGCGTTGACCTTGTGGGTGGATGAGTTATTTCGCTGCCAAACGCTTAACCGGATAGGGCTGACTACTTGGTCAGGGAACCCCGGTATGATGTGCTGCGCGAAGGCGTTAGGCATGAAAGAAGAAGGCCGGTTGCGTTCGGTGCGCTTCTTTCAAGGTGAGTACTATGATGCGTTACGTTTCGGTGTGCTTCGCGAAGAGTGGTATGGGTTACATCACGCCTCTACCCAGCCTGGGATCCATAGTGTCTCTTTAGACGCCCAACCCGTGCCGCTTGCCGCGGCATCAACCATGCACAAGCATCATACGCTGGTGTGATGCTGGCATCACCTGTTTGTCGATGGCGTGACTCTCAAGCGGGCGTGATAATACATAGCCTTGCAAGTAATCACATTGATGAGCACTCAGCCAAGCAAGCTGTTGCCGTGTTTCGACCCCTTCTGCGACGACACGCAAATCAAGCGCATGGGCCATGGCAATAATCCCACGACACAAAGGGGCTGCTTTGCCGGTTGGCTGATCGATATCCATGATAAAGCTGCGGTCCATCTTCACCACACTGAATGGATATTGGCGCAATAACGATAACGACGAGTAGCCCGTACCAAAATCATCCAGATAGAGCTTCACACCCAATTGATGGAGACGCTGGAGGTTTGTCGCGACACACTCGGAGTGTTCCAGCAAGGCGGTTTCTGTCATTTCTAAAGCTAAGCACTGAGGTGCAAATCGATGGCGTGTGAGCAAGTCTGCAATGTCATCCGCAAAGGAGCTTGCTTGGCATTGCTTAGCGGAAACATTAACCGTAATTGTTGGACACTGACCGGTAGGCAAACGCTCACTCCAGTCATCAAGTTTAAGCGCGACTTGCTCCAATACCCATTCGCCCAATTCGATGATGTAGCCGGTTTCCTCTGCGATAGGAATAAACTCAGCGGGCGAGATGGTCCCGAGGGTTGGATGGTACCAGCGTAATAGCGCCTCGGCGTGGCTAAGTGTTTCATTTTTTCCATCGAAAATAGGCTGATAAGCAAGCGTGAACTGATGTTCGACGAGGGCCTTTTTAAGATCTTGCTCGACAATAAAGCGGTGTTGCACTTTGGCCAGCATCGCAGGTTGAAATATCGCGAGACGCTCTCGCGTGAGCTTAGCGTGATACATGGCAATATCGGCTTGCTGAATAATATCAAGCAACGAGGCATTGGCGTTATTCACTGTCGCGATGCCGATACTGGCACTGATATTGAGAACATGCTCGTCAACGGAATAAGGCTGACTCAATGCGCGAAGCAACTGTTTGGCTTTGGTTTGTGCCAATGCCAATGCACAATCTTGCTCGAGCAAGACAATAAACTCGTCGCCACCAAAGCGAAAGATACGCTCATCGGGGATGTAACGGCTTAATCGCGACGCGACACGTCTAAGTAAGGTATCGCCGACCACATGCCCGAGGGAGTCATTAACGGCCTTAAAACGATCGAGGTCGATAAACAATAGCGTAAAGCTTGTCGCGCGTTGGGCTTTCAACATCGCCAGCATACGTTCCAGCATGCTATCGAGCGCCGCACGATTGGACAGCCCAGTTAAACTATCGTGCCGAGCTTGATGATACAGCTGGCGTGTTTGATTGGTTACCAGTGCCTGTGCCAGCGTGAGTCTGTTCGCATAGGACCAGAAACTCGCCAAAATAGACAGCCCCAACGCAAGCACCAAAATGCCAACTAAAATGGCATAGCGACTTGCAGCACTTCGAGATTGAATATCAAAGAACTGAACCACCAGCCCCTCTTCGCTACCGGGAATGGCAATAAGATCGGTATCTGCGCGTTGATTTTGCCAAGGATGCAGACGCGCGGGTGAATGGGTGGAAAAAAGCTGCTGATGCCCAAACGCTTCTTTGGCCGTCATAGCCATCGCTGGAGACGGGGTGTCGCCTTGCCAAAGTGCCGGGAAAAAGGAGTTGAAATACAAGGTGGTCGCAAGATAGCCCCGCAACTGACCATCAGGTTCGGTAATCGCGGCAAACCAGCGCACACCGTACCCATGCTGATCACTGATGAGCATAGCCTCTGGTTGGCGTTTGAAATAGGCACGCTCCATGGTCACAGTGTTGTCACATTGGGCATCGGCACGCCAACCCAGATAGCCATTTTCTTTTGCTTTAGGCGACACATAAAGTGCGGGGAAGGTGTCGTTACGCATTACCCATTGGCACGCTTTGCGGCTTAATGGCGGATAAGGCTGAACCGGATGACGTTGGGCAAAAACATCACTGAGCTCAGCACGGTTCACGCGAGGCAACCACATCACACTATCAATCCCAGCATTATCTCGGGTATGGGTATCAATGAATCGGTGAAATGCCGCTTGGGAAGGGCCAGTTTCTTGCTGTAAAAAGAGTTGCGCAGAAAGTTGTAGCTGATAAATATGTGAAAAGGCTTTGCTGAGCACATGACGCTGTTTTTCAACTTGTACCGAGAACAAACCGTGTTGACGCTGTATGTCTAGCGTGTAAATTAGCCAACTGGATAACCCCGCCAGCGCAATAACCACGCCGAATCGCCAAATAGGCTGTGATCGCAAAAAGCGCATAATCAAGAAAACAACGTATGACAACCAATGAGGCGATAAGGGTAAGGTGCCTCGATGACAATTTTGATGGCATTTTGTGTCATTTCTGTGAACGCTTGCTTGGATACTGGGTGATGACGGCGATCGGCGTCGTCAAAAATATGACGTATTTTTTATACAGTCAGCAGGTCGGTATCACTGGACGCAATAAGGCAAAAATGTGATGCGAGTCACTCATTGGTTAGTGGCTTGATTAGGAAACGAACTTTTGAAAAGGGTGGTTGATTATTCATTCTTCTCGCGCAGATTCGATACATTATGCCTGATCTTTCGATAGGGGATCACGACCTTCTCTGCTAACTTCTAGTGAGTCGATGGATGACACACTCTCGACAACACCTCTGTTCCTGCCGAGTAATAACACATTGATTGTGGGGGAGTTCCATGAAAAAGTTGGAGAATGTCTCTGCGGTATGTTTCGATCTGGATGGGACCCTAGCGGACCCATTTGACGACCTTGTTGACGCGATATCGGGCATGTTGAAAGGGCTCGATCTACCACCTGAAGATCCGAATACGATCAAAGACTGGATCGGCGATGGCGCAGATTTGTTGATCCACCGGGTGTTAACACGCCAGATCAATGGCCGCGTGTCAGATGCGGTCTTGAATCAGGCGCGCACACTTTTCCTGTCCTCCTATCTGGGCAAAAAACCGCCAAAAACACGACTCTATCCGGGCGTCCTCGAGTGCTTGAAAGGACTGGCACGTCGACAGCTGCCCATGATCTGTACCACGCACATGCAAACTGTTCACGCCAATAGTTTGTTAAAAGCGCTCGGCGTGAGCCACTTTTTCACGCGGATTGTAGGAGCTGATGCGATTGCTGCCTTGCAATCGGGTCCCGATGCCATCTACGAGGCCGCGGCGATTTTACGCGTTGCGCCTACAGAGTTATTGGTTGTTGGGGATGCAGTGAATGATGTTCAGGCCGCAAGGTCGGTCGGATCGCCTGTTGTTTGCGTGACTTACGGCTATAATTACGGAACAGAGATAGAGAAAGCGCGTCCCGATCTGACCCTTGATACACTCGCGACGCTGCCCAATATCATAGAAAAGCCGGTGCATTCACGCGAACAGGGACCAGCAACCACTGTTCCATCGCATCCGGTCATCGCGTCGCCTTTGCCGTCTCACTCCTTGCGCCGGGGAGGTGATGCGCCATTCCGATAAACGGTCAGGAGGGAAGCGTGAAAAACGAACTAGATCCTGCATATCTACTTCGCGCCTACGAGATAGTGACTCAGTTTGGAGAAAAAACCGAACAAGGACATCGCCTAGATGGTATTGAAGCCTTCTCAGATTATGACGGCTACACCATTTATTTAGCTGGAAATGGCGTACAGTTACGGGTGGGGTTTCACAATACATATCACCTGGATTATGAGCACGAAAACCTTAAAACGCAGTTCTTGAATAAGGTCGATGCCTTGGTGAAAAACTATCGACAGTCGTGACCAAACATTCGATAAACGCCCCGCCATGGGGCGTTTTTTTTGGCCGATGATCAGGATTTGTTATGGATAATCAAATCGTTAAGAAAAGCCGTACCGACAAACAGTGCGTAGTGACAGGCACGGATGCTCACTATCAAGCACTAGTGGCGAGTGCAGCCGCTGCCATTTTGGTGATTGATGAATCAGGTGTGATTATCGATGCCAATCCCTACACCCACACGTTGCTTGGCTATGACCATCGGCAACTGGTGGGCAAAAATGTGGAATGCTTGATGCCGCCAGAGCATGAAGGTAAGCATCAGCATTATCTGATGCAATACCTTACCGGTGGCGAAGCAAAAGTGATTGGAACTGGGCGGCGAGTTAAGGCCCGTCATGTCGATGGGCACCTCGTCCCTGTACACCTTGCGGTCAGTGAAGTACAGATAGACAATCGACGTGAGTTTATCGGCATCATGTCTGATCTCAGCGCGCTCACGCAGGCGCAAGCGAGTGTAAAACACGAGCGCAACCAGCTGAAAACCATCATCAATGCGATTGCTAATCCAGTGTTTGTCCGTGAGCTAGGCGGACGATATACCATGGCCAATCATGCGTGTGTCCAGGCCGTTGGGGTCGATAATGTGGAGGCGTTATCTGATGCCTTTGCTCAGTTATTACCCGAAGGAGGACGCGAGACGCTCAACGCGCTGGATCATCAACTGACCATGAATGGCGAGCCGGTGCATACCGATGTAACTCTGAACGATGGCCGCACCTTTAAGCTGGCGAAAACCCTTATCCATCACCTTGAGGGTGAGCCATATGCCATTGTGACTGTCGCGTATGATGCCACCCCACTTCTTAATGCCATGAAAGACGCGGAGCGGGCGAACCAAGCGAAAAGTGACTTTCTTTCTGCAATGAGTCATGAATTACGCACCCCGCTTAACTGTGTGCTTGGCTATGCACAATTATTAATGAATGCGACCTCGCCGGCGTTAGAGGCCACTCAGCAACAATACGTGGCGCAAATACACCAAAGTGGCCGTCATTTACTCACACTGATTAATGATGTGCTGGATCTTGCCAAAATCGAGGCGGGAAAAATTTCCCTCAATCCAAGCTGGGCACCTTTGCGTCCGATGATTTGCGAGGCTGTCGATTCGCTGTTGCCCCTTGCTCATCGCCAGACGGTGAGTTTGCGCCATACCCTACCGGACGCACTTAACGGCGATATTTACGTCGATGTGACCCGATTTAAGCAAGTGCTGATCAACCTCATTAGCAATGCGATTAAATACAACCATGCCGGTGGACGTGTCACGGTATCGACCCGTCAGCAAGCCGAAACGATAACGATCGCGGTGACGGACACAGGCATTGGTATTGAACAGGATAAGCTGAGCGCGTTATTTGAGCCTTTTAATCGCTTAGCTGCAGAGCAAACCCATATTGAAGGGGCAGGAGTAGGGCTTGCGGTCACACAGCAATTGATTGCGCAAATGCACGGTGAGATCACCGTGAGCAGCGAAGTCGGAAAAGGGAGTTGTTTTGCCGTCACCTTTCCCTATCGTGGCCAGTCGTTGACCGAGATAGCGTCTTCATCCACACCATTCACCCTTACCCAGCCGCATCGAGTGCTTTTTATTGAACCAGACGTTGCACAGCAACGCTTAATGGCCGATTGGTTCGAAGATTGGCCGTTACTGACCTTGACCTGTGTCCATGATTTATCGTTGGCAGCCGCGATGGCGCATACCACACCGCCCTCACTGTTCATGGTCAGTTATGCGGTGCTTGATGACATGGCAGATCAGGTTCAGTCGCGACTCGGTGAACGGCCCATGATCGTGGTTAACGTTCCGGACACCGAATCTATGCAATCGCATAGCGATAGTATTGTGACTTTGGCTTCACCGGTATCGGGTACGGCGTTGGGCCGAGCGATGCAAACACTTTTGGAGGACAGGGCATGACACGAGAAAAATCCCAAGCGCAGATCCTGATCATTGATGATCGACCGGAGAATGTCGACTTGTTGACTGCCATGTTGCTGCAATCTGGCTATCAACACATCACAGGCCTTAACGATCCACGCCTTGTGACCGATTACCTCTCCCCGGTCCCCGATTTAGTTTTGCTTGATATGCGTATGCCACAACGCTCGGGACTGGATGTACTCGATCTGTTGAACAATACGCTCGGTGAGCACTGTCCCCCAGTGATGGTGCTCACTGCCGATAGTGATAACAATCTGCGCAACCAAGCCTTATGTCGTGGGGCCATTGATTATCTCACCAAGCCGTTTGACCATCATGAAGTGCTTCAGCGCATCCATAATATTCTTCATTTTCAATTCAAAACCCTGAAAGAGCGTGATCAAGCGGCGCGTTTGCAAATGTTAGTGAATAAGCAAACCGCGGCATTACGTACCCTGTCTTTAACCGATCCTCTAACCAATCTACCCAATCGACGTGCGCTGGTGGATGCGGCTGAACGTCAACTCACAAAGGGGATGGTGACCGTGTTTATGATCGCGTTGGATGGGATGGAGGCGGTAACACAGCATCAAGGCCACTTAATGACAGAAGCGCTGTATAAGCACCTTGCGGGGCTGTTGGCCAGTAGCTCGGTCGCAAGAGGCCGGCGTATTGGCGTCTGGGACAACACTCGTTTGGTGATGTTAGTGGAAGGAGATATCACTGCCATTGACGCACTTGCCAAGCGGATGTGTCGATTATTGAGTGGTCATCACACCCTTGATGGCCGTTTGATGTCGATGCACTGCCATGTGGGAATAGCCCAAGCGGAAGGGGAACATCACGATGTGGAGCAACTCTTTCGCCAAGCGATTCTAGCCATCCCGACCGATGACACCGAAGTGGGTCATTACCACCAAGAGTTGGATGCGCAATCGCAACGTGAGCATATGATCCGTAATGGACTTAGCCCTGCCCTTGAACAAGGGGGTCTGTCTTTGGTCTTTCAGCCCAAATGGGATCTCAATACTGGCAGTATGGTAGGTGCTGAGGCGTTATTGCGTTGGCGTCATCCACAACTGGGAGCGATCAGCCCGGCCGAGTTTATTCCCATTGCCGAGCGAAGTGCCGATATGATCCAACTCGGCGATGCAGTTTTTTCTATGGCGCTGCGTGCGCTGGTCCGTTGGCGAGAGCAATACACCTTGCCCGAGACGTTTCACTTAGCCATCAATGTCTCTTCCCAACAACTTCGCCACGGCTTTGCAGACAGCATTCTTGCCCGCTGCCAAGCGCTGGAAGTACCCACCCAAATCATTCAGCTTGAGGTTACTGAATCGGCATTAATTCGACATATGTCGGTGGCGCTTAAAGAGTTACAACAGCTCCGTGATGCGGGGATGCACATTGCGCTTGATGATTTTGGCACAGGCTACAGTTCATTGAGCTATTTGAAACAGCTTCCTGTGGACTGGGTGAAGCTTGATCGTAGCTTTATTCAAGACCTTGCATCCAACGCCAGTGACAAACACCTTGTTGGCAGCGTGATCGACCTAGCGCATGGGTTCGGCCATGGTGTGGTGGCCGAAGGCGTGGAAGAAGTTGGCCAGCAACAGATTTTGCAGCGTATTGGCTGCGATCAAGCGCAAGGCTTCTTGTATGCCAAACCGCTGGGATCAAAACAGTTTGAACAGCTTCTGCAAACCGGATGTGAATGCCCAGCGACGGCTATCAGTGCGCCCGTGTCTGGATAGCCGTGGTCATCATCGGATTAGAGATGAGTCATGCGTTAGAGGTGGCTGATAATGGTATCGAGGCGCTGATTAAACTCGGTGTCGGTCACCAAGCCTGACGTGGGGTCAAAATGCTGGTGAAAACTCGGCAGCGATACGGTCCCTTTAACCTCAGCGGCAAAATAGGGAGCAGAGTGCTGGGCGCTGGTAAGAACACTCTGTGCACCACTCGGGCCAGGTGAGGTGGCAAGCATGATCACCGGCTTGTGCTGAAAGACTTTACCATCAATACGCGAGGCCCAATCAAACAGGTTTTTATAAGCTGCCGTGTAACTGCCGTTATGCTCAGCAAAGGCAATGACAATCAAATCGGCCTCGCCGATGGCGTGGAAAAATGCCTGCGCCTGCGCTGGAATGCCCTGATCGTTTTCACGATCTTCGCTATAAATTGGCATTTCAAAATCGTTCAGATCGAGAAGCGAAATATCAGCATTGGGGATCTGTTTGGCGACGTAATGGGCCAGTTGTTTATTGATTGAGTGGCGACTGTTCGTCGCGCCAAAGGCCAGTACTTTCATTGGTTATCCTCTTAAGTTAAGTCTTGTGATTGTCACGGAGCAATTATCAGGTAAGTGCCACTTTAAAACCTCAATATTAGTTGAGGTCAATACTGGATGAAAATCAACGTGAAAAGCGTGACGGTACGGTATGCGTAAGGCTTGCGCTTTATCCGTAGGATGCATATCCTGAACACAGTTAGTCGGGGAGCAAGTAATTGCTGAGACTGCGAAAGCAGGACCCGTAGAACCTGATCCAGTTAGCACTGGCGGAGGGAACTGACACGATCAGCGCACAAAGTGATGCATACTGCCGTACTTTGTCTCCTTCCGCCCCTGATGATTAAGGGGCCATTATGAACCTATCTCCACCTGTTATTCTCACCATTGCCGGCTCAGACAGCGGTGGTGGCGCGGGCATTCAAGCTGACATTAAAGCGATTTCAGCGACCGGCGGCTATGCGTGCTCGGTGATCACCGCGCTAACCGCGCAAAATACCTGCGGTGTCGAGGCCGTCTTGGCGGTTGAGCCCGATTTTGTGCGCGCCCAATTAGATGCAGTGTTATACGACATGCCGGTGCGTGCGGTGAAAATCGGTATGCTGGCCAATCAAGCGATTATTCGTGAAGTTGCTGCTGTGCTGGCACGGTCGCCACACTTACCGGTGATTTTAGATCCCGTGATGGTCGCGACCAGCGGCGACCCTTTGCTCGACGAGCAGGCCATGACGGCGTTGATTGAAGAGCTTATTCCGCGAGCAACGGTGCTCACTCCCAACTTGCCGGAGGCCGCTCGCTTGACCGGTCAGCCTGTGCCTACCTCTATAGAGCAAATGCATGAGCTGGTGCCGGCACTTCGCCATCTAGGCTGTCCTTACGTGATGCTCAAAGGAGGCCATTTACACCAGATGCCCGAGAGTGTCGATATGTGGATTAGCCGAGATACCTGTCAGACCTTGCGCGCACGCCGCATTGAAACTACCAACACCCATGGCACCGGATGTTCACTGTCTGCTGCAATCGCCTCGTTTTATGCCCAAGGGATGACGCCTATCGAGGCCGGGCGAGCGGCTAAGCAGTATTTGACAGAGGCTTTAGCGCATAGTCAGCAGCTAACGGTCGGAAGAGGCGCTGGGCCGGTGCATCATTTTTACGCTTACCCTGATAATTTGTGTCTGTCGCCAGCAGAGCATGCTGTCGCGGAATTGCCCTGAGACGAGATGGAAACGATCCGCTGCAACCCAAGTGGGGCAGCGGCATCGAAAAGAAAACAGCAAAGATGCGTTGGACGCGTCCGTTAGGCGGCAGACCAATGTGGTAAACGCTCGGCGGCGATATAAAAGATGCGATCGCCCGGTGCCACTTCAGTGTGTAGGCGAGGGTTCAGGGTGATCCCATCGCCTTTGTCGAGACCAATTAAGGTTGCATCATGCTCATGCTTTAATTGATTAAACAAGGTGCCGACATCGGTTGCACTCGCATCGGTGGGGTAGCGGGCACAGTATTGGGTCATCCCTTGAGCCGTGCTCAATAGCTCGTGATGTAATTGGCTTGAACCGGGATCAACGGCCGCTTTTGCCAGCATTTCTACCGACACAGACGGCACACATTCAGCGTGCGGATAGTGCTGCTTCAATATTTGGCTGAGTGCATCATCTTGAAAATACGCGAGTAAATGAGCGGAAGGGTTTTTGTGAGCGCAGAACAGAGCCGCAGAAAGCGTAATATCGTCTTCTGGGTTATCGATAATAATGCTAGAGGCACTGTCGATGCCGGCGCGCGCTATGCCCTCTGCATCGGTAAAGCTGGTCACGCGCACAAACTCCACCTCGCCAGGCAGCGGATTTTCCATTTCAGGACGGACACAAAGCACGATCGGGCGCTCGCCATGAATACCGCTTTGCAACAACCGGATTAACTGAATGGTACGCTGGCCGTTCCACCCCAAAACTAAAATATGATTTTTCACAGTAAGACTCCGTTTTCCTTGTAATCCACGTCGCCAATAATCCACTAAAGCACTGGTCACATGCCCAATCACCACCGCAAACAGACCGAGCCCACCGGGAATGATCCAAAAGGCGGTAATCCACTGTCCTGCCTCGGTGGCGGGCGAGTAATCGCCATACCCCACGGTAGAGGCGGTGACCACTAAGTAATAGATGTAGCGACTGAGTGACTGAGTCATCTCAGTTTCACCCGCCGATTGTAAAAGCAGCCAGCCAATGACGCCGTAGGCAAGTACGACCAATCCGAGAATACGCCCGTTTAAATGGGCGAAGTGGCTGATAATCCAACGTTTAAAAAGCAACCAAAAGGTCATAGTGTCTCGCTCATTCGCTATGGAAACGCCAGTATGAAGGGATTTCTTATGGGTTTACAGTGTAAATCAACGCATTGGCGTTGAGAGGATCACAGTTTAATCGATTACAAGCGCATACATATGCATAAGGCGTACAATGCAGATATTACCGACTAGGAGGATTTCGCGTGTTTACATCTCGTCGTCAACTCGAACAAGAGCAACAAAAACGTACTGAATTACAACTAAAACTGGAGCAAGTCAATGCCCAAATAGACGCGCTATACAGCGAAAAAGCGACGTTAGAATCGGAGCTGGCCGTGGTACAAAAAAAACGCCAAACCGGTAAAGCGATCGACGCTAATCTGTGCCATTTTGGTGATTCGATTACCGCGACCCAATCTTCGCTGGCGACTCTGGCAGAAACTATTAATGGTGAAAAAGAGCGTGTGACGGAGGTGAGCCATCAGGCGGCGTCATGTGCCGAACAAGTCAATGATCTCGCTCGGCATGTGCAGTCATTATCCGCGCAATGCCAGCAATCGTCGGAAGCAATTCGTGCTCTTGACCAACACGCACAGGAAGTCAGTGGCATTGTGAACTTGATTCGCGATGTGGCCGACCAAACCAATCTGTTGGCCCTGAATGCGGCGATTGAAGCAGCCCGAGCTGGCGAGCAAGGGCGGGGGTTCGCCGTGGTGGCTGATGAAGTCCGTAACCTCGCCGAACGCACCTCCACCGCTACGCAAGATATTACTCAGCTGGTGGAGAAGATTCGCGCCGGGAGTGGGCATGCGTGTACGCTAACCGATCAGCTTGCCAGTGAAGCGATCAAATATAGCGAGCAAGGCCAACAGGTGGCAGATGCGATGGCGACGCAAAGTGAGCAGGCGCAGCACAGTCGAACCACTATTAAAGCATCGGCATTGCGTGCCTTTTGTGAACTGGCAAAACTCGACCATATCAGTTTTAAGTTTGCGATTTATCGTGTGGTGCTCGGTGAAGATAGCATGAACGCCGATGACGTGACCGACCATACCCAGTGCCGCTTAGGGCAGTGGTACGACCGCGGCGAAGGACGACAGTACTTCGCCCAGTTACAAAATTTTAAAGCTATCGCCGCCCCTCATGAGCAAGTACACACTCACGCGAAAGCGGCGGTAGCAGCGTTTCATGCACAGCAACCCGAGCAGATGATCGCGGCGCTAACAGGGATGGAGAGTGCCAGTATGACGGTGATTGATAAACTTGAACATCTGGCGATTGAAGGCAGCGAAGAAGTCGCGTAACGCGATGAGTGTGAAATAGCGACACAGATGGTAATCTCATCCTAAATCAAGGATAAAAAGCCGAAGGAGGCTGAAGTTACCATGACGTCGATTGCATTACTCGATGGTGGCCTAGGGCAAGAAATTTATCAGCGAGCGCCACAAGTGAGCTCACGGCTTTGGTCGGTGGCGGTAATGTTAGAGCATCCGAATATTGTTAAAGACGTACACAAAGACTTTATCCGGGCAGGCGCCAAAACGCATACTCTCAATACCTATCCGGCCACTCCAACACGCTTGGCGAAGGCGGGGTTGCTCGATAGCATTGACACCATCTATCGGCAGGCGTTTTTTGCATTGCAACAAGCCATCGACGAAACCGGTGAGGACGTTGATATTGCCGGTTGCTTACCCCCTCTAGTCGGCAGCTATCTTGGTCAGCCCAAGCGTAGCTTTGAAGACATGAAAGCGGCGTTTGCTCATATTGCGCGCCTACAGCCTGACGTGGACGTCTTTCTTATCGAAACCATGAGCAACACACTCGAAGCGCGCGCAGCCTGTGCCGCCGCTCGCGAGCAAGGTAAGCCTTATGGCGTTGCATTTCGTCTCGAGGCT
Organism: Salinivibrio proteolyticus; assembly: GCF_001996165.1. Classification (GTDB taxonomy): domain Bacteria; phylum Pseudomonadota; class Gammaproteobacteria; order Enterobacterales; family Vibrionaceae; genus Salinivibrio; species Salinivibrio proteolyticus. Next base: position 152,538 of record NZ_MUFP01000002.1, on the reverse strand, counting down.
GATGGTAACTTGCGCTCTGGCGAGTCACTCAACGAGGCAATGCGCGCCGTGGCCGACTACGCCCCCACAGCGGTGATGCTTAATTGCTGTGATCCAGCCGTATTGACCTCAGCAATGCCACACATGGCACGGAACTATCACACCGTGGGTGGCTATGCGAATGCCTTTAAATCCGTGGATGATATGGCCAAAGGCAGCAAAGCCGATGCGCTAGAGGCCCGTGAAGATCTCTCACCGCTAGTGCACACTGAGCGAGTACAACAATGGATCGCCGACGGTGCCCTCGTTGTCGGCGGCTGCTGCGAAATCACCCCCGCCCATATCCAACACCTCACGCAAACCCTTGAACAATCTCACGAGATCATCAAGTTTTCGCAGTTAGCAGATTAACTCGCTCCCACGCTCCGGCGTGGGAATGCATACGGTGTTTGAACGGCGTTGTTTCCCAAATCATTGAACTTATCACTCTAGCGGCGATCAGATCATCAACGCCTCAAAACAGGTCACCAATGATGAGCAAAGCCAAGTACAAAATCAGCAATTGGAAGCAATACAATCAGGCATTGGTTAACCGTGGTTCGATTACCTTTTGGGTTGATGACGCCGCGGCGTTGTTTCCCAAATCATTGAACTTATCACTCTAGCGGCGATCAGATCATCAACGCCTCAAAACAGGTCACCAATGATGAGCAAAGCCAAGTACAAAATCAGCAATTGGAAGCAATACAATCAGGCATTGGTTAACCGTGGTTCGATTACCTTTTGGGTTGATGACGCCGCTATCCAGACTTGGTACTGCAAAGAGCATCATGGCAAACGAGGCAGAGGCTTTACGTTTACCGATGGTGCCATTGAAACAGCACTGATGGTTAAAGGTATTTTCAAGCTCCCTCTTCGCGCCCTTCAAGGCTTTCTCGACTCGATATTTGGTTTGATGGACGTACCGCTAAAATCGCCGTCATACAGTTGTATCAGTAAACGGGCGAAGACGGTTGAAGTTAACTACCGATTACCCAGTCGTGGGCCCGTTGCTCACGTCGTCATTGATGCCACCGGTTTAAAAGTGTTCGGCGAGGGAGAGTGGAAAATGCGCAAACATGGCAAGGAAAAACGCCGTGTTTGGCGCAAGCTGCATCTCGYGATTGACGACAGTACACATGAAGTGATTTCTGCCGTCGTTAGCTTAGCGTCTGTTGGTGACAATGAAGCCTTGCCGACGCTGCTCAACCCGTTACGCCGAAAAATTGCCCAAGTCAGTGCTGACGGCGCTTACGATACGAAAGTCTGTCATCAGGTGCTCAAGATAAAAGGCATCAAACCGACCATTCCACCGCGCAGCAATGCGGGTTACTGGGAGGACGGCCACCCTCGCAATGCAGCCGTCAGCGCCTTGAAATCGGGTAACTTAGAAGACTGGAAACAAGAAGAGGGTTATCACCAACGCTCTCTGTCAGAAACAGGCATGTCCCGATACAAAACATTAATCAGCCCTCAGCTGACACTGCACAATTACGATGCCCAAGTTGGCGAAGCATTGGCCAACGTGAAAGCGATAAACAAAGTCATAAGACTCGGTATGCCTGTTAGTTACCGAGTTAATTAACGGGATAAATCCCATCCAGATCAGTGCTTTAGGTGAATTATTTGATCAACAACGCCGATTGTTCCCCGAACACCGCTACATTTTGTGCCATCTAAAAAGCAGTTTTAAGGCACACTATGAAATCTATCGCTCTCGGTCTCCTGCTCGCATTAGGTCTCACTACTCAAGCGGTGGCGAAAGAAAAAACCAATATCTCGGCGGGTCTTGCCGTCGACCAACAACTGAGCGCAGTACTAGAAGTCGACGATCAATACCGTTTTACCCTCGGCAATGGCGGCACCGCATTTGATTACCTTTTTCAACACGGCACTTTTAATAATCCCGATATCCCGGTTGATTGGTATGTGGGCGCTGGTGGCTGGGCCGAGTGGGATGACGACTATGGCGTGCGTTTGCCCATTGGACTCGATTGGGCCATCAACAAACAGATCAGTGCTTATGGCCAAGTGCATCCTGAGGTTAATTTCCACGGCGGTCCAGAGTTGCAACTTGGCGGCGCGTTGGGCGTAACCTACTCGTTTTAGATAAACCTATGCTCATCACGCCAAACCATGCACATCGGCGAGCCTTATCAAGGCTCGCCCTCTTTTAATAATGATGTCTTATTCAGCTATTACATCCGGCATGAAGAAAATATGTCATTATCGGGCTGATAGACACGTGTTTCTATGTCCATCACGCCAAGTAACGAATGAAAGATATTATCGTGAGAGTAATGGCCTGCTTCCATCGCCTTTTCACGCAAACACGAGGCGTTGATAGACTTGGCTTGCTTAAAACCATCGGAGAGCCATACCATCAATGGCACTTTCTTCTGGTAATCAGGGGCGAAACGATAAGGAAGGCCATGCAAGTAAACACCATTCTCACCCAATGATTCACCATGATCAGAGACATACATCATCGCGGTGTTATACTGATCACTTTTCTCTTTTAATGTTTCAATCACTTTGCTCAACACATAGTCCGTATAGCGGATGGTGTTGTCGTAGCTGTTGATAATATTTTCTGTTTCGCAGTTTTCAATATCTGAGCGCGCACAGTCAGGCTGGAAATACGCCATCTCTTTGGGATAACGCTGAAAATACGTGGGGCCATGGCTGCCAATAAGATGTAAAAATATCATACGATTACCTTTCATCTCGTCGATATCTTTACCAATACTTTCAACAAGACTCATGTCGTAGCATGTACTACCATTACAGAGCTTATTATTTCCACGCCTATCGACCTCTATATATTTTACATTTTTAGCCACACCTTTATCACCACCATCATTGTCTTTCCAAAGCACATCAACCCCAGCGCGTTTTAATACATCAAGTACATTATCTTGATGTTCAGCGATATCACGATCAAATGTATGGTGTGATAAATTTGAAAACATACAAGGAACGGAAATTGCCGTTGCCGTGCCACATGAAGCAACATCCTGAAATGAAATAACACCCTGCTCAGCGGTATAAGGATTGGTTTTTCTACCATAACCGTTGACCTGATAGTTTTGAGCACGTGCGGTTTCACCAACAACGAAGATAAATACACTAGGCTTATCCAATGACTGATGAATCGCTAAGTCTGATTGCTTCGCATCTTCGCCCAGCTTTACGTAAGGTATCGGCGACGAAAAGTATTGCTCTTTCACATAACCAGAGAGACTATAGACATATTGTGTCGGTATAATCAATTTTCTAAGGTAGCTATTGTTTCTTCCTACGGATGCATAGTCTTGATAGTAAAAAACAAATATAATCGCAAGCGAAATTACCGATACAGTGATGGATATTAGCTTATCCCGTAATAGAGGCAGCCACACTTTTCCGGCTGGCTGGATGGTGCAGCGCATTATAAAAATAGCGGGAGTCACACCAATGGCCAGCACCCAAACAAGTGCATAAAAACTTAAATATGCACTTGCCTCTCCGGCATCTGTTTCGACAATATTAGTTATCATATCTTTATCAAACATGACACCATAATTGTACTCAGCGTAACATACCATGCTTGAGAGGATCACTAAAATAACAAAAAAGGGTTTAGTTATCCTCGGCCAAGAAAATAACGAAAAAACAATATTTAAAGCAAAGAATAAGAACAGCGGGATAGAAATAACAAAGCCCGACTTCACCTCTTCAAGTAATAAAAAAATACTTTGCAACTCTTTATAAAAGGGAACATTCATCACAACGGAAAAATAGATCGCAGCCAATGCAGTAAACATCGTGATGCTTATGCCGATTTTATTATTATAACTTTTTCTCATTTTATATTTACCGCACATGACATCCACACAAACAGGGCGAGAACAATTGAAACAAACWCGGCAGATGAACCAATATCCTTTGCCTTCTTACTGACTACGTGCCACTCATCACCGATACGATCGATCGCGGCCTCAATGGCTGAGTTTACTAACTCAACAATAAGGACAAGCCCTAAACTCGCTACCATTAAAATGCGCTCGGTCGAGGTGACTGGAATAAAGTAGGCTGTGATCATAAGAACAAAAGCAATCACACTTTCTTGCCGAAATGCCGCTTCAGACTTCCACGCCGACTTTAACCCCATCACTGAATAACCTGTCGCATCTATCATTCGATAAATGCCGGTTTTTCCTGGTTTCATGTTATTTTTACTGTCTGGTTATTTGAGAAGCGCTTGAATATATAGGAAGGCGTTTAAATACTCTGTCCATACTTTGTATGGCTGTGTCATCGTTTGTCGATCATAGTGAGAGTTGGCGAGCAATATGAGCAACATCATTTCATCTAAATAAACGGGCAATATATCTATTAATCTAGCCAGACTCACTCAACAATAGTAAGTAGATACAATAAGTATTCAGTGCAAAGTCGCTGTCATCCAAAGATGAGGTTAGATCGTAATCATAGCCGTAACCCTCAAATTAGGACGCGACATGCTCTCATTTTTAAAGCCAAATCCGGTTAAAAAGCTTAAAAAACAGTACGAAGCTAAGCAGCAACAAGCCTTTCAGGCGCAGCGCAACGGCGATATTCGTGGATATTCATTGCTCACCGAAGAAGCAGAAAAGATTGACCAACAAATCAAAGAATTGGAAAACAACGCTTAGCCATTTGAGACATGGCTAAACTGCCGTTTTACTAAGCGTTGGTACAGAGGGCAGCGTGCCAGCAGGTCGGTATGGCTGCCTACATCAACAAGCTTGCCTTGATCCATCACGACAATGCGGTCAGCATGCTGAATGGTCGATAAGCGGTGAGCGATAATCAAGGTAGTGCGGTCACGCATTAAAGCCGCCAAGCCTTGCTGCACCGCATATTCACTTTCGCTATCAAGTGCGCTGGTGGCTTCATCGAGCAATAAAATTCGTGGATCCTTGAGAATCGCGCGGGCAATCGCAATTCGCTGCCTTTGCCCACCCGAAAGCCGTACGCCTCGCTCACCTAAAAAGCTGTTGTAGCCGTCCGGTAATTGCTGAATAAACCCATCGGCATGCGCTTGAATCGCCGCCTCTTTGACGGCGTGTTCACTGGCGCCTGGCCTGCCGTAGCGAATATTGCCTATTACATCATCGCTAAACAGAGCGGGTTGTTGTGGCACCAGTGCCATTTGTTGGCGCAACGCTTGCGGGGATAAGCGACGAATATCTTGCCCGCCCAGCCTAATCGCACCTGACTGCGGATCATAAAAGCGTTGCAGTAATTCAAATACGGTTGTTTTCCCCGCTCCCGACGGTCCGACTAAAGCGACGACTTCACCGGGCTGAATCACAAGGTTCAACGCATCAATCGCCGCTTGATGAGGACGCGTGGGATAATGAAAATGTACCGCTTCAAAACGAATATCGTTGCTTAATGATTGAGCATCGACACTCGGCGAGGTGGCGGGAGTGCGAATATGGCTTTGCACGTGCAACAGTTCCACCAAGCGCTCCGTCGCGCCTGCCGCACGCTGCAACTCCCCCATCACTTCCGACAAGGTAGCCATCGAAGAGGCAACCATGATGGCGAAAAACACAAACGCACCCAGATCCCCTGCTGACATAGTACCTTGAATCACATCGCGACCGCCGACCCACAACATGCCAGTAATGGCGCTGAACACAATCACGATCACGCCGGAAATAAGAATGGCTCGTTGTTTGACGCGCTCGCGTCCGATCTGATAGGCGCGCTCCACCTCTTGACCAAATGCGGCTTTGGCGTGATCTTCTACCGCGAAACTTTGCACGGTTTTAATGTTTGTGATGGCTTCACCGGCGTAGCTGCCTACATCCGCCATCGAATCTTGGCTTTGCCGCGATAACGCCCGCACACGACGACCATAGATAAGTATTGGCACCAAAATAAAAGGCACGGAGGCCAGCACAATCAAGGTCAGTTTAATATTGGTGGCAAACAGCATGATGATGGCGCCCACACACATCAGTGCACTGCGCATTGCCATGGAGAAGGAGGAACCGATAATATTTTGCAGCAAGCTGGTATCTGTGGTGATCCGCGACATGATTTCGCCACTACCGTGGGTTTCAAAATAGCTCGGATGTAGGCCAATCACATGATCAAACACCGCTTGGCGAATATCGGCACTGACCCGTTCACCCACCGATGACACCAGATAGAACCGGAAAAAGGTGCCGATCGCGATCAATACCGTGATCAGCAAAATAAACTGGACCGCATTCCCCAGCTCAACCAGTGATTGCTGTGCAAAGCCTTGGTCGATCAAAAGGCGAACGCCGTGTCCGACCGAGAGCGTCAATGACGCGGTAAACACCAAGGCCAGCAATGCCGCGCTCACTTGCCAGCGATAAGGGCGAACAAACGCGATGAGTTCCCACAGAACAGTCAGATTTTTACTGTTGCGACTTGAGGAAGATGGCGTCGAGGCGGCGCGCGTTAAAGCGGAATTAGCCATAAGCTCTACTTAGTGCTGTCCTTGCACATTTAGGGGCGAGTGAGCAGGATCATTAACTCGCGATTGTCGTTGATAAGCGCATCGATGGTGCATGCATCTAACTCCTCTAAAAAGGCTTGCTTGGCTTTCGCTAAACGCTCTTTTAAACGGCACGCTGGGGTGATATGACAAAACTCAACCGAGCAATTGACGAGCTCCAACGGTTCAAGATCGCGCACCACTTGCCCCACCGTAATCGCGGTCGGCGCTTGCAGTAGACGAATTCCCCCGTTCTTCCCACGCACCGTTTGAATATATCCCAACTGCCCTAAACGGTTGATGACTTTCACCATATGATTGCGCGACACACCAAACAAGCGTGTCACCTCGGTGATGTTGGTGAGCTCACCCTCTGGCAAGGAGGCCAGAAAAATCAGGGTGCGWAGTCCGTAATCTGTAAAGCTGGTTAGTTGCATGTGCGCCTCTTGCTGCTTGGTCAAATTGTAATTCTTCTATTGATTAAAAGATATATTTGAGATACAACTTAAAACATGCATTGAATATACATGTTTATAGAGACGCTAATGTTAAGCCAACAAACCATTGATATTGTTAAATCAACTGCTCCTGTACTCGCCGAAACTGGCCCTAAGCTGACAAGCCACTTTTACCAAAGGCTATTCCACCATCACCCTGAACTAAAAGACATTTTTAATCTGCGCCACCAGCAAAATGGCGATCAGCGGGAAGCACTGTTTAACGCAATTTGTGCCTATGCACAGAACATTGACAACTTGCCCGCTTTACTGGACGCGGTAGAGAAAATCGCTCACAAACATACTAGCTTGCTAGTCCAAGCCGAGCACTATCCAATTGTCGGTCAGCATTTATTGGCCACCATTGATGAACTACTTTCGCCGGGACAAGCCGTGCTTGATGCATGGGCTGAGGCCTATCAAGTGCTCGCGGATGTATTTATCGCCAAAGAGCGGCAGCTTTATGAAGATAGCCACGCCAAAATCGGTGGCTGGCAAGGGCAGCGAGCATTTACTTTGATTGAAAAACGTCCTGAAAGTGAACAGGTCACCAGTTTTGTATTTGCCCCTCAAGACGGTCAGCCCGTCGCGCCTTTTACGGCCGGGCAATACATTGGCATCGTGGTCAATCATACTGGCTTTGAACACCAAGAAATTCGCCAATACAGTTTGTCACACGCGCCGAACGGCCAGCATTATCAGATTTCGGTGAAACGGGAGCCACAAGGTCAGGTTTCCAATTACTTACATGATGAGTTAGCCGTTGGTGGTACTGTGATGCTCACACCACCGGCAGGCGATCTCAAACTGAACGTGGATCAGGATACGCCCGTGGTATTAATTTCTGGCGGGGTGGGCGCAACGCCAATGTTGGCGATGCTGGAAAGCCTTACCGAGCACAACGCACCTGTCACTTGGCTGCATGCTACCGAGAACGGCAAACTGCATGCTTTCAATCATCCAGTTCGCACTCTCACCCGTCAGTACGCGCATATTCAGACGCACATTTGGTATAACCAACCTCAACCCTCAGATACGCTTGAACAAGACTTTGATCATACCGGATGGGTGGATCTCACTGCGGTGAGCGATACGTTCAGTCCAGCTACGGTACAGGTATATCTCTGTGGCCCAGTTGGCTTTATGCGCCATATCCAAGCGCAACTTCGCGAACTTGGCGTTCCTGACGAACAGTTCCACTATGAGTGCTTTGGACCACACAAGGCCTTGTAGTGCTTTATTAAGCTAGGGTTATTCAGCTTTTTAGAACAAGATGCTCAATCTTACGCCGTGTTCGCACGGCGTTTTTGTTTCTACACTGCACCTATTGTTCAGTGTCACCGCTGTTCAACATCGAATCAGTGAGGAGAAGCATTATGATCACAGTACGTCACGCCAACGATCGCGGTCAGGCCAACTTTGGCTGGCTACAAAGCCGCCATACTTTTTCATTTGGTAGCTATTACGATCCCCATCACATGGGTTTCTCTGCACTGCGTGTGATCAATGATGATATCGTCTCGCCTGCCGCAGGCTTTGATACCCACGGACACCGTGATATGGAAATCATCAGTCTGGTGCTAGAAGGGGAAATAGAGCACAAAGACAGTCAAGGCAACCGACAAACCCTACCGGCTGGCGAGTTCCAGCTGATGTCGGCTGGGCGCGGTATTTATCATAGCGAGTATAATGCATCGTCAACCCAAGCCTTGCGCTTTCTGCAAATTTGGATTGAGCCCAATGAGCAAGGCGGAGAGCCGGGTTATCAGCAAAAAGACTTTGGTAAGCAGGCTGGCTTTACCGTCATCGCGACCCCAACCGGAGAAAATGGCACCTTACGCATCAAACAAGATGCGCGTTTGCTACAGCTGATTCTGCCGCCCAGTGAATCGGTTACCTTGCCTTTGGAGGCAGGACGCCATGCCTATGTACATCAAGTCGCGGGCACGCTCGACGTTGAAACGACATCTCTGGCCCCCGGCGATGGTGCAAAAATTGAAGATATCCATCATGTAACTTTTAGCAATAAGGGCAACGAAGCCAGCCAAGCACTGGTGTTTGATCTCCCCTAACGCGCGGATTCAGCCGCTCTGGCCTGCCGGTCTATTTGCGCGGCAGGCCTTACTCTGTGTACACTGCGCCCTTTCTTAATATATGAGAGGTTGAATGCTCACTCTATCGAATAAGGTGGCAATTCCCGACAATGAGATTGAGCTCACGGCCATCCGCGCCGCAGGGAAGGGCGGGCAAAACGTCAACAAAGTATCGAGCGCTATTCATCTGCGCTTTGACATCCAAGCCTCGTCACTGCCTGATGCGTATAAAGCCCGATTAATGGCTCTGTCTGATTCGCGCATCTCCAAAGAGGGCGTCATAGTCATAAAAGCGCAAAACTATCGCACTCAAGAGCTAAACCGAGAAGACGCGCTAGAGCGCTTACAGGCGTTAATCAAAAGCGCGATGGTAGAGCAAAAAAAACGTAAACCCACCAAGCCTACCAAGGCCTCACAACGACGCCGTGTGGATGCTAAAAAACGTAAGAGCCAAACTAAGTCACTACGAGGAAAGGTGGCTCCTTAACCGTTTCACGCCACCACTTTATTCCGACCACCCGCTTTAGCCGCATACAAGTTCGCATCCGCTTGCCGGTTAATTTCTTGGGCACATTTTGATGCCTCGCTTTGCGTGATCCCGATACTGACCGTGACTGGAATGGCGCGCTGCTGATAAACAATGGGGGTTTTCGCAATACTCTTGCGGATTCGCTCTGCCATCGTCAGCGCATCATGATGAGAAACACCTTCTAAAAGAAGACAAAACTCCTCTCCCCCTTGCCGGAATACATTGTCACYCCCCGCGACCTCAACCATAGTGTTCACCACCGATTGCAACACGACATCACCGCCGTCGTGGCCATACTCATCATTAACCGCTTTAAAATGGTCAATATCCAGTACCAAAAGATGAAACGCTGTCTGCTGGTCTTGTAATGCTTGATAACGATGCTTCAAAGCAAGGCGGTTATTAGCTCCGGTTAGCGGGTCACATGTAGCCAGTTTACTCAGCTTGTTTTCCGCCAATACGCGATTGATTTCATAGGCATGTGAGACAACGGCAATGGTGACGTAACAAAACGAAAAGTTAAGCATCATCGTCAACATATCGAAATACTGCTCGGCATAAAACTGAAAGGCGATATTAACTATTTGGATGAGAAATAAAGAAACAGTGGCCAAAAACCCCGCTTTGTATCCTAACAGTAGGTAATAAATAATGGGGAAAATCAACGTCCAAAAGAACACGCCAGTGTCCGTTGGCTTCAAAACCGTTCCCGCAATCACCAATAGTGTCAAGCTGGCCGACATGATGTATTTGTGGCCATTAAAAATGGTCGTTTTAGAGGTTTGTCGATATACGTGCCAAGAGTAAAGCGCGTACAGCATCACAAATGACGCATAGATATAGCTTTGACTAACAAGGATATTACCAATCGCCACCAAAACCGCTAAACCACCCACCCCAAGGCTCAATCCTTTCAGCACTTTGAGGCGCAACTCAAAACTACTATTGAGCTCACTCATTTCCACTATCCATTCTCTTTGGCCCAATTTTTTGACATAACCTATGATAGCCTTGTTCATATAACATGTTAATAATAAAGGTATCAGTGAAAATGTGTACACGCATATTTAATAATCTAAATCGTCAGTTTCCTGTCACTGCGCGCAATATGGACTGGTTTTGGCCCATTAATACCTATTTCTATCGTTTCCCAAAAGGTATGAAAAGTCGAGGACTCGACGCCAAGTCTGCTAGCCAGCTCGGTATTGGTAAGCATCAGATTCTGCAATGGCGCTCGGAATACGCTAGTCTGGTCACCGTTATGGGTAGCGACAAGAAAGGTTATGCCGCAGTGGACGGCCTCAACGAAGCCGGATTGGCTGTAAATGGCCTATATGACTCAGATGTCAGTTACGGGCCGGCAACCGGAGACGGACAATTTTTGAGTGCTAACCGCTGGGTGCAATTTGTATTGGATTGTTTTGCCAACGTTCATCAAGCGATTCAGTTTTTTACCTCAAACACGATCACCATCGTTTCAGAGCGCTTACCTGATACATCGGAAACCGACTCCCATTTGCACCTATCACTTTCCGATGCCGATGGAAATGCCGGAGTGATCGAAGTGCGAGACGGCGTTTTTCAACTCTATGAAAGCCATGACGATACCGTTGTGACCAACCAACCCGACTATAAAACGCAACAAACGCTGAAGGCTTACTGGAATTATACGTGGGGACTTGACCCCAACAATCCTATTGCTCACCCGGTTTATTCGGCACCCGGTGGCAACAGTGCTACGCAACGCTTTGAGCGAGCGAGCTACTACTTAATCTTTAGCCAGCCCGCGCAAAACCGGCGTGAAGCGGTTTATCAAGCACGTTCACTCGTGGCTACGTGCGCCGTTCCTGTCAATTTTAACCCTTATCACACAGAACAAGCGTCTTACACCATTTGGACCAATGTGGCTGATCATCGTAAGAACGTTTATTACCTTGCCAACACCTTAACCATGGACACAGTATCGATACGTTTTTCATCGGACCAACAATATTGTGAGCGACTACAGCTGCAAGAAGAAAAGTCGACAGAGTCCGTTTGCCCTCTTCAATCGGGTGATGTGAGTTGCTATCTGACCAAATGTGAAAATCCATTCGTCTAACACTAATATGGAGCAAACGCCGTCAAACTCTTGTCTAGCGGCTTTGTTCTCATCCCCGATAACACCTCATACCTTTTTGCTTGCTTATCCGACATGGGATTGCTCTAATGTTACAAGTAACATTTTCAGCTAGTGCATTGAGATGAAAGACAAAAGAAATCGCGCTACCTTACAAGATATTGCCGATCGCGTTGGGATGACCAAAATGACAGTCTCACGCTACATGCGTAATCCTGAGTCAGTCGCGCCCGCGACACGCGACAAAATTGCGACGGTGATTGAAGAGTTGGGGTACATTCAAAATCGCGTCCCTGCGATGCTGTCTAAATCATCAAGTAAAGCCATTGGTATTGTACTGCCCTCGCTGTCCAACCAAGTCTTTGCTCATTTGGTACAGGGAATTGAACGCGTCACCAAAGCGCATGGCTACGACATTTTGATTACGCACGCCGGTTATAGCGAACAGGCAGAGGAAGAGAAAATTGCCTCTTTGCTGTCTTATCAAGTGGATGGCTTGATCCTCACTGAAACTAACCACACCCCACGCACGTTACAAATGCTAAAGACTGCCGCTGTTCCTGTGGTAGAGACAATGGAGCTTCCAGAAAAGCCAATTGATATGGCCGTTGGGCTTGATCATGGGCAAGCCGCTTATGATGCGGTTCAAGCCATGATCAATAAAGGGAAAACGCAGATCGTGTACTTGGCGGCTCGGTTAGATACCCGTACTCAGCTGCGGCAACAAGGGTACGAACGCGCGATGATACAAGCAGGACTAACCCCTCGCTGTGTTGCCACCGAAGAGCATTCTTCATTTAGCTTAGGCGAAACGCTACTCAACCAAACCTTAGCTCAGTATCCCGACTGTGACGGGCTGTTTTGTACCAATGATGACCTCGCCGTTGGTGCGTTACTCGCGTGTCGTTTCAAAGGCATTGTTGTTCCACAAACTCTCAGTATTGTTGGTTACAATGCGCTCGATATTGGCACTGTGGTCAGTCCTACACTCACAAGCGTCGCGACGCCGCGTGATTTGATTGGTGAGCGCGCTGCGACACTGTTGATTCAAGCGTTAAGCGGCGAAACTATCGCCGAAAAAATACAGGCTGTCCCACATACCATCACAAGCGGCGGCAGCTTATAACCATCACCGTTAACTGGGCGATCACGAAAATAAATAGCTCGCCCCTTCGTCGGCGCGTGATACCTGCTGACGCGCCGCAGCAAACCAATCACGTCCCCACGTATGGGTCGCTTGAGGCGGCTCTGCTACGGGACGCTGAGATAAATCAGCATGGCAAGTCAACTCGCCAGCCTTCGCGTCCAATGTGATCATATCGCCGTCTTGCACACTCGCCAATGCACCGCCATGCATGGCTTCAGGACAGACGTGTAAAGCGGCAGGGACCTTGCCCGATGCACCCGACAACCGGCCATCTGTCACCAGTGCGATCTGATAACCCATTTTTTGTACATTGCCAAGAATAGGCATGAGCTTATGCAGCTCTGGCATGCCATTCGCGGCAGGGCCATTAAAACGCACTACCACAATCACATCTTGGTTGAGCTCACCACGCTGATAAGCCTGCTCGACTTCGTGCTGACAATCAAACACCCGCGCGGGCGCACAAACCACACGGTGCGCAGGATCCACGGCAGAGACTTTGATCACTGCATTACCCATATTGCCAGACAGCATGCGCAAACCACTGGTTGGACTGAAGTGTGAGCCGGGCTGAGCGATGACCGCTGTGTCGGTTGATGGAGGGGCGGCCTCCCAAACAAGCTGCCCCTGAACTAATCGTGGCGTGGTCAGTTGGTCGCTAAACTGGCCGACGGCAGGCAAGGTATCGGCATGTAGTAACCCAAGGGTATGCAGATGCGCCATCAGCGTGGGCACGCCCCCTGCCGCCTCAAAGGCATTAATATCAGCCGGCCCGTTGGGATAGACCCGAGCCAATAAGGGCACAACATGAGAAAGCGCATCCATATCTTCCCAGGTTAGGATGATGCCAGCGGCACGCGCTATCGCCACCAAGTGAATCGTATGGTTAGTGCTACCGCCCGAAGCCAACAACGCGACCACACCGTTTACTACGCTTTTTTCGGTCACCACATCGGCGAGAGGTCGATACGTCGCACTTCCCGCACATTGGGAGGCTAACGCTGTTGCCGCATAGCGGGTCAGCGCTTGGCGTAATGCAGAGTTGGGGGCGACAAAAGCCGCACCGGGAAGGATCAATCCCATGGCTTCAAGCACCAGTTGATTGGTGTTGGCCGTGCCATAGAAGGTGCAGGTTCCCGAACTATGATAAGCTTGGCATTCCATGGCCAATAAAGCCTCTTTGCCAAGATTGCCTGCCGCATAGGCTTGGCGCACCGCCACTTTTTCTTCGTTACTTGTCCCTGAGGCCATTGGGCCGGAGGGTACAAATAAGGTCGGCAAATGGGCATAAGCGAGCGCTCCCATCAGTTGTCCTGGGGCAATTTTATCACAGACACCAAGCAGCAATGTTGCATCATATACGTTATGACTCAGCGATATCGCGGTTGCCTGTGCAATCACATCACGTGAAAACAAGGACATTTCCATCCCCGGCTGGCCCTGTGTGACGCCATCACACATCGCGGGCACACAGCCTGCGACTTGCGCCGTGTGGCCCAAAGGTTGAAGCGCCGCTTTGATTTGTTCAGGGTAGTCAGCATAGGGCGCGTGCGCGCTAAGCATATCGTTATAGGCGCTGATAATCGCCACATTGGCGGTGGTCATATCCAGCATGTGTTGTTTATCTTGCTGACACGATGCCGCCACGGCGTGAGCCATGTTGCCGCAAGACAGAGTGGTACGCGCCTTCCCTGTATCAGCTTGCTGTTGAGTCTGACGCAAAAACGCGGAGCGCGTCGATTGGCTGCGCTGGCGTAACGCCTCTGTCACAGCCATTAAAGTCGGGTGTGTCATTTCCGAGCCTCCTTGGCTGCTAAGGCATGCACGGCACGTGTCACCACAGTATCAATGTCTGCATCAATGGCAACGCGGACAACATCAGGCTCATCGTCACCCGGCGCCTCCAACGTCGCAAACTGGCTATCCAGCATATGGGTTTTCATAAAATGCCCTTTGCGTGCTCTGAGTCTTGCGAGGATCAGTACATAATCGCCGTCGAGAAACAAAAAGGTGACGTTCTGGTTGCCCTCACGAATGAGGTCGCGATAACGACGTTTCAAGGCAGAGCATACAATCACGCCATATTCTTGTTTGTGTTCGAGACTGAAAGCAGCGTCACGGATCCGGCATAGCCATGGCGTGCGGTCATCATCGTTAAGCGGCTGCCCACTTGCCATTTTCTCGATATTTGCCCGTGGATGCAGATCATCACCATCGATGAATTTGGCCTTAAAGCGCGCTGCCAATTTCACGCCTAGGGTGCTTTTTCCCGAGCCACTGACGCCCATCACAATCACACTGCCAATTGCCATACCGACTCCTTAGCGAGATTTTAACCAGATCTCATTTTTGATAACGCATTCAATAATTGTCTTTATCTTAGTGTGGTTACCGGTAACATGTTACCGGTAACTATGAGATTTGTGAAGTTTGACACAAACATCCTGGTCGGAAGAGGTGAGCCATGGAACTACTCGCACAAAGCCCTGAACCCACTACCCTACTCTTGATAGCATTGGGCGCTATCGCACTGTTATTACTCCTAATAATGAAGCTGAAGGTGCATGCATTTGCCTCTCTCACGCTAGTCAGTTTAGGTACCGCATTAGCCACAGGGATCCCTGTCGATAAGGTGGTTCCAACCATGATGAGCGGCTTTGGCGGCACCTTAGCATCGGTCGCTTTGCTGGTCGGGCTTGGCGCGATGATCGGGAAGATCCTCGAAGTCACCGGTGGTGCGAATGTGCTCGCCGATACACTGATCGCTCGGTTTGGCGAAGCGCGTGCTCCCTTTGCACTCGGGATCGCCTCGTTACTGTTCGGTTTCCCTATCTTTTTTGACGCTGGGCTAATTGTGATGATGCCCATCATGTTTAGTGTCGCGAAACGCTTAGGTGGCTCCCCCATAAAGTATGCTCTTCCCGTCGCGGGGGCGTTTGCGGTTATGCATACCTTCGTTCCGCCACATCCCGGTCCAGTTGCTGCCTCAGATTTACTCGGCGCCGATATGGGCCTGCTTCTCGTCGTCGGGCTGCTGGTTTCGCTCCCCACTTGGTATTTAGGGGGTTATTTATTTGGCTTGTATGCGGGTAAGAAATTCAATATCCCACTCGCAAAAGCGTTTTTAAACACCGAAGTCATGTTTAAAAGCAAAAAGGATTACCCCGCCTTTTCAACTGTATTAATGATTTTATTGCTCCCAGTGCTACTCATTTTCCTTGATACAGGCCTGAACGCGCTGAGCGTGGCGGGTATAGTCAACGGGGAGAGTGCTTGGGTCGGCTTTTTGCGTATGCTGGGTAAAACACCCGTTGCACTGCTCATCACCCTATTGACCTGTTTGCTGGTCTTCGGCCAAAAGCTGGGTAAGAGTAAAATGGAAAAGCTGTGCTCTGATTCGTTAGCGCCAATTTGTGCCGTCATTTTGGTGACCGGCGCCGGCGGCATGTTTGGGGGTGTCTTGCGCGCGAGCGGTATCGGTCAGGCACTTGCCACCATGCTATCAGACACAGGTATGCCAATCATTCTGGCTGCATTCGTGATTGCCACCTGCTTGCGCGTTGCACAAGGCTCCGCCACCGTTGCACTGACCACCACGGCCGCACTTATTGCGCCTACCGTGTCGCATACTGTGGGTTTATCTCAATTGGATTTGTGTTTTATTGTCATCGCGATTGCAGGTGGAGCAACCGTTTTATCGCATTTCAACGACTCGGGCTTTTGGTTGGTGTCGCGCCTGCTCGAAATGGATGAAAAAACCACACTTAAAACTTGGACTGTGATGGAAACCCTGCTCGGAACCATCGCGTTTGTTATCGTAGCGCTGTTAAGCGTTTTACTGTAAGGGATCCTCATGAATGAACTAAATCAACGCCTTAAGGCGATACGCATCGTGCCGGTAATTGCGATTAATAATGCGGAAGATGCCGTGCCGCTTGCCAAAACCTTGGTCGATAATGGCCTACCCTGCGCCGAAATTACTTTTCGTACAGAGGCAGCCGCAAACGCTATCCGTCAAATGCGCGATGCGTATCCCGAGATGCTGATTGGTGCCGGAACCGTGCTCACACCAGCGCAAGTCGACGCCGCGATAGATGCAGGCGCGGATTTTATTGTTAGCCCCGGACTCAACCCCATCACAGTAAAACATTGCCAACAACGTGATATTCCCATTATCCCGGGGATTAACAATCCCAGTTTAGTCGAGCAAGCCATGTCGCTTGGGCTGGATACCGTGAAGTTTTTCCCCGCGGAAGCGTCAGGCGGTATTGCGATGTTAAAAGCGCTTTCTGCGGTGTATCCCGTCAGTTTTATGCCGACCGGTGGCGTGAGTGAAGAGAACGTGAGCGATTATCTCGCCTTACCCACAGTGCTGGCATGCGGTGGTACTTGGATGGTGCCCGCTACGCTCATTGATGCTAAAAAGTGGGACGAGATTGCGCGTCTCGTCCAAGCCGTAGCGGCTTAACTAAACCGATGGCCCGCCACGTTTGTGTGGGCCATCGCGCTTCCATTTCATCCCATCTCTTTTCCTTCTGTGAATAGCACCGACCAATAAACGTCGATCCTCTCCACCAAGTGTTTATTTTATTCGTATACTGTTTAAAGAATATTCACCCCATGTTGAGGTGAATCTGACTTTCGTAGGATAAGGGTAGGGTCTATGTGGAAACCGGGTGCTTGTTTGCGGTGGGCCCAGCGGGTAGTTTTCACACTCATATGCTGTATAACTCTCTCAGTCAGTGTGTCTGTTCACGCTACGCGTGCGGACGACCAATCCACCGTTAAACCGACTCTAAAAGTTGCGAACTCTCACTCCTGGCGACCCTTTTCATATCTCGACCGCAACCAAGAGCCCAAAGGTATTTTAGTTGATTTTTGGCAAGAGTTCGGTAACCGCAATGGCTATGATATTGAGTTTTTACTGACCGATTGGCAAACCTCCATTGACTTGGTGCGCTCTGGACAGGCCGATGTACACGCAGGGTTATTACAGTCACCAGAACGCCTCACGTTTATGGACTTCGGTACGCCGCTTTTTGCCATCGACACGCAAGTTTTTTTCAGTCAATCCATGATGGGCACATCCGCTGACTATGTGCTTGCTGGTGAGACAGACAATGTGATTGGCGTGGTCAAAGGTGGGTACGAGCAAGAGTTTATGGAAACCACGTTTCCTTTGGTTTCATTACGCCTTTTCCCCAACAACCAAGCGATGCTTGATGCGGCATTATCCGGCGAGCTACAAGCTTTCGTCGCTGATTTACAAGTCGCGAATTATCACCTTTACACCACCACCAATCAAAATCTCTTTATTCCGGTTCGTCATCTTTACACCGAAACCCTTTATGCAGGCTTTGCCAAGGGCAACACGGCCTTGCTCAATCAAGTAAGTAATAAATWTAACTGGCTAGATGATGATACCAAACGCCAACTCCTCAACCGTTGGGTTTACTATGACGTTGAGACCGTTTATCCCGCTTACCTGTTTCCCACACTGATCACCCTCGGCGTCTTGATCGTGGTCAGTTATATTTTGCTGCTTAAACGCAATGTCCGCCAAAAGACGCGCGCGCTACAAAGCGCTAATGGCCAGCTCCAAGAACAAGMCATCACCGACTCATTGACACAGCTACATAACCGACGCTTTTTTTATCAGTGTTTAAAAGACAAACAAGGGGAGCCTAAAAACATGGCGCTGATGGTCTTTGACATTGATGATTTCAAAGCCTTTAACGACGGGTTTGGTCACGCGCATGGTGACGAAGTGATCTGCTTTGTCGCGGAAACAGCCAAGAGTCTTCTTCCCAATGATGCGGTACTTGCGCGTATTGGCGGTGAGGAGTTTGGGGTTCTTCATCCCTTTTCCAGTGCTGAACGTGCACTCTCGCAAGCGCGGTTATTGTGCGATGAAATTGCGCGACAAAGCCTCGCGCGTTTTAATCATCCCATGCCTGTGACGATCAGCCTAGGCGTAGCCTATTATCCTGATGGGCTCAGTGATAGCGAGATTGTCGCAGCAGACAAAGCTATGTACCAAGCCAAAAAGCAAGGCAAGCACTGCGCCGTAGTCAATGTTATTTAACCACAATGCCGTCGCTTACTGACAGTCACAAATGCCTTTTCTATTAAGATAATGGGGTAACCAGTACTCTTCTTGATCGAGGTATGGCACTTGACCAATGAAGGGGTTCTTAATATCAATAATAGTGCGTGTATCAAGATTTAAGAGGCGGAGTGACTGCTCAAAATAGCGGTCAAAAATCGCTGTGAATGTGCCATTTTCAATCAGACGATTCAGTCCAAGCTCAATACGTTCTGCTAATGCCTTATTGCGTTTATTAACGTAAAAGTACTCAACATAAGGATAACGGAGGACAAAAGACTCTTCGAGCACCATATCCGGGTAACGGTCCTTGCGCGCATGGTATTCCGCTACGCCTTCGCCCAACCCTCTGGGGAAAAGCTCAAATCGATTACCCGCCATCAGCATTTGGAACAAGCCATCGTAACGTAAGCCTTCGACCACTTTCAGCCCCGCTGCAAGTAAAATAGGCTTGTCTGCCCAGCCTTGCCCAAGTCCAAACCGATACTCGCGGAGGTCGTATATTGTTTCAACTTGCCGTAATGCGGGTTGCTGATCTTGATGCGTTAGCATTACACGCCAGCCCAGCATGCCTTTTTTAAGCGGTATCGGTATGGCTAACAGAAGGTTGTCCAACGCCTTCGATGAATTGTCACGAATAATGGTAACGCGACGGCTGTTGGAGGCCAGCTCTCGAACCAAACGTTCTTCACTCATGACCGTGTCAGCTTGTCGAATGAGATAATCACCATCGGTTATTGCAAGTGCTTGCCGCAATAGCTCCCATTGGTAATTGTAACGTGTATCCGAATCGGATTCTGGCTTGGGATAGATAATCTCAAGCGGGACGGCATAAGCAGACGAGCCCAGAAAGAAAACAAACAGCCAATACCACACATGCACTTTCATCTCTCCCCCCCGACATCTGCATACATCACACAGGCGATTGCGTGCACTCATCAACGAGTGCACCGATTTAACAAGTATATGCACAAATTGATGAACAGGCGGTGGAGGTTGGCTCACGGAGCCTCACAACAAAAAGGCGGCCACCTGTTTGTAGCCGCCGACAGGGTAACTAGCGATTTTTTTGCTCAGCGAGCCGAGACAGTACACGGGTGAGCAATCGTATTCTGGGTTCCACCGAGTCCAGTTGAAGGTATTCGTCGTCGCTGTGGAAATTCGCCCCAACTGGCCCAAAACCATCCAAACTGGGGATCCCAATGGCAGCGGTATTATTCGCATCAGATCCGCCACCTACCGCTTTCCAATGAATTGGAACACCTTCATCAAATGCAGCCGCTTCGACAAGATCCATCAAGTGCTCTGTTTCAGGCGTCGGAACCATTGCCGGTTTATAAGCTTCGCGAACCAATTCAATGGTGACATCAGGCGTGTAAGGATGAGAAGCGCGGGCTTGGATGGCTTGATCGAGCGCATCATAGGCGGTGTTATCCCAGAATCGAATATCAACCAATGCCGATGCATGAGCGGCCACAATATTCGCTCCCGTTCCGCCTTCAATCACGCCCGCATTAATACTGGTGCCGGCCTCAAGATCTTTCATACTATCGAGCGTCACCAGCCAGTGAGCCAACTCTGTGATCGCGCTACGTCCTTTCTCTGGTTCATTCCCCGCGTGCGCCGCACGGCCTGATATGGCTATTTTATACCGTGCCATGCCTTTACGCGCTTTCACTAAACCACCATCAGCCCGCGCTGCCTCTGCCACCAGCACATAACGTGCATCGCGTGCAACGGACGCCAGCCAGTCACTAGAATGTATCGAGCCCACTTCCTCATCGGGATTCATACAAATGCAAATGCTGAGTGCATCACGTTCAGCGTGCGGCAATGCGCGCAATGCATACACGATATTCAGCAAGCCCGATTTCATATCGGATACACCCGGGCCGTAGGCAAAGCCCTCTTCCACATGCATCGGGCGCTCAGCTGCTGTGCCTTTTGGAAACACAGTATCCATATGGCCAATCATCATTACATCAATATGCGGGTCGGTGGGCTGGTTTCGGATCTCCAATCCAACCCCTGCCTCACCACAATCTACACGCTTAATGTGCCAGCCTGTCATTTGTTCATACTTTTCAGCCATCAAGGCTGCAATCACCTCAATGCCGTCGCGCTGGAACGTGCCACAGTCGACGTTCACCAGAGGCGCTAACTCATCCAAGTAGCGTTGCAAAGAAAACATCATCATGCCTCCTAAAGTAAAAGATTCATTACCCACATCGCACCAAAAGCATTGAGAATCGAAATGCCAACCATGATGGGGATATAACGGCCTTCGGTACCAATCGGGCCCATCACTCGGCCGATGTATTGCACTTGTGAGCCCATTAAATAGATAGCGGGGACCAAAATCGCAATGTGGCTGCCGGTGAGAATGCCTTGGTCAAACAAGGTGATCACCACACCAACCGCGCCTCCCATTGACATCCATGCCCCCATTAGCACGGCAGCCGCTTCGCCGGGTAAGCCAAACACCGCCATCACAGGCGAAAACACCTCACCCATCAAGCCTAATAACCCGGTAATTTGGAGCGCCTTGATAATCACAAACGCCATGACTACATTAGGAACCGTCGACGTCGTCGCAATGTGCCAACCTTTTTTTGCCCCTTCGACAAAGATGTCGGTGATCATGGGTTTACTGCTGGAAGAATGAGTCATGACGCGTGCTCCTCTTGATAGGATTGAGACTTGTCTCGCTGTGGCCCTTTACCCTCAGTGATATTGAGGTAGACACGAAATACATTGGCGCCGATGAACTTAAACAAGAAGATCACACCAATCGCAAGACCAATCGACGAGGTCACGGCCAACGAGCCATCTGACAGCGTCAGAGTAAACAGCACCGCACCCGATGAGAAAAAGTTGACGATGGTTGCCCCAGCCGTGAACTGAAACATGGTGAACACATCCGTTTCCCGTTTGGTCAAGTACCCCTCATCTTTGAGTTGACGCGTCATCGCCGCCCCCGCATCTGTGCTCTGCATAGAGGCAATTAATGCCAATCCTGAGTTGCCGGGAATGCCCAATACTGGTTTCAATAGCGGAGTTAAGAGTCTGCGCGCCGCATCAAGTGCCCCATAGTGCTCAAGCACACTGATCATACCGAGTGCGAACATCACGGTAGGAATAAGGGTCAGCGCAAAAATAAAACCGTCTCGTGCACCACTCCCGCCTTTACCGCGAAGTGACGTCGTTGCTACCTCTACCGACCCATCGGCCGCCGCTGTCGCTTGATAAGCCACCTGCCCGAAGGATCCGTTCAAGGTGGTAAAATCAAACACGCCGTACCATTGATTGGATTGTAACAATCCCGAGAAAAAAACGATCGCAAAGACCAGAGCCAAGTAACATCCCCATGTCACTTGTCTGTCTGTTTCGGTTGGATGTGTCATAAACCGCCCTCATGCTCAATCAACATTGGGCTTATCATCGAGGCAGACACGGAAACGAAAGTTGATAATTATCAACCTATTGTGTAAGAAGGGAGATAGGATTTACATAATATGGGCTGATTCAAAACCTAACAAATTAAGCCAAACTAAAGAGTGATGAATGTGACACTAGCGGCTGATTTTATTAGGTTTATCTGTCACTACTAAAGGATGCGCATAAATCGCTTCGGATAAGAAATTCACTAGAAATACATAAGTAAAACTAATAAAAAAGCGCCCGAAGGCGCTTTTTCGTCGGGCGACAGCGTACTGACTTAGCCCATCAGGTTATAGAGTAACGCAGAAATCGCCAGCATACCGGTCACAAAGATAAAGTAAGTACCGACTTTACCGCGATACTGTGCCAGCGCTTTGACTTTGTAAGCCGCGACAGTGGGCATAATAAAGAGGATCATCGCAATCACAGGCCCAGACAGTGCGCCCATCATGTCGAGGATGCTGGGGTTAATCACCGCACACCACCAGATGGCAAAGAACATCACCACAACACCCAGCTTATCCGCTTGCTTGTAGGTCAGCTTGCTATGTTTGGTTACCAAACCATTCAAGCTTTCACGCGCGCCAAGGAAATGCCCTAAAAACGACGATGTGATCGCAATGAATGCGACAAGCGGCCCCAGCGTACCGATAAAGGGATTATGGGTGACGTTAGCAAGATAAGAAAGCACAGACACATTTTGCGCTTTCGCTTCCGCCATTTGTGCTGGCGTGAGCGTCAGCACGCACGAGAATACAAACAAGAGCACAAAAGCAACTAACATCACGCCTGCGCGCTTAAGAATTTGCTCTGACTTGCCTTGCGCGTCATTGCCATAGTGGCGACGCTGAATGTTAGCAAAACTTGAAATCGCCGCTGCATGACTAAACGAGAAGATCACCACAGGGACCGCAAGCCACAGGTTAATGCCTAGCTCACCCATCGGCGGTAGGCTCAAGTTAGGCGTTTGCCACGATGGCACAAGATAAAACGACAAAAACGCCAAAATAGCCACCAAGGGGTACACCATAGCGGCGAAAGCACGCAGCATGAGGCGCTCTCCACCCAGCATGATCGCAATCATGCCCGCCACTAACACACCGGACAATAAGATACGATTAGGAGATACCCATCCCAGTTGATTGACTAAAAAGCTGTCTACCGTATTGGTTAATCCGACGCCGTATATCAATAAAATGGGGAAGATAGAAAGGAAATACAACACCGAGATCATCCGGCCCGCATTGGCACCAAAATGCTCGGCGACCACATCGGTAAAATCTGCATCTTTATGGCGAGAGGAGAGCACAAAACGTGCAAGCCCGCGGTGTGCCATAAAGGTCATGGGGAAAGCAAGTACCGCCATGATGATTAACGGCCAGATCCCACCCATACCCAGGTTAATGGGAAGGAACAGGATCCCAGCACCGACAGCGGTACCAAAAAGGCTGAGCGCCCAGTGGGTGTCATGTTGGGTCCAACGAGTGGATACACTCTTTTCGGAGACTTCTATAGTTTGGTTCACGTCAAACTCTCTTATTTATAATATTTTGTGCGGTTGCATAGTAGCGAGTTCGACCGGATATATCACACAGATGTAATAGATATATGTACTAATTGTTTTGTTAAAAACTTGTCACATAAACTGGCAATATTTTTAATAACCAAATTATTCATCTGATATAATGCATTTTATTCAGAACAATTAACCAAATTATTAACAATGTTTAGATTGATTGAATTGTTTGCAAAATGATGTAACTACCACATTTTAGTTCATAGCATGTTGACATATTGTTATGTTAAGCATCACGTTTTTTGATGATATCTTTTTCATCTGTTACAAAGCTCACCCATCCATCCTCAATAGGACGAGCTGGCTCACAGTCACCACTCCAAATCACACGTAGCGTGACTAAATAACGAAATGAGCGGCTGGTCCTAATCAGCACAATCGCAACCAACGCCAGTCCGCGCAACGCCACAACCAAACACACAATAAAAAGGAGTGTGCAATGGGTGAACCTATTATTATTGATTGCGATCCGGGACACGATGATGCTATCGCGCTGGTGATGGCTTGTGCACTCGATCAGCTCGCGATTAAGGCCATTACCACCTGTGCTGGCAATCAAACGCTGGATAAGACGCTATATAACGCCAGACGGATCCTCACCTTATTAAATCGCCACGACATTCCTTTCGCAGGGGGAGCCCATAAGCCCCTGCTGCGCGACCTTGTGGTGGCGAATAATGTCCACGGTGAGTCAGGGCTTGATGGCCCTGAACTTCCTGCACCCGCGATGGACGCTCAACCCGATAATGCCATCAGTGTGATGGCTCGCGTGTTAGAAGCTAGCCATCAGCCGATAACCGTCGTCGCCACCGGTCCGCTAACCAATGTCGCGCTGCTGCTTGCGACTTATCCCCACCTCGCCAATCGCATCAAGCGTATCGTTCTCATGGGTGGAGGGGCCACATTGGGGAATTGGACCCCTGCTGCCGAGTTTAATATTTATGTTGACCCTGAAGCCGCTCACCGTGTGTTTCATTCAGGGATCCCTATCACCATGTTTGGCTTGGATGTGACCCATCAAGCCTTGGTCAAAGATGCCGACGTTGCCACTATCCGCGCCATTGATAACCCCGTGGCACAGACCGTCGCGGGGTGGCTGGAATTCTTTATGCGTTATCACCGCGATCCCAAGTGGCAACTCGACGGCTCTCCCCTCCACGATCCTTGTACGATTGCTTGGCTTATCAAGCCTGAGTTGTTCGATTGTGAATCCGTATGGGTGGATATAGAAACACAAGGCAAACTCACCACTGGAATGACTGTGGTTGATCGCTATCGAGTGACCGGTCATGCCGCTAACGCTGATGTGGCGATGAAGGTCAACCGTGAAGGCTTTATCTCGTTACTGTGTGATTGTCTAACCCAATACAGCTAATAGGCGCTCATAAAAAAGCGCGGCAATCGCCGCGCTGTCTATTCGGTATAAGTCATCATGGTCGCGCCAACCGCGCGCACCGGCTACTAATATCGTGCCGTAACGCTCACACCGCTAAAGGCGGTATAACCATTTAGCATGACATGATAACGACCCTTCTGGGTGCTCTGCACAGTGCACACTTCACTGTTGCCATAGTTGTATGGACGACAGTCCCAGCTCGATAGCGTAGGTTTGGCGCCATAGCGAACATATAAGTCTGCATCACCCGACCCTCCGCTGATATTCACGCTAAGGCGCTGACCGGCTTCTACATCCACGTAGAAAAAGCGTTGCGCACCTTGCCCACCAGAGATGCCCGTGACCGGCTGACCATTTTTAAGCTCATCTTTAGGATCCGGCGTTGGACCACAATCCGGCTCACAGCTACTGTCAGCTTGGCTATAGAGCAATTTGTTAACCGTTCCGCGCGTGTCACTAATCTTACCTACACTGGCACGGTTACTAATCAAGCTTGCTACTTGTGCAGGAGATAGGTTGCTGTTTTCTTGCAAATATAAAGCCGCCACACCCGCAACATGAGGGGTCGCCATCGAGGTACCGCTGATGGTGCGATAACCACCGTCATACCATGCTGACTTGATTTGAGAGCCCGGCGCAAACACATCGACACAGCTTCCCCAGTTTGAGAAGCTTGAGCGGCTATCGCTGCTGGTGGTAGAGCCCACGGTGACACCGCTTGGCTCACGGGCCGGTGAGCTGTTACAGGCGTCGGCATTGGAATTCCCTGCTGCCAACATAAAGCTCACACCCGATTGCACGGCACTGGCAACCGCTCTATCCAGTGCGGTCGATACACCGCCACCCAAGCTCATATTTGCTACTGACGGTCCACTGGCATTGGCAGCCACCCAGTCAACACCGCCAATCACCCCAGACGTTGAACCTGAGCCGCTACAACTAAGAACTCTCACCCCAACGATGTCGACATTTTTGGCAACACCATATTGGCTACCCCCGATAGTACCGGCCACATGGGTACCATGACCGTTACAGTCTGAGGCGTCATTGTCGTTATCAACAAAATCATAGCCAGAGCGAGCACGACCGCCAAACTCAACATGTGACGTTGTCACGCCAGTGTCAATTACATACGCGGTCACACCTGTGCCATCAAAGTTGGTACTGTAATTGTTATCCAAAGGCAGGTTGCGTTGGTCAATGCGATCCAACCCCCAAACTGGGTTGCTCTGGTTCGCGTTTGGGGTGATTACCGGGTCCAAGGAAATCGTTTTGTCTTGTTCGATAAAATCAACTTGTGAATCCATGCGTAGCGCACGCAATTGCTCTGGTGTTAATTTAGCCACGAAACCACTCAGCGAGCGATCAAACACTTTCTCAACCTTAACTGCGTGTTGGTTGACCATGCTGGAAACCGTTTGCTGTGTGAAGGTTTTTAACGCTTGTGGGTCATCACTGAGTGTCATTGGTTGCTTAAACACCACAATGTATTGGTCCTCAATACCCTGCTTGTCTGATGCAACCACTAATGGTGCTAGCGTTTGCTGCTGAGAAATCGCTTGTTTACTTTCCTCTTGTTTTGCGAGCACAGAGGGCGAAGCAGTCACGAGTGCAGATGCGATACAGCAGCTAAGAACATGCTTTAACATATTGTATTCCTTACAATGGTTAAACGTAGAAAGTTATAATTGCCTACAAAAAACAACAAGCACGCTTATAAAGTTATGCATCAAAAAGCATTTTTTCTGTAGTGAGATTTGCTTTATTTGTGCAATCCATCAGCATTATTGACTACATTGTTATTTACAACTTATTTAACCTTTTGTTTACAATGCGAATTCGCGTGCTCGACACAGATCTAAATGTCTCAATGAATAGACATTTGGGATCTGTTATTTTTGACATGTTGCACAAATGAGATGAAACTTGATTCAATCTTGTATACAGAGAGTGAGCATTGATCCAACAAAAAAGCCAGCGACATAGCGCTGGCGCAGAAAAAGTTAACAAATTGATTTAGATAGGGTTAGTTTGGTTCTTCATGAATTAATACGCCGCCTTCGAGCGCGCCCACAAGGACATTGGGTACGCTCGCGTCTTCGGATGTCACCGCAACACGTGTACCGGGACCAATTGCAGAGATAGGAGCTGCCATCATGAGAGGACCCAGTTCCTTGTCATAGCCCAACTTCCATGATGGTGCAGCGGCGGCGTGATCATTGGCGTAAAGTCGACACTTGTTTCGGTCCGGATCAATTAAACAATCCAGACCATACTCGACGTCATCATAAAAAAACGACCACTGATAATAACCAGCGTTAACACTGCAAGGCGTCTTGATAAAGCTTAAGGCCTCGTTGGTATCTTGAGTCAGAGTCAGAAAGCGCTGCGCATCTGGCACCATCGCCAAATATCCCAACGATTGTCCGTTGACATCGGTCACTGCGAGCTTTACCTCTTGCTCAACCATCGCGCGCTCATGATCGCCAATATCTGGCAACATAGAATCGGGTTGTACTGAAAACGCCATTGTGTCGCTCCTTTGGTTGCTTCGCACCACTCTTAACAGTTATGTAACAACCAAAGATATAGATCAATTTCTCGGAAAAGTTTAGTGATGCGTTCAGTAACTGGGGAAAGCACTCATATCGCAACGCCTTATCGTGCAAATTTGCAGACTTACCGCATCAGCCACCAGCGCATTAAGCGTTTATACCAACGGTTGTAAGGAGGTTTAACCAAAAAGCTGGTGTCCCATTTATTGCGAGTGAGTACGGTCTTACTGTGACTAAAGGTATAAAAGCCCTCGACTCCGTGGTAATGCCCCATGCCGGAGTCGCCAATCCCGCCAAAAGGCGCATCTTCGGCAGCGACATGAAACAAAGTTTCATTAATACCCATACCGCCGGCGTGAAGCTGTGTGGTGACTTGCGTGCGTTTCTTCGCGTCATTGCTCATCAAATACAACGCGAGCGGTCGTGGACGCGCCTGAATATAACTCAACGCCTCAGAGAAATCTTGATAGGTAACCACAGGCAGAAGCGGGCCAAAAATCTCTTCTTGCATCACCCGCATATCATCGGTGACTTGGGTCAACAACTGGGTCGGCCAGCGCTGGTTTTCAGCGGTCGGCACGGCTTGTTGGTCGAGTGCACACCAGCGACGCGCGCCCCTATCAAGGGCATCTTGGAGTGTTTCTTCTAACCGTGTCGCTTGAGTTTGGTTAATAATCTGGCTGTAATCCGGGTTGGTTTCAAAGTCAGGATAGAGGGCTCGAAACGCGTGTTGATAGGCGTGGATAAAGGCCTCTTGGCGATGTTCAGGACAAAGCACATAATCGGGGGCAACACAAATCTGCCCAGCGTTTAAACACTTCCCGTAAATGAGCCGCGACACAGCCACATCCATGTCAATCTGATCATCAATAATCACCGGTGACTTGCCTCCCAATTCGAGGGTCACTGGTGTCAAATTATCGGCTGCAGACAGCATGACTTGCCGTCCAACCTGGGTTGAGCCGGTAAAAAAGAGATGGTCGAACTCTAACTCAGTAAAGCGGCGTGATACTTCAACTTCCCCCTCAATCACAGCCACTTCAGTTGGGCTAAAAACCTCAGCGATTAAGGCGCGTAATACTCGATTGGTGTTAGGCGTGAACTCCGAAAGCTTAAGCATTACCCGATTGCCGGCCGCCACCGCGCAAATAAGGGGGCTGACTGCTAGCATAATTGGGAAATTCCAAGGCACGATAATCCCAACTACACCTTTGGGTTGTTGATGCACCACTAATTGCGTTCCCAGCAGAGTTATCCCAGTACGCCGCTTTTGCGGCTTCATCCATCGTTTTAATCGACGGCGGGTGTAATCAATTTGGTGCAGTAAAGGAAGAATGTCGGCTATTTCAGTATCAACGGGGGCTCGATAACCGTAATCATCACTCAAGGCTTGTTGTAACGCAGGTGACTTTTTCTTGATGGTCTGACGCAAGCGCAGTAGCGCATCTCGCCGATAAGGATAATCTAAAAATGGTGTTTGAGAGGCTTGCGCTTTCTGCGCGTCGAACGTCTCGCGCATCCTTCTTACATCTTCCAACCATTCAGATCCTGACTCCGTCATTCTCGTCTCCTGATTATCACCGTTACTGATCCTCATCACTCATTGATGACATAACCAATCCTTTCACGCAATAGCACGTACTCCCCCCACATCGAGTGTTCACTTTCACATCACTCAATAAAACAGATCGATATCATGATAATGATCACAATAGTTTTTATTTTTCCTTAATTTTTGTGAGGAATAACGAAAACGCAACAAAAAGTAACACGCATTTCACGACTCGGCTATAACATACGCCTCGCCTAACAAATAAGACAATAAGGTCCCTTCACTTAAACAGGTGTAATGGGTGTCATCACTGTCCCGACAACATACCAATGAGCAAATTAAAACGATGAAACGATCCCAAGACATTACCGATGCAGTTGGCAAAACCTTCTCGATCCGTGTCAATGGCGAGACGGTTCCAGCCATCGCTGGAGAAAGCGTGCTAAGCACCTTGCTTGCGAGCAATATCCGTGCGCTATCTAAAAATGATTATGGCCGATTAGCCAGTGCCTATTGCGGCATGGGCGTGTGTCATTGCTGCACGCTGGAAATAAACGGCCGCCATAAACAACGTGCGTGCCAAGTCGCCGTTCAGCCGGATATGGATGTCCGCACTGAAGCCAACATTGTGGTTGAAAATAAGGATCTTGAAAGCAGTACCGTCGAGCAAGGAGAAACCCATGTCTAAACCTGTTGTTATTGTTGGTGCTGGACCTGCCGGCTTGTCTGCCGCGGTCACACTGGCCAAGCACAAGGTCGCGAGTATTATTCTTGATGAAGCGCCCAAACCCGGTGGCGTCGTCTACCGCGGTCCATGGCGAGATACTGACGCGCTGCCTCATTTGGATGATAAATGGAAAGCCACGTCACAGTCCCTGCGCGAACAATATCGCCAGCATCAGGATTTGATTGACCTACGTAGTTTGACGCGGGTACTGGGGCCAATGGCGGATCAACACCTCCTCACTGCCCATGAAGACACGCTATCAACGATTGACTATGAGCAATTGATCCTCGCCACCGGTTGCCAAGAGCGCAGCATTCCCTTTCCCGGCTGGGATATGCCTGGGGTGATGCTTCTGGGTGGTATCCAACTTCAAATAAAAAGCGGCTTGGTCCGTCCCGGTCACCGCTGCGTGATCACCGGCACAGGGCCTTTGCTTGTCTTGGTCGCTTGTCAGCTTCACAAAGCCGGTTGTGATATCGCGGGTATCTATGAAGCGGCGCCATTCAAAGACTTGGCACGTGAAACGCTCGCCCTCCTTAACCGTCCACAGCTCGCGCTAGATGGTCTGTCCATGATGATGTATCTCAAACGCCACCATATCCCGATGCATTACGGTTGGGGCGTAGTTAAAGCCTCGGGTGACCCCCAAGTCGAGCACGTCACGGTTGCCCCCTACAGTAAAGATTGGCACCCAGATGTTAGCCGTGCCGAAACCATAAATGCTGATGTACTTGGTGTGGGTTACGGCTTCGCGGCACGCTCTCAGCTTGCGCAACTAATGGGACTAGATATGCAGTACGATCATATGAGCGGGGCGATCCCCGTGGTGGACGAGTGGCAACGAGCCAGTGTCGACAATGTTTACTGCGCAGGTGATACCGTAAAATTTGCCGGCGCAGAAGCCGCCATGTTGGAAGGAAAGATTGCGGCATATTCAGCACTGAAGGCACGCAATATTTCAATGCCGAATCTTGATAATGAGTTTAAGGCTCTGCGTCATCAGCTCGAAAAGAGCTACCGTTTCCGTAAAGGCTTTGATACGGCAGGCTATCGTCGCCCAGGCCTGCTCAGTTTGCCGGAAAAAGACACAGTGATCTGTCGCTGCGAACAAGTGAAAAAGGCGGACATTGATAACGCCATCAATCAAGGCGTCAAGGATGTGATTACGTTGAAAATGCGTACCCGCGTCACCATGGGTGACTGCCAAGGAAAAACTTGTGCGCACTATTGCTACGACCGACTCAATGAGAGCACGACGTCGCCTCAGCCTTTGATTCGCCCTCGATTCCCACTCGACCCTATTCCTTTTGCTGCGTTGGAGGATGACGCATGAAACAGTACGACATCGTAATTTGTGGCGGCGGCGTGATCGGCGCATCGGTGGCTTATCATTTAAGCCGCGAGCGCGACTTATCCATCGCCGTTGTGGACTATAAATACCCCGGAAACGCCTCACGTGCGTCAGCCGGTGGCCTATGGGCGATGGGCGAGTCAACCGGCCTTGGTTGCGGCGTTATCCTGTTTAAAACCCTTTCTAAGCAGATGCAAGAAAGCGGCGAAGGTGGATCACCAGAGATCAAACCGCACATTATGCCCAAGCCGTTCTTCGATATGGCGATGCTGTCTAACCAGCTCTATCCGGCATTGTATGATGACCTGATGACGCATCACGGTGTGGACTTTAAGTTTGAGCGTACCGGTCTGAAGTTTGTCATGTTTGATAAGTACGACAAACTCTATGCCGAGCACATTGCGGCCGCCATACCTGATCGCCAAGAGCATGTCCGCTGGGTGTCTCAAGAAGACCTTCACGCACAAGAGCCTAACGTGTCGCGCGCGGCAATTGGTGCGATGGAGTTTGAGGGGGATCACCAAATCAACCCCTATCGCCTCAACGAGGCCTATTTGGAAGCAGCACGGCAAAACGGTGTCGAGCTATATCTCAATACCAAAGTTACGGGTGTGGTGAGACAAGGTAACCGGGTTGTCGCGGTTGAAACAGAAAACGGCAAGCTAGGTTGTGGCACCATGATCAACGCGGGTGGCGCATGGGCGGAAAAACTCAGCTTGTGGGCAACGGGCATGCCAATGCCTGTCTTCCCAGTCAAAGGCCAAGTGATCGTCTCTGAGAAGCTACCGAAGCTTTTAAATGGTTGTTTAACCACCAGTGATTGTTACATCGCTCAAAAAGATAACGGCGAAGTCTTGATTGGCTCAACCACCGAAGAGCGTGGTTTTGATACCACCACAGACATCAAGTACATCAAGCAGCTGGCACAAGGCGCCATGAAGTCTATCCCCGAGCTGAAAAAGATGAATATCAAGCGCTGCTGGGCAGGCTTGCGTCCGGGCTCACCGGATGAACTGCCAATTCTTGGTGCAGTGCCGGGTATTGACGGTTACCTCAATGCATGTGGGCATTTCCGTACCGGTATGTTGACCTCTGCCATCACCGGAAAGGTGATGAATGAAGTGGTACGTGGTCTACCAACGACCATTGATCTTGAACCCTTCTCCTACACGCGCTTCTTGAATGACCAAGGAAAAATGATCGGTAACTATCATCTTGAAGTCGCGTTACCTTAATTCCAATTACATGGTCCCAACCACTAAAGCCTGCCTCAGTGCAGGCTTTTTTTGTTACTAAGCTGTAACTTACCGCTGATTTCCAAGACGAATTTAGCGTGATAGACCACAGAACGCCGTTCGATTATTTGGCAAATATTGTCGCTTTATTGATCACAGGCTTATACTGGTTTTATCGCTGTGTTTGTCAGCAATCTTCGCTGTTATCGATAGGAAATGTGGTAGGCATGAACGACGAGCCATCAAAGAACGCAATACTGACGGAAAGTGGCACTAACGAGCTCGAGATCATCGAGTTCCACCTTATGAAACAACTTCCGGACGGCAGTACTAAAACCTGTTACTACGGCATCAACGTCGCCAAAGTCCGTGAAGTCATTCAAGTGCCTGAAACAACCGATTACCCCAATGCACAGCCTCATATGATTGGCGTGTTTTCTTCTCGTGAAAAACTCACTCCCTTGATTGATCTTGCAGGGTGGCTAGGGGTGCCAACCCGCC
Organism: Salinivibrio proteolyticus; assembly: GCF_001996165.1. GTDB lineage: Bacteria > Pseudomonadota > Gammaproteobacteria > Enterobacterales > Vibrionaceae > Salinivibrio > Salinivibrio proteolyticus. The sequence goes on along the minus strand of NZ_MUFP01000002.1, from coordinate 119,193 downwards.
CTGAGAAAGACAATAAGTTTGTGATTGTCACCGACTTTAACAACATGACGAACGGGTTTTTGATCGACAGTATTAGTCGCATTCACCGTATCTCATGGGAAGCGGTAGAGTCACCCAGTCAATTCCTTGAAGCCGGTGAACAAGACTGTGTGGTCGCGGTGGTTCGTAAAAACAACAACCTCATCATGATTCTCGACTTTGAAAAAATCATCGCCGACATCAACCCAGAGTTGAGCATGGAGAAATATGATGTAACCCAAGACCGCAGCGTCAATATTTCCGAAACCAGTGCGAAAAAGCGAGAAGCAAAAACCGTATTGGTGGTTGATGACTCTGCCTTTATCCGCAGCCTGATCGAAAATACGCTACGTTCAGCGGGCTACAATATTTTGTCTGCGAAAGACGGTGGCGAAGCCTTTGAGAAGCTGATGGAGTTTGAGAAAATCGCGAAAGAAGAAGGTGTGGCGATCACTGAATTTGTGGATGCCATTATCTCAGATGTCGAGATGCCACGCATGGATGGTATGCACTTGGTCAAGCGCTTACGCGATAATGACACCTACAAAACCATGCCCATCGTAATGTTCTCCTCCATCATGAGTGAAGACAACCGCGCTAAAGCCTTACAGCTTGGTGCCAATGACACCATTACCAAGCCAGAAATTGGTCGCATGGTCGGACTAGCAGACAAGTATATCTTTGGTGCCCCACTCGACGATTGATAACGCTAGTGCTCGCCTACCACGCCTGTGGCTCTCACCGTAATAAAAAAGGCTGCCGTCTAGGCAGCCTTTTGATTATTCACTTAATTCAAAGGTTAGTGGCTTGTGAACCGCTATGCGACTGATAGCGTCGGCCACTGAAATAGGCCTTTGCGGCTTGGTTTACCTTCGGCGCCAACAATAGGCCAGAGACCATGGTCGGCACCGCCATCAATCCGTAAGCTCCGATCAAGAACAAGAACACCACATCTAGCGACACCACAGCCCCCAGCACGACCAGTGAGAGATACAGATACTTGTAGTACTGGCCGGCTTTTTCACCGAACAAATACACAAAGCACTTATAACCGTAATACCAGAAGGTAAAGACGGTGGTAAAAGAGAGGATAAGCACTTGTGCCGCTAGCAACCACGCGCCTGGTGCACCAAACGCCGTTTTGAAAGCCGCCATGGTCAAACTCACGCCTTGCATGCCCTCAGCTTGATCGAGCACACCAGTGACGAGAATGACTAAGGCGGTACAGCTACAAACAATTAAGGTATCGATGATAGGACCCAAGCTCGCCACCAAACCTTCACGCACGGGCTCATTGGTTTTCGCCGCACTGTGTGCCATGACTTCAGTGCCAATCCCTGCCTCATTAGAAAAGGCACCACGACTCACACCGATAATAATCACACTCAGTACTCCACCAAACATCGCATCCGGTGAAAATGCACTGGCAAATATAGACTGGAACACACCGGGCACTCGTTCCGCATTAAGCGCCAACGCGGCTAGCGCCATGATCATATAGCTTCCCGCCATCAAAGGCACCAAAGCCCCAGCGACGTCAGCGACACGCTTAAGGCCACCCCAAATCACCATGCCGACAAACACCGCGAGAACAATGCCCATTCCCCACGAGAAGGCACTGCTCTTTAACCAAGCGACCCCCGGAAACAGTTGAGTTTGCACCACAGCACCAAGTTGGTTGATCTGAAATGACGGCACAAATCCCATCAGACCCGCAATGGCAAACATCACCGCCAACCATTTAAACTTCGGGCCTAACCCATGCTGAACCGTATACATGGGGCCACCGTGTACATTTCCCTTGGCGTCTTTGTGACGGTACATGACTCCCAGTGTGCAGGTGTAGAACTTGGTCGATACCCCCAGTAACGCGGTGAGCCACATCCAAAAAACCGCCCCCGGTCCACCCGCACTCAGCGCCAGTGCGACGCCCGCGATATTGCCAAGACCTAACGTACCGGACAGTGCTGCCGCTAAGGCTTTGCGATGAGATAAATCACCATGACCGCTGCCATCATCCACTTTACCGGTTAATAGCTTAACGCTGTGCGCCATGTAACGAAAAGGTGTGAGCTTTCCGTACAGAGTGAAAAACAATCCGCCACCAACCAGTAAGATCAGCATCGGCTTTCCCCAAATAAAGCCTACAAAGGCATTAATCCATTCTTCAATCATGTCTCGCATCCTTTCTTGATGCTTGGCTAATTACTTTGCTCTCTAGACTCCGGCCTAGTCGATGCACGCCAACCAGCAAAATAATTAGACCATAAAGCAATAAATTCTTACTGGCGTGACTAAAAACCCATCCAAGCTACGGCGAAATCCGCTATATCGCGACCAAAACCCAGTCTATATGTGACTTTTGTCGCATTAATAATGCACTAAGATGAATAATTACCGCAGCACTTTGATTTGAACACAAATAAATAAACCGACCCGCACCTATCCAAAACAACACGGGCACAAAACGTTTAACCTTACTTTTCGCCGGTGTTTAGCCCCAGTGCCATTCGCTATACTTCGCGCGTCTTTTAAACCCACAACCCATGCACTGGATTTACGCTCCAGCCAGCAAGAGGAAACAACATGTCCGCCTACGTTATTTGTGCGCTATATAAGTTCGTCACCCTTGATGACTACCAAGACCTCCGCGCCCCGCTGCAAGAGGTGATGGAAAAAAACCAAGTGCGCGGCACGCTACTGCTCGCGAAAGAAGGGATTAACGGCACCGTCGCCGCCCGCCGTGAAGGAATTGATGCCCTGTTTGCTTGGTTTAAAAACGATGCTCGCCTTGCGGACATTGGCTACAAAGAGTCCTTTGAAGACAGCCAACCTTTTAACCGCACCAAGGTAAAGCTGAAAAAAGAAATCGTCACCATGGGTGTTGAGGGGATTGATCCTCGCCATACAGTCGGCACCTACGTGAAGCCGACGGAATGGAACGATCTGATTAGCGATCCTGAGGTGCTGGTCATTGATACACGGAACGACTACGAAATTGAAATCGGGACCTTTGAGCGTGCAGTTAACCCTCATACCGAAAGCTTTCGTGATTTTCCCGAGTATGTAGAAAAGCACCTCGATCCAAGCAAGCATAAAAAAGTCGCCATGTTCTGTACCGGTGGCATTCGCTGCGAAAAATCAACGGCCTTTTTGAAGGAAAAAGGCTTTGACGAGGTCTATCACTTGGAAGGAGGGATCCTAAAATACCTCGAAGAAGTGCCTGAGAGTAATAGCCTTTGGAATGGCGAGTGCTATGTGTTTGATGGCCGCGTGGCGGTAAATCATTCGCTCGAGAAAGGATCGTACGCGATGTGTAATGCATGCCGCCTACCCATTACTAAAGCCGATATGGAAAGCGAGCACTACGAGCAAGGCGTATCCTGTCCAAAGTGTCATGACAAGCATACCGAGGAGCAGAAAGCGCGTTTTCGTGAGCGCGAACGTCAAGTGCAACTGGCTCGCGAGCGCGGAGAGCAACACGTCGGAGGCGAAGCGAAACACATTATCGAAGCGCGGCGTGCGATGAAAAAGCAAAAGAAACAAGCACAAAAGAAAGACGCTTAATCAGTCCATAACTGATACGAGACTTTACACGGCACGCAATGATAGCGTGCCGTTTTCGTTTCTATCTCCTCTCCTGCTAGGCTATAGTCGTCATTGACGATACCTAGGCGAATCATACTGATACGCACACGGATGGCCTGCAAGGAGAACATGTGATCGTTGGCCCACTCTACGCGCTCATCGGCGCTGCGCTCATTTTAGTCACAGTTTGGACACCTTGGCTTGCTCTCGATGTACTGCTGCTTTGGAGTGGCATCGCCTTTATTGCAGTGAGTCTTGCATACTGGCGTAATCAGCCGCGCCTTTTCCGCAAGCGATACACCGGCCAACTCCCAACCCTCATCCATGGGGTATTTGCGCCATTTTTCGTTTGCACGCACCTTTATAATCGCTGGGCACGTCATCGTGATACCGAACCTGCTATTCAAAAAATTGCATCCGGCCTTTATGTTGGTGCTCGGCTGACTCGTCACGATCTAGACTACATTCAAACTCAAGGCATTGGCGGCATTTTGGACGTTACCGCTGAATTCGAGAGCTTAAACAGTTTTAGCGAGACCCGTGAAATCAGTTACCTCTCGGTGCCTGTCCTCGACCATGCGTATCCTTCCCGTAGCCAACTGATGCGAGCGTTGCAGTGGATCCATCAGCAACGCATGCGTGGCGAGACCGTGGTGGTGCACTGTGCGTTAGGCCGTGGTCGCTCTGTGATGGTGGCTGCGGCATATTTATGGGCCCTAGAACCGGACAAAAACCTCAACAGCGTGCTAAACAGCATTCGTTCAATACGTCCCAAAGCTCAGCTTAATCGGCGCCAATTTCGGGCACTATCACGCTTCCAGCAAGACGGCGCATTAAGACTTGATCGACCCATTGCTTGGATTATCGCCAACCCAGCAGCGGGTGGTGGTAAGTGGCAAAAGCACAAACGGTATATTCAAGACTATTTAGGCGAAGGCTATCGCGTGGTGGTCCATCATACTCGCCACAATCGACGTACCTATCAACTTGCGTGTCGCGCCGTGGCACACCATGCCGATGTCGTGATTGCCGCAGGCGGGGATGGCACAGTCAATGCGGTAGCGCGTGCGCTGATTAATACCGACACGCCGCTCGGGGTACTGCCCCTTGGCACCGCCAATGCGCTTTGTCATGCACTTTGGGGGATCAAATCAAAATTTCTCAGCATTGATGCCGCTTGTGAGGTGATTCTCGATGGCACCCCTCATCGCATCGACACCGCACGTTGCAATGGCCGTGTCGCGTTATTGGTTGTAGGTGTTGGCTTTGAGCAGCAAATGATCCGCTATGCGGCGCGTGAACAAAAAAACCAAAGTGGGCAATGGGCCTATTTGCAAGGGTTACTGGGTGCGGCAAATCAAAATGCCAAAATGACCTTATCGATTCGTATCGATAAGCAGCCCTCTCAAACCATTGAAACCACCAGCATGGTTATTGCCAATGCCGCCCCAATGACAACCTTGCTTGCCCAAGGCCGTGGTCAACCGAATCACGCGGATGGCAAGCTCGACGTCACTTGGTTGACCCCATCGGCAACCAAGACTGGAACAGTTCTCTCTCTCGCTGAGCTCGCCCTTACCAGCTTACTCGATACACCCGTCGGTCGCTTCACACATCACCAACAGGCGACCCATGTCGCCGTGCGCTTTCCGCATACCACCGACTATGTCATCGATGGGGAAATTTATCGCGACCGTAAGCTCGACATTCGTATTCAGCCACGATCACTATCGATCCTTTCTCCCGCTGTTGAGGACGAAGAGACTGATTGATACTGATTCAGTTTGTTGTATAGCGTTTTAGGGCTAATACCAAGCACTTCAGCCGTGCGCGTTTTATTGCCATCACAACGGGCCAAGGTTTGGGTAATGGCTAAGCGCTCTAGCGCGTCTAACGTAAGCGATTCGGGTAACATCATCGCCGTCGGTGTATTGGTAGGCATGCTCACCGCTTGCGGTAAGTCATCGGGCAAAATCGTCTCAGCACAAAGCAAATAGCCGTGCTCAATCGCATGTTTGAGTTCGCGAACATTGCCGGGCCAACGGTGGGCATTTAAGCGTTTTATCGCTTGAGGGTCGATCCCCTTCTGGGTGTGAAATTGATGATTGAGTTCGGCCAAAAAATGGGTCGTCAGTGCCTCAATGTCCCCTTCTCTCTCCCGAAGGGGTGGCACATTGACCACAAACTGGGCTAAGCGATAGTAGATATCTTCACGCAATCGTGAGGATGCGATTGCTTGTTGTGGGTCGCGGTTAGTCGCCGCGACAAGACGAACATTGGCGCGTTGATTATGTGTCGAGCCCACTGGGCGATATTCTCCGGACTCCAACACACGTAGCAACTTTACCTGCAGCGCTTGTGGCATTTCGGTGATTTCATCAAGAAAGACGGTGCCGCCTTCCGCTTGATGAAAAATACCCGCGTGATCTTGGTGTGCCCCTGTAAATGCGCCTTTCACATGACCAAACAACTCGCTCTCTATCAACTCAGGGCTCAGTGCCCCGCAGTTAATCGCCATAAAGGGGGCGTTAGGGTCACAACCTAATCGATGTAAGGTTTTCGCAACATGCTCTTTACCCACCCCACTCTCGCCAACAATCAATACGTTAGCACCGGTTGGACCCAGCCGTTTTAAGACTCGATACAAATGCCGCATGGGCGATGAACTGCCAAGCAAGTATCCGAACTGGTTCGCTTGACTCGTCAATATCGGTTTACTCGCTCGACAAGATTGTCCTTGCTGCATCAGCGTGTCATCGATGAACGCCTGAATCAACTCGGGATCCACGGGCCGCCGAAAAACCGTCGCGACACATTGTTGCGCCTTGGCATTCCAGTCGGGATGCGGGTCGCCACGGCTGAGTAAAAGCCACTCTGTGTCAGGCGATTGTTCCATCCGTTGCCAGATAAGCTCCGCATCGTCTCCCAATTCATCAAGATCACACACTACCAGATCCGCAGGCGCGGCTCGCCACGCCCGAAGTCCCTGCTTCACGTCCGTAACTCGTGTCGTGTCGATATCTGCCTGACGCAGTAAGTCGGTCATCCAGTTTATATCTTGCTCGCTTAACAAAAGAGCGACAGAAATCCGAGACATCACCGAGCCTCCTTGATGGGTGTTTCGTTACCGTGCCATAGGCGGACGGCTCTCTCAACAATGAAAGTCATTTTTACAGATTCATATGTAAAAATTACAGATCACTTGACTTAGCTCTCAGCAAGAAAAAACAAAAACTATTTATTTTTCAGTTAATTGAAATGTTGGCATGGCCTTCGCAGTAGACTCTTTCAGCAACACCACGAGGTTGCTCAAATTCATCAAATAAGGAGGGTTCAATGAAGACGACTCCGCAAGGTCGATTTCATCCTTTATTTGTCGCAATGGGGTTTGCACTTGCACTGGGTGCCACCAGCGCGCATGCAAGCAGCAACAATCAATGGCAAGATCAAGCCAAAGACGCTTGGATTGACGGTAAAGCTGAAACCATGCTGTTGGTAAACACAAACCTCAATAATTTCGATATCGACACAGATGTAGAGCAAGGTGTGGTGATACTCACAGGTCAAGTGGATACTGAACTGGATAAAAGCTTGGCCAGTGGATTGGTCGAAAAAATAGACGGCGTGTCCGGGGTTAAAAACGAACTCACTGTCTCGCAACAAGCAAGCCAAGCCGCCGATCTCGGTCAGACTGTCGTCGATACCAAAATTGCGGCGTCACTGAAGACAAGCTTGCTACTCGACCCAGACATCAGCGGCACCAACATCGAAGTGTCTGTTGATGATGGCGTTGCCACACTCTCTGGCAAGGTAAAAAGCGATGCGGCCCGCGATTTAGCCGTATTAATGGCGGAAAACGCACAAGACGTGGAACGTGTGGTCGATAATCTTGAGATAACCGGAAATGCATAAGCAATGACGGTAAACGTCATCAAATGCCACTGACTTAACCGAGGAGGGATTATGCGCCGCCAAGAGATGATTGATAAGTTCCATGAACGCTTACATAGCTGGAACCAAGAAATTGATAAACTTGAAGCAAAAGCGGATGTTGCCTCCGCGCATGCAAAAGCGGAATATCGCGAAACCATAGAGCATTTACGCGCCCGCAAAGCACAAGCGAAAACGCGCATCGATGAATTGCAAGATGCAAGCGATGAGGCATGGGATGAAATAAAACAAGGGGCAGAGCAAGCTCTCGGCTCGCTAAAAAGTGCCTATGACTCTGCCAAGCAGAAATTCTAACTCTGCCATGAAAGCAATAAACGCCGCTCCTCGGGGGCGGCTTTTTTATGTCGCTATGTTAAGGTGAGCCTTGTTGAGGGCAAGGAGGAACAATCATGCAGGCTCCCGCACTGTTCATAGCGATTTTAAGCGTATTTGGCGCAATGTGTGCCATTCAATTTGGCGCTTCGTTTGCCAAACAGCTATTTCCTCTAGTGGGTCCGGTAGGTACATCAGCATTACGTGTCGGCTTTTCGGCATTGCTGCTCTGCCTCGTCTTTCGGCCTTGGCGCCAATGGCCGCGAGGCCGACATTGGCGAGCCATCATCGTCTACGGCAGTTGTCTTGGCGGCATGATGTTACTGCTCTATCTAGCCATCGAACGGATCCCGCTTGGCATTGCGGTAGCACTTGAATTTACCGGCCCGTTGCTCGTGGCGTTGCTGTCCATTCGACGGGCGCGTGATAGTCTATGGGTTATTTTAGCGGTGGGCGGGGTCATCACCCTCTTACCCGATCTTTCTGGTGTGGATGCGCTTGATCCGATTGGCGTCGCCTACGCGCTTGCTGCGGGTGGCTGCTGGGCAGGCTACATCCTTTTTGGCCAAAAAGCAGGCAACCTTGCACCCGGTGGTGGCACAGTGGCACTGGGCATGAGTATTGCCGCTTTATATCTGGTACCAGCCGGTTATATCGCGACCGATGGCGCCATTTTGCAATGGCATTTATTGCCTTTAGGGATTGCTGTCGCGTTGATCTCTAGCGCCATCCCTTATTCGTTAGAGATGATTGCCCTTCGCAATATGCCCAAGCAAACCTTTAGTGTCATGATGAGTTTAGAGCCTGCAGTGGCAGCGATGGCGGGCTTGTTGGTGCTCGACGAACAGCTTGCGCTTCGTCAGTGGCTCGCCATTGGTATGGTGATCACCGCTTCACTCGGCAGCACATTATCGGCAAGACGCTCACGCACCCATTAAACAAATAGGCAAGCCGACAGACAGGTGCTTAAACTAAAAAAGGTGCCGCCATGGCACCTTTTTCATCTTAGTTCGAGTCTTGTTGCAATCCAGCCGTGTTAGCTCGCTTCACTGAGCGGCACGGTACGCACACTGCCTCGCTGTTGCTCAATATAATCCGCAATCGCGGCTTGTTGCGCTTCGGAGAGATATAAGCCGAGTTTAGTTCGACGCCACAGTGCATCTTCGGCGTGCTGCACAAATTCGTACTTAATCAGATAGTTGAGCTCAGCCTGATACACACCGTCTGCGAATTGATGGCCCATGTCAGCTTCGCTTTGACACCCAGCGAGCATTTGGTGTGTACGTGTGCCATAGGTATCTGCAAAACGTTGTGCCGTCACTTGCGCTAACCAAGGATAACGCTGCATAAACGATGCTGCTAACTGTTCGCGTGTGCAGCTAAAGTCGCCGCCCGGTAGCGCACCATTTGCGGTCCAAGGCTGACCCATCTTATCAAAGAAAGGCGCCAGTTTGCGCATGGCTGACTCTGCCAACTTCCGGTAAGTGGTGAGTTTACCACCGAAAATCGATACGAGCGGCGCTTGATTGCCCTGTTGCTCCAATTCAATGGTGTAATCCCGTGTGATCGCCTGTGGCGAATCAGACTCATCATCACACAATGGACGCACACCACTATAGCTCCAAACGACATCGTCTCGAGATAACTGTTTGGTAAAGTGCTGGTTAACCACATCGACCAAGTAATCCACTTCGGCATCATCAATTTTCGCCGCACGCGGATCGGCTTTGTGCTCCACATCCGTGGTACCAATCAGAGAGAATTTATCCAGATAAGGGATCACAAACACAATGCGACCATCGTTGTTCTGCAAGATGTACGCCTGTGGGTCTTGATGAATGCGTGGCACCACAATGTGTGACCCTTTGATCATACGAATACCACGAGGTGATTTCTCGTGCAGGCTATCATCATAAAACTGCTTAACCCACGGGCCTGTCGCATTCACCAAGGCTTTCGCTTTGCGCTCGAATCGCTCTCCCGTGTGGGTATCTTCTAAGGTGACACGCCAAATCGTATTCTCACGCTCTGCCGCGACCACTTGGCAATAGTTACGGACTTCGCCGCCTTTCTCACGGGTGTATTGCGCATTCAGTAATGTCAGGCGTGCATCATCCACCCATGCATCCGAGTATTCGAAACCAATCTTCATTTCGTCTTTCATATACCCAGTTTTGGCCAGATTTACTTTATGGCTGCTGGGCAACGTAGAGCGTTTACCAAGATGGTCATAGAGAAACAGACCACAACGAATCATCCACGCGGGACGTAAATAGGAGCGGTGCGGCAAACGAAAGCGCATTGGGAAAGCAATGTGCGGCGCTTTGTTGATCAAGACTTCGCGTTCGGCCAAGGCTTCAGACACAAGGCGGAACTCGTAGTGCTCTAGATAGCGCAAACCACCGTGGATTAGCTTAGAGCTTGCAGAAGACGTCGCTGACGCAAAATCTTTTGCGTCGTACAGGCCGACGTTCAGACCACGGCCTGCTGCATCGGCTGCGATACCCGCACCATTGATGCCTCCTCCGACGACCAGAATATCGAGTAAAGTTTCGTTATGAGTAGTTGGCGTAGTCATTGTTAGTCGACCTTGTTCCTTTTTGAGCGAACGAACATTTATTTATGGGTTTAACTGTATATCAACTTTCGTTTTCGGTCACTAAAAATGTTCGAAAAAAACCTATCGTCTGTGACTAATGTAGAACAATAGTTAACAACCTGAATGATATGTAAACTAAATACCGGCCTATTACGTAGCGTCGAACGCATTTTGACGGGAAGGTTGTCTATATCAGTCTGTTTTTGTAGACGTTAAGGCATGCATGAGAATAGCGTCTGGAATGATAAAAAAAGGGCGCGAATACGCGCCCTTGAGGAGAGGTAACGAGGATTAATCTTCGTCTTCGTTGTGCAGCGACGCCCAAGCTTGCGCACATTTCACCGCGCGTTTCCAACCACGGTAGCGACGGTTACGTTTTTCTTCGTCTTGATGAGGCTCAAAGCTTCGATTCAGTTTCGCTTTGTCTTTTAGCTCGCCCAAGCCGTCCCAGAAGCCTACAGCCATACCGGCAAGATAAGCGGCACCCAGTGCGGTGACTTCAGTCACTTCAGGGCGATGCACTTCGGTATCCAAGACATCGGCTTGGAATTGCATCAGGAAGTCATTCGCCACCGCACCGCCATCAACGCGCAGTGCTGCAAGCTTGATACCCGAATCTGCTTGCATCGCATCCAACACATCACGTGTTTGATAAGCAATACTTTCCAAGGTAGCTCGGATAATATGGTTAGAGTTAACACCACGTGTTAAGCCAACGATAGTCCCTCGGGCATACGCGTCCCAGTATGGCGCGCCAAGACCGGTGAAGGCAGGCACAACATAGACACCGTTTGACGTATCGACTTTGGTCGCGAAGTATTCAGAGTCATGAGCGTCTTCTAACACTTTTAGCTCATCACGGAGCCACTGAATCGAGGCACCGCCCATAAACACCGCCCCTTCTAACGCATAAGCAGGTTCGCCTTGTGGACCACATGCAACCGTCGTCAGCAAGCCGTGATTGGAAGTGACTTTTTCTTGACCAGTATTCATCAGCAAGAAACAGCCCGTCCCGTAGGTGTTTTTCGCTTGGCCAGCCTCAACGCACATCTGACCAAACAAGGCCGCTTGTTGGTCACCTGCAATACCTGCAATCGGGATCCGCGTACCGCCTTTACCCCCGATGTTGGTTTGACCGTACACTTCGGAAGAGCGGCGTACTTCTGGCATCATTGATGCGGGGATACCCAGTTCATCCAACATTTTTTGGTCCCAACACATGTCGTTGATGTTAAACAACATGGTTCGAGAGGCGTTGGTATAGTCAGTAACATGAACACGGCCTTGCGTCATCTTCCAGACCAGCCAGGTATCAACAGTACCAAACAGCAACTTACCGGCTTCAGCGTCTTCACGGGCTCCTTCAACGTTGTCCAAGATCCACTTCACCTTGGTACCAGAGAAGTAAGGGTCAAGCACCAACCCCGTATTATCACGGATATAGGACTCAAGCCCACGACCACGCAACTCTTCGCAGATCTCAGCGGTACGACGACACTGCCAAACGATGGCGTTATAGATAGGCTTGCCCGTTTCCTTATTCCATACCACCGTGGTCTCACGCTGGTTAGTAATACCGATACCGGCGATTTCATCACTGCGGATCCCGGTCTTACCTAAGACTTCAATCAGCGTTGAACTTTGCGTCGCGTAGATCTCCATTGGGTCGTGCTCAACCCAACCTGCTTGCGGGTAAATTTGGGTAAACTCGCGCTGAGAGACACCGACAATGTTCGCATCATGATCCATCACTACAGCACGAGAGCTGGTGGTGCCTTGATCAAGGGCGACGATGTACTTTTGCTCAGACATAATATGATCCTTTTGTTCTCTGTTATTTTAGTCGGTTTGGCGCCAATCGGCGCCATCCGTATTGTTTATGCATTCACTTCACGTGCGTCAGTTTCTTTCGCCTGCACCAGTGCTTCTTCATCGTCTTCACACTGATTTGGAATCGTGCAGCCGTGACCCGCTTGAGGTAGATAAGGCGCGATCGCTTTTGGATACAACCAGCCACCGAAGCAAGCACCTAGGATTGGCGCAACGATGGGAACAATAAAGTAAGGAATATCACGCGCACCAGTTAGGGCGTAATCCCATCCAGCTAGGTAAGCAAAAAATTTCGGACCGAAATCACGCGCGGGGTTCATGGCAAATCCGGTCAATGGACCCAGTGAACCACCAATAACCGCAATCAGGATACCAATCAGCAATGGGTTCATTGGCCCACGCGCTGCACCGTTGTTTTCATCACCTAACGCCAAGATGCCGAACATCAACACGGCGGTAATCACAAATTCGACGGCCATCGCGCCCATAAAGGAAATGGCAGGATGTGCATAGGTTGAAAAAATCCCGGCGGTGGCTAGCGCTTCAGGGCTACTGCGTACAATGTTATTGGCCAGTTCATACTCGACAAAGAGGTTGCTATAAAGGCTATAGACCAGTGCCGCCGAGGCAAAGGCACCGAGCATTTGTGAAACGATATAAGGCACGACCTTGCTTTTTTCAAAGCCGTGAAAAGCAGCCAGTGCAATGGTGACAGCCGGGTTGATGTGCGCGCCCGACACCCCCGCGGTACAGTAAATGGCAATCGCCACCCCGAAGCCCCACACAATACTGATTTCCCATTGGCCGAAGTCGGCGCCTGTCAGTACCAGGGCGGCGACACAGCCCACACCAAAGAAGATGAGCAAGCCCGTGCCGATAAACTCGGCGACGCACTCTCCTAATAAAGTCGACGCTTTTCTGTTCATGATGATTATCCTTGTCACTGTTAGTAGGGTTACACGTTCAAAACCACACTGACATTTTGCATACTCTCATCATCTCGAAAACAAAATAACAACAAAAATGAGCGTTCGAGCATATATCGATGAATTGTTGCTGACATTTTTGTTAAGCACATCATCATTTGAGCAGGTTCGCGCACAATTTGAGCAGATCGGAGGAGTGGATGACGTTAACGCCACGTAAAATCGGTCAACATCTCATCAAAAGAAAAGGAGAGCCGAGGCTCTCCTACTCACGGTGCTGAAAACACCATGGTTTATTGGTCGTCCGGCTTGGACAAGGCTTGCTGGGCCGCATGGCCAATCGCATCGATATCGGCGTTGTGCGAGGCTAAAAATCGCTCAAACAAAGGCATCAACGCGCCCATCTTTTCGTCAATGGCATCTCGCACGGTATCAACCACCACTTGCGTGCCGCGTTCGATTTCAACATTGATCGCTGTCCCCGCCTGTTTGGCCTCGAAGGTTGTCATTCTGCGCGTCTCTGGGATCAACCACACCTCGAACCAAGCTTCGTTTTTATTGACGTCAGATACCGTCAAACTGGCCCCGTTGAGCGCAATGTAGCCTTTCGGGAAGATGTACTTCATCCATTCGTGAGGTACAGAGACGCGAATGCGATAGTTATCGTCAATCTGTTGAACGTCTAGAACGGTAGTATTGAAATCAATATGGCCAGATAGCGGGTGCCCACCCACTTCTGCCCCTTCTTTGGCCGCGCGTTCAGCATTCACCGTGTCGCCCACGTCTACCGCTTTTAATGTGGTGACGGCAAGGCTTTGCAACATCACATCAAACCGTACCAAGGTTTCATCAAGCTGCTCAGTAACCGTTAAACACACACCATCGATAGCGATGCTGGCACCAATTTCAAGCCCCTCGCAAAATCCAGCGGGGAAGCGGATATCCAGAGTTCGTAATCCACCCTGATCGCGGCAGCGCTCAATGGTCGCGACCGCTTGAATAATCCCAGTAAACATAGCCGTTCCTATCGTTAATTTTGGCTCATCATACTGCGAAGTCGCTGTATTCGCCACTCACTCAATAAGTGATAATCACTATCATTAGCATTGCTAGATTGACGAGTTAGGCGTATAGTGCGCGCTTTTATGCGTCAGTAAAGTTTTATGAGCATGCAGTATCCTCTTTTACGCTTTGCCATCTTGGCAGCGCTTTCCATGAGTGCCCAAGCCGCGAGTACCGACGGCACATCTGTTCCCAAAGAGATTGAGACCGTCAAAGTACAAGGCGAGCAGCTAAAGCACCCAATTACCCTTATCTCCCCAGGAAAATCCACGTTAGAGCTGGATGATATTCAACGCGAACAAGCCCACAACATCGGTGAACTGGTAATGAAAATGCCAGGCGTATCACTTGATGGTGGTGCGCGCCCGGGTAGCGAACGCATTAATGTCTGGGGATTCTCACACCCTTCCGCGCTCTCGATCCGTGTCGATGGCGCTCCCGTCGGATTTCAACAATATCGCTATGGCAGCTTTTTTCTTGACCCTCAACTGCTACGTTCGGTACGCCTTGTCAAAGGCGACCATAACGTTCGCGCCAGCCTTGGCGCTTTCGCGGGCAGTTTTGTGATGGAAACGAAAGAGGCATCTGACTTTCTTGACCCAGATTCATCGATTGGCGCCATGGCGCAAGCGGGTTTCAACAGTGTGAACCAACAATGGAAGCGCAGTGTCACCACCTATGGTGCGTCTGACTCTGGGTGGTCCGTACTATTGCATGGCTCTCGACGTGATGCCGATGATATCGAACTAGGCAACGGTGATGTTTTTACCTTCTCTGGCTACCGTCAACACAGTTTGCTGGGTAAAATTCGCTATCAATCCGACGCACACAATATGATGTTCAGCCATACGCGCTATGATGACCAAGGACGAAAGCCATGGGCAAACCGACGTGGTGCCATGCCATCGGTAACCGCCTATAAAATAAAAAAGTATGGTAGCTACGATGCCGCGTTGTTTGCCGCCTCAGTGGACAATCATTATCGCGAATACACCAGCACCCTCAATTACAACTACCAGCCTTACAATGATTACATTGATACCAGTGTCGTCATTGCACACTCACAAAATCATCGCTATTGGGAACGCCCGGATAGTACCTATCAGTCTTACATCACATCAGGCCAATATGGCCACCAAGTCTGGTTATCCTATGAGCGCTGGTTTGCCGAGCTAACCAACACTAGTCACTTCGGTGATCACGAAGTCATGGTGGGGGCGCAGTATCAGAACCAAGACAGAAACTCGCACGTTTACAACCATACTTATCGCAAAAAGCCAGAAAAGAACTATGGCTACTTTACGCCATACTTTGAGCCCTCGGGCGAGCAACAAACCGCCAGTGTGTTCGTTCAAGATAAGTACTTTATTACCCCAGATCTCGAACTCACCGCATCGCTGCGCTACAGCCATATTCGTTCTCAAGGGGTCCCAAACGCCGCGCCAGACTATAATGACCCGTCCGTTGGACACGATTACAGTGCGGTCTCACATCAAGGTTGGGAACCGCGTATTGCATTAACCTACGATCTGAGTTCAGCCACGCAAATTAAAGCGGCTTATGCCTATGGTTTAAAAGCACCGACCATTGATGAGCTCTACACCGTGCAGTTTTCGAGAGCGTCTAAGCGCGCTGCCACCAGCCGCGATCTCTCAGTCACACGTATCAATGCCTATTTATTGGGCGTGTCTGATAAGCGTCAGAATGCCTTGTTCGAAGGGGATCACCTAGCAACAGAGGTGACACTGTTTTGGAATGATGTCATTCATGACGTTGCGCAGCGTCGTGGGATCAATGCGACCAAGCAAAAAGAAGGCTACTACACCAACCTCGACGGACTCTATACCTACGGATTTGATGCACAGGTACAGTATCGTCTCAACGATTGGTTTACAGATGCCTCTGTCTCTATGGTACGCGGCAAACACAAAGGCTCATTGCGTGACAGTACCGGCGACGACGAGTATTGGTATGACAATCCGCCCCTCAGCGCCTCACTCGGCGTGGGTCATCAATTGACCGATACGATTGAAATCGCGTGGCAGGGCCAATACTGGGATGAGCAAGACCGTATTCCAGAGAATCCCTCACTGCACACAGCCAATGTGGAGAGCGACGCCTACTTCTTCCAAAACCTCTATGGAGAATGGACGCCGCGTGACGACTTTACGCTACGCGCCACCATCGCGAACCTGACCGATCAGTATTACACGCCCTACCTATCTGCCGGTGTGCCCGCTGCCGGACGCGATGTACGCATAAACGCCACCATCAAGTTCTAGGCTATCCTTCACAGCAAGATAGCCGAATAAAAGCCGCCTGCGCGGCTTTTATTCGTTTGGACCAACATCAACGCCTTTAACCTGATAAATATCATGGTTTATTTTGGATCCAAATCACGGTATTTATAACGATTCTTTACCTCCCCCGACTTATTCGGAGGCAACACATGACGACCATTGCCGTATTTAGTGCCAAATCTTATGACAAGGCCGCCTTTGCTCATGCTAACCAAGCGTTTGGTTACACACTCGAGTTTCATGATTTTCAGCTCACCGCCAAAACCGCCAAAATGGCCCAAGGGGCGGAGGCTATTTGCGCGTTTGTTAATGATGATCTTTCCCGCCCTGTGCTAGAGATTTTAAGTGACGCCAATATCAAACTGGTGGCGTTGCGATGTGCTGGCTACGATCGCGTCGATTTGGAGGCCGCAAAATCGTTGGGGATCACCGTCGTTCGCGTACCTGCCTATTCTCCCGAATCGGTCGCGGAGCACACGGTGGGCATGATGATGTGCTTGAACCGACGCTTTCATAAAGCCTACCAACGCACACGCGATGCCAACTTTGAACTCGATGGCTTAGTCGGGTTTAACTTTCACGGTAAAACGGCTGGGATCATTGGTACGGGTAAAATTGGGATCGCGACCCTGCGGATCCTAAAAGGGCTTGGTATGCGTTTGTTGTGCCACGATCCTTACCCTAACCCCCTTGCGATTGAACTCGGTGGTGAATACGTCTCGAAAGAAACACTGTTTGCCGAAAGTGATGTGATTTCTCTGCACTGTCCAATGTCCAAAGACAACTATCATCTGCTCGGCGAGCGTGCTTTTGCTCAAATGAAAAAGGGAGTGATGGTGATTAATACCAGTCGCGGTGAATTGCTCGATTCAGTGGCCGCCATTGAAGCCCTCAAGCAAGGCCGTATCGGTGCGCTTGGTCTTGACGTGTATGACAATGAACGGGAGCTATTTTTCCAAGACAAGTCTAATGATGTGATTGTTGATGATGTATTCCGTCGCCTCTCTGCATGCCATAACGTGTTATTTACCGGACACCAAGCGTTTCTCACCAAAGAAGCACTGCACAATATCGCAGATACCACGCTCACTAATATTCATACCGTCCTGAACGGCGAGTGTTGCGAGAATCAAATTGCAGACGTCGAAGATCGCAGTGACTAACTTGCTTTAAACGTCGACCGTATAGAAAGAAAAAAGGCCTGAATAATCAGGCCTTTTTAGAGTTGGTGTCATATCTAGGAAACTACATCGCTTCCATAAAGATTTTGGCGATTTCCTCGTGCGTCGCTTGCTTCGGATTGGTGAAACCACACGCGTCATTCAAGGCGTTTTTGGTCAACACATCAATGTCTTCTTCTTTGGCGCCGAGTTCGCGCAAACCAGCTGGGATCCCAACATCGGTGGCCAATGCTTGAATGGCTTGAATGGCGGCTTTCGCGCCTTCCTCGGCATTCATACTCTCTGTATCGACGCCCATTGCCGTGGCAACATCCCGTAAGCGCTCCGCACACACTTGCGCGTTGTAGCGTTGCACATGGGGTAATAGAACGGCGTTACACACCCCGTGCGGCAAGTCATAAAATCCACCTAGTTGGTGCGCCATCGCATGCACATAGCCCAAAGACGCATTGTTAAATGCCATACCCGCCATAAACTGTGCGTAGGCCATCTGCTCCCGCGCCTCTAGGTTTTGGCCGTCAGCCACTGCAGTGCGCAGGTTTTCTTGAATCAGTGTCATTGCTTTCAGTGCAACTGCGTCAGTGATCGGCGTAGCGGCGGTCGATACGTAAGCTTCAATCGCATGGGTTAATGCATCCATGCCGGTCGCCGCCGTTAATGACGCCGGTTTAGCCAGCATCAGCTCAGGATCGTTGACGGAAATAATCGGGGTGGTGTGTTTATCAACAATTGCCATCTTAATGTGGCGCGCTTCGTCGGTGATAATACAAAAACGCGTCATTTCTGATGCGGTGCCCGCCGTCGTATTAATCGCAATCAGCGGAAGTTGTGGCTTGGCAGACTGGTCCACGCCTTCATAATCACTGATATGACCGCCATTGGCTGCCACCAAAGCAATACCTTTGGCGCAGTCGTGCGGCGATCCGCCACCTAAAGAGATCACACAGTCACATTGGTTCGCTTGTAAAAGCGCTAACCCTTGTGCCACGTTTTCAGTGGTTGGGTTGGGCTGTGTGCCATCATAGACCACACAATCGACTTCTCGGCTATCAAGCAAAGCGGCGATTTGCTTTACCACACCAATTTGATTAAGGACTTTATCTGTAACGATAAGGGCTTTTTTAAATCCATGTGATTGAATCGCGTCTGCGGCTTCAGAAAGGCAACCTGCGCCCATAAGGTTAACAGCAGGGATAAAGAACGTGCTCGACATGACCATTTGCTCCTTTAGTCGGGATCATTGCGGCCCAGACATGACAGGGCCTTTTATGGTTTTTGTTGTAACACGCTGTTTGCTCATCACATTTTGATCCAGCGCAATTTGCACGGCAGGTTGCAGGGAAAAGAAGACAAAACTGAGAACTCTGTCAGTGGTCTTCTGTTAAGTGTTTAAAACACCATCACTAATTCATAAATTTGACACTTTCTTGAAGAAGAGTGTCTAAGCTGAAGTAAATTAAACTGACCACCGTTTGGTTATAGTGAGAAAACAATGGGAATGAAATGCAAACTAACTGCGGTTGCCGTACTGACCGCATCACTGGCCCTCACTGGTTGTGAGTCGATGTCGAACACCCAAAAAGGCGCGACAATTGGCGCGATCACTGGGGCCATCGTGGGAAAATCGACATCAAACCATAAAGGCAAACGTGCCTTTATTGGCGCAGCTATCGGTGCCATTGGCGGTGCAGCTGTCGGTAATTATATGGATCAGCAAGAGCAAGCATTCCGTGAAGAATTGGCGGGCTCGGGCATTCAGGTAGTGCGTGAAGGCGACAATATTCGCTTGATCATGCCCTCAAACATTACGTTCGGGTTAGATCAGGATGCAATTGCGGCCGATTTTTATCCTAAGCTCAATGCCATTGCTAATGTGATGCGCAAGTACGACAAAACCTTCTTGAGCATTGAGGGTCACACAGACGACACGGGCGCAGCGGCCTATAACCAGCATTTGTCGGAACGCCGTGCCATGAGCGTTAAACGCTACCTCGCCAGTCAGTCGATCGACAATGCACGTTTGTACACGTCCGGTTTTGGTGAGACACGTCCACTGGTTGCGAACAACAGCGCGGCAAACCGTGCGCTCAACCGCCGTGTTGAGATTCAGATTGTGCCAAACACGCAATAAGCGCGACGCGATTTATGACCGCCCTCACGCTCCAGTTGAGGGCGGTCATAACGGCATCAAAGCGCATCAAGATTGGCAAGCAATTCATCCGCATGCGCCAAAATCTGGCTTTGCTGCGTCTCTGACATCTTATCCCAATTTCGATACGGCATGGCTGTGCGTGGGTTACGGGCAAATTTGTCGCGATGACGCGCCATGAAATGCCAATATAACGCGTTGAGTGGACACGCCTTAGGACCAACTTTCTCTTTCACATCGTATTCACACCCAGCACAATAGTCACTCATCCGGTTGATATAGGCGCCACTGGCCGCATAAGGTTTCGTCCCCACAATGCCATTATCGGCGAACTGCGTCATTCCGCGCGTATTCGGCATTTCGACCCACTCGATCGCGTCAACATAGATTGAGAGATACCAATCATCCACTTCATCTGGGTCGACGCCCGCAAGCAGACAGAAGTTTCCTGTCACCATGAGTCGCTGAATGTGATGGGCATACGCTGTCTCTAACGATTGCGTAATCGCATGCGAGAGACAACGCATTTTGGTCTTTCCATCCCAGAAAAATGCCGGCAATTGACCTTGCGCACCAAGTGCATTTTTTTGTGCATAATCAGGCATGTTCGCCCAGTACACACCGCGAACATATTCGCGCCAGCCTAAGATCTGTCGGACAAACCCTTCAATCTGAGCAAGATTGATATCCTCATTTTGGCGGTAATGATCAATCGCAGCTTGGATCACTTGCATGGGGTGAAGCAGCTTGGCATTTAACGCAAAAGAGAGGCGGCTGTGGTACAAGCTCCACTGATGAGGGCTTTGCCCTGTCATCGCATCTTGAAACTGGCCAAACAGCGGCAGGCAGTAGGTGCAGAAATGGTTAAGGAGCGCTTTCGCCTGCTGGCGAGTCACCGGCCACATTAATGCTGGCGCCGAACATCCGATGGTTTTAACCTGATGGCACTCAATACGGGTGAGAATATCGCTGACATCATTGGCGAAAATCAATGGCGCAGGAATCGCATCAAGATCCGCTTTTTTTAGCTTATTACGATTTTGCTGATCATAATTCCACTTCCCGCCCTCAGGCTTATCCCCCTCCATTAAGACATCAAACTGCCGACGCATATCGCGGTAGAAAAACTCCATTTTTCGTTGCTTACCGGCGGTGAACTGGGTGGCAATCTGTGAAAAGGGTAAGAGAAAGTGTTCCGTCTCGACACACTGGGATTCAACCTCATTGGGTAAACGTAATTGTTCGAGTTGCATCGCGAGCCGATACTCATCAGGACGCTGATATTCGAACCGATCGACTTGATAGTGCTCACAAAGAGCGCACAGCAAGGCGGGCAAGTCTGGATAGGCTTGCGTGTCATCCAGAGTGAGGTAGTTAACATCATGCCCAGCCTTTTCAAGCGCACTAGCAAACTGCGCCATTGCAGCAAAGAACGCACAAACCTTCTGGACATGATGGATCACATAATCGGTTTCTTGTTTAAGCTCGGCAATAACATACAACACTCCCGGATCGTGTTGCTTAAACCATGAGTGGCTGGCATTCAGTTGATCACCGAGAACCAAACGCAGGGTGTGATAACGAGATTGAAGCACAGGTACCTCAGTCAGTACTGATTGAAATAATGGCTAACATACGTAGAAGATAACGTTTTCGATGACAGAAAACCGAGCTAGGCTTGAATATTCGCCGAAACGCTCTACATTGAAGCAGACGTTGTGACCACGCAGACCTTTTCATGCCAAAAGCCATCATTCAACTTTGGATTCTTGTCGGCTATTTTATGATGGCAGTGCCCACGCATGCGATGAATGAACCTCTCAATACATTCGTGCAAGACTTACGTTTTCACGGCTATGTGGACAACTACGGCAATGTAAAACTCCGCTTTTCCCCCATCACGACCTTACCTGCGGGGTTAAAAACGCAAGGGTACTTAGATATTGAAGCTAGCGATATTTCGCGACTGCCTCGCGGGCTGGATATCGGCGGTTACTTAAATGCAGCAAATACGCCACTAACACGGCTACCGCGGCTCAAAGTCGGTGGCTATATCAACCTGACCAATACCGCAGTAACCGCATTACCGCCAAACCTCGTCGTGCGTGGCGACCTCAGTCTGGTCAATACGCCTCTCACCACCTTGCCAAGACGCTTGTACGTTGAAGGCAACCTTTATCTTACTAACTCGCCAATTAGCGCATTACCCGACGATATTTACGTGGGAGGCAATGTATACATTCGCGGTACAAATATTTCATCCGTGGATCCGGAATTGCGCATTCAAGGCCGAGTACTCCCACCACCAAATCAATGAATTGAACCAAAAGGACTGATCGAAATAGCAAGGCTATCGTATCGATAGCTGAGCCTTTTTAAACTTACAGTCAAAGATATTCCTTATGATTATTATTCATCACCTTGAACAATCGCGTTCTCAGCGTATTGTTTGGTTGCTTGAGGCACTGGGTGTGCCCTATCAAATCAAGACCTACTCGCGTGACCCCAACACCAAGTTGGCGCCCCCCGAGCTCAAACGTGTTCACCCTCTGGGCAAAGCACCTGTGATTGAGGATGAAGGGACGGTCATTGCAGAGTCGGGCGCGATCATTGAGTACATTTTGGAAAAGTATGGTGACGGGCGCTTACAGCCACAAACACCAGAGCAGAAAGGTCACTATCGCTACTGGATGCACTATGCCGAAGGGTCTTTGATGCCAATATTGGTCATGTCATTGATTTTCAGCAAAATCCCAGAGGCACCGATGCCCTTTTTTGTGCGTCCCTTGGCAAAAAAGCTGATGAAAGGCGTCACCGACCAGTTTATTGCACCCCAGCTGCGAGACCATCTTGCCATGATCGAACACCACTTAACGACGCATGATTGGTTGTGTGGTGACATACTCACAGCGGCAGATATTCAAATGAGTTTCCCATTAATCGCAATGCGTCCTCGTCTAGACCCACAGCAACACGGTCATATTGTTGCGTATCTTGAGCGCATTGAACAACAGCCTGGCTATCAAAGCGCCCTGTGTGTTGTGGGGCCGCTAAAAACGCTTTAAGCCCGCTAATGCGGGCTTAATCTTAATAAAAATCATGGTTACGCAGGTTGGGTGTGACGAGCCTGAACGACCCAGCGTTGATAACCTGATGATGATTTTAGTTGCTGGTACCATTGCGACACGTGCGGCGGCAAGGTCATTGATGGCGCCACGGCAAGAGAGTGGACCACAGTGCCAATTGCAATATCGGCGAGCGTCATCATATCAGAGATTAAATAGCGACGCTCGGCAAGCTCTTCGTTCAGCTTCTCTAAGTCGTAGCGGCACTGCTCAAGGGCCGACTCTCTCACCTTGGGATCGCTCGATGCTTCCAAGCAAGCGCTTTTAACCGTAGGCTGAAACGAAGAGAGGCACCAATCCATCCAACGTTCGTAGCGCGAGCGTTGAAACGCGCAATCTGGGTACCACATTTTATTGCCATAGCAGGCAACCAGATAGCGCAAAATGGTGTGCGATTCCCACACACTGTTTGGGCCGTCTTCTAATACCGGCACCTGACGCATCGGACATTTTTGTGCCAGTGCATCAGCGTCTTGGGCATTATGATGAATATCGACCTCATCCAGTTCGATACTTAAATCTAACTCATCAATCAGCCACATCACTTTTTGAACATTAATGGCAGAAGGGTGGCCATAAATCTTCATGATTACTCTCCTTGTTAAACGCAATACCTCAACGACTCAACGCGTTTTTTTGGGCCGATGAATGTCACTTTTCATCCCACCACAACGCCAGTCGTATCGAGATCAACCGCCAAGCATGATCCCTGCTTATTAGTGATTTATTTGAGCGTCGCATAATCCTTCTTTTTTAGCAAGTCATCGCGGGTTTAACCCACACCACCATCCTGACTGACTTTGTTATCGATTTTTTTCAACATAATATGCTGAGGACCTGCACTACCACCATGATATAACTCGCCCGTATCGGTGAAGCCTGCGCGTTGGTAACACGCAATCGCGCCCGCATTTTTGCAATTAACGGTCAGGATAAGACGCTGCGTCCACGGATAGCGTGGTTTGACATAATCCGCCAAGGCCATCATCGCGCGGCGACCCAGTGCATTACCTTGGTGGTGCTGATCGATAAACACCGCACGAACTCCCATATCACCTGAATGGGCAAAGTCGTATTGCGACGCGTAACCAGTATCAAGAATAAACCCGCCCACAATCACGGTATCTACCTCAATCAGGTGTAGATGAGCAAATTCATTGGCCGCCGCCAAGATTTCCTCTGGACGTCCGACAAAAGGCAGCTGCTCATGGGTAATAGAAAGGGATAAAAATGAGGCTAAGTCAGTGGGAGAAAATGGACGTAATAACACGGAAGACCATCCTTGAGTCTATGAAAAACGGTCAATTTATCATAAAACCGCCTAAGCTGTCCGAGGGTATTTGCCATGTTAATGCGCCGCGATCAGCAACCGCCATGCAGGATTAAATCGATATAAAAATAGACGTCACGATTTCACACTTTCCCTGTCGTCTATTTGTCATCTTTTTATCACATCGCTTTTCTTCGCTTACCATTTATGGTTAATCTATTGATTAACAAGACTTATTAACAAATCACTCAACCAAGGATGGAAAGATGAAATTAAAACTATTAGCAGGTTCATTGGCTCTAGCATTGTGTAGCTCAGCATTTGCAGCTCACGTCCCAGAAGGCGTGGAGCTTGCCGAGCAACAAACCCTTATTTGGGGGGTTTCTGGCGAAGTGCCTACGCTGGATCCGACCAAGTCCAGTGATACCGCCAGTAACAAAATTATCTCAGATTTGTTCGAGGGCATTACATCGCGCACGCCAAGTGGCGATATCGCACCAGGTTTAGCAAAAAACTGGGAAGTCAGTGAAGATGGGTTGACGTATACATTCCATCTACGCGAGGCGACATGGTCTGACGGTGAGCCCATTACAGCTGAAGATGTTGTCTATACACTACAACGTGCCGTCGACCCAGCAACCGCTGCGCCATACGCTTGGTATTTAGGCACCGCGAACATTCTCAATGCAACCGAAATCACCGATGGACATAAGCCAGCAAGTGCGTTAGGCGTGAAGGCGGTGGACGACCATACCATCGAGTTTACATTGGTGCGACGTACTCCTTATTTCCCCAATATGCTCACCCATTCTTCAACCTACCCTGTGCCAAAACATGCGGTAGAAAAGTATGGTGATAACTGGACACGCCCCGAAAACATGGTCAACTCCGGCGCCTACAACTTAACCAACTGGGTGATTAATGAGCGCATCGATCTTGAGCGTAATCCCATGTACTGGAACGATAAAGAAACGGTGATTAATAAAACATCGTATGTAACCTCCAGCGATGCTAACGCGGAATATAACCGCTATCGCACCGGTGAGATCGACGTGACCTTTAGCTTCCCGCTTGAATCCTATAAGAAAATCAAGCAAGAGCGTCCCGATGAATTCCTAACCATGCCGTCACTTGCGACTTATTACTATTTATTCAACACAGAGCGCGAACCGTTTAACGACGTGCGCGTGCGCAAAGCACTCGCCTATGCCATTGATCGTAATGTCGTCACCGACATTATTCTTGGTCAAGGACAGCAACCTGCTTACAGTGCAACACCACCAGCCATCAACAACTTCGAACCGCCGAAATTGGCTTGGGCGGAAATGACCCAAGAAGAGCGTTATCAAAAAGCAAAAGAACTCTTGGCCGAAGCGGGATACACTAAAGACAACCCTCTGGAGTTTGAATTGGTGTATAACACCATGGAATCCCACAAAAAACTTGCATTGACAGTAACGTCTATGTGGAAACGCCATCTACCGGTTAAAGTCAGCTTAGCCAACCAAGAGTGGAAAACCTTTTTGCAAAAGGTGCTACAAAAAGACTTTGATGTGGCTCGCGATGGATGGAATGGTGACTACAATGAAGCCTCAACTTTCCTGAGTTATTTCAGTAGTAAAGGTATGAATAAGTCCAATTGGAGCAACCCTGAATACGACAAGCTGCTTGACCAAGCACTCTCCGTTGTCGACCCAGAAAAGCGTAAAGCCTATTATCAGGAAGCGGAGCGCATTTTCGCCAAGGAGATGCCTGCCATTCCAATGTACTTTTACACGCGTAGTGTGATCAAAAGCCCTAAAGTAGGCGGCTACAATACGGAAAACCCCAACAACCTACGTTACACACGAAACCTTTATATCACTAAAAACTAATCAATAGTGATCGAAAAAAGCGTCACGCCTTGCGCGTGGCGTTTTTGTTTGTCGTAAGCAGAAGTGCGAAACGCACCGTATTCAAGCTGGTCAAGCCCGCACTCCGAAACTAAGAACGATAGATATAAAAAAAGCGCCAACCTCTCGGCTAGCGCTTTTTCTAAATTTGGCTCCCCAACTGGACTCAACGGGGGCGCCCAGCTCAGTGACATATTCCGCGAAGCGGAACAGTTAAAAATTTAGAGAGCATTGAATGAGCACCTATCTATACAATAAGCAGGCTCGAGGGAAAGACTAATTCATCAGCATTCTTTGATACTAACACCATAAAAAAAGCGCCAACCTCTCGGCTAGCGCTTTTTCTGAATTTGGCTCCCCCAATTGGACTCAACGGGGGCGCCCAGCTCAGTGACATATTCCGCGAAGCGGAACATTTAAAAATTTAGAGAGCATTGAGTGAGCACCTATCTATACAATAGGTAGGTTCAAGGGAAAGCCTAGTTCATCTGCACTCTTTGATACTCGTACCATAAAAAAAGCGCCAACCTCTCGGCTAGCGCTTTTTCTGAATTTGGCTCCCCCAACTGGACTCAACGGGGGCGCCCAGCTCAGTGACATATTCCGCGAAGCGGAACAATTAAAAATTTAGAGAGCATTGAGTGAGCACCTATCTATACAATAGGTCGGCTCGAGGGAAAGCCTAATTCATCAGCATTCTTTGATACTAATACCATAAAAAAGCGCCAACCTTTCGGCTAGCACTTTTTCTAAATTTGGCTCCCCCAACTGGACTCGAACCAGTGACATACGGATTAACAGTCCGCCGTTCTACCAACTGAACTATGGGGGAAATGTGTTTCGTAACAACGAGAAGGATGGTAGGCGATTGCAGCAAAGGGTGCAACCCCTTTTACGGTGATTTATCGCTTTTCATGTTTAAATGGCTAAAAAGGCGCCAAAACAAGCGATTGTCGTATACGTTTTGCATCCTTCCCCCAAAAAATGCCAAGATGACAAACAGACAGAAAAAGGAAACAAACATTGAATCCGGACGCCTCTTCCCTGCCCCGTTTTATTGCTGGCCCCATGCTACGACGAACCACTCAACACGAAGTCGTGGTATGGGCAGTATTATCAACGCCGCCAGACCAAGGCACATTGTCCGTTTTTGATGATCAGACCCTCCTCGCCGCGATGCCACTCTCCTCGGCGCAGCAATTTCGCGCTGGTAAGCACGCATGGGTGGTACTGGCTCATCTCCGATGTGCGCACGGGTTCCCGCTCGATATACCACTTCGCTACGACATGTTACTCGATCAAAAGCCCTTGTCCGAATGGATCCCGGATTTACTCTATGACGGTGAACGTTCGCCGCACTTCGTGATCCCCTCTCAAGCGAACTATTTAGCGCATGGCTCCTGTCGGCATCCGCACCATCAGTGTGATGATGCGCTGGCCACACTCGATGACAAACTCGCCAATGAGGATGTATCACAATGGCCCGATATGCTGATTATGAGCGGGGATCAGATTTACGCCGATGATGTCGCCACACCAATGTTGCAGCGGATCCGAGCTTTAATTGCTCGGCTGGAGCTCAAAGAGGAATACTTTGACGCCGCACCGATTGCACATTGCCGGGAACTCGATACGCATCCAGATGGCTACCTCAACCGAACAAAATTGTTGCCCGCACAGCGCGCACGGTATGGCTCTCTGTTCGAACGGTTAAAAGGGCGCGCACTGCCAATTTTCACCTCCCAAACAACCAGTAATCACCTGATTAGCTTTGCCGAACATTTCGCCATGTATTTACTGGTGTGGTCGCCAGAAGCTTGGCGCATCACAAATACGACCTCGGTAGCACTCAATCGCGTGTTAACGCCACAGCAACAGTCACGGTATCAGCGTGAAGAGCAAGCCCTGACTAAGTTTCAACACGGTCTTCCCCAAGTCAGGCGGCTGTTCGCCCATCTCTCTACCTATATGATTTTTGATGACCACGACATCACCGATGACTGGAATATCACCGTAGGCTGGGAGCAAGCTGCCTATCAACAGTCCTTTTCACGGCGCATTATCGGCAATGGTCTGTTTGCCTACTGGCTATGCCAAGGTTGGGGAAATGACCCTAAACAATTTGATTCCTCGTTTGTTGCGCTTGCGACGGCTTGCCAGTTTGGTGTGTCTGGCGATGACCCAAACGACAGTGCACACGACGCAATGATTGAGGCACTACTTCGCTTCGAGCATTGGCATTACAACGTACCGACAACCCCCTGTGTGGTAGTGCTCGATACCCGCACTCGCCGGTGGCGATCGGAGTCCAGTATGAATCGCCCATCCGGCTTGATGGACTGGGAAGCACTGATGGATTTTCAGCATGATTTACTTAAGCATGACAGTGCCGTCATTGTCTCGGCCGCACCAATGTTCGGGGTAAAGTTTATTGAAGTATTACAACGTATCGCGATTTGGCTCGGCAAGCCCACCATCGTCGATGCTGAGAACTGGATGGCTCATCCGGGCAGTGCCAATACCTTACTGAGTATTTTCCGCCACCAGCGTACGCCAACCAACTACGTGATCCTATCGGGTGATGTGCACTATTCATTTGCCTACGACATTCGTATTCGTTTTCGTACCAATAGCCCGCGCTTATGGCAAATTACCGCGAGCGGCTTTAAAAACAATTTCCCAGAGCCGCTGCTGAGTATTTGTGAATGGTGCGATCGTATTTTGTTCAGTCCTCGCTCACCATTTAATTGGCTCACCAAGCGAAAGCGCATGCGGATTGATAGGCGCGATCCTGACACCGCAGGTCCTAAGCGCTTGGTGAACGCCAGTGCTGTCGGGCTCGTCACTTTACAACCGGACGGTTCGCCACACACCATCAGTTTGCTGACGGCTGACGGCAAAACCATCCATTTTCCCGACAAAAAAGCCGCAAAAGCTGTCGAGCCTAGCGTCCCGCCTCTCGACCCGAATCAAGCAGACTGAAACTGGAGAGATCGGCAAAGCACGCCTAGCCTTAATAGCATCACAAGGTGAGAAGGAGGTGTTTATGCAAGGCGAAAATCATGCGCTTATCTTTGAGTTCCCAGAGTACCGTGAACGCATTCATGATTTGAAGGCGAACGATCCTGACTTCCAACTTGATGCCAAGCGTTATCATCAGCTCGATCATCATATTCGTGGTCTAGAAATGAAGCAGATCCCAACCAGCGACGACATTTTTACCGCGATGAAAAAGCAACGTGCACACCTTAAAGATCGCCTCTATCGTAAACTCAGCGTCCACTGATCAAGGAGGTCGTCATGCACCGGTTATCGTCGATTTTTTTGTTGATGTTCGTATTGTGCACGCCGTTGAGCGCGCACGGGGTGACTGTCGAGACGGAGACGGTCACTGTGAATGTCGAGGAAGTGAAAAGTGGTTTCGACCACCCATGGGGGATGGCCGAGCTACCTAATGGCGATATCCTGATCACTGAACGGAACGGCACCTTAAAACGCCTAACGCCTAATGGACTGACAGTGAACATATTAGGAGTACCCAAAGGCGTCTATCAGCAGGGGCAAGGAGGGCTATTTGATATTGCGTTAGCGCCTGACTTCCCCGCGACCGGCACCCTATACCTTTCTTACGCTGCAGAAGATGAACGCGGTCAAGCGGGAACAGAAGTGCTCAAAGCAACGCTGTCACAAGATGTTCTCATCAATAGCAAGGTCATTTTTACTGCATTGCCCAAACGCGGCGGAACCCGTCACTTTGGCAGTCGCCTATTGGTGACCCAAGAGCACCTTTACATCACGCTGGGCGACCGCGGCCACCGTGACCGCGCCCAGTTGATTACCGATCATTTGGGGAGTTTAGTGCGGTTAAACCTCGATGGCAGTTTGCCTGTCGACAATCCGTTCTCTGCTCACGATGCAAAAAAGCCCGAGATTTTTAGTTACGGTCATCGCAATGTGCAAGGTATCACACTCGATAATAATGGCAGCACTGTCTGGGCGCATGAACACGGCCCTCAAGGTGGCGATGAACTCAATATCATCGAAAAAGGGGTTAACTATGGCTGGCCGATCATCACTTATGGGGTGAATTACGGATTGGGCACACAAATTGGTGAAGGCACCGCGAAAGAAGGTATGCAGCAACCTGTCTATTATTGGGATCCGTCAATTGCACCGTCAGGCATGATCATGGTGGACAGTGATCGCTTCCCGATGTGGCAAGACAACCTACTGCTTGGATCGTTAAAATTTGGTCTGTTGGTGCGCCTAACCCTCGAAGACGGTGACGTGGTGAGCGAAGAGCGGCTATTTGATGGTCAGTTCGGGCGTATCCGCGACGTCATTCAAGCCAATGACGGCAGCATTTTGCTTCTTACAGATAAACGAAACGGCAGCTTACTGAAAATGACCCCGCGCATGTAAGAAGATTAAGACCAATTCAGAGAGGTTTCACCTTTATTATTGGTCACCGCTAATCGGTAATAGGTGCCATCGAAGGCAAGGTTGGTGATTAACCACGTACTGCGTGCCTTGCTACGATCGTCAAACTGAAAGCCACACAAGTAATCATCGCTGAGTAATCGGTGTGAGAGTATCGAACCATTAAGCGTGAGATCTTGATTCGGGGCGATATGGTCGAGGTTCAACGTTGCCTTTTTTTCTGGTGCTAATTTGGCGCCCATTGAACGGTAAGCAAATAAACATCCGCCAACCGACAAATCGCGTATCTCCACCTCAATCTTGCTCATTCCCTCTGTGGCAAGCGTCGCTGATAGCGCTACTGGAAAGCGCTTGTCTTGTCGCAACGGCGTGGCTGTCGCGCCTTCACGAAGAAGCTCAATGCACACAATACTGCAGTGGCTCTCGAGCACGCCTTGCACCTTGCCACTGAATCGGACTAGCGACCCATCTGCGGCCACACCATGCAATCGCACTTGAAAGCCTGGGTTTAAATATTGCCCTTTTTGCTGCGCAGATAGAGACGGGATTTGGGTGTAGCAATAACGTTTTCCGTCTGTGCCAAGCATAATGGCATTAAAGCGAAATAACCCTTTCATCGGCGTGTGCACATGCATACGCACTAAGGCTGCGCTTCCCAGCTTTAAAGCCGCTTGCGATCCCGACAGGGCGATTACATCATCTCGTTGTTCAATGGCGTTGAGCTGTTCTTGGCGTGGCATGTATGGTTCCTCGACAATCAGTCATCAAAGCAAAGGTGCGACGGCAACGCGCTCAACAACTTGTACGGAGGCGTACCAATAGCGTTTATAACGAGCGATTTTAACCTAAAGATCAAAAAATGTGTTTTTAGATTGTGATTCAGCACCTTGCGCTTCAACCAGTATAGACCTTGTATCAGACGCATGATACGTTTTGGTTTTGACCTAACACTAGCGACTTTCAAGGACGATCTATGCGACCCCTACTCTGTGCGCTCCTACTTTCTCCATTGTTTATCTCGACGCCAAACGCCTATGCCGATGAGCCAGCCTGCGGCGATGTCACGATTGCGGATATGAATTGGAATTCAGCCACCCTAATGGCACATGTTGATCAATTTATCCTCGCTAACGGCTATGGATGCGACGTTCGTTTGGTCCCCGGTGACACCATGCCAACAGGCGTATCGATGACAGAAAAGGGTGAGCCGGACATTGCGCCTGAGTTCTGGACCAACTCGCACAAAGCAATGCTCGATAAAGGGGTGGCTGATGGGCGACTCAAATACGCCGGCAATGCATTTAGCCAAGGCGGAAATGAAGGCTTTTGGGTGCCAAAATACATGGTGGACCAACATCCAGAGCTTGCTACCATTGAAGGTATTAAGTCACATCCAGAATTATTTCCACATCCTGAAGACCCCGACAAAGCGGCGTTTATGGGCTGCCCCGCCGGATGGACTTGCCAAATTTCTGCCAAGCACCTTTTTGATGCACTTCAACTGGGTGAAGCCGGTTTTGAGATGATCGATCCCGGCTCTGCCGCTGGCCTGGCTGGAACCATTGCTCGTGCCAATGATCGTCGTGACGCGTGGTTTGGTTATTACTGGGCACCGACGCCGGTGATGGGCAAATATGAAATGGTCGAAGTAGACCTTGGCGCAGAAGTTGACCTTGAGCACTATAAAAATTGTATCACTCAAGCGGAATGCCAGACCCCAAAAGTCACTGCATTTCCCACCTCTCCCGTGCACACACTCACAACAGCGTCATTTGCGGAGCAATCGCCGGTCGCCTTTCGCTACGTTCAGCAACGTGAATACGATAATAGCGTCATGAGCGAGATGCTCGCTTGGATGGATGATTATCAAGCTGATGGCGAGATCGCTGCCGATGAGTTCTTACGCCGCTATCGCGACCTTTGGCACCAATGGGTGAATGAAGAGGCCGCCGAGCGCATCGAAGAGGCCTTGGGGGATGACGCTTAACTTGCAATACGCGAAACGGGTCTAAATAAAAAGCCGAGGGACATATCACCTCGGCTTTTCTTTTCGCTTACAGAACGCCTAATTCACGCAAACGCTCAGTCAGGTAACTTTTCGCCGTATAGCGAGAAGACAACACCACATCCGGTTTCGGATGCAAAAACAGCGGTAACGAGATCCGTGCTTTGGTTTTATCTGCGCCTTCAGGATTAATCACGCGATGGGTGGTTGAGGGGAAGTAGCCGCCCGATGCTTCTTGTAGCATATCGCCAATATTGACAATTAAGTTACCGAAGTCACACGGCACATCTAACCAACGTCCATCTTTCGCTTTCACTTGCAAGCCCGGCTCATTCGCTGCCGGTAGGATGGTCAACAGATTAATATCTTCGTGCGCCGCGGCACGGATAGCACCTAGTTCTTCATCGCCTTTTAACGGCGGGTAATGTAATACGCGCAACAATGTCTGCTCACTCCCTGCAATCATGCTAGAAAGTGATTGTGAGTAGTGCTCACTGACGCTATCCGGTGACTGACGCTCAACCCATGACAACAAGGTCTCAGCCAAGCTGGTCGCTTGTTGATAGTAAGATTGCAGGTTGTCACGGAGGGCCGAAGGACACTGCCCCCAAGGGTAGTAGTGAAAAAATTCCTTTAAATCGCGCTTCGTGTGGCCTTTCGCCGTTTCCGCAATTTTAGAGGGGAAAAAACCATCTTGGGTATCGGGCTTAAAGGTAAATGCGTGTTTTTCCTCGGTGTTAAAAAAACCTTCCCATTGGTTGTAAATATCAGCCACGAGCTGCTGTTGTAGTGGGTGGTTTTTAAGCACGCCAAATCCCGTTTCGCGTAAGGATTCAACAAAGGCTTGCTCCGCATTGGGCGCTTGAAAGTCAATGGCTTGCAGTGTCATAGGGTACCTGTAATCGTTTGCTTATTATCGTGAGGTTGCAGGATGGTTAGTTTACCAGCCAAAAGGCGCCATACAACGCCACTGTGTTTCACATCAGAAACACATTGTCACCATTTAGAAACAAACCCTGATATAGGGTCACGTGCGCTGTCGTGTTAAACTCTGCACTTTGATACACACAGGGAGTGAAAATGGGTGTTATTCGTTGGATCCTTGGCCGGATCATTCTCGTTGTTGAAGCGCTCACTAAGCCTAAGCCACCAAAGCTGAACGCAGATCAGCACCAAGCTATGGTCGCGTTTTCAAAGCAAGTGACCTTATACCAATTTCAAGCATGTCCATTTTGCGTCAAAGTTCGCCAAGCGAGCCGAAAACTCGGACTACCACTAGCGGCCAAAGACGCTAAGCGCGATATGGCCGCCCGACGTGAGCTGGAACAGGGAGGCGGAAAAATTAAAGTTCCCTGTTTACGTATTCAACAGGGCGATGAGGTGAAATGGATGTATGAGTCAGATGATATTATTGCGTATCTCAATCAAGCCACGACTCCGATTACACAAGCTGATTGAATGATTAATTAGACAATATAAGGCTCGGCGTCTACATTTTATTAGACAACGAGATCAACCTTCGCTTGCCCCTTTTGCCCGAAAAGACTGACTCCATGGACTTGGGCATTAACAGACTGTCCTTGCTAACTCGCAAGGACAGCTTCTTTTTTCAACCGAGCCTGCGTTTAAGCACTTCCCAATATCGCAAACAAGACCGCAGTTACCACCCCCACTGCAAAGACATAAGGGAATTGCGTACGGATATGGTCGACGTGATCGTTACCCGTTGCCATCGACGCGACAATGCCAGTATCACTGATTGGTGACGTCATATCGCCAAAAATGGCCCCAGATATCGATGCACCAATCATCAAGTGCGGGTCAATGCCTGTCGCTGCACCAATCTGAATACCAATCGGGATCATGATTGCAAACGTGCCCCACGAGGTCCCGGTCGCCAGTGACATAATCGCGGCAATCACAAAGACAAAAGCGGCTGATAATCCTGCAGGTAGGATGCCATCAATCACTTCAGTGATGTAGTGCCCCGTATGTAAGTCTGCCGATAAATCCCCCATTAAAAATGCCAGCGACATAATTGCCCCCAGAGGCATCATATTCGCGTATCCGGCTAACAGGTGGCGGAAAAAGGCATCTAATGACAAGACACGCGTGCCGATAAAGAAAGCCATCGCGACCGCAGTCCCTGCCATCACCGCCCAAAAAACAGCGGTCGAGCCCGACCCAGAGGCAATATCGCCATTACCCGTGATAAACAGGCCCACCGGCACCATTAAAATGGTGCTCAGTAACGGCAAAACAAAATAGCTCACTTTGCCTAGCGGCTCATCATCGCGCTGATGATCGCCAGCAATCGGAAAGGCGCCTTCACGTAGTACTTGCCCAGCTGCCGCGCGTTGGTCCGCTTTCGCCATTGGCCCCCAACTCGCCCCAGTGAGTACATAAAACAGCACCGCCAGCAAGGAGAGCCATGCCATTAGATTGTATGGGATGGCGTGCAATAAAATGGTGAAGGGCTCGCCTTCAACATAACCTTTGCTGACTTGTACGCCGATAATTGCCATCATCGCAGCGCCCCAACCATTGATCATCACGCTGGAGCAAGTCGCGACGCAGGATGACTGGATCACATAGGCGAGCTTCTCGCGAGAAACGCGATAGTGATCGGCTAAATCACGACTCACCGTCCCCGCTGACATAATAGAAATCGAGCTCTCAATAAAAATCAGCATGGTGGTAACTATCGCGAGCAACTGCACCGCAATCGGATTTTTCACCAATTGAGCACGCTCAGTGAGCGCATGAATCACAGCCCGGGTGCCGCCTGTGACTTGGATAAGACGTATTAACCCGCCCACCATAAAGCAGAACAAAATGGTGCGCGTGTTCCCCGCACTGGCAAACACACTAATATAACTATCCAGTGCCTTCGCCACGCCTGCGAATGGAYTGAAATTCGCAATCACGGTATAACCCACCATCGCCCCTGCTAGTAGCGACAGAATCACCTGACGCGTGACCACAGCAAGTACAATAGTGACCAGTGGCGTCACCACCGTCCAGACGCCATAATCCGTCATGACGCCTCCTGATCGAGTGCGTGCAGAAGATCCTCAATTAAGTCACGGCTATCTTCAATGCCGACTGAAAGCCGGAAGGTGGTATCGAAAACTCCCATCGCCTCGCGTGCCTCTTCACTCATGGAGCCGTGAGACATGGACGCTGAATGGTTGATCATACTCTCCACACCACCGAGCGATTCAGCCAAGATAAAGTAGCGTAAGCGGCTTAAAAATCGCTCGCTTTCCACTCGCGTGCCTTTTAGCTGAACGGTAACCACTGCTCCCCCTGAGCGCATTTGCGTCTGACAAAGCGCATGTTGCGGGTGTGACGGTAAGCCAGGATAGAAAACCGCTTCAATGGCAGGGTGGTTTTCCAGCGCGGTCGCAACTTTTAGCGCATTATCGCATTGGCGCTGCATACGCAGATCGAGCGTTTTTAGTCCGCGTAACGCGAGATAGGCATCAAATGGCGAGGCAATCGCGCCGACCGTGGTTTTCGCAAAATCGATTTTTTTCGCCAACGCTTTATCAGCGGTGACCAGCGCGCCGCCAATCATGTCAGAATGCCCGCCAATGTATTTGCTGGTCGACAACATCACAATATCTGCCCCTAAACGCAGCGGCGTTTGGTTCCACGCAGTCGCAAAGGTGTTATCCACACAGGTTAATAACGCATGCTCGCGGGCAAACTGGCAAATCGCGGTAATATCGACGAGTTCTAACAACGGGTTGGTTGGGGTTTCAATCCAGATCATCGCCGTGTTCGGCTTGACCGCAGCCGCCACGGCATTGAGATCATTGAGATCAACATAATCGACACTGAGTCCATTATTGGCGGCGCGGAGTTTGTCGAACAAGCGATGCGTCCCCCCATACACACCGCGCATCGCAATAATGTGCGCGCCTGCCGGCAGCAGTTCTAAGGCCAAGGCCGTCGCTGCCATCCCCGAGGCCGTCGCCGTCGCATAACAACCTTGCTCGAGCGCCGCTAAGGCACTCTCGTAAGCCGAGCGGGTTGGATTTGCAACCCGCGAGTAACCAAAGTCGGCCTGATGGCTAAGGTCAGATTGAATGAAACTACTGGCTGTGTAAATCGGCGGGAAAGCGGCATTATGCCCCTTGTCCGTTTGATCACCACCGTGGACAGCTAACGTAGAAAAGTGGGGTTGTTTCATACTTTCACCCATTAAAAGAATATTGGTTTAATAATTGTTTTTATTTTAGCCATTATGACGACTCGCAAACAAACTGACATGATATTGTATGAGCATAATGATTGATAAATAGAATTATCTTCTAGCATATAAAAACAAGTTACTTTGCTAAGCCTACAGAATGCGCCCTCTACGCCCACACTTGAGTAAGCCAGTGCGTACAACTAGGTTTAATAGGGAGGGCTCAGGAGGCAAATATAATGGCAAACAGCACCATCACTGGCAGAGCGAAGTATCATCACTTCTTTCAATGGATATTGATTGTCGGATGGGTGATCGCGATGACCGCCAGTCGCACGGCGATTGCCAGTCCCATGCTTACGGTTACCAGTAAGGAAGGAATAGAGTCTTTTACGCGCGAACAATTGGTCTCGATGGCCGATCGTACCATTCAAACCGCTACGCCTTGGACGAAGGGCAAGCACGTGTTCCTTGGTGTCTCCGTACAAAAGTTACTCGCCATACTGGATATGCCACCAACGAAGCTAAAAGTGTATGCGCTCAATGATTATTGGGCAGAAATCACAATCGAGGACATCGAAAAATATAATCCTATTTTTGCCATCAAAAAGGATGGGCAATGGATGCGCGTTCGCGATAAAGGGCCGATATGGGTGATATACCCTTTATCGGAAGAAAACCTACTGGACAGTGAAATAATACACAGTCGTATGGTATGGCAAACCAATCGCGTGGAAATATTGCATGAATAGCCGCATGACAACAAGCCAGTCCTCTCTCGCTATAATTGTCAGCCTCTTTGGTGGGTGCCATGCTTAAACGTCCTGTAACTTGGTTCATTGCCTTTGTGTTCGCGATCTTTATTTTTGCAGTCGTAACGCTTTATCAGTTCAACCAAAACTACTCTCGCCAAGCAGTACGTACTCAGTTATCAGCTTGGGCATTAGCTCAAATGGAGCTAGAAACCTTGGAATTTCGTAATGATCTCGCCTTATACCTGCAAACTCAGCGCCGAGATCGCAGTAACCTCATTTTAAAGTACGATATTCTGTGGAACCGCTATGACACCTTTTTGACCAGTAGCGAGACGCAAACATTGCGGCAGACCTTTAATGCAACACCTGTTGTCGAAAGAGCATTCCGCTTACTAAGACGATATGAACAAGCGGTGTTGGAAGGAAACAAGCCTCGTTTGCAACTACTCCTTAGCGAAATGGATGCCATACTACCCGCCATTCGGGATTTAATGATTAACAACTTTATCGGGCCCGCCGCTATCAAGCAGCGCGAATACCTCGAGAACCAATTGAAAGGGATGTATCTCGCTGTTGGGCTGATTCTCACGCTGCTCGTGTTCTTTTCGGTTCGCATGTACCGTGACAGCATCAAGCAACAGAAAATGGCGTGGTTAGATAATGTGACGCAATTACCTAATCGCAATTATTTGCTGCATGCCCTTCAACAAGCCGCAACGAAGCAAACGATGCACACCCTTCTTGTCATTGATATCCGCCGCTTTAAAGACATAAATGATTTACTGGGGTATGAACAAGGAGACCATGCACTCACTAAACTCGGGCATAAACTCAATAGTATCTGCTCACCTTATGGTTATATTTGCGCGCGCTTGAGCGGTAATAAGTTTGCGGTTTTAACCACAGTTGATGGTCATCACCTGAGCTTTTTTACCCAACCACTACGCGATACGTTAAGGCATGCGATTGATGACATTTTCCCTGATGCGCGACTGACAGTTGCTATCGGTATCGCAAAGAGTTCAGACCTCGATCCTATCATCCACAAAGATGGGGATGCGTTTGCCAATACTCTATTGAACAATGCCGATCTCGCGTTGCTAAAAGCCAAAGAAATCTCTCCTTCAAAAGACAGTATCGTGGTCTTCAAACCTAAGTTCGAGGCCGATGCACGTAAACGCCGGCAACTGAACGATGATTTAAAAGCGCTACTGCTTGATGAAAGTCAGGATGAACTGTCTCTGGTCTATCAGCCGATTATATCGTCAGAGCCCAACAAACTGAGTTGTGAAGCATTAATTCGTTGGCGGCATCCAACCTTAGGCCCAATCTGCCCACAGTTATTAATCGATGTGGCGGAAGAAGCTGGTCTCGGACAGCGTCTTGGCACTTGGATCCTACGTCAAGTTTATGCGGCGATGAATACTGAGTGGCAAACCATCAATCAGCATATCGATGTTGCGATCAATCTGTCCGATTCTTTCTTCAGTGAGTCATTGCTCTCAGACGTGGTGAATATTTTTATGCACCACCCAGAGCAACGCAAACGGTTAGTGTTTGAAATCACCGAGACCATGACCATTGATGATATTGGTCGATTTAGCTTACTCATGAACCAGTTAAGAGACATTGGCGTCAAGCTTGCCTTAGATGATTTTGGTACCGGATGGTCATCGATGGCGGTATTGAATCACTTAAGCTTTGACAAAGTAAAAATTGATCGTAGCTTTGTCGAGCACATGGCAACTATTTCTCGTCAGCAAATACTGGTCGATACCATTTGTTATATGTCACATCAGCTCGGGATCCGCGTGGTTGCCGAAGGGGTTGAGACACAGGAACAATTGATCAATTTACAGCAGATGGGGGTTGATGAGTTTCAAGGCTATTACTTTTCCAAGCCACTCAGTGCCATTGATTTTTACGCTTTTTGTACTGACCACCTCAGTAAGAAAAATGCATTTTCATTAAAAAATTAATCTAAGATTTCTTCAATATCGACCACTTTCGATCGGTTTACAGTGATTTTCCAACGCTGATAAACCGTGGG
Organism: Salinivibrio proteolyticus; assembly: GCF_001996165.1. Classification (GTDB taxonomy): domain Bacteria; phylum Pseudomonadota; class Gammaproteobacteria; order Enterobacterales; family Vibrionaceae; genus Salinivibrio; species Salinivibrio proteolyticus. Next base: position 79,542 of record NZ_MUFP01000002.1, on the reverse strand, counting down.
CTGGTCTTTGATCTTTTGACAGCTCACCAAATTAAATTGGTGGCGTTTTTCAACCGAGTCTTTTAAAACCTGTCCATCGTTTAAACGATACAAACGCTGACTTCCGCGATCCATTAAACGTGAGAAAGAACGAAAATCGAGCTTCCATACATCTCGGGTCGTGTCATAGCCCGACAAAAAGCGGGTAGTCTCTAGCTGGGTTTTGACCTTTAGGCGCACCACGGCCTCTTCTTGTTGACGCAGCTTGCCACGACGCAGCTTTTTGACTTCATCCGGCAGCGCAGTAAAGTCGATGTAATCGAGCCACTCCAACTGCCGACCAATCTGTCTATTCGAGGTAGGGTCAATAAAGCGTTTGCGCCATTTGGGCCGCCCTTTACGAATCCATCGCCACAGCGCATCACGCAAATCATCTTTAAAAATTTCACGCAACGCATAAATCCCAGCCATCGCCAAGACAAACGACAAGGTAATCTCACCCAAATACTGCCGCGCCTGCACAATCACAGTCGTAACAAACAGCATCACAAACGCCGTCGCCGAAGCTTTCGCGAGTTTGTTGAGGTTCTTACCCAAGGCTTCCGGTTTTTGGCGAATGGTGACRGGAAATTCAATCAAACGACGTAACAGGCGCATTTTGTTAACCATGCGGGTCGGATCGCTGATAGCTTTGTCAGAATTGTAGCGATTGACTAAACGATGGGCTTCTTCCGCTTCACAAAGCTCCACCAGTTGTTGGCGGATGGTTTTATATACCGAGCCACGCGGCATATGTGCTAAAAGTGACAAGAACCTCTGCTCAGTCAGCCATGAGAGGTAATTATCAATGTTGTTGTAATACTTTACTAGCTTGGTATCTTGCGGCTGGTAACGGCGCAAACGGCGCAAGATTTCCACCGCCATTTCGATGGTATCTTCCAGTTGCTCGAGTGCTTCTTCGTCTTCCAATCCTGAGACCGACTCAAAAAAATCGTGCGTAGCTTTTTCTAATGAAAGCGCGTACTGATAAGCATACAAACTTAGGCTGACTCGATATTGCTCAGTGGGTAATTTTTCTCGGCTAGCAAGACGCGAGTGTACCAAAGGTAAGTGGTAGCGAGAGGTAAAGTAGGTGCGGCTATTAGATAGCACGCGGTGGTAGAATTCATCCTCATTCAGGACATGCTTACCAAACTTCAGCTCTCCCGGGACAAACAAGTAGAAATCGACTTCTTGTGCACTGATTTCCTCGTTCAGAATGGCAACGCGAACCGACAAGCCTTCATGTTTATCTACCGTGATCAATCCTACTCTCCTACTACTCAATGGAATGCTGATACGACAGTGTTAAAGGACTGCCTCAAAGCAGCACCATTATTCCACACCATCGGTCGATTGCGTCATCATAATGACAAATATATGACACATTATTGATGGTTAATTTATCGCCACTTTTTTGTTTTTCCTGCTCATCCCTGATGAGTACAGGGCTCAGAAGAAAGGTAACAAAGAAATTAACGGGGTTATCCACAGTTTTAGTAGATAACTTTTTCTCCTCTCATCTAAATGTAGTTTGTCTTCAACTAGATATAGTGCCTATTATGACTTAACTCGCTTGGCGCTTTGGCCAGTCGAGGTAAAGCAGCTGCGCATCCACCTCGTTGATCGCTTGCCACGATGTCGTCTCAAACGCCACCACGGCTACTCCAGACGTGGGTAAATTCTCTTTGCGCATACCCATCTGTTGGAGATAAAGGTTCAACGCAGGATTATGGCCAATCACCATCGCGGTTTGATGACGCTCATCCAACTGTTTCGCCACGATATTAATCGCGTCACTGTGCTCGGTATATAAGGCGGTGTCGACGATGATAGGCGGCTTGTCATTGAGAGTTTGTGCCACCAGTACCGCGGTATCTTTCGCTCGCTGTGCTGAGCTGGTTACAATGGTTTGAGGCTGCAATAACCAAGCATTAAGGCGCTCAGCCATCAAAGGGGCTTGACGAAATCCTCTTGGGTTTAATGACCGATCGTGATCGTCTAAGCTAGGATCATCCCAACTGGATTTCGCATGTCGCATCAAAAACAAGTATTTCATCCTGCCTCCTTAAACCGGGTGCGCTTTTCACATCAACATGGTTTTTTCTCCGTCACCCCACCTCGTTAATCAACAAAAAAGCGAGCCAAGGCTCGCTTCAAAAGGCACATTGCAGTCACGCGTTACCTTAGCTTGCCACCACTTCACGCAGCCGCTCTTGGACAACGTTCACGAGCAAATCAGGTTGAAACTTAGAGATAAACTGGTTACAGCCGACTTTTYCAACCATGGCCTCGTTGAAACTACCACTCAATGAGGTGTTCAGTGCGATGTAAAGGTTACTCATTCGGCTATCGGAACGTACCTCATGCGTTAATTTGTAGCCATCCATCTCAGGCATTTCAGCATCGGTGATCATTAATAAGATCTCATCGCTGACATTTTTGCCTTCATCACACCAACTTTTAAGTAATTGCAGCGCCTCGGCACCGTTTTTTTTCATGATGCATTCGACACCAAACTGAGACAGAGTATCACTGACTTGTGCACGTGCTGTTGACGAATCATCGACCACCAAGACACGCTGCCCTGCCATATAAGGTGTGAGTTGCGGATCGAGCACATCTTCTGATATACCAATTTCGTACGCGACAATCTCAGCCAAGATTTTCTCAACGTCAACGATTTCCACGAGGCGAGTTTGGCCATCGAAGTCTTGGCGAGTGATCGCGGTCAGGTAGTTATTGCGACCAGTGCCTTTGGGCGGTTCCATAATCTCATCCCAGCCCATGTTTTTGATATTGATGACTTGACCAACTAAGAACGCCTGTATCGTCCGGTTGTACTCGGTCACGATCACGTTGCAGTCATCCGACACCCCAATCGAGCCCATGCCAATCGACTGACGCAGGTCAATCACAGGAATTGACTTTCCTCGGATCATCGCCACGCCACGCACATTCGGATGCGAACCTGGCATTTGGTTGAGCCGGGGCACTTTAATGACTTCACGCACTTTAAAAACGTTGATGGCAAAAGGTTGCGTGGTGCCAAGATAAAACATTAAAAGCTCTAGGCGGTTCTCCCCCACCAGCCGCGTACGCGAATCTACCGAATCTAAAATATTGGTCATAGTTTGCTCAACCGTTGGTTTACTTCTTAAAAGGCGTATATCCGATGCGCGTGATAGCTCGAGGACGAGCACCTAATCATGCACTTTTGTCATTGATGTAACACGGTGACAAAAAAGCTATTACCTTTATTTTAGGTAAGAAATGACGACAGGCAACCTATTGCGCTGTGTCTGGCTCTGTCTTCGTGTTTTTCTGCGTCATTAGCCTAGCATGACTGCTGACCGGAAAGCGTGCGAAATCGCGCATTTAATTCACACTATCAATAAGTTTCAAATATGAGACAATAGTACGGAAAAATTTTATGTTCTGTCTAATCCCCCCTATCATAATGGGGAGATGTGTCTTACGCATAATGCTGATAAAATACACACCGTTATTACGATTACACGCAGAGTGATGCTATGAAGAGCAAAGCCAATCAATCACAAGGCATGTTGATGTTCCGCCTGACCCCGACGCAATCTTTTGCGATTGGGACCCTTAAGGTGCGGGAGATCATCCCTTTTCAGCCGCTAACGGATTTGCCCGGCTCTCACCCTACAGTGATAGGAACCACTAGTTTCCGTGGCATCGCCACTCCCGTCATTGATATGGCCAAAGCGATTGGTTACAAGCCAGTCGATAAGTCAGAATGGGAGTCATGTTACATTATCGTCACTGACTGCCAGCGTCGTGTAATGGGATTTTTGGTACGCGGCATCGAAAAGATCAGCGAGTGTGACTGGCGCTCGATCGCCGAGCCACCTCAAACGCTCGGGACCCGTGCGTTTCTGACTGGCGTGATGAAAATCGACGAAAAGTTGGTTCAGCTGTTGGATGTCGAATACATCATGGAGCATATTTTCCCATCCGATCCGGATAAACTGCACCCAGTTTTGTCGGATGTCGATCGTGAAAAGCTCAAGCCGATGAACATCTTGCTTGTTGATGATTCCTTAACCGCAAGAAGGCAGCTTTCTGAGGCGTTAGACAGTATTAATATTCCCTATCACGTCACCAACAACGGCTCAGAAGCACTGCAAATGATGAAAAACGCGGCGTCCGCTGGCAAGCCGTTTGACATAATTGTTAGCGATATCGAGATGCCCGGCATTGACGGTTATGAACTCGCCTTTGAAATCCGTAGCGATGACAAACTGGCCGAAGCGTACCTGATCCTCCATACGTCACTGTCGAGCGACATCAGTGTGGATCGTGCCAAACAAGTCGGTGCGCACGAAGCACTGACAAAATTTGATGCCACCGAGCTCGTTCAAGCCATGTTACGTGGCGCGATGCTGAAAACCTCTGGCTCTTCAGTAAAACTTGAAGGTACGCCAACCAACTACTGATCGCTGTCCTGCGCGGGCTGGCTTTGATATGTGTCATACCACTGTCAATGCCAGTCTGCTATCTTTGCCAACATCACGTTCTAATCGGGTATAAGGTGGTTTGGGCATGTCTTTCGCCAGTCTCTCCCCAATGGCACATCTCTGTGTATCCCAAATCAGATCCTTTATCGGTTCAATTGATGAAAAACTCCTCACTTCAAGCGCGAAAAGGCTGGGTTTGGCCGAGCGCTTGTGGTTTAATTTTTTCATACTTCAAAAAAATAGAAGGCGACTATGATGACCAGTGTATTTGAGATCGTTAAGCACTCACGACAAAAGAACAAGCTAAAACGCGAAATCCAAGACAACGACAAGAAGATCCGCGACAACCAAAAACGCGTTGTGTTGCTGGAAAATTTGCTCGATTACATCCAGCCTGAAATGTCCTATGAAGACATCGTCGAAATCATCAAGAATATGAAAGGTGATTACGAAGACCGCGTTGACGATCACATCATCAAGAATGCGGAGATTTCTAAGCAGCGCCGTGAAATCAGCCGTACTATCAAAGAGCTCACCAAGCAAAGTAAAAGCGGCAAGTAAGCCCAACTACTTCCACTGATTTGATTGTTAATACCCGCCTATTGCGGGTATTTTTCGTTAAGTATCCGCATTACGCCTCAGCCAGTGGATTGCGAATCGCCTCACCAAACATGGGCAACGGTCGCTCGTTACTATCATCGTAGCCAATATTAAATCTAACCCGATTGATACAAATCTTCTCTTTCGCCTCACTCAGCACGTCAAACAATCTAAAGCGTTCATTCAGCTGCGGGTGTGCCTGTTGATAACGACGAAGGGTGTCACCTAACTGACGATAAAATTCAGTCTCACTCACCCCAAGGGACACAAACCACGGCGAAATAAAACGTAGTGTGGTCACAAAATGCCCCGTATATAAATCATGCACCAGATAGTGTGGCGGCAAGTGCTTGATCGCCGCTCGCACGCGTTTATCTAAGCTGTCCAACTCTGGAAACGGTTGATCGACAAAGCGTAAATCACCATGAAAATCTTTGATCATGCAACCCACAGGGATATCGTCTTCCAGCACCACGGTAATATTTTGCCCATGCGCAACTAACCCAATCCCGTATTGGCACAGTAAGTGATAGAGGGGTACCACAACATGATCAAACAAACGCTGCAACCATTCGCTAGGCGTTAGTAAGGTGCGCGCAATCAGCGCTCCGACACAGCTGACCCCATCGCCACCCGCTTGCATCAGGGTCGCCATACTCATGGGTCGCTGATGAGACGGTAACAGGCTTTCGGCACGCTCACGCCAAACGCATCCCAACATTTCGTGATATTTGTAACAGCTGTCTATTTTCGCCTGATAAGGCTGCGGGCAGTACACACCGGCGACTTCCTGCTGTACATGCATGCCAAGACGCGACAATAACGCATCCTCACGCACACAGGTTGACAGCCATTTTGACAGCACTGGGCCATGGGCAATAAAGCTCCCCGGTACGCCGCGATAGCAAGAAGTATTGAGAATGGTTAACGCTGTTTTTACGTCGTACTTGCCTTGTTCATCCGCCCGACTCAAGGTACGAATAGACTGCTGTGGACGCCACTGTTCCTCACTTGTGCCGAGATCGATGATATCACCAGAGGCAAGTAATGATGCATATTGGCTGTAAATATAACGCTGCATCTGCCACGGATGCACCGCCATAATCAGATAATCATCCCGTTCATCGACCGCTAAGCGCGTCATGAGTGCGTCATAAGCGGCTGGTGATAGGGTCTCAGTGAGCAAAGAGGCCTGATCGAATCCATCCCCAAAGCCATAACGTGCGCACGCTCGATGTACAGCGAGATAATGCAACGCAAACGTGTTGCCATACTCAGGCGCATATTGCTGACGATCTTGCTGGCCCCAGCCTAATCGCCCTTTGTTGGCGAGCACCTTGGGGTGAGCATCCAAATAGGGCTGGCGATCGGTTTCTGATAACGTCACGAGTTTATCGGCTGTCAGGGTGCTAAGCATCGCGAGATGCTGTTGTTCCGCAATGAGTGTTTCTTGATACTCCTCGATAAATCCGCCAAGGTGCAAAGGCGCCATATCGATAACAGGCTGCAAGTCCATCACTAATGCAATCAGTTCTGGATGGTGGTTATCGCCCCGTGACACGCTGCCACTGTCTACCATCACCATTTCCCAAACGCTCATCGTGCCAGTAAACCGCCACTCTGCATCAGGCAGCGCCAACCTAAACTGGCGCCCTTCAAGGTGGTCAACCGTAATCGCATTTTCGAAATGAAGCTCACTGATCGCTTTTGCGAGCAGTTTCTGATTGGCTGTTTGCCAATAATTCCCCTGCATTTGTTACGTCCTTTATGCGTTATTTTTCACCGAATTAGATGAAATGTGGAAATTCGGTTATCAATGTATTGACAATGAGGGCAAATATCAATAATCATAATGATATCTATTATCATTTGATAATAAATAATTAGGTAGTGACGTAGACGTATCTGCAGGGACGCAGGCTCACTGAGCCCTGCAGCTTTATGTTGTATAAGGATAATGATGAAGTCTAAAAAAGTAGTTGGCCTCTCACTGACCCCACTGGCCTTAGTGATTGGCGCACACCTTGCCCATGCCGCCCCTTCTGCGGCCAATACCGAAACCATCATCGTAACTGGCAGTAAAATTCAGACCACGATCGCCGATTCCGCCAGCACCAACTGGGTGATCACCAATGAAGAACTAACCCGTGAAATTCAAGGCGGTGAGTCATTAAAAGGCGCGCTCGGGAAGCTGATCCCAAGCTTTGACTTTGGTAGCACCAACGCACGTACCAACGCCTCACAGAATTTGCGTGGCCGCAGCGCGCAAATCATGATTGATGGCGTCGCACTGAATGCCGCTCGCACCATCAGCCGCCAACTGGATAGTATCGACCCCTTTAATGTCGCACGTGTTGAGGTACTGTCAGGCGCAACCTCCATTTATGGCGCGGGGGCTACCGGTGGTATTATCAATATCATCACCAAACGAGGTGAAGCGGGTGATGCGCAACTTGAGGTTCACACCGGCGTCACCACTGGGTTTAACAACAGCGACGACCTGACCAAAAAAGCCGCGGTCGCGGTATCCGGTGGCAGTGATACCTTGCAAGGGCGCTTATCCGTAGCGTATGAAGGCAAAGGCGCGGCCTACGACGGCAATGGCGATCCTATCCTGCCCGATGTGACTCAAACCGATACCCAATTCAATGACAGCATTGATGTGATGGGTAGCTTGGATTACACCCCTGATGACGAACAGCACCTTTCCCTAACTGCTCAATACTATGACAGTCAGCAAGACAGTGATTACGGGATCTGGTTTGAAGATACGACCGATCTAAAAAGTGACGTTGAGCGTCGTAAAGGACTCAAACTTGATGAGCAACCATTCACTGAACGTTTGATGCTCAACACCCAATATAGCCATACCAATGTGCTAAATCATGCTTTGCTCGCGCAAGCCTATTATCGAGAAGAAACCTTCGGCTATTTCCCGTTTCCGCGTAACGGTCTATTTAGCGGCTCAGAGCAAAGCAACGATGTTTACGGCCTAAAATTCTTACTGGAGAAAAACTGGGATAACCTCACGCTGAACTATGGGTTGGATTACAGCAAGGAAGAATTTCGCGCCAAGCAATACGTCTATGATTCAACAACCAGTGCAACAAGCCATGGTTTAGAGTTTGAGAAAAAGGGCACGATCGGTCGTTATCCTGACTTTGATACCCAAAATGCCGGTGTGTTTGCTCAAGCAGACTGGGCCGTTAATGATAAATTAAATGCCTTTGCCGGATTGCGCTACCAGTACACCAAATACAAAGGCAGTGACTTTATCGGCTTCACCCAGCAAGCCTATATACTCCTCGGTTTATTACCCGATGCTGATGCCATCCCTGGCGGCACCACAGACAAGGACATTTGGCTCGCAAATGCGGGACTCAAGTACGACCTGACCGACAACCAACAAGTTTGGGCCAACTTTAGTCAAGGCTTTAATATGCCGGACCCAGGCAAATTCTACGGCAAAGGCAAATATTCAGGCGGCACCCTCACCAATAGTGTGAGTGTTCAAAACACAGAATTGGACGGCGTAAAAACCAACTCCTTTGAGCTAGGCTGGCGAACCCAGCAACAAGACTACAACGCGCAAGTCGCCGCGTACTACTCAATTTCGGACAAGTCGTACAAATACAACAGCGATCTCGATGTCACGTTAGATAGTGACAAACAGCGTATTTATGGCCTCGAAGGGCAAATCAAATACTACCTCACTGACACTTGGTATAGCCGTGCACAGGGCCACTTAGTGCAGAGCGAAATCAAGAATAGTGGCCATTGGGATGAGCTGAGTATCTACAATGCGAGCCCTTCTACCGCGATGGCGGCAGTGGGTTACGATAACTTCGATTGGGGTACAGAGCTCAACCTCCAACACGTTGGCGATCTGTCTGATGAAGATGGCGACCGCCTTGAGGGCTATGAGCTTGTCGGCCTCAATGGTTACTACACGTTGCCGGTCGGCCAAATTAATTTCGGCATCCAAAATCTGTTTGATAAAGACTATCAAACGATTTGGAGCCAAAAAGCTCAGAAAGTCTATAGCGGCCTCGCTAGCGCCGACATGTTTGACTACGCCGGTGTGGGGCGCACCTTTAGCTTGAGCTACAGCGCCACGTTTTAATTGTATTCCTTTTCGCGCCCAGTCATCGTTGGGCGCCTTTTCTCCCAATTTTTTTAGCCCATATTTGCACAACAACATTGCCCCAGTAAGCCCGTGTCTGTAAGGAGTTGAGATGACACACCCCCTGAGTTTGAATGCGTTTTTCAATGCGTTGTTTGTCGAGCACCCGCACACGCGTGTGATAAAAGGTCGGCCTGACCACGCCTGTTTCCCATGCCAACAGGGCGAATTATTATTACCGCTCACCTACACCTCCGCTGCCGGCCGTCATCGCTATCAAGGGGACATACTGTGGCGCGGTACCGAAGGTGAAACTATCCCTACCACCTTTGCCGATGCGGTTTGCCGTATCGCGCAATCAGTGCCTGAGGTCAGTAGCGAGCGTCTCGATCGCTTTGTATCGCGTGCAAGTCAATCTGACGCCTATGTGCAGCGGGCAGAGGCACATTGGCAACATACGTTCGCCGACCGCTGGCCTCAGCGTTTTATCGAATCGGAGCAGTCTCTGACCGGCGGACATAGCATGCACCCAGCCCCCAAAAGCAATGAACCACTGACGCCTGAACAGCAAGAGGCATATCTACCCGAATTTGCGCAGTCATTTGCGATTGAATGGTTTGCGGTTTCGCCGGAGCAATGGACAGGTGAAGGGGTTAACCATGATGTACTCGACACCTTGCAGTCGCTGTTTGTGGATAGCGTGGGCTTAATCCATGCGGCCAATTTGCCCCGAGGCTGGCTTCCCTTGCCCATGCACCCTTTACAGGCGCAAGCGTGGCGTGACAGTGATGACGCACACACACTCAAAAATAGCGTGATTGATTTAGCCTTGACCAGTAGTGGCTGGCTGGCGACCTCATCGTCACGCGCCATTTATCATCCCGACCATCAGTGGATGTTAAAAGTCTCTCTACCTGTCAAGCTCACTAACTCGGTACGGCTATTAACCGCCACTGAAGCCAAGCGTGGTGCCTTACTGAGTAAAATGCTCAACGCAGCCCCCGGACAAACGCTGCAGCAGCGAACTCCCACCACGACTTTTATCGAAGAGCCTGTCTGGTGCACCATTTTGTCTGCGCAAGGCGAGCCTTTATCACTGCCTTTAGTGAGCTTGCGTGACAATATATTCGCCCACCAAGCCGATCAAGATGTCCACCTGCTCGCCAGCATCAATCAATCGCATGAGCAAGGCAGTCAAATTGGCGCACTGATCGCGCAAGCCGCACAGCATCATCAATGGTCACAGCACGACGCTGCACACCATTGGTTAGTCGCCTTCTTAGACCATATTCTGTATCCCTTGTGTTTGGCACGCAGCGATTATGGCATCTTGTTACTGGCCCACCAGCAAAACATCTTGCTGCGTACCGCGCACGGTTTGCCTAATGCCATGATGTACAGAGACTGCCAAGGTATTTGGGTCACCGACCCGGCCCCGACGCTGTTCCCCGACGCATTCAGTGAGGGGTTACCAAGCTGTTACGTACCAGCCGACAAGGTTGACCCGTATCTGAGTTACTATCTGATTGGTAATACGCTAATCAATACACTTTCCGCGATCAGCGAAGCCACCGGTGTCACCGAGCAACGTTTGTGGCAGGTCTGCCGTCAAGCTTTCGCAACTTGGCGAGCGAGCCATCCTGTGGATAGCCGCCTGTATGACTATCTTCTCGACTCGCCGACCCTGCACTGGAAACGGAACTTCCACACTTTCCTCGCCGATCACAATGAAGCGACACTGGCCGATCCCAGCCAAATTTACACGGATATCGGTAACCCATTTTATGGTGATAACGCACTGGGCTCATGGATATTTAAACCGGTCAATCTTGATCGCACCGTGGGACTTCGCAGCCACTCGCTCGACGCGCCATATCACCTCATCGACGTAATGGAGCATGGTCAAGCCAAAGCGACCTTCGTGCTGCACCAACCGGACAATGACACCGCGACACTAACCACGCGCTATTGCAATGATGAATCACTCTGGTGGTCGGCCGTTGAACACGCCTTTTATCAGCATCAGTGCCAAGCACTGCATGCCAGTGATTACCCTCACGCTCTGCAATCCGTCGTCTCCCCCGGCACACCACTGACGCTGTCGCAGTTTAAACAGCACTGCCCGATTTGGCACCAAGCTCAGGCCCCCTCCAATGAGGGATACCAAACCGCAGACAACGGCTTAACCCACCCAACGCGGCCTGAAAAGCCACAAGGTGTGTTCTATCGTCGCTACTTTTATCACCTCAAACGCACCCTGACGCTGCGTCCGGTAGAAACAGAACGTGATCTTGCATGCTTTCACGCATGGCATAACCATCCGGATATTGCCCCGATTTGGGAATTAGAGGGCTCGCTCGACTTTCATCGCCAATATCTACAAAAGGTGCACCATGACGCACATCTTATCCCCGTGATTGGCGAGTTTGATGGACAGCCTTTCGGCTACTTTGAAATTTATTGGGTAGCCGAAGACCGGCTTGGGCCTTACTACGATGTCGATGCTTTCGATCGTGGTATCCATATGCTGGTCGGCAATCCTCACTTTTTGGGACGTCAGTTTTTTAGTACTTGGGCGCAATCGCTCATCCACTACTGCTTTTTAGCCGAATCTCGCACCTTAAATGTGATGGGAGAGCCGAATGCGGCTAATTGGCGTGTGGTACGCATTAGCCGTGGCGTAGGCATGAAAAAACAAAAAGAATTCGATTTCCCRCATAAGCGCGCCGCGCTATTGCAATGTGAGCGTCACGACTTTTTCGCGCAGTACGCGCAATAAGGATGTAGTTATGACAAGGCATTATTCTGTTTTAGGTATCGGGCTTGGCCCCTTTAATCTCAGTGCGGCGGCACTGCTGGCTCCCCACACTCAAACGATTTCAAGTTTGTTTGTTGAGCAAAAGCCACGCTTTGCGTGGCATCCCGGTTTATTGCTCGATGATGCAAAAATGCAAACCTCGTACCTGAAAGACATGGTGACGGCAGTTGATCCAACCAGCCCCTATACGTTTATTAATTATCTGGTTAAAACCAAGAAATTCTATCCTTTTACGGCGCGGGGCGAACAGACGGTCTCACGGTTAGAGTTTTCAGATTATATGGCTTGGGTGGCTCACCAGCTTCCCAATACCCAATTCGACACACCCGTCGTTAACATTACGCCACACGGCTCAGGCTTCGCGGTGAATACACAACACGGACAATTGACCTGTGATCATTTGATCCTTGGTACCGGTACCCAGCCGTTTATGCCTGACTGTGCTGAACCATTTATGGGTGAGCAGGTCTTTCACGCCAGCGAACTGGCACTTCGACAACCAGACTTAAGGGGTAAAAAAGTCGCCATTGTTGGTGGTGGCCAAACCGGTGCCGATGTTTTTCAGCACGTCTTTGATGGTGAATTTGGCAAAGTTGCGCATATTGATTGGGTCTCTCGTCGCCCTAACCTCCAAGGATTGGATGAGAACCCATTTACTGATCAGTACTTTATGCCTGATTATGCAGAGCAGTTTCACGGTCTCGACCCCAAGGTCAAACACACTCAGCTTGCACAACAAAAGCTGGCCAGTGATGGGATTACCGAAAACTGCTTACAAGGGCTATATCAGCGCCTCTATCATGATAAATATGTACGCCGGTCACCGCCGTGGTGGCGACTGCTTCCAGGACAAACGCTCACGGGTATGCAATCGCATCCATCCGGTTACCAGTTAACCACAACGGCGACGTTGACCGGTGACATCGCAACAATCGATGCAGACGTGGTTATCTTGTGTACCGGATTTTCTCGTGCCCTGCCTCAGTGTCTCGATACCCTGCGCGATTGTCTCGAACTCGATGACAAAGGTCGGCCAAGTGTGAATGCGCACTACCGAGTAAAGATGCGTGAAGACTATACTCAGGCATTGTATATGATGAATGTCGGCACGCATTGTCACGGCATTATTGAGCCGCAACTGAGTCTTGCAGCATGGCGAGCCGCCACCATTATCAATGCGATTAATGGTACACCGATGTACGATATTGCCCATCACCACGGCCTGCTTGATTGGACATTGGCAGCGTCCTCCCCTGCCACACCTAAAATGCAAAAAGTAGCAGGTTGGTAATGGCCCACGCACACACACAAGCGGCGAGACAAACTGCAAGGTGGCAACCGATCACCTTGACGTTGATTGCTGCCTTGATGGGTATCGGTCAGAACGGACTCTTGGTCTCGCTTCCCTTACTGGTGGCGCAAGGTGGCTTTTCACTGTCGACATGGGCAGTGATTATTGCCGTGGGAAGCGTTTTGTTTCTCCCTGCCGCGCCATTTTGGGGACGAATGAGCGACCAACATGGTCCTAAGTTTGTGGTACTGCAAGCGCTAACCGGCATGGCGATTAGCTTCGCGTTATTGCTCGCCGCAACAGTGGGCGCGCAAAGCAGCGCTACCCAATGGCCTTGGTTGGCGCTTGCGATACTGGCACGGGTGATCTATGGCTTAACGGTCGCAGGGATGGTGCCTGCTAATCAGCATTGGGCCGTGTTACTCGCCGGCGAGGCACGCCGTATGCAAGCGATCACTTCCATTAGCATTGGCTTAAGCCTTGGCCGATTAGCTGGCCCGTTGATTGCCTCGGCAGTACTAGTGATCAGCCCCTACGCGTCACTGACGCTGATGCTATTACTGCCACTATTAGGAGCAATCGCTATCAGTATGATGCCTCACTGCGCGGATAAGAAGGACGAACCTCATTCATCCGCCCATCTATGGCTCGCGCCAAAAGCCATTTGGCCCTACATGGGTTACGGTCTTGCCGTATGTGCAGCGATTGCTCTGTTGCAATACAATCTCACCCCCATGCTCAATTACCTCACCGAATGGTCCGCCGATAAAGTTAGCCAAGCCATCGGCTATTTGCTGACGTTAAGCGGTATCGCCACCTTAGCCGTACAAGTGTTAGTGGTAAAAAGACAGCGTCTTAGTACCGAGCGTATGCTAAGCCTTGGCGCAATCAGTATGGTGATAGGTTATGCCTTGCTATTAGTGCCACATTTTGCGGCGTTAGTGCTGGCAATGGTGGTGATATCTGGCGCCTGTGCACTCCTGGTTCCCGCCTATACCAGCCAAGCGATGCAACGGCTCGACCATGAACCGGGAAGAGTCAGTGGTTATATCGCCATGGCGCATACACTGGGTTATGGGTTCGCCTCCTTGTTAGCAACGCTCACGTTAAATTATCCGCCGTTGCCTACGTTAACCTGCATTATGCTTTCTTGCGCCGTCATCATTGGGGTACTGACTATCAAACCCTCACGTCCCACTTTGTCTCGTTAGCCACCTGGAAATTTCATCATTTCGAAAGATGACTGCCACTTTTCTCGCCCTCGTATGCAAACATCAAGTTGTCATCGAGGGCGAGCAATGTGGCCTGAGTTCAGAAAGAAAAAAACGGTTCGTAGGTTACAACCTGATTTCATTGACTTAATCACACAGGATTGTATGGCAAGGATAGATACAGGTAACTACACTGTCTAATAGTTCGTCAGTTACTGGGTGAGAGATGATCAGATGAAACAAATTTTACTGTCATTATTGCTAAGCATTGCCGTTATTGGCAATGTTCAAGCGAGAGACATTACCTTTGGTATCGTGCCACAACAATCTGCTATTACACTGGCCAACAACTGGGGCCCGATTTTAGAATACGTCTCTCAACAATCAGGGTACAACCTTGTCTTTCGTACTGCCAAAGACATTCCCGAATTCGAAGGACGTGTACTCACCGGTGAATATGATGTCGCGTACATGAATCCTTATCACTACACGGTTTTCCACCAAAAACCCGGCTACCAAGCGTTTGCGAAGCAAAAAGATAAGCGGATTCACGGTATTTTAGTCGTCAAAAAAGAGGCGTCCATTACCTCCCTTGAGGAGCTAGATGGCAAGCGCTTAGCGTTTCCCTCACCAGCGGCATTCGCAGCCAGTGTGGTACCTCGCGCGGCGCTGAAAAATCAAGGCATAAACATTACACCGCAATATGTCTCGTCTCATGATTCGGTCTATTTGAACGTTGCGCGAGATTTCTTTGATGCCGGCGGAGGCATTGAGCGCACCTTGAATAACACCGATCCCGAGGTTAGCAAACAGTTGCGAGTATTATGGAAAACCCCCGGCTATACGCCTCATGCATTCGCATTTCATCCTGACCTTGACCCTCAAGTCGCCGATGCGATTAAAGCGGCCTTTCTCTCCCTCAATGACAGTGAAAAAGGCAAATCACTACTGGGTAATATCAGTTTTAAAGGGATAGAGTCAGCACAGAACGAAGATTGGGACGATGTAAGAGCGTTAAACATTACGCTATTGCAACACTTGCTGAGTGAATAACCCATGTCCTTGCGATTAAAGACTATCTTAGGTGTCGCATTGATTGAGGCGATCTTGCTGGCGATTCTACTGACATTGACCCTCAACTATTTAGAAACCACCAACTACCAAGGGCTCAACCAACGTGCCAGTTCAACAACCCAGTTGTTCGCCTCCACGGTAAAGAATGCGGTGTTGTCATTTGATCTCGCCACCGTCGATTCTTTTACTCAAGAGCTGCTCCATAACAGCGATATTATATATGTCGCTGTTGTAGGCGATGATGGGAGAGTCCTATCATCGGCCGGTGACCTTCCAGCTTCTTTTACGACGGACATTCTTGAGATAAATGCCCAATCTGTCACGGACGGGCTGTATGATGTACGCGCGACTATTTCCGAGTCGAACATTGAATTTGGCTCGGTCTGGATAGGCTTTGACCTGACCAGCCTACTTGGCCAAATTAAAGACGCGAAAAATTGGAGCATGCTGATTGTGCTGGGCGAGATGCTATTGGTGGCCTTATTCTCTTATCTGTTGGGAAACTACCTCACTCAGCGCTTATCAGAACTTAAAAATGCTGCCAATACCATCGCCAGTGGCGAGCGAGACGTACGCATTTCAACCCACGGGAAGGATGAACTGGCCAGTGTGGCCGCTGCGTTTAGTAATATGATTACAGCATTACGCGAGTCCGAGAATAAAACCGCGACCTACCAAAAACGGCTAGAAGAAGCCAACCAGACATTGGAAAGTAAGGTAGCGCGGCGCACGGCTGATTTAGTGCGATCTAATGATCAACTCCGTGAAATAAACCATCAACTCAAGCAAACGCAAGAAAAGCTGGTCGAAAGTGAGAAAATGGCATCCATCGGCACCATGGCAGCAGGGGTTGCCCATGAAATCAATAACCCCATCGGCGCGGTTAAAAGTAACCTGAAAATGTGCCAAGAATATCTCGACACCTACCAAAAGTGGACTGAGATTGCCGAGCACGTTATTCACCAATCAGAGCCGCTTGAAACCCTCACTCATTGGAAAAATCGCCACTATGTCGATGACCTTTATGATGATTTTAATGATAGCCTTGCCGATGCCAACGACTGTGTGCAACGCGTAATCAATATTGTTTCCGCCTTACAACAGTACTCCAGCTATAACCAACAAACACGCCAACACTTTCAAGGCGTTGAGATCTTTACGGTGATTGATGAGGCTCTGAACACTCTATCACCGCCGACTAATATCAAGATATCGATTGCCGCTAACGTGTATCAACTCCCCCGAGTTATGGGACGCTATGACGAGCTGGTAATGCTGTTTAAAGAAGTGATCAAAAATGCACAGCAAGCCTGTGAGCGCGGTACTCCAGACGTTGCACACAGTATTGATGTAGAGGGTGAAGACAATGGTGAATCGTGCACCATCACCGTGAAAGACTCGGGGCCTGGGTTACCGCATGATCAGAGTCATCGTGTTTACGACCCTTTCTTTACCACCCTGCCGGTTGGACAAGGCATGGGGCTCGGGTTGACGTATGTCTACGACATTGTCCGCCATCACCAAGGCGATATACAACTCACCTCATCAGTCCACGGCACCACAGCCGCTATCACCCTACTCCGACACAAAAGTGATGCTATCGCAAATCATGCCTCATGATGACAGTCTTCCTCGTTAATAAGGCGTCTCTTGTGCTTTAAAGTTAGCTAAAAACTCAAGGAGTTTATCTCCGCTGAGCGGTGCGCAAATTCCATAACCTTGTACTCGCGTACACCCCTTTTCTCTCAAAAAGTCGATTTGGTTTTGATTCTCGACCCACTCAGCGACCACCTCGACGTTCATCAGCCGAGCACTCTGACCAATTGAAGTCAGGATCACTTCATCCATTTCACTCTGACCAATATTGCGAACAAAGCGGCCATCTATTTTTATCACGTCAAAGGGGAGGTCGCACATGGACTCGAACCCAGCAAAACCAGTACCAAAGTCATCTAACGCACAGGAGATACCGAGTGATTTCAAACGCTCCATTTGCTGGCGCGTCAGTGAAAAGTCATCAATCCGGTCAGTTTCTACCAACTCGACTTCAAGATGTGTAATCTCATCGGGGTAGTACGGCAAAAGGTGCTGGATAACATCAACCACAAACCCAGTCTCTAATTGTTTTGCAGTGACATTAACACTCACCGTTTTCGCGTAACCTGCCTGACGTAGTCGTCCAATCGCTTCCAGTGCTTGCTCAAACATCGAGGTGGTTAACACACCTTCAAGCCGATATTGACTCAATAACGGCAAAAATCCCGCAGGGCTTTGGTAGTGTCCCACCGCAAGCCGGCGTCTCACTAGCGCTKCAAAACCATCTATTTCATTGGTTACAATATTTAACTGAGGTTGAAAGAATGCCTCGAAGTGCTTGGCCTCAATATCATGAATCAAGGCGCGTAACGATGCGTCGTCTTGATGTTCTTCAGGGCAAGGTAGCCAATAGAGCGCATCATAAAGTGGTATTTTTTCTGCTTTACGCGCCTGAACTGTATCAAAAGACAATTCCTGCCAAGAGCGAAGGGCACTGATCATTAATTGTGTCGACAGGCCTTTCTCTTCTGCGGCGTGCAAACTTTCAATCAGTTCGCTTAACAACCGGTGGCCTTCTGATGAATACTCAAATAGAGCAATAAATTTGTCGGCGATCCGATACCATTTAAATACCTCCAACTCATGCAAGTGTTCACTCACCCTTTGCAGACGTTGATTCCCCACCATCACCGACTCGGTTTCATTAAGATTACTCGTGCCTTGGTTATCAACAATCGCCACCAACCACGGTGTTTTTGCATCCACCGCCATACCTTGAATTTTCTGGTTGAGCGCCTCTTTTGAAAAGCAAGCCGTCAGTGTGTCGTTGGGCAAAGACGCGTGTTTATGGGTCAAAATGGTTTTCACCGTGTCACACAACACGTCGCGGTCCCATGGTTTGCTCACATACTGGCTCAACGCACCAGCATTAATCGCTCGAGAAACGCCCGGTAGATCGGCTTGCCCGGACAACATAATGGTCGCGATATCGGGATAACGTTGGTGAATACTAATCAGTAACTCTGCACCGTCCATATTCGGCATGCGGTAATCGGAAATCACAAGACCAATTTGATGTTTGGTTAAAATATCGAGCGCCTGCTGCCCCGACTCTGCGGTATGAATATGCGCCACAAAACGACGTAACTCTCGCTTTAATGCGCGCAAAATATGTGGCTCATCATCAACCAGTAAGATTTCCGTGTACGCCATCATGCGCTTTAGTCTCCTCTTATACCTTCTGCATCAGACGGGGCAATTTCGTCGGCGCAGCCATCGGAACAAGGCAACACGATAGTAAACGTGGTTCCTTTTCCCTGCTCACTTTCTACTGTTATTTGGCCACCATGCGCAGCGATAATATCGCGTGACACCGACAACCCAAGCCCGGTTCCCTGCCCCACAGGCTTGGTGGTATAAAACGGCTCAAAAATCGTCGTCAGCGCTTCATCAGGGATCCCGAGACCGGTATCTTTAATTTTTATCATTAAGTGCTCAACATCGAGAGGCGCAACATCGATGTTTATTTTCCCTTCGCCCTCAATCGCTTGGGCGGCATTAATCAACAGGTTGAGAAAAACCTGATTCAATTGCATAGGCTGACAAATAATGTCAGGTGTCTGTGGCGAATAGTTTCTCTCGATCTCAATGGCATACTTAATTTCGTTGTGGATAATCTTCAGTGTCGAGTCGATACCGCGACGAACATCGGTTGAAACCCATTCGCCATTATCAGCACGGGAAAACTCTTTGAGATCTTTGACAATCGTTATCACTCTCGAGATACCCTCTAACGACTCTTCAATGAGATCGCTGGCATCTTCGAGTAAATAATCTAACTGAATCTTATCTTTTAGCGCCTGCCTATCAGCGACTAACACCTTGTTCTCACTCGCATCAATCTTTTCATCCAACTGATGGACATAAGCGGAAAATTTCTCTAGATAGTCGTACAAGGTGCGGATATTTGAAGAAATAAAAGCGATAGGGTTATTGATTTCATGGGCAATTCCCGCCGATATTTGCCCAATCGACGCCATTTTCTCAGACTGAAGCAATTGGCTTTGAAGCTGCTTAAGCTCTGAAACCACTTCTTGATAGGCATCCGAGCTTCGTTTGAGTCGCTGACTATCCGACATGGTGGTAACTGAGTCTTGCTTCGGGGCCGCCAACATTGTGGGACGGTAAAAACAAATCGCAACCTGTGTTACCACACCACACGCTGACGGGATGGGAAGAAACTCAATGTCTTGCCACTTATGTGTGGCGTCGCTCCCCACTTCCAAAGATGTATCAACGATGACAGAGCCGGAGGAAAGTAATGGCGTTCGCGTCGAGAAAACCGAATCGATGTTTTGCTGTAAAAATTGACGATGGACTGGAAAGCATGCCAATAGTGAGCGTCCAACCACTGTACTTTGGTTTGCTGGTAAGCGATCAAGGAAGCTCGCGTTTGCACTCTCAATGGTGTACTCATGATCGACGATACATATCGCTATTGACAGTTGATTGAACAATGCTAGTGACATGTCGCTATTCTTCACGTTTTCCCTCCCTATTCAGTCGACAGGGAAAACCTATAGTAACGTCGAATACCAACCAGTACACTCAGATCGTCTCCTGATACGATTGAGTAAAAAACGCGCCAATATTCGCCGACCAAGACTGTAAAAGTTTCGCTTTCTCGATATCGTTCGCGTGAATCCACTGACGACAGTAATGTAGGAGTGCACCATCACTGGCCTGTTCACCGTCAGACAACAAAGACGCCTCACCACTGGCTAAAACGATTTCTGCCAATTCAAAATCGTAGCCCCATAAGATAACGATATAGCTGGACACAATGAGCGCAGTATCAAAGCGAGTGGGTAAATCACAGATGGGATTATTACCACTTTCCCGACAACCTAGCTCTCGTGCCATTAACTCTCCCAACGATGACAAGACAGATGCCAGATATAAGCGCTCAGCATGCGCTTTGTCGTGCCCTAAAAAGACACCCAGTGATTTGCTTAGATTAGCCAGTTCGATATGTTCGTCGACCACTTCATAGTGCTCCTTGGTCGACAAGTGCTGAAACGCATTGTGCCCAACCATAGTGGCAGCAATGGATTCCACTGATTGAATACCCAATCGATTGATCGCAGTTTCTATGGACCAAGTTCGGTTGCGAAAGCCCAGATAGGCCGAGTTAGCCAGCTGCAAAAGTCGAGCAACCAGAGGTGGCTCTTCACTCACCACCCGTGCAATTTGTTCCATGTCAGAGTTTGGATCGTTAATCGTGGCACGCAGTCGGCGGACACAATCAGGCAGAACGGGAAAGTCCTCGATACCGATGAGGCGATTGCGTGTTTCACTATCAATCGGCAATTTGTAGAGACGCTCAACACTGTTAAGCACATTAGCAAAATCCTCTTCAGAGAAAGGCTTAGGTAAAACAAAGTGCACGCTGGGGGTTGCCAATTCGGTGATCTTTTGCCTTGTATCTCCGGTGATCAGTGCTCTTACTGTGCCCGGAAAGCACCCGCGGACCTGCTCTAACAGTGCATCTCCCTTGAGTTTAGGCATCAATAAGTCACTAATGACTAAAGATGGTGATTGATCATTTAATACACCTTTCTCCCACTGGGTAGGATTTTTTACCAGACTAATCGTCCAGTCAGGTTTCAAGCGACGAATCACCCGACCAATTGCCTTCAGTGTGAGCTCGTCATCATCAACATAAATGATGTGGAAACGCGGCTTATCCATGTTTTCCTCGCACTTACTCTCCAAGTTACTTGTTGTGATAATTAGGCTACTTGTGAGCACATCATCAATGCCGTCGCGCCTATTATCACAGGCACCCTAAGGTCGAGATACGCATTTATCCATTCGCTAAGCATAGCTCAAAAAGCCAGTTTTTCTTGGCATACAACGAGAATTAAATAGTCTATTTGTGGAAAGGACGATCAGTGGCGAGGAAAAGTGGGCTCAACATAATTGAGCCCTATATGGCTGTGAGCTATGGAGAGCCCACCTTACTCAAATTCAAACTGTGCCATCACCGGATAGTGGTCGGAGAGCTCATTGTAATAACCATCATGGTAGGTTTGTCCAGCATCTTGTGGCCACTCACCTTCAAGGTAATCCCAGTACCACTGGTCTTTGGCGGTTAATGGCACCACCTTCATTTCAGGTTGATTGGCTGGCACGGCATGATCACGGCTCCACAAAATATAATCTAACGTGGTGTTATAATTAAGATCATAGTCAAAGTGATAAGCATTCGCTTTTGTGAACCAATTATGTTTAGCAGAAAAAGACGTTACTTCCGGCTCAGAGAAGCGCAGAACGCCATTTAATACCGCTTTCATGTCTTTAATTTCATCCTGGCGGCTCCACTCCACGTTCATATCACCACCAATAATCACAGGCTCGTCAGCGGAAATCGCTGCCTGGTCGATAAAATGTTTGATTTCTCCCAGCTGACCCAGACGAACTTGATGCTCTTCGTCAGACATCCCATCATGTGTGGCTTGTAAATGGGTGCCAATCAGGTGAAAAATCTCACCATTTTTATCTATCTTGGCATATGCAAAGCCTTTGTTAGCCTGATAGTCCCAGCTGCCCTTTAAACTGTGATTATAAATATGAGCCTTTTGAGTCAAGATGGGATACTTAGATAGGATAGTCACGCCGCCTCGCACCACAAACAACGAATTAGAACAATCCCCAGTGAGGGCGTCCCAACCTTCCCCGCTGCAGTCTTGCCCAACATTGGGAGTTTGATAAGGGTACAAACTTGCAAGCTGATTCATCGCTTGCTCGGCCTCAGCATTGAAGGCTTCACTGATCAGAATCACATCCGGTTGAGTGTCCATATCAGAGATGGCTTTCGGCAAACGGGCCGCTCGCTCTGCCTGATCCCAATCCTGAAGGTTACTCAGCTGCATAATGTTATACGCCATGACATTAAGCTGACCCGCATGCGCACTGAGACTGAGCAGTAACGCCGCTGCCGCCGAGAACATTTTTTTAGTTTTCATGCTTCCTCTTTTTCGTTTCGCTTTCTAATTATTACGGAACAACATCCCGATAAAACATTAGAAGCCTAACGAATAGAGGTTCGACCACTCCAAAAATCCTTGTTATTTTTTGATAGTTTTGTAACTAAGATCACAATTGCGACTCACTTCTCAATTTTCTTGGGGTTATGACTTAGTAAGAAGTTGAGTTTCACTAGTAAAGGTATGTTTTTTAAGCATTGTGGCGAGATCGTCTTTACGAACTGGTTTAGCAATATAGTCATCCATGCCCGCATCAAGGCACGCGTCTTTATCCTCAGCTGTTGCATTGGCTGTCAACGCAACAATGGGAATACGATTGAAGCGTGTTTCCTGTTCTCGAATACGCCTAGAAGCTTGATAACCATCCATAATGGGCATTTGGCAATCCATAAAGATCAAGTCAAAAGGCTGCTTTTGCCAATAGTCCAAAGCCTGTTGGCCATTTTCTGCCACTGTGACGCGCACACCCAGCTTGGTGAGCATTGCCTCGGTCACTCGCTGGTTGACCTTGGTATCTTCGACGACTAAGACATGCAGACCAGCCAGTGATGATCCACGTCCGGTTTGTCGCACGACACCTAATGTTGGTTGACGCTGCTGCAGGATACGTACAAGGTGACTTTTCAAATCATTGAACTGATAAGGACGTCCCAAATAGCCTTCAATACCAGCACGTTCAATGCGTGGTTTGTCGAGGCCATCGGGTGCAGCGGTTAACATCATGATTGCTGGGCTCTCCTTTCCAAACTGCGATTTGATTTTGGTCGCCAGTGAAAAGCCATCCGTTTTGGGCATCAGCTTATCTAGAATCACCACTTTAAATGGATACTGACTACTCATTCGCTCTTCAATCAGCGACATCGCATCGTCTGGGTGCATACAACAGGTGACTTGGCAACCTAAGTTACTGAGTTGTGCAGTGGTTATACGCATATTTAAACGACTATCGTCCACCAGCAACATAGGCGCTCCGGCAAACAGATAGGCTTCTACCGGCGTAGCGAGTGGGACGCTGCTCTTGTTGAATTGAACAGTAAAAAAGAAGCGGCTACCTTTGCCGGGCTCACTCTCCAATCGCAGTGTCCCACCCATCAGGTGCACAATTTGCTGAGATATCGCGAGACCCAGTCCCGTTCCTTGGCTCTGTGCCGTTGGGTCATCGCCTTGCTCAAATTTATTAAAGATGCGACTTTGCTGGTCGAACGGTACGCCTGGTCCGGTATCTTTGACTTCGAAGCGCAAAACACATCCATCATCGCTCTCACTGACACTCGACACCACCACCTCTACCTCACCGCTCTCGGTGAATTTCACCGCGTTACCGACAAGGTTAATCATCACTTGTCGCAACCGAGGCGCATCGCCGATCAGCAAAGGAGATATATCCTTGTCGATATCACAGTGAAACTGCAGACCTTTCTCTTTGACACGTAACGTGAACAAATTTTCTAAGTCTTTTCCCAACTCAAAAATATTGAGCTCTAAAGGTTCTAACTCTAATTTTCCAGCTTCAATTTTAGAGAAATCGAGAATGTCATTGATAATATCAAGCAATGAGATTGAGGAAGTTTCAAGCATCTCAATGAATTCTTGCTGCTCGTCATTGAGATCCGTGCCTTTTAACAGTGATGCCATGCCGATGATGCCATTCATAGGGGTACGAATTTCATGGCTCATGTTAGCCAAGAACTCACTCTTTTTCTGACTCGCCTGCTCCGCATACCGACGATCATCATCCATGCAACTCAATCGCTCTCGACAACGCGCAATCATGGCGTTGTAACGTGATTCTAAATCACTCCACGCGTGTCGATTCTTGGGCGTGGTGAGAAAAATCGGTTTATTGTCAGCGTCCCAAACATTAATTTGGTGGCGCATTTTCGCCAATGGCGTGGTGAGTTCTCGGCTAATGATCCAAAGCGACATGGCAAGACCAGATGCGCATAGGCACAGCCATGCTATCAGTGTCCACATTAGGTGTTCACTCATGCTCGCTTTTGTTGCCGTATAGTTCGAGGCAACGTTCAAACTCCCCAGCATGTACTCGTTGCCCGCGTCGCGGTAAACCAAGGGCCATGAATATTCGAGTGCTTGGTCAGAAGGGGCAACGCCACGCTCTACTAGAGTCCCGTCGCTATCAAAAACGCGCAAATAATCGATGTGAGGTTGCGCAATCAAGCGCTCGACTTGCCGCTCAAAGGCAGTGCTCTCTTCCCACCAAAGATGAGAGGTCATCACACTCAAGTCTTTTTCCGCGGTCATCAACAACGCACGCTCGACATCCGCTTTATGCTCTTGATAATCGACATACAGTAGCAGCGCGGCAACCATCGCGGTTAACAGTGCCCAACACAGGGTTAGTTTAGTGATCAGCGCAACCGATAAAGAGCTACGAGCAACGGCGGTATCAGCCTTCATAGTCACCTAGTCCGTTAATGTATCCACTAAGACTAAGCATAGAGGCATTTTTCGCATCCAGCGAAAAATGCCATGATAAGTAGACAAAAAAGGCGCTCCTAAAGAGCGCCTACAATAAGATAACTTAATTTCATCTGTCTGGTTAATCCAACACGCCACGACGCATTTGATCCAACTCGATAGACTCGAACAAGGCTTTGAAGTTACCTTCACCAAAACCTTGGTTGCCCTTACGCTGGATGATTTCAAAGAACACAGGGCCGATAACCGTGTTGGTGAAAATCTGCAGCAAGATGCCGCTATCCACATCGCCATCAATCAATACTCGCGTGTCACGAAGCTCGTCGATGCTTTCTTCGTGACCTTTAACGCGTTCATTGATCTTTTCATAGTAGGTATCTGGCGTGTCCATAAATGCCATACCACGTTGACGCAACGTACGAACTGTCTCGTAAATATTATCTGTCGTTAGTGCGATATGTTGAATGCCTTCACCGTTGTACTCTTTTAAGTATTCCGCAATTTGCGATTTATCATCGCTTGACTCATTGATGGGAATACGGATTTTTCCACATGGCGCTGTAAGGGCCCGTGATTTCAACCCCGTCTTTTTCCCTTCAATATCAAAGAAGCGGATTTCTTTAAAGTTAGCGATACGGTCATAAAAATCAGCCCAGACATCCATATTGCCGATGTCAACATTGTGCGTTAGGTGGTCAATTACTTTTAAGCCAGCGTCAGCCTCTTTGAGACGTGATTGCCAGTCGTTATAGAAATCAAAATCCACTTCATAAATGCTTTGGTCGCCATAGCGATCAACAAAGTAAAGCAGCGAGTCACCAATGCCATAGACTGCTGGAATGCTTAACTCCATTGGACCAATGCTTGGTTCAACCACTTTGGCGCCTTGCTTCGCAGCATAGGCAATCGCATGCACGGCATCTTTGACGCGAAATGCCATCGCATTGACACTCGCACCGTGCTTTTTGGCAAAGCCTTGTGCTTGTGACTCGGGCTCACCATTGACAATAAAGTTGGTGTCGCCTTGACGATACAGCCAAACCTGCTTGTGCTTGTGTTTGGCGATTTCCGCAAAACCCATCAATGAAAACAGATTTTTAAGTGCATCAATGCCCGCTTGATCGGGCGCCGTGTACTCAACAAACTCAAATCCGTCCGTGCCTAGTGGGTTAATGGTTTTGACGGGCGCTTGCATAGTGGTCGTCATAATTGCTTCCTCCTTGTTCATGCCAATAGAAATAGCACCCTCAAAGAGGAAGCACTAGCATGACACCACCGACAAAAGGTTACTTAAATGTTAACCAAAGTTGTCATCTTTTATGAACAGTCATGCACTGATGCGATAATTGCTGGCCTATCTGGGTGATACACTCTCTTCAAAGTGTAAAGAAACTCACCCACGAGAACATTTTGTTTACATTTATGCAAACTAAAACGCAAACACCTCTGTCTCAAAAAGCAAAAAGGCCGCTCACATAGCGGCCTTTGATAAAAGAAAAAAAGTGAATAACGTCACACTTTCAAACTATAGCTTGTTTGTTGCGCATTCGGCGTAATCGTCTTTTCAACCTGCTCCATTAACGCTTGCTGACGCTGATTGTAAGCGTCCATTTTCGACTTTTGCGCTTCTTGCTCAGCGACACGATCAATCAGGGACTGGTAATCTCGCTTTTCTTCGCGTTGCTCGCCGGATGCAGCGGCTTCTTTCTGTTCTTCACGCTCTTTGCGGATCAGTTCAGCACGCTCTTGTACACTCATTGAATTATTGAGACCGCCATTGACCTGATCGTCCTGACGATCGCGCTGACGCTGCATATATTGCTGCGCCAAAGGTTGCGAATTGATTGACGTCGGCATAGGCCCTCTCTCAAACAAGGTGACATCTTGATTAAATTTTAGCCTATCCGCCCACAAATTGATATGCCAATTTATCATAGACAGAGTAGTGCATGGCCTAGTTGTTGCAAGCTTATCGAATGTAAGCAGGGCCTTAGGCAATACAGACGCCCAAGAAATTACTGATCGATTCCTCACCGCTTTGCGTTGTAGTTATAAAAGAAGTGGGGGTCACCAAAAAAGGAGCACACAGATGCTAGCAGGAAAACATTGTGTCATTACCGGCGCTGCCCAAGGAATTGGGCGCGCGATTGTTGATACCTTCATTACACAAGGGGTAGAGAAAATCTACGCCATCGATCTCACCATGGATGCAATGACCGCTTGGCAAGACCACGCGATTATTCAGCCCATCGCGCTCAATGTGTGTGATCGTGACGCGGTTTCCCGTTGGGTGCAGACATTGCACCAACAAAATGCGCCTGTCGATGTGTTGGTGAACAACGCTGGGATTACCCGCGATAACCTACTCACCAAAATGACAGAAGGTGATTGGGATGCCGTCATTGATGTCAATCTTAAAGGTGTGTTCTCTATGACCCAAGCCATTGCTCCGCTGATGCTTGAGCAAGAAAAAGGCGCGATTGTGACGCTATCATCTGTGGTGGGGACGGACGGCAACATCGGCCAAACCAATTATGCGGCCTCAAAAGGGGGTGTGATAGCCATGACCAAAACATGGTCCAAAGAGCTCGCTCGCCACGGTGCAAAAATACGTGCCAACTGTGTCGCTCCCGGTTTTATCGAGACGCCCATGACAGCAAACCTGCCAGAGAAGGTGATTGATATGATGAAAGCCAAGACACCATTAGGCCGAATGGGAACGGCTCAAGATATTGCTGATGCTATCTGCTTTTTAGCCAGCGATAAGGCGAGCTTTATTACCGGTCAAACACTTAAAGTCGATGGCGGATTGGTCATATAATGGTGGCAACGCCAACCATTTAGAGGTATGCATGACGCCAACACTTTTCATTACGGGCGCAAACCGAGGCATAGGACTCGCGTTAACAGAGTTGTACCTAGAACACGGCTGGCAAGTGATTGCTTGCTGCCGTTTTCCCGGCTCTGCCCCCCATTTGATGACACTTAAAAATCGCTACACCACGCTCTCAACCCATGCACTCGACGTAACAGACCACACCGCCGTACAGCAGCTCGCATCGGAGCTGAGCGACATCCCTATCCATCTGTTGATCAACAATGCGGGACTCTATGGTCCCAAAGGCTACGCATTCGGTGAGGTCGACACGGCCGCATGGCGCGATGTTTTAGAAGTGAACACCATTGCACCATTGGTTATCGCCGAGTACTTTACGCCACACCTAACAAAGGCACGTCACAGCAGCCATACGCCCATTTTTGCTTTTCTTTCCTCCAAAGTAGGTAGCATGAGCGACAATCAATCGGGGGGCGGTTACATCTACCGGAGCTCAAAAGCAGCGCTGAATGCAGTGATCAAAAGTATTTCCATCGATCTTCGCGACCAAGGTATCCGTGCGGTTGCGTTGCACCCAGGCTGGGTACAAACACAGATGGGTGGTCCAAACGCGCTGATTAGCGCTCAAGAGTCCGCTCAGGGGTTAAAGCAGGTACTCGATACCCTTACCGATAGCCAAAACGGCCGTTTCATCGATTATCAAGGCAAAGAGATTGACTGGTAAGGCTTTAGGCGGCGAAAAAGCCGCCTAAAGCAATATAATCAAATCGGGAAAAAAGTCATGGATGCCATGCTATGCACGACTTGATTGATGTTGCGATTGGTACTGTCGGCGACCATGACCGCCATCATATCCTGAATGAGGATCATCTGACTAAACAAGCGCTCATAGCTGTAATTAGGCACACCATTTTTGCCCACACCGTTACTCAGTAAAAGCAGCTCGCCGTTATCACCTTTCTCGTTGTTCAATAGCCAGGCCACTTTTTCGAGATTGCGTGCACAGTTGTACAGCTTTTGCTGATCAATATCGTCGAGTAAGAAAAATTCCAATTGGTGATTATAACTCGCACTGATCATGCCGGTAACACCCGCCATCAACGCAAATACCCGATCGCCTCTAAACTCGCTAGAAAACGCCAGTGGTAACAGCGCAATCCCATCCATGCCTCCCAGTTCACGAAAGCCGTTTTCGGGACGTTTCTCAGCCATGAGCTGAGCAACACGCTTTTCGATCGTCATTCCCGGTACTTTTCTTAGCTCTCGCGGATTACGCTTATAGAGCTTTACAATCAACTGCTCTGTCAGATCGCGAATTTCCGCTATATGGATATCCGTGATCAGATCCATGTCCGACTTGGCGAGATTCTTAATATCGAAGGGCCTACCCAGTTTTTGCGCACACCCTGTGAGGCTGAGCACCACTAAGCCCATCCATACCCAGCGCATCATAAAAAACATCCTTGCGTTCTGTGTCCGGCGATAGAATACCGATTTAATTTTACACGGTGCACATCAACAAAAAATCTTGTATGCAATGTCACACTTTGGTGTGCCTTGCTGACCCAGTTTTGATTAAATCATCTAAAAACAACTAATTATCGCAGGCTTTACATGAGCATCTATTGACTATACTAATAGAAATGTCAAAACATAGTATCCCTGATGAAGTACCTACTTTTTGCCGTCCTCATCGCTATGCAACTGATACATGGGGCGGCAGCTAACACAGAAAAAACATTAACCTATGTGGTCCCACACTGGCCACCTTGGACAGATACCCAAACCTATCCCTACCAAGGCATTGATGTCGAGATCATCACCGCACTCGCGGACAAGGCTGGGTTTAAGCTCAATATGCTTCAGTGCGCGTGGAAACGCTGTCTACGATTGCTCGAACAGGGCAAAGCAGATATCGCAACAAATGTGCTCAAAAAGGCGGACCGTGAAGTCTATCTGCATTATTTAACCCCCGCTTACCGCACCAATCTCAATTATGTGATTTACACCCATAAGGGGGATATGCGTGCGATAACGACGAAACAGCAGCTCTATCCTCTTCAAATTACGATTGAGCGCGGCGCGCATTTCCCAGACGAATTCAGTCAAGATAAAAACATTCAGACACGTCCTGTCAGTCAGACCCTGTTTGCAATTAAACAACTCATCAATCAACGCGCCAATGCAGTCATCGGTGAGGAATACCAACTCGATTATTTGGTTAGTCGCCTCGATACCAATCGCGTGCTCGAAAAGCAGCCACTCCTCTTTTCTGAGCCGATTAACGCCTACATCGTGCTATCAAAAAAATCTCACCATGCGGAGGCAGTCGCTCAGCTCAGTAACACAATTGCACAGATGATGGATTCTGGGCAGATTGAATCGATGAAGCGTGATTATTTACGTCCTAATGAGTGAGCGTCTTTTGATACATGGTGAGGCAGTCTTCTGCGATCACTTGCTCTTCATCGGTCGGGATCACCCAGACCCCGACTCGACTCGTTGTGCTCGAAATACAAGATTGGTTGGCTTGATTCGCTTCGCCATCTAAATCAACCCCCAGCCACTGGCAATGGGCCGCTACCTGCTCTCGTACTGGCGCGGCGTGCTCGCCGATTCCAGCAGTAAAGACAATATGATCCAACCCGCCTAACGCTGCTGATAAACTGCCAATTTCACGCGCAATGCGATAGCAATAATGTGTGATCGCTTGCTGCGCTCTGGGTCGATCACTATTCAGCAAAGCACGCATATCACTGCTAATGCCAGACAAGCCTAGAAGCCCTGACTCCTTATACAGTAACTGCGCCACCTCATCAGTCGTCATCCCCTCTTGCGCAATCAAATGCAGCACCAAGCCCGCATCGATTGATCCGCAACGTGTCCCCATCGGTAAGCCTTCCAGCGCCGTAAATCCCATGGTAGAAGCAAGGCTAGTTCCAGCTTGAATAGCACATAAACTTGCACCATTACCCAAATGCGCCACAACCACACGCGCGTCATGGTTAAAATCAGGGATGATGGTTGGCAAGCGCCGCGTGATATAGTCGTAAGAAAGGCCATGAAATCCGTAACGCTGAAAGCCTCGATCGAACATCGCGTAAGGTAAAGCGAATTGTTTTGCTTCGAGCGGCTGATGAGCATGAAACGCCGTATCAAAACACGCAATCTGCACCAAATCAGGCAATCGCTCGCCGAGTATCTTAATTGGGGCAAGGCTGTAAGGTTGATGCAAAGGTGCAAGCGGGGTTAACGCTTCCAACAAAGCCACTTTTTGCTCATCCAGCTGAGTCGCTTGATGGAAGTGCTGACCGCCATGCACGACTCGATGCCCAACGGCGATAATCTCGTCCAACAGCCCTTGGCGCTCTAACCAGATGAGTAACGACGCGACAGCAGCATGATGATCTGGCGCAGAGCCCGGCGAGACCGCGCTGATCCCCGGCTTATGACGGGCCATTGATACATCATAGCGATCGGTTCCAAGCCCTGAAAACTGCCCCTTCACTAAAACATGAACCGATGAACTGGGCCCCGAATCCACGGGGCCCGCTGTATCAAACAATGCAAACTTTAAGCTCGATGAGCCACTATTAATCACTAGTATTTTACCCATTGCACCGCCTAGACTCGGGTCTGTAATGTCTTTCTTTGATGCTCAGCCAATAATAAAGCTAACGCACTTGATGCAATTCGGGTGAGTGCATCATCCGCACGACTGGTGAGCATAATGGGCACGCGTGCGCCCACGACGACGCCCGCGCCGGTAGCATCAGCAAGATAGCTCAACTGTTTCATCAACATATTGGCCGCTTCGAGGTCGGGGGCTACGAGAATGTCCGCACAGCCTGCCACGGTGGAGTGAATATTCTTGGTCGCACGAGACACTTCAGACACTGCACTGTCAAACGCCAGCGGCCCGTCTAATTCGCCCCCAATAATTTGGCCGCGCTCTGCCATCTTGCACAGCGCCGCCGCGTCCAGGGTGGAGTTAATCTTCGGGTTGATGGTTTCCACCGCCGAGAGGATGGCCACTTTGGGGTTGGCGTTGCCAATCGCATGGGCTAGCTCAATCGCGTTTTGAATAATATCGCGCTTTTGGGCAAGGCCTGGGTAAATATTAATCGCCGCATCGGTAATAAATAGAGGACGCGGGTAGGTCGGCACATCAAATGCCATCACATGGCTCAGGCAGCGTTCCGTTCTCAGTCCACCTTCACGCTTGACCACTTCATGAAGCAACTCGTCGGTATGCAACGCGCCTTTCATTAGCGCTTCAATTTCACCAGAGCGCGCCATCGCAACGGCTTTTTCGGCTGCTGCATGGCTGTGCGGGGCGTCGACAATGTCAAACTCACTGATATCCAGCTCGGCTTTGTCCGCGGCAGCCATAATCTTATCGCGAGGTCCCACCAAGGTAGGAATGATTAATTGCTGTTTTGCTGAAGCCACTGCGCCACGGATAGCACTGTCATCCACCGGGTGAACCACGGCCGTGCGCATGGGATCAGGATGATCCGCAGCGGTTAAGATAGCATGTAGCTGCCCGCGTTCAGTCAGACGGATTTCGGGGAGCACAGCACGCTGACGCCGGACTTTCTTTGTGGGCGCAAGCACGCGTGCCTCGCCATCAATCACTACATCACCACGTTGGTTTTCACATCGGCACGCGAACACAATGTGGTGACGTTTATCGTCCATTTGATCAACACGAACGGCAACGCGCAGCACGTCGCCCAGCATCACGGGTGCTTTAAAGGCTAGCGTTTGGCCAAGATATACGGTCCCCGGCCCCGGCAACTGTGTACCGAGCACCGTTGAGATCAGAGCACCGCCCCACATCCCATGAGCGATGATCTCTTGGAAACGGCTACTTTTGGCAAAATCATCATCCACATGGGCCGGATTGACATCACCTGACATGATGGCAAACAGCTTAATGTCTTCCATAGTCAGGCGCTTTTCTAAAAAGGCTTCATCGCCTACTGAAATCTCATCGTACGTCTTATTCTCGATGACCTCCTCGTTATGTGTCCCTGTCATAGTGGGCTCCTTCAGTGTATCGAATCAGTCGGGTAGTAAACGCTAATTAAAAACGTAAGTGGTGTCCCGCGTCTACGTAATGGGTGAGCCCGGTCAAAGCACGTCCTGCATCTGAGGCAAGATAAACCACCGCACTCCCTACATCTTGCACCGTGGCTAAACGACGTAATGGTGATCGCGTTTCACCGTCGACGGCTAAGGCCTCAAACTCTCTAAGTCCAGATGCTGCACGGGTACGAATCGGCCCCGGTGAAATGGCGTGGACACGTATACCCTGCGGCCCCAACTCAGCCGCCAAATAGCGGGTGGCAGACTCTAAGGCGGCTTTTACTGGTCCCATCATGTTGTAGTTATCCACCGCCTTATCGGCTCCATAGTAGGACATATTAAAGAGCGCGCCGCCTTCTGGCATCAAAGGCTCCGCGCGCTTCGCCATCCGAATAAATGAGTGACAAGAAATATCCATTGCCAGTGAAAAGCCATCGCGTGAGCAATCCACCACACGACCATGTAAGTCCTCGAGCGGCGCAAAGGCGATAGAGTGAACCACAAAATCTATCCGCCCCCATTTTTGTTTGGCACGCTCAAACAAGGCATCGAGTTGGGCATCGTCTTGGACGTCACAAAGCATCAATTCCGGGTCCCCCATCTCGCCGCGTAACGGCTCAACGAAACGCTCCGCTTTCGGTGTACCATAGCTTACCAGCACCTCAGCGCCGGCTTGCTGCAATGCTTTTGCACAGCCAAACGCGATACTGTTCTCATTGGCAAGTCCAGCAACAATGCCGACTTTACCTTCAAGTGAGAATAGATTGGTCACAGTGTTCTCCCTACCTTCGTGTTGCAAGATTGGTTTAGTGCTCACTCAGCATTGAGTAATTGCACTAAACGGACTGAAAGATTTTATGTCAGTCGCAAGTTTTCAATTTAGACCCAAATCAGCGGATGTAGCAAAAGTCACGAGGGGAATAAGACGCATTTTACGCTAGAAAGGCAGACAGTTTTGCTAATTTTTAATGACAACCCCAAACGACCACGCATCAGAGCAGAGTCAATGCTCTAGTCTGGTCAGCGGTAAACCATGGGCTAAATACAAAAACGCCACCGACAAAGCGGTGGCGTAATTAAGGATTTGCTTAACAGAATTTAGGCTAGTTCTGCCATCACACATTTAGCGAGATCGGCAGGACGGTAGTAAACCGACTTCATGACCTTACCTTCACGGATTAATTTACCTTCAACCGTGACGTCTTTGGCACACTTGGCAATAATGCCATCGGCCTTAGGGCTGGCGACCACATCAATGCCTTTATTGGCATAAAACGCGTGGGTATCTGCAAATTCATCTTCGTTACGGCATACTTTACTCATATTGCTGCTGTGCACTTCATCCCAGCAGGTCACAAAGTCAATACCGAGACGATTAGCGATTTGCAGCAAAATATCAACGAGGTAGCTCACCTCTAACTGATCTCGGTATCCCCGTGAGCCCATCTGTACTGCACGGCCCATCAGTACATACACGCTATCAACAATGGCATCCACCTGTTCAACTAATGAGTCCGCTTCCGCGAGCTCTGTCATTTCTTCCACCGCTAACGCCGTGTGCAGATCGTCCGCTTTCTCGTCCAATGACGCAGCATCGTTACAAGGAAGATCAAACGTGTTACGAAACGCTTCGATATCACGATAAAGGTGGTCGTATAGCGCTTGATCAAGAACAGCAAATTTCATTTCTCGGACCCTTTGATAAACAAATACGCATGATAGCCATGCCCGTACACAAGGGGCCATACAATAGCACTGCTTGCGGATGGATAAAATCGCTTGATCGGAAACTTTACGTACGTCCTCACCTAGCGCACAAAATTCATTCAAGGTTTCGATGTGATTGCCGTTAGCTTCTTATAATGGTGACAATCAGGCTTAGGCCCGCAACCTGTTAAAAGGATCTGACGATGAAAAAA
This sequence comes from Salinivibrio proteolyticus, assembly GCF_001996165.1. Lineage (GTDB taxonomy): Bacteria > Pseudomonadota > Gammaproteobacteria > Enterobacterales > Vibrionaceae > Salinivibrio > Salinivibrio proteolyticus. Next base: position 44,553 of record NZ_MUFP01000002.1, on the reverse strand, counting down.
CTGATGCCGCTTGCCGTGCTATGCACAAGCGCGCTGATCGCAACCAGCGCAACCGCTCAAACCTCTCCGCTTAGCGTCGGTGCGAGTGCCAGTATCACCGACGTAAAATATGCAGGACAGACAGAGACCGGCCACACTTGGGAAGCGAACGGTACGCTTAGATTGACAGATTACAGCAGCTTATATACCGGATACGGTCAAACCACTGCTGATTTTGAAGACAGTAATGGTATTGAGCGCACCTTAACCTCATCGTATATTCCCGTTGCCCTCCAGTTTACTGTGCCGGGCGAAATGGGTAGCCTCTATTTGCGTGGTGGCGCCAACTACTACCGCACAGAGTTTGGCAATGAAAAAGACATTGGCTGGGGAGCTATCGGAACGATTGGGGTTAAACTCAATACCACCACCGGGCCAGGGCTAGCCTTCGAACTGACCTATGCCGACCGCGGTGATGCTGAAACCAGTTCAGTGACCGTCGGTACCAGTATTGGCTTTTAAATCATAGTTTCTCGCAAGCGGTAGATACGCCGCCTGCGGCGTCTCGACCAAACATGGCGCTCCGTCGTAGTAATACATGGTGATACCATCAGCGCCGATGTGTACATGCGTCAAACTCACTGTGCTGGCATCCTCCCGGTGCATGCACACTGACGCACTACCGCGCTCGGGCAAATGGCTGCGGTGATACGCCAATAGTTGCTGTCGGGTCGGTACTGTGCCACTCATTTGCCTTAAATAGTGGGTTCGCGTGATGGTAGTGGTCTCAATATCAATTGCAGAGGAAACTACTGGCGGCTGACAGTCAACACACCGCAACGTCTGACCGTTCCATCGCCAAGCCCGAGGAACAACCTCCGAGCCGTCTGTCTTATCTAATAGGCCATCGACTGCAAAACCGAGCAGCAAAAAGGGAGCAAAATCGCGCAATGAATCGATTGGCAACGCGTTCGCCATGTCATCCAGAGCGGTGCAAACCGCTAACGCTTTGACCAAATGCCCGCGGCTTAATCGTGGCGCAACCGTTTGGGCATGCTGGTAATCATTCAGTAGACAGACAATCACGCCAAACTCGTTGGCTGCAATCCATGTCCCCATACCGTCCGGATCGATAGGCATCAATACCTGAGTCTGATCCAGTTGATAGGTTTTCGGCGGTAGCGCACGACTACGGCCTCGCGCTTCATCACGATTGAAGAACAGGTCTATCCCATCCTGTGAAGCCTGCCAAGTTAGCGTGCACATCGAAGCTGATCTCGCTCGTAGCTTGCGGTCGCAGCCGCGACACCAATATGTTCATCCAAGACTTCGCCGAGTTCATAGGCGGCACTGCGGATCATGGCAAAATGATGCGTGGCATGACTGGCGACCACAATAAGCTCGCGCATCACTGTGGTAGAAAGGCACACCGTATTGGTGGAATATAAGGTCACTTGGGTAGAAATATGCACGGGGCGATGCAGTTGTTGATGAGAGAGAGACTGTAACCACTCGGCAAGCCATTGCCACTCTTGGCATGCCATCTGCCGGTCGTGCTCAACCAAATGCCCGCGTCGACGCCTATCTGCATCGATGTCGCCACACGCTTCTCCTTGTTTGAGTGCCACATACACATCAAGCGCATGGCGCATATGCTGCCCGATGGTGCTGGTAAAACCATCGGCTTTCTTTTGACTGTACGTGGCATCTGAGAGGCTGTCGAGGAGCTTCTGCGCTTGGCCAATCACGTCTAAGTTGCCGCGAATCACAGCCCGATCTTCTTCGTTAAGAGAACAATGCATACTCATCACCTTAGTACAGTTTGACAGTCCGTGGGATCTGTCACCCTGCGCTTTCCTGATTCCATCCATACATCCATACCTAGCAGAAGTCATGCCGTTTAATCAGTTTGTGGATAGCGCGTCATCCATTGTCGTTCTTCACGCCAAGCGTTCAGCAGTACCCGTAACGAGGGCGGTCTGTAACCTTGCCGCCGCCACGCCGCGCCAATCCGGTAAAGGTGGCGATACTGGCTCATCAAGGCGCGTACCGCTTCGCAATAACTGCTGTCACTGTCCCAGATATGCGCAGGCTCGCTACTGGCACCATTGATTTCCACGATGCACAACGTCTCTCCTTTCATTAACGACGGAATGTCGCGAAACTTGATATCAAAACGGCCAAAGTAAAAACCATCAATGTCGTTGGCAATCTCGTCCATCTTTGCCCGCAGTTCAGGTGTTACATAATGCGCGCCCTGTTTAAATAACGCACCTCGACAGTGGCTACCAGAAAATGCCAAGGTCACTCGCTCTCCCTTTGCGATCACCGTATCGAGTCGGTGTTGATGACGAGCATGGTATAAGTGGGCACGTGCACCAATATCTGCATGCTGTTCAATCAGCGTTTTTAGCGTAGACACCCCATCACCTGTCACTGACGGCAAATACTTTAATCCCAAAGAGATAATCTCACCGGTCGCTTCTCCGGGGTAACGCAGGTAAAAAATCCCCGCCTCAGCAGGATAAGGAGCGAGCGCTTGAAAAATAATCTTACGATGGGTCGGGAAGGCCTCAATGTAGCGGTGCAGTTTGTGCTCACTATCGATGTATTGCACACCGGCGCCTCGGCATCCTTTATCCGGTTTAGCAACGAATGGAACACTAATCGCTTGTTGCGCTAGCTTGTGCTGCAGTAACGACAGACTTGTTGAATCCACACCTTCAGGCTTCTGCCAACACACATACGGGGCGATATATTGGTGCGCCACATCCCCTGCAAGTGCAAAAATATCTGATTTCGCCTCCCCCACCATGCCAGATAAAAAAATGCCGGGGTTGGCCAATAATGGGACAGTCAGACTGCGGTAGTAGGCAGCAAGTACGATAGATTGCGCGACGACAGGGGTATAAAACGCCCAAGCGGGTAAGAATTCAAACCACCCCGACGTACGTACAACAGGGTAATCTGGCATACCCGTTTGTCCAATCAGTACCGATTTAGGCTTGGTCATAGTGCCTCTTTGTCAGTTTGGGCAATGCTCGGCGGCGTAAAAATCGGTTCACCAGTATCAATCCAACAACTGCGCTTAAAAATGCCCAGCCAGTCAGCTGCCGCTCTGCCAACCAAGGATTATGCTCAATCTCAAATGCTCCCCAGAAGATTAACCCGGTCCAGCACGCTGTCGCCACACCAACTGCGAGGGCAAATGTCACCAACGAAATGGATAGGAAACCACTGAGGCTATAAGCGACGGTCCGTAAACCTGGGATAAAGCGGATTAGGAATAAGTTGAGGAACAGTTGACGGCGGAGCGCATGGCGCGCTTTTCTTACCCCTTTTTGCGTCAGTAAGCGAGCCCGTAGACCTCGATACCGCCGCGCATAAAGGCCCAATAAGTACAAAGCCATATCACCGCTGGCAATGCCAATAAAGATTGCCAATAACGCAGACGGCCACGGCAGCAAGCTCTGTACCGCAATATACGCCGCCAGCGCAATAGCAGCGTCTTCTAGTAAGTATGACGTGGCTATAATAAGAAAAAATACACCCAGCGGCGACCATGTCGCCAAACTGGGTATCCAACTCTCGATCATCGGCGAACTCCTCTCTATTAAACATAGACAGCAGAAAGCCACGATCGCTGACAAATTATTAGAAAAACGTGATTACATACCACCTGCAACATCAAAGAGGCTGCCGGTCGAGTATGAAGCGCTGTCCGACAACAGCCAAGCGATCATCTCGGCGACTTCCAATGTTGAGCCACCCCGTCCCAAAGGAATATTGTCAGCGACTCGGGCGACGCGATCAGGCTCACCGCCGGCGGCATGCATGTTGGTATCAATCGGGCCCGGGCGCACAGCATTAACACGAATACCTTCGCGTCCAACTTCTTTCGCCAAGCCAATGGTTAACGTATCAAGTGCAGCTTTCGTCGCCGCGTAATCAACATACTCGTTTGGCGAGCCAGTTTTTACCGCAGCAGACGATACATTGACAATCGCACCGCCACGTCCACCGCGCGATTGCGACATACGCAAGACAGCTTCGCGGCAACACAAAAATGCACTGGTTACGTTGGCCTGAAACATCGCGTTGATGCGTGTCGCATCCATCCCACTGACTGCAGACTGAGGCTGCATAATGCCGGCGTTATTGACCAGCGCTGTGACATTACCCAAGCGGTTATCTGCTTCGCTGAACAAACGTGTCACGCCTTCCTCGGTCGAGACATCGGCTTGAACCGCAATCGCGTTTACACCAATGGCTTGGAGTTCATCAACCAACTCAAATGCGGATTCACTGTTGCTTAGATAGTTAATACAGATGGCATAGCCACGCTGCGCTAACAACTTTGCGGTCTCTCGGCCAATGCCACCGCTTGCCCCGGTTACAATCGCAACTGGATTCATTGCTACTCCTTTTCGCTTAATCCGCAGACACAGGCGGATGATACCCCATTCTTACCGCTCCCCAGTGTCGACCACCCACAAAAAGAGGAACAGACAAATCATGCATCACTTCACCTGTGTCACGTTTATAGGTCTGCAACAGCATGGTATCAGTATGTTGCCCACAACGCCTACCTGTTCGGTCGTCAAATAAGCGTTTTGTACGGTTACCGGCGATATCTTGCGCATAATCACCGGTAAGAGGCTGACAAAATCGCTGATTATGTGTGGGCACATAGCCATTGGTATCATTCGCAATCACATAAACAATGTGGTCATCTTGCTCTAAAACCGGCTCTTGAATGGGGGGTAAGAGGCGATCACAGAATGCATCAAAACGGGTGGTATATTTTTGTGGTTCAGTATTAGCAATGGGTTGGTACTGACGGTCAAACAAATCGGATTGGCTAATCGTGCCACTTCGAACCGCTTCCTCAAAGGCCTCTTGAATTCGATCACGACACGCACAGGCGGCAGCAAAGAAACGCTGGTGAGGACTGGCATCCGATAATTCCGCGAAGACCGCATTGGTCATCTCTGCAGTATCCATCAAGCTCTCCGCTTCTTTGGTCAATGCACTCACTTGCTGATCACTGCTCTCCAATCCGCTTCGCACTTGCGTGAGTGATGCAGAGATTTGCTCTAAGCTAGCACTGTTGCTGCTCGATCCCTCAGCAATTTGCTTCACCGCTCCTTCTACAGTATCGGCACTGCTAGAAAGCTGCTGTAATAGCTGACCCACCTTTTCAACATTACTGGTTCCAGTATCCACATCTGTCGAAAGCGCTTGAATGTACTCCATCACCTCGCCAGACTCTGTCATGATCTGACGAATGATACTTGCAACTTCCGTGGTACTTTCAGAAGTTCGTTGCGCAAGCTGACGGACCTCATCGGCGACCACGGCAAAGCCTCGCCCCTGTTCACCGGCACGTGCGGCTTCAATAGCCGCATTGAGAGCCAACAGATTGGYCTGCTCTGCAATTGCATCAATAACGTTGGCAACATCACTGACCTTATTCACATTGACATCTAACGCTTGAATACGTGTGAGTGTGGTCACTGTTTTTTGGTTGATTTGGCGCATTTCATCAATCGACGCGCTCAACTGATGGTACCCCTGCACGCTTTGCTCACGCATCGCGCTGACTTGTTCCACCGCATCGGTTTGCGCTTGGCAATTCTGTGCTAAGGTTTGCTCGATATGCTGAGCCGTGTCAGTGATTTCCACCACAGACGCGTACTGCTCTGCAAGTCGCGTATTGAGAATATCAACCGAATGCGACACTTCCGCCGCCGCCATCGCATTGGTCGTGGCACGATTGGCTAAACGTCTGACGGTCTCCACCGGCAAGGCATGCGTTTCAGGCTCATTCTCCTCATCCGTTGCCTTTTGGCCATGCCGTCTTTCCAACCAAACCACCAGCATGCTGAGCAATGTTTGTAACCCCAGGGCAACGAGCATCATTGCGGTGGAGATTGGCGCCGTGAGCCAGAGTCCAAACGCAATGATCACCGTTATCATCGCCATCGGGACGATCATCTTCATAAGCGGAGCTGTTTCCTTGTCTGTCATTCGTCACCTATCCCTGTTAAGTCACTTGCCATCTGTGGCTATGCTTGTATTGACATGACTAACACATCGCCACTCTGCCTTGCTTTATTTTTGTACACAATTTCATACTAATTACATGCTTTTTTGGCAAAGTCGGTGAATGAGATCAAATTTAGACCAAAGCCGTATAGGCCAAAATAGCTGAGTCCTCACTACAGTTCGAAAAACCTTGTGTTCCCATCTTAATCACGTAAAAGTGGACTAAGCTGACCATAGGTTGTTGTTATTAACGAGAGACTCATGATTTTTAGTCGGCGAGTACGCCATTCCACTCATGCATTTTTGGCGCTTGCAGTCACTGGCTTTACCCTCGTGTGGTTTTCACTTGCCGTCCTTCCCGACAGCGAGCAATTCGCCATCATCTGGTACGCCTCCGCAGCCGGTGCTTTTATGCTCACCTGCTATCCTCGCTATGCGTGGCCGATTGGTCTGCTTGGCTTCGTTGTTGGCATCTATTATGCCGATACCTTAATGGGCATCCCCCCTTCACTGAGTGTTAGTCTGGCCTTGGTCAACGGCTCGACTGCCTTGTTGGGGTGTTTTCTATACCGCACCATGCGGGTGCGTTTTGGCAATGCCTTGGAAGGCATGTGGCCGTTTATTCGCGGTATCGGACCCACTATCGTGCTGTCACCATTACTCGGTGCGGGTTTAGGTGCCAGTGTGCTCTTCTTTCACGATGCGATGCATGTCGACTACGCATTGGGCCGCTGGTACTTGAGTGAATTCATCGGCTTTGTTGCCCTCTTTCCACTCTTATTAGTGATCAATACCGAGCGTCACTCTAAACGACAAAATGCACTGATTGTTCACACATCACCCAGCTATTTATTAGCCAGCTGTGTGGCCTTATTCGCGCTGATCACTGCGGTGCTCTACGCTATCCCTTATCCATTTATCGCATTGACTGGGCTCTTTTTCCTCGCCGCCACCTTACAAAGCCGCTTGATTGGCCTGTGTACCATTGCTTTGGCGGTATTAAGCTTTGACGTACTCAGTGCAATGGGTGTCTTGACCTTTCATTTAGAGAGCACTGAAACAGCCTCAGTGCCTATGTTAGCCACTGCAGCGAGCACACTAGTCATTGGGGTATGTATGACCCAGCTAGCTTATAGCTATCGACAGCATCAACGCCAGCATACCCAGCAACACTCCTTATTGACCCAAGCCATGCACAATTCATTAATTGGGATGGCGATTCTCGACTCTCGCGGCTATATCCAAGATATCAATCAGAGCCTTGCAACCTTTTGGGGCTACCGACAGCCCAAACTGCGCGGCGTCCATGTTTCTCGCTTTACCCGAGAGGAAGATCAAGATGAGTTGAAAGCCTATTTAAACGAACTGATCATTGGAAATATTGACAATAAACGGATGGAGAAGCGCTTTGTCCGCAGCGATGGCTATGTTGTTTGGGGGCGGCTCTCTGTCACTGCAGTGCGTGACAAACACGCCGGACACGTTACCCACCTGATCAGCCAAGTGGAAGACATCAACCAACTGAAAGCGGCACAGCGCGAACAAAAACGTTGGCTCGCGCGCTGGCGGTTTGCACTTGATATCAACAAACTCGCGGTGTTCGAATTAAACACCCAAACTGGCTTACTGATCTTTTCTGATTGGTCTGCCCCATTGCTCGGCATCCAAGCCAAGAAAATTCGCACCTATCCAGCTTGGCTCGCACGCATTCATCCCGAAGACCGCCCTGCACTTGAACAAGCTATGAAGCTGCTTGTTGATGGTCATACCGAGCGTGTTATTGAAGTATTCCGCTTTCAAAATGCATCAGGTGAGTATCGTTACCTTCGCCAATCATCCGCGCGCCAAGACGATGATCCCCAAACCGTACTCAGCACTGCAATTGATATTACCGAACAGTACTTAGCAAATGTGCAAAACGATACGCTACGACGCCGGTTAGAAGCCGCCACACAAGCAGCCAACATCGGGATTTGGGAATATCACGTGCAAGAAGACCGCCTCGAGTGGGATTCACAAATGTATCAGCTCTATGACATTGCGACAGGCGCCGGATGTGAAACACTCGCTACCTGGCAGCAACACATTCATATTGACGACTTGCCACGCGTTCAGGATGAACTCGCGCAGGCCTTAGCCAATATGGCACAGCTTGATACGCAATTTCGTATCATCGATCGGCAAGGGCACATACGGTATCTGCGTGCCTTAGCGACGACACAATTTGATGATAACGGCCAGCCCATCCGCATGATTGGTGCCAATTGGGATAATACCGAGATCAATGAACTGAACGCGACGCTTGCCACCGAGCGTGAACAACTCAATGTGGTGATGAACTCCATCAACGATGGCGTGATCACCTTGGACGAGAAAGGCTATTTGGTCTATCTCAATAATACCGCCCTAAAACTTGCCAATTATCGTGAGCAGGCACCGATTGGCCAATCGGTCGATGATGTATTTTATCTTTTCCATCATGGAGAGCCAGTTCGCTTGTCATACCTCAGTGAACAACAGCTAAACACGCATTTCGAAACCCATATTCAAGATGCCTACCGGCTCGTGCTCAATAACACCAAACAAGTGTATGTTTCTGTCGCCATCTCTCCCTTGTTAGGCGATAACGAGCAACAATCGCATCGTGGTTATGTGGTGGTCTTGAGAGATGTATCGGAGCAGCACGCCTTAATGGCACAGCTCGATTACAATGCCAACCACGATCCTCTGACACAACTGCCCAATCGACGCGCATTTGAAACCTTCATGGAACAGCATCTCGTGCAAGCGCGAGAGCTGGATATACCCTCCGTATTAGCGTTTATCGATCTCGATTTATTTAAGATCATTAACGACTCGGTGGGTCATCACGCTGGGGATGAAGTGTTGTGCCAAGTCTCCCAGGCCTTGGCTGATAATATTCGTAGTGACGATGCGGTCGCGCGGCTAGGCGGGGATGAGTTTGCGGTGCTGCTGACCAATTGCAATATGCATGATGCTAAACGCACCATCAAAACGCTTATCCATCGCTTAGAACAATTATCCTTCCCGTATGGGGAGCGTATTTTCTCTATCAGTGCCAGTGTTGGACTTGTCAATGTCACCGATAATGCACTTTCCCTTTCCGATTTGATGAGTCGCGCGGATGTGGCGATGTATTCAGCCAAATCCACAGGCCGCGGTCAGATCGTGGAATACGATGATATTTCAGGCTCGGCACAAGGGCGCCACAATGATATGCAAATGGTCGGTAAAATCACTCGAGCGTTGGCTGAAGACCGATTTACACTCTATGGTCAGCAAGTTGCTCCGGTTGAAGGGCCGACGGTCGAACACTGGTACGAGTTATTGGTCCGTATGGTGGACACCGATGGCAGCATTGTGAGCCCCGGGGAGTTTATTCCCGCCGCAGAAGCCTTTGGTCATATCCGCGAGATTGATGAGTGGGTGGCGAACTATGTCCTGACTACTCGCGCACAAGAGTTGGCAGATTCTGGGCTAAGATTCAATATTAACCTGTCCGCCCATTCGATCAGTGACCCCAACTTCCAGGCCCGACTCAAGCAATTAGTCGCCGAGTCCGTCTTCCCTACCGATAGGCTATGTTTTGAGATCACGGAATCGGCACTGATCAGCCATCTTAACTCCGCGATTTCTTTCGTTGACGAACTGCGGGCCTATGGCGCCCATGTGGCGCTTGACGATTTCGGCTCAGGACTATGCTCCTTCCACTATCTCAAACTGTTTAATGTCGATGTGGTCAAAGTTGATGGCCAATTTGTGGCAAACTTGGCCGATAAGGAAAATAAAATTGATCGCGTGATTATCGAATCCATCGTCAATATCTGTAATACCATGCAGTATAAAACCGTGGCTGAATGGGTCTCTGATGAAGAAAAACTCGCTTTAGTCAAAGACATTGGCATCGATTATGTTCAGGGATTCTTAATCGATCATCCTACGCCACTCGATACATTACTTGCCCAAAAAGCATTGAAGAAACAAAAAGATGTTTGATGGGGTTGCGTGATGCCGAAAAGATAGGCAATTTAAGCTTTTTTGCTTGGACTGCCTGTTATGAATCAATACACGCTTGCGGGGTGTGGCGCGATCCTATTGTGGAGCAGCAATGTCGCCCTGATTCGCCACGTGACCGAACTGCTTGGCCCTTTGGGTGGCGCTGCTGCCATTTACTCTATCGCAGCGCTCTGCTTAGTACTTTTTGTCGGGACACCTAAACTCAGTGACTTTCCTTGTCGCTACTTGATTGTTGGCGGCGTGTTATTCGTGGTCTACGAATTATGCCTTTCATTGTCGTTAGCGTGGGCCAATACGCGGACACAAGCGATCGAAATGGGCGTGATTAACTATTTGTGGCCATGTCTAACCGTGTTTTTTTCCGTGCTCATCACGCGTCAAAAAGTCAGCCTTTGGCTATACCCTGCCTTGATGGTTGCCTTTTTAGGCGTCGTTTGGACTGTAGGTGGCAAACAGGGAGTTTCTTGGCAACATTTAGTCGCCAATATTCACTCTAATCCATTGAGCTACACACTGGCGTTCAGTGGTGCCATCATTTGGGCGATATACTGTAATCTGACTCGCATGAGTGCGCAGGGAAAAAATGGCATCACGTGGTTCTTTATCGCCACCGCCATCACACTCTGGATCGGTTTCGCGCTCTCTGACGCGCCAGCACTTTCCGCGTCTTGGACAGACGCCGGTTATGTCCTATTGGCCGGTGCGGCAATGGGGGGTGGTTATGGGTTATGGAACCTTGGCATCCTTAAGGGCAACTTGGTGTTTTTGGCAACCTTGTCTTATTTCATCCCGATTTTATCGACATTTTTGTCCGCCATTCTCTTGTCGACCGAACTGACCCTCACCTTCTGGCAAGGCGTGGCGATGGTGACGCTCGGCTCACTGGCAAGTTGGTGGCTGACTCGTGCACCAACCAACCACAACACACCGAGCACCGCAAAATCGCACTAGTCACACGGTAGTCTCCAGTCGCGTTCGTGACTGGAGACGGCTTACTGAGCCAGCGCTAACGCCGGTGTCGGGGCGCCGTAATAAAGGCAAATACGTTGACCATTGATATCTTTCACATCAAATTCAATCTCATAAATGCTTTCCATCACCGGCTTCGTCACCACCTCGTTCACCGAACCACTGGCAACCACTTCGCCGTTTTTCATCGCGACCATATTGTCGGCGTAACAGGCGCTAAAGTTGATGTCATGCATCACTACCACCACGGCTTTATTATGGCGGTGTGCCAAGTCACGAACCGTCTTCATAATGGCGACAGAGTGGCGAATATCAAGGTTATTTAACGGCTCATCCAAAAAGATGTAGTCGGTATTTTGCGCTACAACCATCGCAATGAAGGCCATTTGGCGCTGGCCCCCACTCAGCTCATCGATAAAGCGGTCTTGAAGCGCCTCCAAGCCAAGCTGCGCGATAGCATCATCGATGATCCGATTATCGTCGTCACTTAAACGGCCTTTTGAGTGTGGAAAGCGACCAAACGCGACCAATTCACGAATGCGAAAGCGCATATTGATATTATTGGACTGGCGCAACACCGCAAGACGTTTCGCCAATGCTTCATTGCTCCACTCGGCTAACGGCTTCTCACCAATTAAAACCTGCCCCGCATCACTATCAGTCAGCCGACTTGCCATCGATAACAAGGTACTTTTCCCTGCGCCATTGGGCCCTATGATTGCAGTCACTTTTCCCGGTGGAAACAGCACGCTCGCTTGGTCAACCACCTTGGTTTGCCCATAGGATTTAGAGAGTTCGATCAGTTCAATCATAATGGTTAAAACTTATTTTTGGTCAGCAGGTACAGGAAGTAACTCCCGCCAACAAAGTTGATAATGACACTGACAGTGGTTTCAAAGCCAAACCACTGCTCAACAACAAACTGACCGGTTAGCAACAAGAACACGGCCAAAATACTGGTAGCGATAATCAAGAAGCGGTGCTGATAGCTAGTGAACATTTGTCGCGCGAGGCTAACCACAATCAAGCCAAAAAATAGCACTGGGCCGACAAGCGCCGTTGAGACTGCAATCATCACCGCGATGATCATCATCACTTTAAGGGTAAGGCGACGAATATCGACGCCAAGACTAATCGCGTTGTCTTCTCCCAGCCAGCACACATCCAATTGATTGGCATAGCGATAAAGCGCGAGCWAGCACAATGCGAGCACCGGAACACTCAGGTACACCAAATCACGGTTCGCATTGTTAAAGCTTGCGAACATCGCATCTTGCAGCACCACAAACTCACTCGGGTCGACCAGCAAGGTAAAAAACTGACTGATGCTGCCAAACACACTCCCTAGCACGATACCAATCAAGAGTAAGGTGTAAATGTTCGCGCGTCGACGTCGAAAATACAGCGTAAATAAAACCGTGGCGCTAATCGTCATTAAGATCACGCATACCACAAAATTTAAGTACGGATTAATCAGCAATACGCTGGATGCGCCAAACACCACCAGCAAGGTTGTTTGTAACAACATATACAAGCTATCGAAGCCAAGAATCGACGGTGTGAGAATGCGATTATTGGTAATGGTTTGGAACACTAACGATGACGCCGAAATAGCCACTGCTGCGAGGGCGATCGCCAATACTTTCGGAGTACGACGCGAGAGAAAATAAGCGTAGTTATCCGCAGTAAGGCCATGACCCAGAAAGTAGCCAGCGACGGCCAACGTACCGAGGAAGACAAGAGAGAGTTTAACCACATCACGCATTGGCTTTATCCCTCATGACTAAATAAATAAAGACCGCGCCCCCAAGAATGGAAATGATCATCGCGATCGGCACTTCATAAGGGAAAATCAACACTCGGCCTAAAATGTCACAGCTCAACACCAGCACAACGCCCCAGAATGCAGTCCATGGCAGGTTGCGTTTAATATTATCGCCCATAAATAAGGACACTACGTTGGGAACAATCAGGCCCAAGAAAGGGATCACCCCGACAATCATCACCACAGCCGAAGACAAAAGCGCTACGACCATCACGCCAAACAACACCACTTTTTGGTAGTCCAAGCCAATATTTTTAGCGAAGCTTTCGCCAATACTGGCGGCGCTGAATTGACTGGCATAGGCGTAAGCAATGGCACAAACAGGCACAGCGACAAACAAGATTTCGTAGTTGCCCGACAACACGGAAGAAAAGTTAGCGACCGTCCATGCCTGCAAGGTCTGAATCAGGTCGTATTTGTAAGCAAGAAACTGAGTGAGCGAAGACACCACGTTGCCGTACATGATACCAATCAGTGGCACCAGTACCGTGTTTTTAAATTTGAGGCGCTGCAGAAAACGAACGAATAACCATGTGCCCGCCATGGCGGTCCCGACAATCATGGCCAAGTCCAGCCACTGGCTCGCGCCGGCAAATACCACCAGCGTCAACACATAACCCAGCAACGCACAATCAATGGTGCCGGTGGTATCAGGTGAGGCAAATCGGTTTTGACAAATCTGCTGCATGATTAAGCCGGCAACACTGAGGCCGGCACCCGCCAAACAGATGGCCAATAATCGCGGAATTCGGCTGGTGGTAAAAATGGTCCACGCTTGCGTATCGCCTGCGAGTAAATTTTCAATCGATACGTGAGCCACCCCTATCGAAATCGATAACAGCGCGAGAATCACGAGGACGGGTATAGAAAGGTATTTCACAACACAACTACCGTTGAGACGCTTACAATCACAAAGACTCGGGGAATGCCCGGGTCAATATTAGCCAGTTATTTAGCGGTTAGAGAACGCGATTTACATCGTCGATCATCTTATCCATCGCCGTCATGCCCGCCATGGTGATGTACCACGCCGTTGGGTCTAGATAGCTAATGCGATTATTCTGGTGGGCTGGCGTTTTGTTAACGAGTGGATTATCAAAGCGCGATTTCGCTTTACCCACACCTTCCCCGATGGCTTGCTCACGATCTAGCACGAGCAGTACATCCGGATTGGCATCGGCAATATACTCGAAAGAAATCAAGTTACCGTGAGAACCGGCGACCTCGACATCGTCGCTTTTCGCAGGTTTAAGACCGAGCTCATCAAACACCATACCAAAGCGGCTTTTCTCGCCAAACATCGCCACTTTGCTACCGTTGCTCATCACCATCAACGCATTAAAATTATCCGCAGCAGCTTTGTTACGTGTGCTGGCAATTTTGGCATCCATCTTTGCGATGATCGCTTCCACTTTGTCTTGTTTGTCGAAGACTTGCCCCAGCATACGCCAGTTTTTCTGCACGCTCTGCCAGTATTGGTTGTAGTCTGCTTGGAACATAATCGTCGGGGCGATTTCTTCCAACTCTTTCATCAGGGAGGCCATACGTGCTTCAGCAATAATCAGGTCCGGCTTGGCCATGAAAATAGCCTCATAGTCCGGCTCTTTTACCGTACCCACCGCGACGTACTTTTCATCTTGGTACTTGTTCGCAAGATAATCGGGCATCAGTGACTTAACCACACCCACAGGCTCAACACCAATACGATCCAACACATCTAAGCTACCTTGGCCCAGCACGACCACACGTTGTGGCACACCATCTATCTCGACCGTACCCATCGCATGCTCAATGGTTTTTGCCGTAACTTGGCTACCAAAGAGTAAAGATGCCGTTAAGATAACAAGTTGAAAAATTGAACGAAAAGCTCGCATCGCTAGTTCCTCATCAAGATTGATGGCAGCATGCTAGCGCAATTAAAAAACGAAGTCACGAATAGAAGTGAGAATCGTTCATATTTATAATTATATTGATATTGCGCAAGATAAGAGACATCAATCTGCATTTGTTATCTTCGCATCGATCAACAGCAAAAGTGACTCAGTGAAGGCTGATGCCTACCTTGATCTGGCGCAAAAGAACTGTTTTTGTTTGCGCCACTATCCCCTAACACACCATCAAAAAGGCCTACGTGATCACACGCCATGCTCTGAATGGCCAAAAAGCAAGCGATTGCATCGACACTATCAACATATTTGGTAACCATTAGGGGGTATTCGCGGTAATATGCAGATAGTTGTGATCGGGATCGCGAGTTACTAGGGCGTTGTTACATACACTGAGTCCATCTCATCCGGCGCCAGAGCAAAGACAATAAAGACAGTTAGAACTGTCGCAAAATCGGCCCCGACATGAGTTTGACTGCATCTAATAAGTTGTTTGAGGGTTACAATGAACGAGATTTTACTTGCGGTCGTCGCTGGTGCCATCGTTGGCTTTTTCTTCAGCGCGATCAAGCTACCACTGCCTGCTCCCCCAGTACTATCGGGGATCATGGGCATTGTTGGTATCTACCTTGGCGGCATGGCCTATCAGGCCGTGATCGAACGCTTTTTCTCTTAACTTAAGATAATTGGAGCACATTATGGCTACCCCACATATCAATGCCGCAGATGGCGCCTTTGCTGAAACCGTCCTGATGCCAGGTGATCCACTTCGTGCGCAATACATTGCCGAGAACTTCTTGGAAAACGCAGAGCGTGTCACTGACGTACGTAACATGTTTGGCTACACCGGCACCTATAAAGGGAAAAAAGTGTCAGTGATGGGCCACGGTATGGGTATTCCATCTTGCTCAATCTATGTGCATGAGCTGATCAAAGACTACGGCGTGAAGAACATTATTCGCGTTGGTAGCTGTGGCGCAGTGAAAGACGATGTAAAACTGATGGATGTGATTGTTGCGCAAGGCGCATCAACCGACTCTAAAGTGAACCGCACACGTTTCGCGAACCACGATTTTGCTGCGATCTCTGACTTCCACCTACTGGAAACTGCCGTGGGTGAAGCGCGCAAACAAAACGTTTCTGTTCGTGTGGGTAACGTCTTCTCTGCGGACTTGTTCTACAGCCCAGAAGCGGATCTGTTCAACACCATGGACAAGCTTGGCATCCTCGCGGTTGATATGGAAGCGGCAGGTATCTACGGTGTGGCTGCTGAGCTGGGCGCGCGCGCACTGACCATTTTGACTGTGTCTGACCACATCATCCGTGGTGAAGCCTTGAGCTCAGACGAGCGTCAGAAATCATTCAACGAAATGATGACTGTATCGCTTGAAACAGCGATCAACCTGTAAGTGTTGATCGGAGGAAACGTGTCTAGCGGCAAACTGCCCCCAGCTGCCGGTGATTTGCAGCTGAACTTTTGTAAAACGCTCACTTGCCCAAACTTTGGGTCCACTGATGAGCAGCATTACTTGGTTCAGCACACCAATCCGGCACGCCCCACCTTGGTATGCCGCGAGTGTGGTGCGTTTCCTCCATTGCTCAACAACCATCAAGTGCATGCAGAGCTGATCACTCAGCGCCAACTGCATGCCGATGGTTTATGC
Source organism: Salinivibrio proteolyticus (assembly GCF_001996165.1). Lineage (GTDB taxonomy): Bacteria > Pseudomonadota > Gammaproteobacteria > Enterobacterales > Vibrionaceae > Salinivibrio > Salinivibrio proteolyticus. The sequence goes on along the minus strand of NZ_MUFP01000002.1, from coordinate 28,144 downwards.
GCCTGCACCAACCCAGATTGCGAACACCTGGGCAAACCCGTACTCACCCACCGAGCCTGCTACCATGCGTTTGGCTACAGCGGTGATAAACAGCGCTATCGCTGTAAAGGGTGTCAAAGCACCTTTGTTGATCGCTGGTCGGGAGTGAATAAAAAAAGTGAATTACAACAAAAGTTGTTGGCTTACCTTTTCACAGGCCACACGGTGCGAGAGATTTGCCGCCGTCTAACGCTAAACCCCAAAACCTTTTACGATCATCTCAACCATATCGCCGCTCGCTGTCGGCAAAAACTTGCAGCTTATGATACGCGCTTTTTAGGCGAAACCACCCAAGGCCACCTTGCCAGCGTACACGCGCCCTTGCAGCCACACAGTCAAAATGGCGTACAATGGCTCGCCACAGGGGAAGCACATAGCGGTTATGTGTTACTGCAAGACGTGAATTATCATTCGTACGATCATCCAGTGGTCAATGCTCAGCACGACCCCTACCAAGACCACTGTCGATTTATCGCCAGTGCGCCTGATGCCGACCGAAGCGAAACACTCCCGACGCCCGAGGGATTACTCGGTCGCGTGGATGCAAAATATCGCGCGGTTTTCGCCCGCTCGAATGTGGAAGACCCGTATACCCAGCCACTACATTTTATCTATCCCAACCGTGGCACATTGATACGTCCACAGTACACAACCTATGCCCACTACCTAAACCTCAAGCCATTATTGGCGCATTGGCAAAACATTGTAGTGTTTTCACCGCAAGAGCCTTTGCTCCGCTCCGCCTGCTTATCAGTCTTTGAAGCTGACATTCGGGATAAACGTGTCAGTCATGTATACGTTGAACAGGACGCATACTGGCAACCCGGTGCAGAGCCTGAGAAAATCGATATCGTATTACTCAGTTGGTGGCGCGATCGGTGGGCGTTTACGCGCAGTGGTGAAGGCACAAAAGCCATTTGCGATCATGGCCAAGCAAAAGGTAAAGAAGCCTACTGGTTAACCCATGCTAGCTGCGATGCATTGAAGAAATATCAGCAACATTTTCATCAGCAATTTGCGCTGTTAGTCAATGAGCCTCGTCGACGTTTACGTCCCGGCGGCCTGCTTCCCCTGCTTGATATTTATCGCGCATGGCACAACTTATGTTGGCAAGACAAGCAGCATCAAACACCGGCTCAGCACCTTGGTTTGACCGACCGACCGCTGACGTTGGCCGATTTGCTCCTTTAACCGCGGTTTCCTTTCCATTCCCTTGATAAATCGAACTGCGTGACTTGACGCGTATCGCTTTTTGTTGCCTAAATAAGGCTGTGATTTGTTTGCAGGGTGTTTTATTTGGATATTCAACTTCTTCGTACCTTTATCGAGGTCAGTAAAACACGTCATTTTGGCCACGCGGCCGATAACCTCTATTTGACGCAATCGGCAGTCAGTTTTCGTATTCGTCAGCTCGAAACCCAACTCGGTGCCCCTTTATTCATTCGTCAACGCGGGAATGTTCGGCTCACAAGTGCCGGAGAACGTATGCTGCCTTATGCGGAAACCTTGTTACAGACGTGGCAACGGGCTCAGCAAGATGTCACCTTGACGCAAGCCGCCAACGAGCAGCTCACTATTGGCGCGTCCCCAACACTTTGGGAATTAGAAGGGGTCAGTGACTGGATTAATCGCATATGTGCCAATCAGCCTGATTGGGTGATCCGCGCCGAAGCCACACCTCGACAAATGCTGGCGCGTCAATTGATTGAAAAGCGCGTTGATGCCGGTCTGACGTCTGAATTACCCAAACTCGAAGGGTTGCACTCCCATCACCTCGGCGATTATCAATTGCAATTGGTCAGCCACCTACCCGATGTGACCATGGCAGATATCCAAGACTTAGCGATCGTCTATTTGGATTGGGGAACCCGCTTTGCTGTCGAGCAAAGTCGTATTGAGGCATTGCAACGCCCACCCGTCCTCCATACCCAATCGTGTCACCTTGCGCTTAATTATTTACTCACCCACGGCGGCGTAGCATTTCTACCGTCTCTGGCTATTCAACCATACATCGACCGTGGACAGCTGCACCTGGTAGGCACCAGCCCAGCATTGGTTCATCAACTTTATCTTGTCTGGTTAGATGGCAGCGATAAATCACATTTAATCAATGATTTACAAAACTCTACTGGCCAGCTTATCCCAGAGTAAAAAAAACACGTTTGCAATGATAATTTCACTAGTCGGCGGTGAATTTTTGGGCTATCTTAACCTTTAAGGGTGACGCGCGCGTTGCCTGAATATCCGGCTGCACACACAGCCACGTAAATACATTAGCGTTAGGAAAGCACCACCATGGCACAGTGGGATCAATGGTTAAAACATGGCTCTCAACACAAAGAGAAGTTCAAGTCCCGACACCACGACTATTTTGATGACGAGGCACCACGCGGTAAAAAAGGTAAGAAACGTCAGCAGAACAAGTCGCGCCGTCAGCAACCTGATGATGGCTTTTTCGGAGATGACCGTTGACAAACAGTCGCTAGCCCCCAAACAGATTGCATGACACGGTGGTCACACCGCCCTGCAGCAACAAAACGGGTTGAGGCACATAGCGAGATAGCACACGCACAGCTAAATAGAATATAAGTAAAAGGGCAACGTCTTTCGGCGTTGCCCTTTTGTGTACTGCAAGTCACAACGGCCATCAATGGCGTACTGAAGGATATGTATTACGCCGTTGCCGCCTCCCAATTGGCCTGATGAGCAGTGACCTGAGCTCGGGCTGATTTCCAACGCGTATCAAGCTGCAAATCTACCCAGTTGATCGTTTTTGCTACACGCAATTGGCTGACCGCGGGGACATCGGTGATAGGCAAGGTATCGAGAACGGCAACCGCGCTATCCCGGTCGTTACAGACCAACACCATATCACAGCCTGCTTCCAAGGCTGCGCGGGCGCGAGCCGGTGCATCGCCTAATACATGTGCCCCACCCATACTGAGATCATCAGAGAAAATCAGTCCTTTAAAGCCCAGCTGCTGGCGCAAGATCTGGGTCAACCAGAACGCGGACGCACTGGCGGGCCGTGCATCATGATGTGGATACACCACATGAGCCGGCATCATGGCATCCAGTAAGCCTTCCTCGATGAACGCTTTGAAGATGGCGAAATCCGACGAGTGCAACATCTCACGCGGATCATGCGGCGTCACCAGATGGGAGTCTTCCTGTACCCCTCCGTGACCCGGAAAATGCTTGCCCGTACTGGCCATACCCACCGCGCGCATTCCTTGGGTGAAGGCGCGTGCATAACGAATAGCCTCCGCGGAATTGTCACCAAAGGCGCGATCTTTAATCGCTGCGCAGGCAAATCCTAAGTCCAACACCGGTGCAAAGCTTAAATCAATCCCATGCGCGATAAGCTCGGCGGCCATCAACCATCCGGCTTGCTCGGCAACGCTGACATCCGCCTTGAGGGCCCCATAAGACTGCGCCGCAGGAATACGTGTGAACGGCGCTTTAAAACGCTGTACACGCCCCCCTTCTTGATCGACACCAATCAGAATGTCGCGCCCCGCTGCTGCACGGATCTCCGCAGTGAGCGCCTGCAATTGCTCACTGTCATGATAATTGCGTGCAAACAGGATGACACCGCCCACACTAGGGTGGGCTAAGATCTCTTTTTCTTCACTGTCGATACGCTCTGCGTGAACATCCAACCATACTGGCCCCATCATATCTCCTTCATCCTGTTGTCAACCGACTGCCACGCCGGCACGTTATAGTGGCGCAAAGGCATTATCGGAACGTGAATGACTTGGCAACTGAAAACTTTATGACGTATTAATGCTGTGCGTATGCCACGCTGGCAGCCATTATCACAACAGAATAATCAAGCACTTTGCCTAGATTCGCAATCTGTTTATACTCGTGCCATGAAAAGGGAGTTCGATAAAGCAGCTCCTATCGGGGATCCCCTAATCTGTCCGCGCAGGGTGTCAATAACGCCCAGTGGTTGCGCAATTTGTGCATTGATAAGGAACACGCATGCCTCAACCCGCAGCAGATATATACATCGGTGTGATGTCTGGCACCAGTTTAGATAACATTGATGTCGTGGCAGTACGCTTTACACAGGCTGGGCACGTTGAGCCCATTGCACGCCACAGTGAAGCCATGCCGCAAGACATTAAAGCAACCGTGATCAGTTTAAGTCGCGGCCATCCAGTTGCAATCACTGCGATTGGGCAGTTAGATCGCCGTCTTGGCGAGTGCTACGCCAATGCCATCAACACCTTGCTAGAGATCGCAAGCTTGCGCCCCAAACATGTCGCTGCAATCGGTTGTCACGGACAAACCGTGTACCACCAACCCAGTGGTGATTATCCATTTACCATACAACTGGGTGATGCCAATGTGATCGCAGCACGAACAGGCATTACCACGGTTGCCGATTTTCGTCGCAAAGATATGGCGTTTGGCGGCCAAGGCGCGCCGCTCGTGCCCGCATTCCATAACGACTTGTTTTCCGATGCGGAGCAACCGACCGCGGTAGTCAATATTGGCGGTATCGCCAATGTCTCCCTGATATGTCCCGAACAACCCTTATATGGTTATGATACGGGGCCGGGTAATATGCTTATGGACGCGTGGATACAACGTCATAAAGGTCAAGCTTATGATAAAGACGGCGCCTGGGCTGCCAGCTGCTCCGCCTATCAGCCATTGCTTCAACGTTTACTGTCCGACCCTTATTTTTCACGTCCAGCCCCGAAAAGTACCGGACGAGAATACTTCAATCTTGACTGGCTGGATCGCCACTTGCTGGCGTTTTCACTCTCCCCGTCACAGGTGCAAGCTACGCTACTTGAACTGACGGCACAAAGCATTGCCATGGCGATACAGCCTCATGAGCAAGGACGTGTGTTTATCTGTGGTGGTGGTGCACATAATCAAACGCTGATGGCCGCGCTACAGGCGGCTTTGCCTCAATGGCATATTGCGCGCTCAGATGATGTGGGGATCAGTTGCGACGACATGGAAGCCATCGCGTTTGCATGGTTAGCCCGCCAAACCCTCTATAACCAGCCGGGCAACGTGCCTGCTGTCACCGGTGCTAGTCAAGCCTGCTGTTTGGGTGCCATTTATTTGCCCTTCTAGAAAGGACATGAAGGAAATAGAGTGAGGCTTATCCGGCTGTATGTGGTTAGCCGGATGAGCTTAAGCGACCTTGCCGTAAAATAGTGACAGGTTGGACATTGTCCATACGCTGAACATAAGCCTGATACTGATTGAACGGTAAGGGGCGCGAGTAATAAAAGCCTTGGCCAACGTCCACGCCATAGCGTCGCAATAGCGCTTCCGCTTCTTCACACTCCACCCCTTCTGCGACCACCATGACCCCAAGTGAGCGCGCCATATCTGTCGTCGCACGTACAATGCTTTGATGGCGACCACTTTGGGGTAAATTGCGTACAAAGCTGCGGTCAATTTTCAACTCAGTAAATGGCAGCTGTGAGAGAAAATACAGCGATGAATAGCCGGTGCCGTAGTCATCAATCGATACCTCAATACCACTAGCCGACAGCTCACTGATCAAACGCTTCAGCCAATCGTAGTCTTCAACCATCACTGATTCAGTCAGTTCAAGAGAAACCAGATTCGTCGGTACATCGTATTGGCTCGCCAGATCAACCACTCGCGCCGCTAAGTTCGGGATATAAATGTCGGACGCACTGATATTAATGGACAGGCGCCGACAGTGACCGCTAGCAATTAACTGTTGCTGCTGTTGGAAAGCACGCCGAATCACCCATAGGGTCAAGTTGTTGATAATCCCCACATCTTCCGCCATGCGCACAAAGACATCGGGGGAAATTTGTCCATAGCGTGGATGCATCCAGCGTGCGAGCACTTCAGAACCATGAATGGAGCCCGTTCGTAAATCAATTTGAGGCTGGTGATAGAGTTCCAGCCCATCGTTTTCAATTGCCTCACGCAGATCAGCCACTAACGAAACATGAAGTTCATGATACTTATGTTCATGATTGTTAAAGTGCGTATATCCTCCGAGTACGGAACGGTGTTGTTGCAGTGCTTGCATTGCGCGATTTATCAACAGGCTAGGGTGCGATCCATCAGACGGATAGTGACAAACGCCGATTCGCGCATTGATATGGGTAATAAAAGACCCGATGGCAAGTTCACCATTAAGTCCCTCAATGACGGACTCTAAAATATGGTTACATGTCTCTAAATCTGCATCCTCAATTAAGAACGCAAATACCCCTTCTTTAAGGCACCCTAGTCGTTGATAAGGTCTATCTGATTCCGTATCAATCTGATAAATCTGCTCAACATCCAAGGCCTCTAAAACACGTTCAACAATGGTATTAATGTAAGTTTCGCGTGTATCTTCATCAAGATAGGGCAATAGATTGTTATAGTTATCAACGGTCACACAGCACAGGTTGAAGCTGACATTACGAGAGATTAGATCATTAATCGCGATGTGAACCACGTTAGTATTAGGCAAGCCACTCAACGTATCATGAGTCAGTGCTTCCATAGCGTTCATTCGCTGGAACCGGAAACGCTCAGCTAAGGCAACCGAAAACAACATCATGGTTAGGCCCATGGAGAGCATCAACGCATAACGGCTCATTAAGGTGTATTCGCTGTAGCCGAGCAGCAGCGCATAAAACTCTAAACCACCCGCCATTGCAGGTAGCCACGACAACCCAAATAACAGCAACCAAAATTTACCCGGTTGCCACTGTTTGATTAAAAAATAGATGACTAACCCATAAATCGGCACTTGAGAAAGCAGCACTAACGACGCGGAAATATATGGCGGAGTGATAAATGTAAGCAGAGCCAAGCCAGCTAAAGCACCCGTCGCCATCAAGAACATGGAACGTGCACGCTGATAGTTACGGCTACGCTGGAAGTTGAGGAAAAAATAGGTAAACCAAAGTGCAACAGTGAGCAAACACACGGCAAACGCTAAAATGTGATTGCTAACGAAAACCTGTGCCCAATCTGGCAGAAAGTAGCGACTGAAACCATGATTGGCACTTATTACTAGTGCAGCCATGAGCGTATTCAAAACATAAATCAAATACACACGCTGTCGGCTATACACATACACTCCGACACTGTAAAGCGCCACAAGGAGCATAAAGGTGATAAAACCACCCCACAATAGATGCATTGCTTTGGCTAGTTGGTCGTAAGCTTGGTGCGACATCACCCATAGAGGCATGGTTGGCATGTCACTGGACGTGACTTTAATCAGTAAGGTATTTGCTCGATCAGGCCTGAGATCAATAGGAATAGAAGCAGGTAACGACATGTTAGCCGCTCTTAGTTTGGTTTTGTCTCCGCTCTCAGTCTTAGCTACCACTTGATCGCCATCGACAAGATGATAACCATCAAGATAGTCAATCGTCGTGTTGTCAGTGAGGATATGAAGGTGGCGCTCAGTTAGCCCCTTGTAATCAAATTCTAATTTTATCCAAAAAGTGTGATAGTCCAGCTTCCATGGTATGTCCCCGGGCCTTTGTACTGTGGCGAAAGGCGCGTGATCAATCACGTAATTGAGTGGCAATTCGTTAGTTTCGTCAATAAAGTATCGATACTCCACATCAAGCAAGGGGTCATTGAGCTGCGAAACACGGGTCAGATTGGCTATGCCATAAAAAACGGATGCCACAAAGGCAACGGCGAGCGCAATAGTGGTCCAAATGAGTGCCTGTCGCGACTGCAGAGCCTGCATTTGCATCTTCACTCCAAGTTTTATCGTGATTGACCTAGCAGACCAGCCTGACTCTGCCTAACTATCATGGTTTTTCTGACACCGTGAATAACTTTCAAGGCGATCATTTGTAAACCTAGATAGATATGGCTAATTTTTCAAACACAGATCTCATCTTTATTACCTCGTCAGCCCACAACGAGTGAACACTTAACTTATCCTTGAACATTTGTTCATCATAATGTTCGGCGCTATACTGTAATCAATTCCATTCAGGGTAGTCCCCAAGTAGTCAATGAGTACGCCGATAATGACGATGCCAACCACACCAGACGCTTTGCAAGAAGACACCGATTTATTGACTGAAATCGCCATTCTTTACTACCAACAAAGCGCCACGCAAGAAGAGATCGCGCGTAAGTACAAGATCAGTCGCCCCAAGGTCAGTCGGTTGCTGAGACGGGCGAGAGAGGAAGGAATCGTCGAAATCACGGTGAAGTTTCATCCCGTCCATAGTGCGCAGCTTGAGCAGCGTTTAATGGACAGGTTTAATTTAAAGCGCGCACTTATCTCTCTCGATCAACCCAGTGCCCAAGAGCAACGTATGCAGGTAGCGACACTCGTCTCAGCTTACTTGGATGCCAACCTGAACGACGGTATGGTAGTCGCTGTTGGTCAAGGACAAAATGTCGCGGCAGTCGCAGACCACCCAGGAGTGGTGTCTCATCGTCAAGCACGCTTTGTCTGCGCCATTGGTGGTACGCACCGTAGTGGTGATGCATTTAACGCTGACCATATTTGTCGACGTCTCGCCAAGAAGTTTGGTGGAAGCAGCGAAACCCTCTACGCTCCTGCCTATGTCGACAACGAAACCATTCAACAAGTCTTTGTTTCTCACCCCAACATCAGCGAAACCTTGAACCAAGCCAGAAAAGCAGAGTTTGCGCTGGTGGGAATTGGCGATATGGATGAAAATAGCCACATGGTAAAACTTGGCTGTTTTAGCGCCCGAGAATTTGTAGAAGCACGGGTTAACGATGGTATTGTCGGTGACATCGGCGGCTTTGATTTTTTCCGCATGGACGGTCAACCGACCGATAATCTGATGCGAGGCCGTGTAGTGGGTCTAGCTATGCCAGATTTGGCGCGCATTCCTAACGTGATTGCCATGGCAAGCGAGAGCCGCAAAGCGTTGTCCATCTTAGGTGCACTGCGTACAGGTGTCATTGACGTGTTAGCAACCAGTGCCAGTTGCGCCATGGCGCTATTGAATATGTCAGAGCCGGCACCAAACGAGAAACAGATCACATTTCAACAGCCAGAGTAAACCACACACAAAGAAGTGAGATGTATCGCGGGTTTATTTCGCAATACAATTGACAATCGACGTGAAAAACACAAAGATCGTSACATCATTTGCTCAGGCGCGTTGCATCTGTTCATATTCAGAGCAGGCGCTAACCCGCAAACGTGGCGTCTGAGCCTATCACGCAGAAAAGGTGAGTGAAGATGAGCAACAAACTGGACCAACTCCGCGCCCTGACCACCGTTGTCGCTGACACTGGTGATATCGAAGCGATCAAAAAGTACCAACCACAAGATGCAACGACAAACCCGTCGCTGATCCTGAAAGCCGCGCAGATCAAAGAATATGCGCCGCTCATCGAAGAAGCGATTGCTTACGCCAAATCACACAGCAACGACGCCGATCAACAAGTGGCAGATACTTGCGACCGTCTTGCCGTGAATATCGGTAAAGAAATCCTCAATGCTATCCCTGGCCGTATTTCAACCGAAGTGGATGCACGCTTATCTTACGACACTGACGCCAGTGTGGCGAAAGCTCGTAAATTGATCAGCATGTACAACGAGGCTGGGATCAGCAACGACCGTATCTTGATCAAACTCGCCTCAACCTGGGAAGGTATTCGCGCTGCAGAGATCTTAGAAAAAGAAGGGATCAACTGTAACCTGACGCTACTGTTCTCTTTCGCGCAAGCGCGCGCCTGTGCCGAGGCTGGTGTTTACTTGATCTCACCATTCGTTGGCCGCATCATGGACTGGTACAAAGCGAAGGAAGGCCGTGATTTCACACCAGCAGAAGACCCGGGCGTGAAATCCGTCACCACCATCTACAACTATTACAAGTCACATGGCTACAATACTGTGGTCATGGGCGCAAGCTTCCGTAACACCGGCGAAATCTTGGAACTGGCAGGCTGTGACCGTCTAACCATTAGCCCACAACTGCTGCAAGAGCTCAGTGACGCAGAGGGTGACGTGCCAGTGAAATTGCAAGATACTGGCGCCACAGAGCAGCGCCCAGCGCGTATGACCCATGCTGAGTTTATGTGGGAACATAACCAAGACGCGATGGCAGTTGAAAAACTTGCTGAAGGCATCCGCAATTTCGCGGTTGACCAAGGCAAGCTCGAAGCCATGATTCGCGAGCAACTGTGATTTAACACAATAAAAGCGGCTTAGGCCGCTTTTATGATTAACGTCGATACCGTATTCAACCTGTTCAATCTTTAGGTATACACATGGAACGCAAAATGCTAGCCAACGCCATTCGCGCTCTTGCGATGGACGGAGTTCAACAAGCTAACTCGGGACACCCAGGTGCCCCAATGGGTATGGCTGATATCGCCGAGGTTTTGTGGCGCGACCACATGAACCACAACCCACAAAATCCAGACTGGGCAAACCGCGATCGCTTTGTGCTATCAAACGGCCACGGCTCAATGCTGATTTACTCACTGCTGCACCTTACGGGTTATGACCTTGCCATTGACGATCTGAAACAATTCCGTCAATTGCACTCAAAAACACCGGGTCACCCAGAGTATGGTTATGCCCCTGGCATCGAGACCACAACCGGTCCGCTTGGCCAAGGTGTTACTAACGCCGTCGGTATGGCCGTGGCAGAGAAAGCACTGGCTGCTCAATTCAACCGAGACGGCCATGATATTGTGGATCATCACACTTATGCGTTCCTTGGTGATGGCTGCCTGATGGAAGGTATTTCTCACGAAGCCTGCTCTCTAGCCGGTACTTTGGGCTTAGGTAAATTGATTGCGTTTTGGGATGACAACGGCATCTCAATCGACGGTCACGTTGAAGGTTGGTTCTCTGACGATACACCAAAACGTTTTGAATCTTACGGCTGGCAGGTTATCCCTGCAGTCGACGGCCACGATCCTGCCGCGATTCAAGCAGCTATCGAGGCGGCAAAAGCTGAAACCAGCAAACCAACGCTTATTTGTACCAAAACCACTATTGGTTACGGTTCACCGAACAAAGCCGGTAGCCATGACTGCCACGGCGCACCGCTAGGCGAAGACGAAATCAAAGCGGCACGCGAATTCCTTGGTTGGGAGCACGGTCCGTTTGAGATCCCACAAGACATTTATGCACAATGGGATGCAAAAGAAGCCGGTGCCGCCAAAGAAGCGGCATGGAACGAAAGATTCGCTGCCTATCAGGCGCAGTATCCAGAACTCGCGGCGGAATTTACCCGTCGAATGAACGGTGACCTGCCTTCAAACTGGGACAGCGAAACCCAAAAGCTCATCAAAGACCTACAGGCTAACCCAGCGAAAATTGCCTCACGTAAAGCGTCGCAAAACGTACTAGAAGCCTTCGGCAAACTGCTACCTGAACTGCTTGGCGGTTCAGCGGATCTGGCGCCATCAAACCTGACCATGTGGTCTGGGTCAAAAGCCATTACCGCTGACGATGCAAGCGGTAACTACCTACACTACGGTGTTCGTGAGTTTGGTATGACGGCCATCGTTAACGGTATTGCGTTGCACGGCGGTTTTGTACCTTACGGCGCAACCTTCTTGATGTTTATGGAATACGCGCGTAACGCGATGCGTATGGCGGCCCTGATGAAGGTGCAAAACATTCAGGTTTATACTCACGATTCAATCGGCTTGGGCGAAGACGGCCCAACTCACCAACCGGTCGAGCAAATGGCTAACCTACGCCAAACACCAAACATGAGCACTTGGCGTCCATGTGATCAGGTAGAATCAGCCGTTGCTTGGAAGGCAGCTGTTGAGCGTAAAGACGGCCCAAGCGCGTTAATCTTCTCGCGCCAAGGCCTTGCCCAGCAAGAGCGTGATGATGCGCAGCTTGCTAACATTGCCAAAGGCGGCTACATCCTGAAAGATTGTGCGGGCAAGCCAGAGCTTATCTTAATTGCAACTGGCTCTGAAGTTGAGCTGGCCGTTGATGCGGCGGCACAACTGAGTGAGTCAGGCAAGCACGTGCGTGTGGTTTCTATGCCAAGCACGGATCTGTTTGACAAGCAAGATGCAGCCTATCGCGAATCTGTATTGCCATCAGACGTAACCGCGCGTATCGCGATCGAAGCCGGCATTGCCGACTATTGGTACAAGTACGTGGGTCTAGACGGTCGTATCATTGGCATGACGTCTTTTGGTGAATCAGCACCAGCTGGTGAGCTATTTAAGATGTTTGGTTTCACCGTTGAAAACGTTGTAGAAACCGCTAATGAACTACTCGCCTAGTTCCTTATAGTCAGCGATTAGCACGCTAACGCGCACAAAGGCCAGTCTTAGACTGGCCTTTTTCATGTCCTTTCACCTCGATTCAGTAAAGAAAGCGACTGGCAGATGGACGACGATGATACGCAGGTCTCACACCGAGATCGTGGCGAAGATGTTCAGAGATCTCATCTATTGAACAAACGTTCAACATTTTATTAGATCGCGTAATGCCAACCGTTATAGTGACAACCTTCATCACAGTGACGGTAAAACCTTGTTCCGTGATTGCCATCAGTGATTCCCCTCTCATTGTTTTTTCAACATACTCGCCATCATAAAACCTCAAGTTATATTGAGGTAAATAGACGTCAGAGGAACGGGAGCAAAAAATGACCATGAGTGTCGGGCAAGTGGCTAAGCGTGCAGGGGTAAAGGTCTCCACCCTGCATTTTTACGAACAAAAGGGGCTAATTGTGAGTCAACGCAACGCGGGCAACCAACGTCGTTACGACCGTGCGGTGCTGCGTCGCCTCGCCGTGATCAAAGCGGCGCAAAATGTTGGCCTGTCACTGGATGCGATTGGCAAAGCACTCAGCGAGCTTCCTTCACACCAAGCCCCCACTCAAGCGCAATGGCGTAAAATGGCAGAGCACTGGGATCAGACCCTGAATGAGCAAATTGCGCGGCTTCAACAGCTACAGTCAAACCTCAGTGGCTGTATCGGCTGCGGCTGCCTCTCCATGAAGTCATGTGCACTCTATAATCCCAATGACGTGGTGGGCGAAGCCACGAAAGATGACAACGTGCTCAACCACCCAAAAACAAATGTGTCTGAACTTTTAAAACACTGGGGCAAGAGCAGGTAATATGCCTGCTCAATGCTGTTAGTTGTAGTCACGGATTGAGGATCGTGACTTGGTTGGCGCACCGAGATCCAGATCATCTCGCAAATGTTCAGGCAACTCTGAAACATGCGCGCTCCGCTTATTTTGGGTACGCCTTAACTGCCATCTACGTAATCTATTCTTAACTGAATTTACAATCTGTTTGACTGTTGGGAATACCGGATCATACATCGTCATCATGATTTACCGCCTCTCTGAACAAAAAGTAGGATTTATTTTTGTCCAGCAACTCGCTATGCTCAAACGATGAACACTGGTAATCAGTTAAGTAAATCTTATGTCAAAGACGCAACCTACACGTATGCCGCCTCTTCAAGGCTTGTATTACTTTTATCAAGCTGCGCATTTGGGGAGTTTTAAAGCAGCTGCAGATGCCTTGTTTGTAACCGCCGCCGCAATTAGCCAGCAGATCCGATTGTTAGAGGAATGGCTGGAGACTCCTCTGTTTTATCGCCAGCACCGTAAAGTGACGCTGACTCCGGAAGGCGAAGTTTTGTTTAAGCACGCTCAACAAGGGTTTAAAAGCATTCTCAACGGCGTGTGGCTCCTCAATAATGACCCTTCCCCACATCAGCTATCACTGTCAACTCTCCCCTCGTTCTCTCAAAACTGGTTGGTTCCTCGGCTTGCGCAATTCAGGGCCGCCTATCCAGACCTATCCATCTTGGTGGAGTCCACCACAACGTTAAATACGTTTGAGCAATCTTCCATTGATTTATGTATCCGTTATGGTGGAGGACGTTACGACGGGTTGCAGTGCGAATGGCTAATGGGCGATATCCTCTATCCTGTCTGCCATCCCCTCTATCAACAGCAACATGGCATTTATGCGGTTGAAGATTTATATAAGGGGCATTTAATTAGTGATATGTGGAGAGATATGGACTGGACTCGTTGGTTCAATACCGTCGGTACGGCAGGGGGATGCTCGACCATTACTTACAACGGCTCTAACTATGCCATTGAAGGCGCATTATCATTACAAGGAATTGTGCTTGCTCGCCATAGCTTGGTACAGCGATATATCGCCGACAACAGCTTAGTCCGTATCGGTCAAGTGGCAGTAAAGCCCACCAATGGTTACTTTTTGTGCGCACCTGCCGGGTACTTTAAGCGAGATAAGGTCGATCAGTTTTGTCAGTGGATCAAGCAGCAGGCAACGGCTTTTCAGCAAACTTGGCCTGATAATATCACGCTATTTGAGGATGTTAGCGCAGGCATTTGATTGCTCTCGTATCTGAATGCATGGGTAAACGCTTACATTTTTCTAAAAAAGGGTTTAAATGCTTTACATGAACTGGGATTGCTGTATGGTGGTCACAGCTCTGGAACATGGAGCATCAATGATTCATCAAGTAAAAGTCGACATAAGCTACGCTATTATCAATATTATAGAGTTTCTAACGTTACCCACTTTCGCTTTTAGACATTTCATCGACTCCGTTCAAAGCTACCCTATTTATTTTAATTTAAGAGAGAATGATTATGTCTAATCAATCAACTGGTATCGTAAAGTGGTTTAACGAAGAGAAAGGTTTTGGTTTCATCACTCAAGACAACGGCGAAAAAGACGTGTTTGTACACTTCCGCGCGATTGTTGGTGAAGGCTTTAAAACCCTTACTGAAGGTCAACGTGTAAACTTTACCGTTGAGCAAGGCCAAAAAGGCCCACAGGCATCTAACGTTTCTGTTGCATAAGAAACCTTGTCTGACTGATTGTAGGGCGCCGTTGGCGCCCTTTTTTGTGCCTGTCGTTCAGATACCCGCGATAATAAAAAAGGCCCCACAAGCACTTGCTGTGGGGCCTTTTGTAACCTTGACCATCAACTAACATTGATTAGCTTTGCATTGATTAGCTTTGTTGCATCTTCTGACGTTTTTTCAAAAAGGAGAGCCAGCTTTCGACGGCGTCATCCGGCGAAATACGTTTCGCGACTTTGGCTTGCTCAAGGGCATGATCAAACTGATTCAATTTGTAATAGGCTTGCACTTTCGCTAACGCAATATCTTTCTTCGACGCCCCTGTTTCCGCCCTATCTAGCGAAGTGAGTGCTTGCTGATACTCACCCTGCTGAATTTGCATCAAGGCCAGCTGCCAGTGATATTGGCTCTCTTTCTTAGCGGCCAGTTGCCAAGCTGAAATGGCCTGAGGCCATTCACGCGCTTGTTGCCAAAGGCTGGCTTGCTGAGCAAGGGTTTGTGCATCTTGCTCGCTCTCAGGCAGTCCCTTCAGCCATTTGGCTGCGCGCTCAGGAACACCGACATTGGCGTAAAGCTGTGCCACTGTCCGTTGCTCACTCGGCTCTAGAGCTATCCCTTTGCGCTTGGCAAGTAAATAGGTGCTAATCGCGTTTTTCGGCTGTTCTAAGCGCACATAGTTAGCCGCCAATTGGCGCCACCACTGTTTATTATCCGGCTCAAGGGCAATCAAGGCTTTTAAAGTGGGGGTCGCCCCGCGCCATTGCTCCAATTGCAATTGCGCCCCAAGCTTGAGTGACAATGCCGACACAGTGACTGTGTTATTCATGGCGCGCTCATAATCGGGATACGCAGCCAACACTTTCTGCCATTGCTCGCGTTGATAATGCGCTTGCATGATACGCAACCACACATCTTCGGCCTGCTCTGCTTTCTCTTTGGGTACCGAGCGGGCAAGCGGATAATAATATTGCAATGCCGCCGCATATTGGCCATCAATCAGCAGTAAATCGGCTAGCATACGCTTGGTTTGCCATGCTTGCGCATCTTGCAATTGCTCGCTATCTACCGCGCGCTTGATATGGACAATCGCTTTATCATTGTTGCCATATTGCCAGTAGAAAACCCCCAGCGCACGGTCAACAAAGGCTTTGTCAAAATCACGTTTCACATTCAGCTTGTTGAGTAGCGCAATGGCTTCGCCCAACTTAGACGCTTGCTCTAACGCTTGTGCCTTTTCAATCGACAAGGCAACCGAGGGTGACAACTGCGCTGCGGCGGGCAGTGCAAACATCAATGCCAAGGTAAAGATAAGTCGTTTCAACATTAGCGTAAGTTAAACTCCAATTTGATCTGCTGACCCGGCTGCGCCACGGCTTCTCCATTCACCACTTTGGGCTCGTACTTCCATTTACGCAACGCTCGCAGTGCTTCACGTTCAAACATACGGGGCGGATTTGCTTCAACCACACTCAAATCTTGCGGTCGACCGGAAGGGCTAATGGTAAAACGCACCACTACATACCCTTCTAAACCACGACGCATGGCGCGTGGTGGATAATTGGGTTGCACTCGAAACAGCGGCATGGCCTGCTGATTATTCGGCCCCTGCATGACGCTTAAATCACCCAGAGAGGGAGCTTGTACCATGACGCCTTGAATGTTGGTCTGCAAATTCAGCGTTGGCATATCCGGCTGAGCGGAAGCCGTCGATTGTGTTTGCGTTACCGGCGTCGGCGTATCTGGCATTTCCGGTGGTTTCGGCCGCTCTGGCACCGTGCGCTGACGACGCTGCACATCGGTATCCGGCTCCTGCATAAAAATATCGATGCTCATCGAGGTCGACTTTTCTTGCGGGCGCTGGGTACTGTGACCCACCATCAGAGCCATCAGCATAAATAGGCCTAACGTGAATACCAGCGCGACCGGCATTGAAATCAGCCATCGCTTCATTATGGCGACTCCGTAGCCAAGGCAATACTCGCGATCCCTGCTCCCTTGGCAGCATCCATCACTTTCACGACGGTACCATTGTACGCCAGTTCATCGGCTTGAATCACAAGGGACGCATCCGGCTTATCCAACAGCACATGCTCTAACGTCGCTTCGACACGTTCTACATCCACCAAACGCTTGTCAATATAGATTTCGTTCGATGCGGTCACCGCGACAAAGATACCGGCATCTTTTTGGCTGGTTGCATGGCTCGCCTCGGGACGGTTCACTTCCACCCCGGATTCGCGCACAAACGAGCTGGTGACGATAAAAAAGATCAACATGATGAACACAATGTCCAACATGGAGGTTAAATCGATTTGCGCTTCCTCGCGCTGCTTATGAGGTCGAATCAATCGCATTACTGACTCCGGAGCGCCTGTTCAAGCGCCACTTCTCGGCGCTGACAGGCTTTAACTAAACGGGCGTGGGCAAACATGCCGGCAAGGGCTGCCACCATGCCAGCCATGGTCGGCAGCGTGGCCATTGAAATCCCCGATGCCATCAAGCGTGGTTCGCTGGTCCCTTGACTGGCCATCACATCAAAGACAGAGATCATTCCAGTGACTGTGCCCAACAGGCCCAACATCGGGCAAATAGCCACCAGCGCTTTAATTAAACTGAGGTAGCGCCCCAGTTCATGCTGCGCTTCAAATAGCCACCCTTGGCGAATAGCGCGTGCGTACCACGAATGATGATCAGTGCGTGCTTGCCAGGCCGATACCCACACTTGCCGTTGTGCCGGAAACCGTGAGTATAAATACAACAAACGTTCGATCACCAAAACCCAGCAAAACAGCACTACCACACCCAGCCACCATAGCACTGGCCCACCTTGCGCCATAAAATGGCGCAAGATAAACCAAATATCTTGGTGATTGAATTGGGAAAGTAGCTCTACATCCATCATGCTGCTTGTCCAGTGGCCGCCGTATTCGCTGGTTGCTCGGCTTGTTCTGCAACAAGGCTAATACTTTGTTTTTCTAACATACCGCGAATATGATCGGCCTGCCCGCTCAAAATATTATGCGCAAGAAGCAGTGGGATCGCCGCGATCAAGCCAAGTACCGTGGTCACAAGAGCCATCGAAATACCGCCTGCCATCACTTTCGGGTCGCCATTACCAAACTGGGTAATCACTTGGAAGGTTTCGATCATCCCAGTCACTGTTCCCAACAGACCCAGCATTGGCGCCAGTGCTGCAAGCAGTTTCAACATGGAGAGGCCTTTTTCACAGCCTTGTTGCTCATCGACAACCGCTTCCAGCAAGCGTAACTCCAGCGATTCAACATCGCGCTGTGGCGCATCGTGATACACCTTAAGGACACGACCCAGTGGGTTATCCTCTGGTGACTCTGGATGTTTCAGCTGAYGATGCATTTTGGCATGAATAGACAGCAGTACCGCGCCGCGATAGAGCGCAATTAACAGACCAACCGCCAATAACGCCGCAATCACTTTGGCCACAAAACCGCCTTGGCTAAAACGATCCGCCAAGCTTGGCGCTTTCTCTAATTGACTGAGGAGAAAGCCGCGCGACGGATCAACCAGTACAGGCTCACCCACCGAGGTGATCGCTTGCTCAAGCGTGGATGTGGTGAGGGTATTATCAGGTTGCGCACGATACGGGATCGCCACCTTTCTATCCGACTGCCAGTTTAAATAGCCCTGCGGGCTCACCAGCCCAAGGTTACCGACGCGTACTACCGACTGCTCAGACGACACGCCTTGCGCATCCACAACCGGCAGCGTTAACGCTTGCAGCTCGCCGCTGGTTTGCATTTGGGTGAGCATCCCTTGCCACAGCGTATTTAGCTGTTTGAGTGACGGTAATATATCGGCGGCAACGATCTCTGAAACGGTTTGATTAAAGGTCGGTTGCGTGATGCCAACATAGCTCGAAGCACTGTCGGTTTGAATGGTTTTGCTCGCTTGACGCACCACGCCAAATAGCTCTCCCAAACTGCCCGATTCCAAGCGAAGTTTATCTTCCAACGACGCCAGTTGTTGCTCGTTGTCACTAAAGGTGTCACTGAGTTTTTCGGTTTCCGCCTCAAGCGCATTACGGGTGGCTTTCAACTGATTCAGTTTGGCGCGCAGCTCACGCTCCGTCATCGCAAACTCCGCTTCACGCGCTTGGTTGTGTTCACGGGCTTGCTGCTGCGCTTGTTGGGTTTGGCCCACAAGATCGTCAGCATGGGTCAAAGGCGCGACAGCAATAAAACAGGCTGCGGCAATCAGGGTTTTCCAGCTCATGATTTCACCCCTTGGTTGGCACTTAAAGGCAGAGATAACAACGACGGCGCTACTTGTTTTTGTGCAACCGCGAAGGCTTTATCCACGGCTTCGCCCGCACTCGCATCCAAGGATACCCACTGCGAATCTCGTGTGCTCCATACCCAATGCTGCTTGCCATCAAGGCTACGCGCCACCAGCGACACGCGACCAAGATGCAGCACATCCACTTGATGCGCCCGACCATCCAGCGCAATGGTATCTTGGTAAGCATCTAGCTTGGTGCCATAGTCACGCTCAATTTGATAAGCCTCGAGAATACGACGAAACTTCTCCGAATCCGCCACATCGGCGCGACCCATCATCGCTTGAAGCTTTTCTAGACGTGCTTGGCGCTGCTCCGCTTTCAGTGGCATATCTTTAGCAATCCACTGTTCCAATCCGTCAAGCATGCGGTACATCAAAGGTACAATACCTTGGCGCGTCTCTTTGATCTCGATGATTTGATCGCGAAGGCTTTGTGCTTCTACCTGTTGGTTGCTCACCAAGTTTTGTAGGTGATCGCGGTAGATTTCTAAATTACTGATCTGAGTTTGGATTTGCTCAATTTCTTGACGCATAGCCAAACTAGCATCGGCGCGGCGATTAATGCGTGATTGCGACTGCGCCGCTTCTTGGGTGGTTTTACCCTCGATGGCTTGCGCCTTTTCGAGCTGATCCGCACTCACCGCTGGCGTGAACGCCAAACAGGACGCAACGCCCAGCACGAGCCGAAATGAAGACGATTTTATCATGGTGATATCTACAAACATGCTTGGTGATATGGCTTCCGCCACAAACAAAAGTGAGAATAGTTTCTATTTGCGTGTAATGTACCGAGTTTGGCGGCAAAGATCTAGCCTAGCAGTAAAGGAGGTTGGAGAATATTGCGGCTTATCAGTAAAGAAGAGATAACAGTAAAAACTAAAAACACATCAAGTAGATAGCGACCAACTGGGTGTTGGCCTAACTTTGCACTTGGCCTATTAAGCCCAAAGGCGATGGCGCACGCCATTACTCTCTTTTAATCGCGTGCGCTTATTTGCTATCAATACCCTATTGTTTCCGAGGTGTTTTTATAGATTTTGCCGTTTTTCATGATTACAACGAAGTGCGCATCAGGCTCGGCAATCAGGTCGAGATTCTCCAGCGGGTTACCCTCAACAAGCAGGATGTCAGCGATAGCGTCCTCTTCTATCATCCCTAATTTTCCTAGATATGGACTCCGCTTGCCAGACAACGCAAGCAAGGCTGCATTCCCAGACGTTGCCATCGATAACACTTCAGCCGGTGTGTACCACTTTGTCATCGTGGTTAAGATCGCGCCTTGATTTTTGGTCATGGCAGGATTGAATAAAATATCTGTGCCCCAAGCCACCTTAAGGCCATATTGCTTAGCAAGCTTAAAGGCGTTGTCGGTGCCTTGGGCGACCTGTTGCTGTTTTACTTTCGCCTCCCCTTGCGTCGGATTCGAGTACTCGTTAGCAAGGAAGGCTTGGCCGCTCAGCCATACGCCTTTTTCCGCCATTAATTGTGCAGTTGCTTCATCCATGAGCTGTCCATGCTCAATCACTTTCACACCCGCGTTGATCGCAGTTTGAATCGCTTTAGGCGTGTAGGCATGTACCGTCACATAGGTGCCCCAGTTATCTGCCGCATCTACCGCAGCGCGGAATTCTTCTTCCGAGTATTGGGCCACATCAATCGGATCATACGCAGAGGAGACGCCGCCTCCCGCCGCGAGTTTGATTTGCGAGGCACCCAACATCAGTTGCTCGCGAACGCGCTTTCTTACTTCCGCCACCCCATCCGCTATCACACCACCATTGAGCGATTCACCGCGGCTCAGTCCAGCATTGCTCGCGGCAGGCACTTCATAACGCATCCTAAAATCACCATGCCCGCCCGTTTGCGAAATCATTGCACCGGAGGGCCACATGCGCGGCCCGGCGACTATACCCTCGTCAATCGCTTTTTTCAGACCAAATACCGGCCCACTAAGATCACGTACACTGGTAAAGCCTCGCATTAGCGTGCGTTCAGCTTCTTGTGCGGCCCGAAGATTGATATAGCCGACGTCTGCGGTAAGCAGTTGTGGGACGGAAACAGTCGCCAACATCGCATGCCAATGTGCATCAATCAGCCCCGGCATCAGCGTACGTCCCTCTCCTTGGATCACTACAGAGTCCAGTGACGGCACCACGTCAATCGGCTGACTCGAAATCCGTGTGATCTTGTTTCCTTCAACTAAAACATGTTTTGGGACAGAAAGCTGCGCAGATTGACCATCGAAAATACGCACATTTTCAAACAACACACTCTGCGGATGCGGCGCCAACTGCGCCTTAACCGAGACCACCAACAACAAGCCGCCCACAACTATCGCCAGCCTTCGCATCAACCTCGCCATCTCACACTCCTTGTATTCATTAACAAAAAGCGACTCAAACCCTGCCCACAGCGCCTGCTCCTCGCTCATTGAAGAAACCAAAGGACAATGAGGTTCTGACCGCACTGTCTATTAAATTAGCCAACCACACCAAAAAGCCCAAATTTTTAGAGAGTTATCGCAATTTTGTTGATCTTGCTGTGGCACGCTCTACGGCCCATTGAATATGCAATTGGAACAGCCATGAATAAAGTCGTCGTATCAACCGACCATTCCCATTGTAGCTATCATATTTATCAGCCCAATCAATCCGACTGCCCTCTTATACTGTTGCATGGTACCAATAGTGATGGCTTAGCAAGTTATAGCTCCCTTCTCGGTGCATTTGATCATCGCGAAATCATCGTTCCAGATTATGCCGGGTGTGGGGACTCCAGCTTACCCAACCATGAGCTGACAGTATCCGCTCTCGCCGATCAAGTGGTGGCCATTATTAACGAAAGAGGCAGCAAGAAGATTGATCTCGTTGGTCACTCACTCGGGGCTACGGTCGCGGCTTACGTTGCCGCGCAGTATCCTGATTTTATTAACCGGTTAGTGTTAAGTGCGCCTTGGTGCCATGGTGATGACCCACGCCATCAACTGGTGTTTAATACTTGGCAACTACTCGAAGAAACCGCACCACAACAAGCAACTGCGTTCGGGCTAAGCCATGTACTGAGTCCAACATTTCTGGCTAATATGGATCCAGAGCTGGTAGCGCGTATATGCACCACAAAGGGGTTACCTGATACGCATCGAAGAATCGCACTCGGTAAAGACCTAGACATCCGCCAGTATTTATCGAAAATTCAAGCCCCGACGCTCGTCCTAGCCATGGCGTTTGACACCCTTGTACCGCCTTACCGAGCCCAAGAAGTACAAGCCGCAATATCTAACAGTGAGTACGATGAAATACCGAGCGGTCATGCAGTGCAACTCGAAAGTCCTTATCCGTGGGTCAACCGCATTCGTGGATTTTTATAATATTGAAGGGTGAGATAGATAACTGACATAAGGTACGTCACTTACGTCAGTTATGCTTTTTATGACGAACCAGACTCATCCCCGCTCTTCTCTGTGCTGTCAGCCTCAGTATCTGACAGGCAGTCTTTTTGCCGGACCAGATCGAGCGCGTAGGTATAAGCCTGTTTCACTTCCTCTTTAAAACTTTTCGCGCCAATTTGCGCCAGAAGTTGCGGGTAGTCTTTATTGTCTGGCTCTTGCAGCCATTTCATCATCACTTGGTTTTTCAGCATGATGTTGCTAAGTCTATCGTCTCGCAGTGAGTCGGAGGCACCTTGCAGCATTTGCAGGCCTTGCAGCTCAACGGCGTTGCGCACAATTTCATCAGAAGTGTTAGTTTTACTCATCGCCATCGTCCTCGCTGTTCGCCTCGTCGTCTGGTTCAAAGCCGGTTTTAGATAAATCTGAGAACGACTCGGCTAGGTTATCATTCACTTCTCGACAGCTTTTTATAATCGCATCGCGAAGCTCTTCGCCCATGGCCGCATCGGTACCATTAGACGCAATCAGTTTGTCGAGGTATTGGTCAAAGTCATCCGGTAGACCAAAATCGAGTGTCGGTGTTGGCATGATTCCTCCTAGCGCATGAGTTTAGAGAGCAGCACCATTAGCAGCCCTTGAATAATAGCGATAAAAAGCTGTACATGGGCGACCACAATGATCAGCAAGAACATGAGATTAAACGGGTTGCCCAACCATTTTTGAAACGCCTTGCCCACTACAGTCGTGGTTTGTAGTGCCGTATCCCGTAAGTGGTCAACGGTGTTTTGAACCAATATGGAAGACGACAGACGTTTACCATCGCTCGCCACGTCTTCCTCCTCGTTCATAGTGACTTACGAATCAGCGATTTTATTGAGCTGCTTAGTCATCAGCAGCATGCGTTGGTTGCGGGCATTCACTTGGTCTTGCAAGGTGGTTTCAACCGAGTTGTTGATTGAGCGCTGCAAATACGCACTCGACATCACATCGACCAAGTGACCTTTACGTTCGGTTTGCTCACGCAGGCTGATCACATCGGGTTTGTCGGCCACGGCGATCTCCTTTTCAGTGGTGGATAAGGCATCGAGGCAGCACATTGGCTGCCTCGACACGTACACAGATCAGCGTGGCTTAATTGCCGCCGTCCATGATGTAGTTCACTGCTTTCGCGCCTGCCGCAGCCATTTGTGTCATGGCGTTGGAGGTCGCTTGCATTTGCGTGGCACCGGTGTGGGTAAACTCACGCACTTGCAATTTTGAAAGCGCTGACAAGTCACGCAAGCCATCTAGGTTCAGGCTTTGCGCCGAGGTACTTGTGGTTTGATCCGCAACTTTCGGATCAACGCGGTCACGATAAGGTGATGGGGTAATACCATTTTCTTCAGGCATAGTACTTTCCTTTTTCAGTTAATATCTGCCACATGGCAGAGGGTTACTTTATGAAGCGACACACCCAAACAACATAAGGCAGTGCTTCCTTTGAGCGGGTTATTTCTTTCCCGCCATCACGTAGTTCACCGCTTTCGCGCCAGCCGCAGCCATTTGTGTCATGGCATTGGCAGTCGCCTGCATTTGCGTGGCCCCAGTGTGGGTAAACTCACGCACTTGCAATTTTGAAAGCGCCGACAAGTCGCGCAGACCATCCAAATTCACACTTTGTGCAGACGAACTGGTGGTCTGATCGCCGACCTTAGGATCAACACGGTCACGATAAGGCACTGGCTCAATACCGGTTGCCGATCCTTGCGTGTTTTGTGCACCGCTTTCTGGCGCTTGATCTCCTGATTCAGGCATAGATAGTCTCCTTTTCTTAGTTACCCTTGATTGGGTCTGCTTACTCTAACTGCGCCCATATCACGCTGTAATAGTGAAAACTTTCACGCTTCGGACAAAAAAGCGCTCCCCGCTACGCTCACGGCTTATTCATTACGCCGGAGAGACCATGCACTATCTAACCTTTACTCGAACTTCACTGCTGATAGCACTGACCTGTTTTGTGCTGCTGGCCTGTAAACCAAACGACCCACCCAGCGATCTCGCGCTGATTCAAACCCGTGGTGAATTAGTGGTCGCCACGCGCTTGGATGGCGTGGGCTGCTATTACGTGCAAGATAACGTGATGGGACGAGAATGTGCGCTGCTAAGCGGCTTTGCCGAACATCTGGGCGTCACACTGACGATAAATAAACAGCCAACGGTCGCGGCAATTATCGACCGTGTGAATCAGGGTCACGCCGATATTGGTGCCGCGGATCTCACCCAAACTACGCAGCGCGAGCGTCAAGTACACTTCTCGGTCCCCTTGTTTGAAACCCGTGAAGTATTAGTGCAGCGCAGCGACAAGCCCATCGGACGTATTGCTGACTTGGCGGGCCATACGGTGTCGCTGCGTAAAAGCAGTGCGTATGTTGGCGAGCTAATGCGTGCCGCCAAACGGGCAGGAGTGAACATTGGCCCAACCGCCGATGCCAACACCATTGGCCTGCACTATGTCGATGAGGACACCGCGACCTTGGCACTGGTTGCCGATGTGGCTGAAAAAGAGATCGACTTTACCGTGGCCGATGAACACATTGCCCGCAACGCCAACGTACGTGACAGCAATGTCGATGTCAGTTTAGTCTTTGGGGCACCACGGAACGTTGGCTTTGTGGTGAGTAAATACGGCGACGGCTCATTGCTCGATGCCTTAAATCGCTGGCTACAAAGTGATGCGGCACAGCGCATTCACGACACCTATAACCAACAGCAAACTGCGCCCGATACCACCCAAACCCGCACATTTTTATCCTCATCCAGCACCCTTAGCCCCTGGGACCCGATGTTTCAGCGCTATGATAATGCCCCGTTTGATTGGCAGTGGTTAGCAGCACAAAGCTATGTGGAATCGCGGTTTCGCGCCGATGCCGTCTCACCAGCAGGCGCCATGGGGCTGATGCAACTGATGCCGCCGACCGCTAAAGAAATGGGCGTTACCCAACCGTTTGATCCAGCAATGAACATTCGTGGCGGCGCCCGCTACAACCACCGTATGTATAAACGCTGGCACCACCTTCCCGAGCAAGACGCACTCGCGTTCTCGCTGGCCTCTTACAACGCAGGACTAGGTCATGTCTTAGACGCACGCGCCTTGGCCCGTGCTGACGGCGCCGATCCGGATAACTGGTTTAGCTCACCGACTCAACGCGGCGTGGAAGATTACATCACTGAGCTCGAGCATCAAGCCGTCTACCAACGTCCAGACATTCGCTACGGCTACTGCCGAGGTAGCGAGCCTAAGCACTATGTGCAGCGCATCTTTCGCCAGCGCAAGCATTACGCCGACTTAACCGGCGACGGGGAGTTATTTCCCGATGCCTCTACGCCCGTCCACTCGGCACCCTAAACACTCTTTTTTGTAGAAGGACATTTCAATGAAACAATCACTTAGCTTTTACTTTAGTCTTAGCGGCACCGTCAGCCAGCGCCAGTTTTGGCTCTGCTTTGTGCTGCCATGGTTTGTTATTCAGTCTCTGATGGGGATTGCCGTCCAACATGACAGCATTCAATTGATGGATGGCATTTGGACACCGCCAGAAGTGGTGTTTTCAGTGCTGGGCTTTTTTATCCAACTGTTTGTCACCTGGGCCACCGTTGCACTGAGCATCAAGCGGCTGCGTGAACTCGGTTATCCAGCGCGCACCCTGCTCGCCATGATCCCGGGCTTAGGCACCCTTTGGGTGTGGTTCGAACTGCTCTTCTCTGCCCCTGATAACGGACATCCACTCTAAGTATGCTGCGCCTGCTGCACTATGCAGTAGGCGCAGTAATCCACCATACGTTATCGGCCAATTCCGTATTTAACGCCACCGACACCCCCTGCTCGCTATACCCAACTCGGCTGAACAACACCGCAAAGTCAAAATGGGGGGAGTTATCGACATAGTGATGCACCTGCACATGACTGAGCCGCGCACACAATTCAGCAATGCCCGCCCGCACCTTTGCCGTCGGCTGATTAAGCCAAGCGGCTAACTCATCAATTTGAAAATGATATTTGTGCTGCACCGGCGGACATTCCATCGCCTGCGCACCAAACACGATCTGATGCTGAAAACGGATCCGCGCCATGATGTGCTGCGCCAAGGTATGAACCTCTTCATCCTGAAGGGGGGAGATGATCGCCACAGTAAACGCTCCTTTGATTAAGAGCCTTCATCCTGCTGGATTTGGTGCGCAAAGCCACAGAGCAAAAGTTCTCTATGCCGTTTTAAAACCCGACCTGCGTAAGCTCACTGCATACCTTACTTGACATGGAAATCAGTATGCCGTATGTCTCAAAAACAACACTAAATCATGACAATATCAATATTTCGCTTCTGTCTGAAAAAACCCGAGAACTGATCGACTTGATAGGTTTTCCAGACACTTACTTGTTGGTCTCGACATTGGGCGGACAGGACGTCTACATTCCCAAATATCCCGACCGCAGCAAGCTAATAAAAATACTGCCCCGAGAAAGCGTTGAAATACTCAGCCAGATATACGGCGGCACCTATCTCGCCCTTCCCACCTCACGCCAAATCGATATCCAAGAACGCAACAAAGCCATCGTCAAAGCCCTGTTAAACGGCGACTCACGCGCCAAAGTCGCCCGCCAGTTTGGGTTAAGCGTTCGGCAAGTGGCGAATGTGAGAAAGGAATTTCCCACCGATGAAGCACCGCCCTATTACAATGAGAAAAGCATTCCTAGGTGATAGGCAAGTGACAAGACGATCTGAGTTCAAATAATTCGTGCAACACTCATGGTTAAATTGGCGATAGTGGTGCGCCTCTCATCGCCAACACCAAAAGGTGAATAGTATGGGTTTCCCGCAACTGGCCAAAGGGAGACGACATCAACAATATCGAGAGAGCGACTTCGACCGTACGCCGCGCATACAGCAGATAATGGCTCAGGTATTGTCGGCCACAAGCCAATAGCCGAGGCATGACAAACATTTATTTTGTTCGTCCTTAGTCATTATGGGATTGAAGTTTAAATGAAAACAATCACGCGCTGCTTAAACAGCATCTCCCCAAAGGCATTGCGTGAAATCACTGAAGAATATGTGATGCAAGTAGTTTTACCCGCCTGAATACTCAACCAAAAAATAAATTATATCTAGGTAGCCTAACGTTATCTTTAACAAGTTGCGTCAGGCCGCATACGAGAATGCTTCACTTCGCGGATAACCCTCGCCATAAAAAAGTAAATTAATAATGCACTATTTCCCTATGGACAATAAAACCACAAAAAAATAAGTTAAACCAAACATTCAAAGAGGAGAAAAGCAATGTATGTTATTGAAAATGATCAAGATTTTAAAGAAGCAAATGAAAAAAAAGCTGACATTCTTGTATCTAGTGCAATCCTTGGATTCGCACTAACAAGGCATTATCAAAATCAGCCATGCCAGATTGACTATGAATACCCCAACGAAAATGACTCTCACACATGGGATGAGTTATTAAAACAAAAAGATAAAGTTTCAAGCATAGAAGGCACTTTAAGTTTACTAAAGACAATATCATTAGCATTTTATAGGCACGAAAAAAAAAC
>NZ_MUFP01000019.1 GCF_001996165.1 Salinivibrio proteolyticus | reverse complement strand
CTTCTTACACGGTGACCCGGACCAACCGATTATCACCGGCCGCACGTATCATGCGACCAATGTGCCGCCTTATACCTTGCCGGCACACAAAACCAAGACGGTTTGGCGCAGTGAAAGCCACCAAGGCGAGGGCTACAACGAACTCACGTTCGAAGACCAATCGGGCAGTGAGCAAGTGTATTTACACGCACAAAAAGACTGGCACACCGAGGTAGAAAACGACTGTGTGACTGAGATAGGTAATGACAACCACCACCAGGTACACAACGACCAATTTCATCGTGTGATGGGCAATGCGCATCATACCGTGGAGGGAGAGAGCCGCCAGTACACCCAACAAGACCAAACCCTGATTGTTGACGGCTCGCTGCATGTCAAAGCTGGCCAAGTGTGGGTGAATGACGCCAGTAACGAAATTCACATCAAAGCCGGTCAAAAAGCAGTGATTGAGGCGGGAAGTAGCATCACCGTCAAAGCCGGTGGCAGCTTTGTCAGCATAAATGGCGGCGGTGTTCACCTTGTGGGCCCAGCGATTAACCTCAACTCAGGCGGCAGCCCCGGTGCAGGCAGTGGCTATGCCGGCAAAGTCGCCGCCCTGCCATTTGGGGTGGAGTCGCCAGAGAGTCCCGATCCTTTACCCCTGCAGCTTTCGCCTGCGACCCTAAAAGTGGCATCGGTGGCAAACCTTCCTGTGCTGAAATTGTGCCAACGACAATTCGATGGTTCATGCCCTCGTCAAGATTGTCCGTGTTTGCAGGAAGAGGGATAAGTGTATGGCAACGCATTATTGGCTTCTCGTTGATGCAGTAAGGATCAGTGATGCCGCGCAACTGATTCAAGAACACTTTAGTGTCCAGCAAATACTGCCCCTATATGCAGGCACTCCCTTTGAGTATCTGCTTGAGCAAAGCCCTTATTTGGTGAATATGGGATCGGATATCGCTAACGTTGAGACATGGCGCACACTGTCTTATTTTGATACCAGCTCGGTAATATTTGCAGTGGATGACAAAACCTGTGCAGATGATTTTATTACGCACTTACAAGCGATGTTGAAGATAGAAGTTGCTGGTCAAGTTTTATGTTTGCGCTTTCAAAGCCAACGATTTTGGGATGCTGTTTTAGCACAAGCTAATACGGACGATATCGCGCAATGCTTGGGGCCTAGCAAAGGGGTGTTTTGGTTTAACTCAGACGATGTGCCTGTGTGCCTATATAAGCCAAATCCATTTACGCCCGTTGAGGGCGAACAACAAGATTCCGTTTTTAAGCAGTGGGTGTGACATGAAAGAATACAAAATAACGAAAGGTGACTGCTTAAGTCTGATTGCTGAAAAGTTTGATGTTTCTACCGAGGACCTTCTCAAGCTGAACAGCACGCAAATCAAAGATCCCGACTTTATCTATGCTGGAGATACGCTAAAGATAGAGCTGCCGGAACCTGCCAATACGGAGGCCTCTCGCGAATCATTTAAAAAGGCACCAGAAGCGCCTGCTACGGAACAAGAGTGTCAAATCGCTGATTTTGTCGACATCTTATATGTGCCAGCGCATCCTAAGACGGGTGAAAAATGCTGGTACGCAGTGACACAAGAGGCCAAGGACCTTATCGAAGAAGAAAAAGTCCTAATGCAGGATGCCGTTGTTGAAGGCGACTACAGCACCACATTAGCAAATATCAATCAGCTTGGCATTATGTCTAAGTTTGCCACACGCCCTCATGAAGAGTTCATGGATGACGAAGACAAAGAACTCTATACCACCATTCTGCCACTACGTTTAGTGGTACAAACAAAAGCCTATTATAAATCTGCGGATCCTCAAGGGTTTCTAACCCAGGCACTTGAGGAGCTTGACTTAGCGTTTGATGATATTGTTCAGCAAGAGACTCGACGAGAAAATGCTGAAAGAAATGCACTGTATTATGGCGGTAAGTTTCAATCTCTTGCGCCTCAAGACAGAAGTGGCAACGCAAATTTTGACAAATTGGTCGAAGAGCGTGTCCGCACTTTTATATTGAATGCCATTGACGAACGCATTACCGAACTGGAAGAGAAAGCGGAAAGAAATGCTGGTGATATTAATTCAGATGATGGGACTAAGTTTGTATTTAGCGAAGACCACCAATACTTCACATCACGAAGAGAAGAGCGGATTAAAAGAGCGTGTAACCTTATCTACGACTATATCGATGGTCTGGATCTGGCTAAAAGGCCACACCAAGCGGCGATACGTGAGCTTAACGAGCTAGCGGAAGATGGTTTTCTTCCCGGTTTCAAGCTACTCAACCAAGAAGGTATTGTTTTTAAAGAGCAATGCTTGACGTTGGAGCAACTAGAGGGAGATGTCGGTGTTGCGGCGGGACCTCAAGTATTACGCAATCTGGGTGACGACTGGCGGACATCACCAGAACCAATTTCAATCGAGAAGACTGAGCTAATCGATAGCTTATACCAAGAGATAACAGGTAGCACTGAAATAAATGATAGCCTAAACATTGCAAGCCTTGTTAATGATGTCAATAAAGCCGCGTGGTCGTATTATCCAGCTAAGGCATTGATACACCTTATCGACATGACGATAACCGAACATCAAAATGCTTTGAATCAAATACTGGGTCAGAGCCAAGGAACACCGCTTGATAAGCTTTTTAATAAACTATTAACGATAAAGTCGATAGCGCAGAAAAGAATAGAGCATTTAAAAAGCTTGGCTAAACAAGCGGCTCAAAAAGGCCCTAACCAGCTTAGATTCTTTTTTGCCGATGCTGAAAGGAAAGAGCTGGCACCCGATCTTGTATTAGTGTGGGATAGAAAAGATCACCAGCCCAATAAAAAAGGTGTAAGTGCCTTTGTCAACGATGCGGGGCTCAGCGATATTCAGCCAGTTGAGTGCAGTTTTTTATCCACAGGGCAAGTTTTTTACCTGCGTGGACCAGAGTGGTATATGCCTTGCGATAAGTCAGATCCATTCTATACCAAGGCAGCTTGCCATGTTGATTTCATCACTGATCGTATTACGTTTGCATCTCCTCAGACGGGCGGTGGGAATATCGTTGGTGTAAATAGTGTCACTGATGCATTAAAAGAGTTAAGAAAAACAAGTGTGCAAGTGAGCATAGCCCCGTTAAAAACGCAATCTCAATTCGACACTGTGTTTTGGCAAGACAGTTACCACGCTCAAGAAGGCAATATCGAGGGTTTAAACGAGCCTGCTTATGCGGAAGATGCCGGAGCACAATTTCTTCGTTTTACAGCAAAGGGAGAATCAGCACTTAACCTTCCGCTATCAGGCTATTCAGATCTAATCAAGGATCCTCGCCAAGTGGGGGCGAGTGGCAATATTTCGGCTAAGTTGGCGCTTTTGCAAGGACAAATGAGTATTTGTCTGTGGTTACCAGAAGGAGAGCAAAACAATACCTTGGGTGAAAATGCATCAGCGTCATCAGCTAGGGGTTATGCGGTGACGCTTTTCTATACCGATGATAAAGGTGAAGAGTTCAGCTACGATGTTGGCGCGTTAATGGCACGTATAACCGGTTCAGTCTATGGATTAGTTGGTGCGACGTGTCAGTTAGGGAGTAGCATTACTGTCGGCCCTAGTGACATAGATAATGGGCTAGGGGTACGTGGCAGCACCGTTACTCCGTTCGATCCCAATGTCCATCGAGTTGAGAATATGACTGGTGCAACGCAACAAGACCTAGTGAATAGCCAGGTCGCAGCGGAGGCAGGTGTAACGGTAGATGCTTTTGCCGGAGTAGAAGTAGGCGGTGCCTTGGGGGCGGACGTTTTCTGGGTACCACCTAATGCTCGAGTTCCTAAAACCTTAGGTACGATTAAGGGTGAATTTTCGGCCGCGTACGGCGCAGGTTTTCACAGTGAATTCCGTATTGCTTTTCAGGCCGGCGTCCTAGTGATCATCGCGTCTGCGCGCCTAGTAGTTGGTGGCGGGTGTAAGGGCACCTTGGGCATCGAATTAAATGCGATCAATAGTGATGACTTTATCGACTGTCTACTTGGCGTGCTTAAGCAAAGTAACTTCCGCCGCTTATCTGTGTTTGGTGATGTAGATGAAAACGGAATAAATGATGATTTTAATACCCTTAACGACATCGCGACGATAGCTATTGGTTTGGGCCTATCTTTTTCCAAGGTATTACTCATGCCACCAAACCTGTGGGCATCGTACAAAAAGAATGTCATAAGCAAAGAATATGCTCCGTTCTTATCGAGAAGCCTAACAGGAGATAATGCCCCTAATGCGAGAAAATGGATTATAAAACTACCTCCTGAGACACTCGCTAACTTGATCGCAGCATTACTGAAGGCTCAGACTGAGGCAACTTCTGAGGGTAGTGCCCAGTTTGTTAATCGTCGACAGGCTCAAGCTATTTTGAATATTATGGAGTGGTTAAGCAAAGATAAAACTAACCAAGAAGACGACGAATCATATGCCAGTCAGCGGCAATGGAAAGAAACATTGATCATAATGGCCGATCTCCATGCAGGAGCAGATAAACCCCAACAGTGGGAAGGGTTTAGAAAAAGCTGGTATCAGATAGCAAGGTTCATAGTAAGAGTGACAGCAGGAGAGCGAAACGCAAGCGTCATATATAACGCCTTTGATGAAGCATCTAAAAATCTTTGCGGTAGGATGGTAATTACTAGTTATCAAGAAAAAATTGATACTCATCGTTTGGGTCTAGCCATCCGCAAAAGGTATCGCGCTTACGCGCGCTCAGTAGTTGTCAACCCTATTTTAGTTAAAGGGGATAATGTTGAACTTGATTCATATGACAACGGTGCTGATGAAAATATAGCGTTAGAACCGGAAGAAAACGAAAAATTAATTAATTGGAGTTTGGGCGATGTCGGTTTGGAATAAAATTAAAAAGGTGGTTTTAGCACTACTGGTAATTGTGTCTATAACTTCCTGTAAAAAAGAAGAAGTGGAAAAAGAAATTAATATAGAAGAGGACATCCCTTTGTTTAAAAACTTTGTCGAAGAAAATATCGATAAAGTATCGAATGACCCATATATATCGAGCACAGTAAAGCCTGATGATGAGATGTATGACTTGATGCTAATGCTGCAGCGTGGTGATTGGAGTCAAACAACTTGGGATGAGATGGACTCTCTGATGAAAAAGGGCGTAGAGAATGCCAAAATAATCTATGCACGTACAAAAATAGATGAGATTTATAAACGAAGTGAAGCCACTGCTATATTGACTGAATTGATGAGAAAAGGGAACCCTTATGCGACTTACTGGCTATCTAGTAAAAGTAATTTATGCCTTTCTTATCTTTCATCAGAACATTTTGGCAATAAAGTAGCAAAAGAACTTGGTTTAGATACCTCTTACGAAAATAAATATTGCACCGAGGAAATCTATCAAAAAGCGGTCGAGGGGTTTAAAAGACTTGCAGCGGAAGGCGACCTTCATGCTCAGTACTTCTTGCTAAAAGAAAAAGGTCTTGATAAATCTGTGGAAAAACGTGAAGAGTACATAAAAGAAGTTATTCGATTTGCCAAGTATCACTATTATAAGCCTCTAATGGATTACTACTATAATATAACTAAAGTAGAAAATGGAAAAACAGTTTTTTACTCACCTAGATCAGAGCGACAGGTGAAAAAATTGCTAAGAATAGCAGCTAATAATAACTATATCCCGGCTTTTGTTTTTTTGATTGACAAAAATACTCCGAAAGATGATTTCCTTTATAATAGGTTAAAAAAGCTTGGAGCATGGCATTATTTTTGGGCTAAACCGTATTATAAGGAAAAATCTTTAAACCCAAAGGAACAATATTGTGATGCGAAACTATATAAGGCTATTTTCGGTGATCGATTTTTTGGTGGGAGGTATGAAGGTAAAATAGATATGAGCAATATAAAATGTAATATTAGTGAACAGTTGAATAGTGTAGAACCTATGATCTACATTGATTATTTCACCAGAATTGATGATTGGAGTAGAGGTTACTAATACATTTATATTTTATTACTTCTGTTACATTTATACATTAGCTTCATACTGCTTTTATATCCCGCCCAGTGAGTGTTATAACACTCGCTGGGCGGTAGCATTTCTTAGCTAAACTTTATGGTATCTGTCAGCCTAGACACAACTATCCGCTGGACACAGCCCTATGATGCGTCATAAAACGATTATCCAAGTTATACTGTTAAGTTTATCGATGAGTATCCTCACCGGTTGCAAAGAAAAGGCGATCAACCCTGAAGATGATATTCCTTTATTCAAAGACTTCATTGAGGCGAACATTGATAAAGTTGTCGATGATCCCTATATATCGAGTACAGTAAAGCCTGATGATGAAATGTATGACTTGATGCTAATGCTGCAGCGTGGTGATTGGAGTCAAACAACTTGGGATGAGATGGACTCTTTGATGAAAAAGGGCGTAGAGAATGCCAAAATAATCTATGCACGTACAAAAATAGATGAGATTTATAAACGAAGTGAAGCCACTGCGATACTGACTGAATTGATGAGAAAAGGGAATCCTTATGCGACTTACTGGTTATCTAGTAAAAGTAACTTATGCCTTTCTTATCTTTCATCAGAACATTTTGGCAACAAAGTAGCAAAAGAACTTGGCTTAGATACTTCTTATGAAAATAAATACTGTACCGAGGAAATTTACCAAAAAGCAGTCGAGGGGTTTAAAAAACTCGCAGCGGAAGGCGACCTTCGTGCTCAGTACTTCTTGTTAAAAGATCAAGGCCTTGATGAGTCTGTTGGAAAGCGAGAGGACTACATTAAAGAAGTCATTCGATTCGCAGAGGCGCATTACTATAAGCCATTGATGGATTATACCGACTCATTGCAAATGCAGACAAATAACGGATTCGTCTTTCGCTCAAAAGAACTAGAAAAATTAGCGTTCGATCTTTTTAAGGTTGCAAGTAATAACAATTACATCCCAGCCATGGGAACGGTAATGTACTATGACGAAGATAATCGAGAACTATATGAAAGGATGAAAAAAGTAGGAGGTAGCTACTATTTTTTAGCGATGGCACTAGACAGAGCTGATGAGCTTAATAATAAAGAAAAATATTGTCATGCGTTATTGTATGAAAAGTTGTTCAATGACAACCGTTATTTTGTTTATTATGATGATTGGCCAAATAAGAGTGATTACGATGAAAGCATCTGTAATATAGAAAAAGAAATCGCTGAGATGAAGCCAATGATTTATATCGATTACTTCACTAGGATCGATAACTGGGGGCGAGGCTAAATTTCTGCTGACACTTTAGCCAATTGAAAGGTTGCTTACTAGTCTTAAATTTACATCCCAAACATTCCGCCCAGTGAGTGATACAACACTCGCTGGGCGGTAGCGTTCCTTAGCTTTAAAACGTTATGTTATCTGTCGGTCTAAAATCACTATCTGCTGGACACAGCCTTATGATGCGTCATAAAACGATTATCCAAGTTATACTTTTAAGCTTATCGATGAGTATCCTCACCGGTTGCAAAGAAAAGGCGATCAACCCTGAAGATGACATTCCTTTATTTAAAGACTTCATTGAGAAGAACATTAATAAAATTGCCGATGATCCTTATATATCCAGCACAGTTCGTCCTGAAAATGAAATGTATGATGTGTTGCTTGACCTACAACGAGGAACGCCTTGGAGCAAAGAAGAAGAAGATCGATTTAATCGCCTTATAGAGAAAGGGAATGCTCATGCAACGATTCTATATTCGCGATTAACATTGAATGATATCTCAGAAAAAAGTGTCGCAGTATCTCGTCTAGCGAAGCTAATGAGCGAGGGAAATCCTTATGCAGCTTATTGGCTTTCTAATAGAAGCTATCGTTGCCGAGCACACTTAGGTTCGCGTAGTCTTGGTAATAAAGTAGCGAACGATCTCGGTTTAGATACCTCTTACGATAATAAATACTGTACCGAGGAAATATACCAAAAGGCTGTTGAGGGGTTTAAAAAACTCGCAGCGGAAGGCGACCTTCGCGCTCAGTACTTTTTGCTAAAAGAAAAAGGCCTTGATAAATCAGTAGGAAAACGTGAAGAGTATATTAAAGAAGTCATTCGATTCTCAGAGGCTCATTACTATAAGCCATTAATTGATTATATTGATTCACTACAAAAGCAAACCAATGATGGGGTTGTTTTCCGCTCAGAAAAGCTGGAGAAACTAGCTTTTTATCTTTTAAAGGTTGCGAGTAACAATAATTATATTCCTGCCATGGGAGCGGTGATGTACTATGAAAGGAACAGTGACGATAACAATAAATTATACAAACGAATGAAAATGTTAGGTGGAAAGTGCTATTTTTGGGCGATGTTTGAAGATAAGAGTGAAGAAATGGGTGAGAAGGAAAAGTATTGTCATGCTTTGCTTTTTGAAAAAATATACCAGAAAAATATCCTTTTCAGTTTTAATAGTGATTGGCCTGGAAGAAATGATTACGATGAAAGAATCTGTAATATAGAAAAAGAAATCGCTGAGATGAAGCCAATGATTTATATCGATTACTTCACTAGGATCGATAACTGGGGAAGAGGCTGATTTTCTGTTCGGCTGATACTGGAGTTTTCCGAACTTAAAGATTTCTTCCCCGTTTTGATTTTACATCCTAAATATCCCGCCCAGTGAGTGGTACAACACTCRCTGGGCGGTAGCATTCCTTAGCTTTAAAACGTTATGTTATCTGTCGGTCTAAAATCACTATCTGTTGGACACCGCCCTATGATGCGTCATAAAACGATTATCCAAGTTATACTTTTAAGCTTATCGATGAGTACCCTCTCCGGGTGCAAAGAAAAGGCGATCAACCCTGAAGATGACATTCCTTTATTCAAAGACTTCATTGAGGAGAACATAGATAAAATTGCCGATGATCCCTATATATCGAGTACAGTAAAGCCTGATGATGAGATGTATGACTTGATGCTAATGCTGCAGCGTGGTGATTGGAGTCAAACAACTTGGGATGAGATGGACTCTCTGATGAAAAAGGGCGTAGAAAATGCCAAAATAATCTATGCACGTACAAAAATAGATGAAATTTATAAACGAAGTAAAGCTACTGCGATACTAACTGAATTGATGAGTAAAGGAAATCCTTATGCGACCTACTGGTTATCTAATAAGAGTAACTTATGCCTTTCTTATCTTTCATCAGAACATTTTGGCAACAAAGTAGCAAAAAAACTTGGCTTAGATACCGCTTATGAAAATAAATACTGTACCGAGGAAATCTACCAAAAAGCTGTTGAGGGGTTTAAAAAACTTGCTGCACAAGGCGATCTTCGCGCTCAGTACTTCTTGTTAAAAGACCAAGGCCTTGATAAGTCGATAGAAAAACGTGAAGAATATATTAAAGAAGTTATTCGGTTTGCAGAGGCTCATTACTACAAGCCATTAATGGATTACACATCTACACTTATGGAACCAAGTCATAGAGGTCGTAAATTTCGATCTAAAGAGCTAGAGAAGTTAGGAGTAAAACTCTTCAATATTGCTAGTAATAACTATTATATTCCTGCAATGGCAGAATCAACCGTGTATGAAGCTGATAACAATCAGCTTTTTGAACGAATGAAGAGGTCAGGGGATCGGTATTACTTTTTGGCTACTGCTCTAGATAGAAGTAATGAGTTGAGCGGAGAAGAAAAATACTGTCATGCACTATTGTATGAAAAGAAATTCAAGAGTAAACGATATTTTGGATTTGACGATGAGTGGCAAGAAAAAGACGACTACGATGAAAGTATCTGTAATATAGAAAAAGAAGTCGCTGAGATGAAGCCAATGATTTATATCGATTACTTCACTAGGATCGATAACTGGGGGCGAGGCTGACTTACTGTTCGATTGAGGGTGGTACGTTAAAAATTTCAAGACATCTTTCCCGTTTTGATTTGACATACTAAATGTCCACCACCCAGTGAGTGTTATAACACTCGCTGGGCGGTAGCATTCCTTAGCTTTAAAACGTTATGGTATCTGTCAGCCTAGAAAAAACTATCTGTTGGACACAGCCCTATGATGCGTCATAGAACGATTATCCAAGTTATACTTTTAAGCTTATCGATGAGTATCCTCACCGGTTGCAAAGAAAAGGCGATCAACCCTGAAGATGATATTCCTTTACAGCACAGGCAGCAGCTGAAAGCGTCAACTTAAACTTAGTGGGGAACACGCAGCTGGGGGCGTCGCTTGATTGCGCCAGCGGCCAATTAGCGACAAAATTCTCCATTCCAGCTGAAAACATGTACGATCAGAAAGTTCCTTATTACACCGTTGACAATGAGCGTCGTGAAGTGAGCTTAGGAGACATTCGCTTCGACATTGAAGCGGTTGTGCACGGTATGTTAGCGGCAAGCATAAAATACTCGAATGAGATTGGATTTGGTCAAGATGCTGCCACAGGAGCCACAGGCCTGCGGACATCTCAAACCTTTATTGCAACGCGTTTGGAAAGCAAAAAAGACCTAGGACTCGCGGATGATAGTAAACTGCGAAATATTAAGGCGGGTGCAAAGACTGAGGTGTCGGCCTTTGCTGGTGCAGAGGTAGGTGGACAAGTCAGTCTTGAATGCTTATGGAAAAATGTGGGTAGCTCAGACATGAAACAGTTGTTTAAGCTCGCCACTCGCCTCACCGCGCAGTTAGGCCTTGGAGCCAAACTTATCTTGCAATGTACCTTAGATAATGGCCGCTTAATTTTTCGTTTCGACTTTGGCGCCGCGTCTATCGCTGGTTTCTCTGGCAAGCTAGCGTTTGAGTTAGACCCGCTTGCTTACGATGAATTTATCTCACGGCTGTTAGATGTGATGGAGCACCCGAGCTTCAGTCGCTTTGGCCTATTCCATGAAAGTGACGGCAGTGAAGCCTTTTATGCTTTTAACAGGCTACTGACAGTTGCCGTTGCCTATCAACTTACCCTGACGCAAATTGCACTGCTTCCTTTTCATCTTATTCGAGACATGGAGCAGCGAGCATTGGAGGCAACGAACGCCCCCTTTGTGGCGAACTTCATTAATAGTGACGTTGAGACATCCGGTCAGCGAGACTGGATCAAGAAAATGCCGGCTGAGACCTACGCCAAGCTCTTTTCCGTGCTTTTGCATTATCATGATTTGGGCTTTTGGGACAACGATGAAGAAGCTGCTGAGCGTAACCTTAACCAAGTAGCTGCGATGACAAAGCTTTTAGAATGGATAAGAGGAGAGAGCCACCCTGTAAGCGATAATGCCAAGAAAAAGTTCGAGAACGTGATGCAAAGGGTCGGAGAAGAGATTGAAATGGAACTTCCCGAAGAGGTGAAATGGCAAAGGTATGCGGAAAACATTGATAGAGTGCTAATTTATTTCCAGAGCGCCTCTAGAAATATAGATCTAATTGATGATAGCTCAATTAAGAGTAATTTTATCAATAGCCATCATTTATTACAAAGCACTTTGAACGATTTAACAAGCACTTGGGTTCCTTACAAGAGGAAGTTTACATTACCTGCATATCGAACAGTGACCGAATATGCATCAGTACATATCAATGATAAGGAAATAATTAAGGATATGGAAAGAAAAGGATATAGGAAATTAGTTGGTGGATAGAATGAAGATGATTAAAGTGTTTTTTTTGTTTTTAATCCTTATTAGTATGGGGGCCCAATCTAAAACTCTAAGAGATGGATTGTCTCTTATCAATCAAG
The DNA here is from genome assembly GCF_001996165.1 of Salinivibrio proteolyticus. Lineage (GTDB taxonomy): Bacteria > Pseudomonadota > Gammaproteobacteria > Enterobacterales > Vibrionaceae > Salinivibrio > Salinivibrio proteolyticus. The sequence continues at coordinate 52,973 of NZ_MUFP01000019.1, read as the reverse complement.
AAAAATACAAAGAAGCAAATGACATATTTAAAATACTATCTGACAAAGGTGATGCGACGGCTTCTTATTGGCTAGCCTATACACAATTTAAAACATCAGGAACGTTAGGCGTAGGGTCGAGCTTGTTGAAGGCTGCCGAAGGCGGTAACCCTTGGGCGATGGCGACACTTGCAGGTACCCATATGCCAAAGGTGACGACATCATATTGTAATTATCTTGGCTGGCCGTGTGATGAAAAATGGGTCGATAAAGCAATTGAGGGATGGGAGAAACTCGCAGAAGAAGGCGATGGAAAGGCAATGTATGCCCTTTTATATCATGACCCTAGCTGGTGGCAATATATTCCATTCTATCGGGATTACCGCTATGGAAAGTTGGCGGATAAGTTATATGAAAATAGAGGTTACACCTTTTTTTTTGATGATAAGTTTTGGTCTGGAAGCAATGAAGATGTACGAATAGAATTTTTAAAGAAGATAGCTAAGGATGGTGTTTTTTTGGCGCATATAAAGTAGCATCCATTTATAAAAAAAGAGGTGATGTTGAAGAAGCTATAAAATGGATTAATTATGGCGTTAAAAATAATGATTACTATGCATTTGTATTTAAGAGTTTAACCTTTATTCCTTTTATGAGAGAGAAAAGCGTGGGATCGATAGAGGATAGATCTTCAAAACGAGCATATTTTTACTGTAAAGTCGCAAATGTTATGAATAGCCACCATGACTGTACTTTGGTAAAGTATTTTGAAAAAGTATATGATGATACCGATGGATTGAAATATTTCGATAGATATACTGGTGAAAAAGTGAGTAAAGATGACATTGATAAAATTGCTAAGAAGGCGATTCAGAGAGCTGAGGGCCACAAAGCATATTTATACTTAGATGAGACAACGATCGAGTTCTTTAGGGGTTATAGTAAAAATATATAGATAGCTTTATTGATTCTGGTTGTTAATATAAAAGCAACCAGAATTGATACATATATTAGGTCGAAGTTGTTTTCTCTTTTTTGACCGAAAAGGTGAGGGTATTCAATACTCTGTGTCAGCCAACCTTCATAGATCTATGTGATCATTCAGTCTGCCTTCGAAGTGAATAGTTAGCTATGATAGTGTCAGGATCGAGAGTGTTCATAGTACTTACGCCCGAGGATGATTTTCTGTTCGGCTAAGACCAATATTTCGTTTTAAGTGTAAAGCTTTTTCCAAGTGTTGAGTGTGTACTCTAAATATTTACCGGCCAGCGAGTGATACAACACTCGCTGGCCGGTAGCATTCCTTACGTTTAAAGCGTTATGGTATCTGTCAGCCCAGAAACAACTATCTGTTGGACACAGTCCTATGATGCGTCATAAAACGATTATCCAAGTTATACTTTTAAGCATATCGATGAGTTTCCTTACCGGTTGCAAAGAAAAGGCGATCAACCCTGAAGATGACATCCCTTTATTCAAAGAGTTCATTGAAGAGAACATTGGTAAAGTAGCTGATGATCCTTATATATCAAGCACGCTCAGGCCTGATGATGAAATGTATGAGGTTCTCCTTGACTTACAGCGTGGAATTCCGTGGGATGACAAAATACAGCAGCGTTTTTCTAAGCTTATGTCTGAAGGTAATGAACACGCCATGATTATCAAAGCTCGCTCTGGATTATTAAATATAGAAAAACGTAGCTATTGGGCATCAGTACTAACAGAGTTGATGGAAAAGGGAAACCCCTATGCAGCCTACTGGTTATCAAGCAAGAGTAATATTTGCCATATGTATCTTGGCTCTCGCAATTTAGGGAGCAAAGTTGCAAAGGATCTTGGCTTAGATACCTCTTACGAAAATAAATATTGCACCGAGGAAATCTACCAAAAAGCAGTCGAAGGTTTTAAAAAACTCGCGGCGGAAGGCGATTTACGAGCTCAGTACTTTTTGTTAAAAGATAAAGGCCTTGATAAGTCCGTAGAAAAGCGTGAGAAATACATTAAAGAAGTGATCCGATTCGCAGAAGCGCATTATTATAAGCCAATGATGGACTATACATCTTCATTAAGGAAACAAACAAGAAAAGGAAGAGTGTTTAGTACAGAAAAACTAAAAAGTTTATCACTTGAACTCTTCAGAATAGCAAGCAACAATTACTATATACCTGCGATGAGTAAGTTAGTATACTATGAAAGAGATAATACTGCTCTTTTTGATAGGTTAAAAAAATCAGGTGGCCGGAATTATTTTTGGGCTATGGCATTTGATAGAAGCAATGAGTTAACAACCAGAGATAAATACTGCCATGCTGTGTTATTCGAGAAGATGTATACAGATACGGACTTTTATGGTTTTGACAGTGATTGGCCTAAGAAAGGTGATTACGATGAAAGTATCTGCGAGACAGATAAGGAAATTTCTAAAATGAAGCCAATGATTTATATTGACTATTTCACTAAAAGTGATGACTGGAGTAAAGGCTACTAATATACTATAGTCATCTTTTTATTATTTTCATACTGCTTATTTATCCCGTTCAGTGAGTGATACAACACTCGTTGGGCGGTATCGTCGGTTATTCTTGAAACACAGTCGAGTTGCTCAGTGAGCAGTAAAGGTGGATAACTTGAAGCAACTTCTTGCCTCGCCGAGCAAAAACTTGCTTGTGGCGTGCAAAAAATTGGTCAGTGAGAGAGTAACGTACTGAATTATAGGGCTAAAAAAGCTGGCATGCATTTCGCTATATGGGATGGCGAACAGAGGCACCGAATAGAAAGCCTCTTCCATTAATTAGAAAGGAGCGATTATGCCAACGCCATGTTATATCTCGATTGAAGGTGAAACTCAGGGTTTGATTACTGCCGGTGCCTGCACCGCGGATTCTATTGGTGATGCCTTTGTAGAAGGCCATGAAGACGAGATGCTGGTACAACAGTTTGACCACAACGTGACGGTACCGACGGACCCTCAGTCAGGTCAGCCATCAGGCCAACGTGTGCACAAGCCATTTAAATTCACCGTTGCGCTCAACAAAGCGGTGCCATTGCTTTATAACGCACTGGCGTCAGGTGAGAAGATGTCAACGGTCGAGCTAAAGTGGTACCGCACGTCGATTGAAGGCAAACAAGAAAACTTCTTTACCACCAAGCTGGAAAGCGCCTCGATTGTGGACATTCACTGCGAGATGCCCCATTGCCAAGACCCGGCGAAGTCAGACTTTACGCAGAACCTGACGGTGTCGATGTCTTACCGCAAAATCACGTGGGATCACGTCAACGCAGGCACCTCAGGCTCAGACGACTGGCGCAAGCCTATCGAAGCCTAAGGGCATCGAGTTGAAGCGCTGGCTTGGAGCTGGCGCTTCATCACTTGTGTAGCACGCTTTCACTGATCAAGGATTGCTACACAAGTGTTCACTTTGTTTGGAACAAGATTTAGGAGACATCATGGCTAGGTTGCGGTTTGAATTTAACGTTGAGGGGCTCGACCCTGAGACGTTCGTCGTAAGAGAATTTCAAGGCCATGAGTCCCTTTCTAGTGCCGAGTTCGACCAGCAAACCTGTAACGGTTTTCGTTATAATATTGCTTTAGCAAGCCGTGATTCCTCCCTTACACCGGAACAATTGGTGGATTGTAAAGGCACCTTGCTTTTGTACCGCAATGGGGTTTGTGAACGTAAAATTTGCGGTGTGATCAACCAGTTTTCGCAAGGCGATATCGGCCATCATCACACTTACTATGATGTGCAGATGGTGCCTGAATTGGCACGCCTTTCTTTGCGTCAAAACAGTCGTATTTTTCAACACCAAACGGTGCCGCAGATTATATCCATCTTGCTCCAAGAAATGGATATCTCGGATGTGGGCTTTGGATTGACAAAAGACTACGCGGAGCGTGAGTTCTGTGTGCAATATCGCGAGACCGATCTCGCCTTTTTAGAGCGTATCGCGGCAGAGGAAGGCTTAATCTATTGCTTTGTTTGGCAGGACGATAAACAGCTTTTGTATATCACAGATGCGCCTTCTGCACTGCCCTCGCTAGAAACGCCCATCGCCCATAATGCACTCTCGGGGGCGGTGATTGATGCGCCATTTATCAGTCATATGGAAAAGCACACGCGCGTTGTTCCTTCCTCGTCAGTGATGAAGGACTATAGCTTCAAAAAGCCGGCTTATAGTTTTCTGCAGCATAACTCGGTATCGGGAATAGACTATCAGCGCCAAGATTATGAGGTGTACGATTTCCCCGGACGTTTTAAAGACGATGCGCAAGGGCAGCACTTAAGTCAGGTCCGCAAAGAGTTTTTGGTTCGCGAACAAGTGACAGCGATAGGTAAAAGCAACCATATGCACTTGCAAGCAGGTCATGGGTTTGAGTTGCAGGATCATCTTAATCGCGAGATGAATCAATGGTGGCAAGTGGTGCGTATTCAGCACCGTGGTACGCAGCCACAAGCCCTTGAAGAAGAGGGTGGACAGGGTGCGACCACCTATGCGAACCAGTTTATGGTTATTCCGGCCACCACCCCTTGGCGGGCGACCCCGCAGCCCAAGCCTCAGGTGGATGGCCCTCTTATTGGTATGATTGTGGGCCCAGAAGGCGAAGAAATCTTCTGTGATGAACACGGGCGGGTGAAAGTCCACTTCCCGTGGGACCGTTATTCCAACGGCGATGACAAAAGCAGTTGCTGGATTCGTGTCGCTCAAGGTTGGGCGGGCAGCCAATATGGCATGATGGCGATTCCCCGCATTGGCCATGAAGTCATTGTCTCTTTCTTACACGGTGACCCGGACCAACCGATTATTACCGGCCGTACCTATCATGCGACCAATGTACCGCCTTATACTTTACCGGCCCACAAAACCAAGACGGTTTGGCGCAGCGAGAGCCACCAAGGCGAGGGGTATAACGAACTCACCTTCGAAGACCAATCGGGCAGTGAGCTAGTGTATTTACACGCTCAGAAAGATTGGGAAACACGGGTTGAGAATGATGCGATCACACAGGTGCGTCACGATCAGCACAAAAAAGTTGATAATGATGCGTTCTCAAAAGTGGGTGGTGATAACCATTTGACCGTCGAGAAGCAGCATCGCTCGCGTATCAAAAAAGATGCGACCCTAGAAGTTGGCGGCAGTATTCATGAAAAAATTAACAATCGCTTTGCCGCGGCGGCAGGACGTGAGGTTCATCTCAAAGCAGGGACAAACGTCGTGCTTGATGCCGGTACTGAGATTACCGTATCCGCCGGTGGTAGTGTGATGAAAGTCGACGCAGCGGGCGTCCACCTGATTGGTCCAGCAATTAACTTAAATGCTGGAGGAAGTGCAGGGAGCGGTTCGGGCTATCAAGGTAAGTCGCCAACATCGCCTCGCCCCGCGTATAAGCCAGAATAGTTAACGAAAGAAAGAGTTGAGGATTCGTATGCCAAAAGCTGCACTTGTCGGCCATATTGGGACAGCCCATGATGGTTTCCCGCCGACACCGATTACCGCAGGTTCATCGACAGTAAAAATCGATGGTATTCCCGCAGTGCGTAAAGGTGATCCGTTGGCCCCTCATAGTAAACCTAAACATCCGCCACATGGGCGTGCCGTAAATGGCGGATCCGGCAGTGTAATGATTGACGGCAAGCCGGCCGCACGTATTGGCGATGCGGTGAGTTGTGGTGGGGTGATTGCAGGAGGTTCAAGTGTCAATATTGGTTAATAAATCAATACTTCGAGCGAGTCTGCTGGGCTGCTTTCTTGCGGTTAGTAGCCACAGTTGGGCTGAACAGGTTGAAGTAGAAGCGACGCCTTTTGCGACTATCGAACCGGTTGAGAAAATCGCCGACGATTATGACATTGAGGCCATGACGCCGCAGGCGCTGTTTGAACATGGACGCTTATCGCGTGCGCAATTTCATTACCAGCGTGCGGAAAAATACCTTAAAGCCGCAGCGGATGACGGGATTGCCCCTGCCGCGTATTTATATGCTGTGTTGCTGAGTGATGATGCGCAAAAGCTCGACTATTCTCAGGAAGCACAGGACTACCTGACTCAAGCAGCGAAAGCCAACTACATTCCGGCCATGAAGTTACTGGTCGAAGAAGGGACTTGGTTGTCAGGCACTCACCGGATTATTTGGCGGCACAAGTACGAAGAAGTCTTGCACGCTTGGTATGACGAGGCGCCAGAAGAGGCCGCTTTTAGTCTGTATGAATATTTATATCCTACCGATAAAGACAAAGCAGAAGCTTATTTAGACGAGGCGATCGCCGCGAATGATGTTGACGCGTTGCTTCACAAAGCGTCGCAAATCGAGCTGGGTCAACGAGGCTTTTTCCTATTTCCGAGTTCTCGACTCGATGCTGCCGCTGAAGTGAAAAAGCAGATTGCCAATGCAGGCGGCATTCCTGGTACCAAAAGCTTATACCGTGATTTTATCCGTCGCGGTGAAAGCCCCAAAGCGGTTGAATGGAGAAAAAAAGCCATCGAGCAGGGTGACTTGATGTCGTTGGCTGCGCTAGGGCGTTATTACACCACCTACTATGAGCCCGCTGACGAGGAATACATTGAAGGGTTGGTCTATTTATCTGCTTATCTTGATGTTGTTGGGCAAGGTAAATTTAAAGAGCTCCGTCAGCAAGCTATGGATCAGTTTGAGTTGGCATCGTCTCGCGTGTCGGCAGAGCAAATCCAAGATATTGAGGAAAAAGCAGCGGCTCTGAGAAAGGCAAACACGTTTTACCATTATGACCGTTACTGGCAGAGAACTGCTGCCAACGTTGTAGCGGATAAGCCTGCAAGCTAGTCGATAAGGGACAATATGGTTGGGATCGGATCACGCCTGCTCGATTCGGTTCCGGCCATTTCTCTTTGCTTTATAAAGTGCGGTATCCGCGCGTTGAATGATAGTGTCTTGTGTATCGTGTGACACAAAATGGGTGTAACCGATACTGATGGTGAAACGTATAGTTTGTCCATCCACATGGATGACTTCGGCATGAACGCGCTCGACGAGACGCTGGAGTACCACTTTCGCGCCGTCTATATCGGTCTCTGGCAGCACACACAAAAACTCTTCCCCGCCCCAGCGACCATATATGTCGTTGGTTCGTGATTCTTCCCTGACAATATTCCCAAAGCGCTGTAGTGCGATATCACCAGCTCGGTGGCCATAGGTATCATTAAGATTCTTGAAATGGTCAAAGTCGACGACGGCCAGTGTCAGTGGATTTTTGTAACGTTCACATCGTGCCAGTTCCTTGGTCAGTGCATTGGTCAGATAGTGGCGATTGTAGAGTTGGGTGAGCGAGTCAGTATTGGCTTGGATCTCAAGCAGTTGCTGTGCATGTTCTAACGCTTCCCAATCACGTAGTCGCGCCAGCTCATGACCCACCCACTCAGCAAATAGTCGCAATAGTTCGAAATCTTGTGGAATAAAGGGTCGAGTGGGCTCTGGACTAGAAAAATTTAGGGTGCCATAGCGCTCACCATCAATAAAAATGGGGGCGCCAATATAAGCTTCTAAACCAAAATGTTGGTAACAGGGGTGTGAACGGATATCACTGGTGCTGACATGATGAAAGCCTTTGACCTCATTGGCTTGATAGACATGACTGCAATAGGTGGATTGTAAATCAAATACCTGACCGGCTTGGAGTGCATATTCGGGATGAATGGCTTGTTGGACGGTATAGCGTTGACCGACGATTTGGCTAAGAATGCCAATGGGTAGCCCGAAGTGTTTGCAACCCAGTGATAAAATACGCTCCACGCGTTTGCTGAAGTCAAGATTGCGCGCCGAGGTAATGGAATGCAGTTGGCTAAGGGCTGATTCTACTTCGACGCGCGTGCTGATATCTTGGATAAAGGCCACGTACATAATAACCTCTTGGTTATTATCGCACACTGGGCCACCGTGAGTTTCTCCTAGAAACACATGACCATCGGCGGTTTTGTATCTTACTACGTAAGCATTGTGATAGTAGGGCTCCGCCTCGGGGTTGAAGCGTTCACGCCCCTTAGTATCGAAGTCTTCTTGCTCGGCGTACAACACTCGCGTGCTGGTGTTTTTCACAGTCTCCAGCGCACAACCAAACAGGGCTTCTGCTTCGGGGTTTAAAAACTGGATGCGCCGTTGCATATCGGCTATTACAACGGCGGTATCTAGATTACGAAACAGCGAGGGCAGTATCGTCTCAACGTCTTTATGATGTTCAATTGCCTTGCTCACAACTGGGCTCTATACGTCTGCCGGAAATAGCTTAAGCGTAGTACAAAACCCAGTGCCTGCTCGTATTATTGATGGGTTTATTATTTGGTGATGATCTCAATACGTTTTGCCATCGACATGGCGACGTTGTTGTCGTAATACGCGGCTTCATTAATAAAATGTGGGTAAGCAACATAGTCGCCTTGCCATGTTTGCTCGCTGCCATCAAACAAGATAAAGAGTGGATCCCCCGGATTCACCGGAACAAAGTCTTTGTCTTGCACGTGTTGATGCACCATACCAATGCGTTCCCCAGATGCATCCTGAGGTAAGTGTAGTGTTTCTGTGTAACGGAACCCAGTGGTCTTTTCCGGCAACTCTGGCACTTGGTCAATGTTAAATAAATGAACGAAGTCAAGAATATGCGTGGTCATTTCATGCATCGATTCCATCACATCATGGCGCAGCACCGATTGAGGTTGGGGGCCAATTTCAACGATCACACCTTGTTTAGCTACTGAACATAAGAAGGCTTGCTGAATGGGCTCGATATGATCTTCGACTAAGATAACCGCATCAGGCATGCGTTCGCTGACATAGGCGGCTAACTGGGTATTGAAGGTGTCTAGGGTCAATAGGATTAACGTCGGGCCCATATTGCTAGTGGTATTGTGCAAATCAATAATTAAATCCACCCGCGGATCGCCTTTGGGGCCAAGTTGCTGGTTGAGTACCTTCGCTCTGCTCTGCTCATAGTTAGCAAGTGATTGATCAGCGAGTAACTTGGGATCAAATTGTCGATTGAGGTCACAGTCGAGATAGCGTTTATTGGCTTGATATGCGCAGGGGTTTGCGAAAAATAACTCAGTAGAAAAACTGCTTCGTGAGACTGTTTCGCTATTCTGCTGCCATTGTTTAAGTGCGTAGATGCCACTGAATTCATTGCCATGGGTGCCACCAACAATCGCGACCTGACTAAAAATGCTCATTGATACTCCTTGTGGGCTGATCAAACGGTATCCGTTGTGTATCACTTAAGCGTATCACTGCTAGCAAAATAAGTTAACAGAATAAATTGTCTTTGTTTTTGCGTTTTTATTCATTCCGGTATAGCCATGTCCAGCAACTATATTAATTATCAATTAATATTGGATTCAGTTCACACTTCAGCAGTATTGAACGGGGTAGTCTAGCGACGACGACGGATAAGAGGTGATACATGAGTAAATTTCCTGAGAACTTTCTTTGGGGCGGCGCCGTGGCTGCGCATCAGGTGGAAGGTGGTTGGAACGCCGATGGCAAGGGGATCAGCATTGTTGATGTGTTGAGCAAAGGTGAGCATGGTGTCCCGAGAAAGATGACCGATACCATTGAGGCTGGGGAGGCGTATCCGAATCACCAAGCGGTTGATTTTTACCACCGGTATCCGCAAGACATTGCTTTATTCGCGGAAATGGGATTTAAGTGCTTCAGAACCTCGATTGCATGGTCGCGGATCTTTCCAAACGGTGACGAGTCCACACCGAATGAAGCGGGATTAGCGTTTTATGACCGCTTGATTGATAACTTGTTATCGCAGGGAATCGAGCCGGTGATCACCCTGTCGCATTTCGAAATGCCTTATCACCTTGTGAAAGCGTATGGTGGCTGGGCCAACCGCAAAGTGGTGGACTGCTTTGTGCGTTTTTGCGAGACGGTGTTCACGCGCTATCGCGATAAAGTCACCTACTGGATTACCTTTAACGAGATTAACAATCAGCTTAATTGGGACTATCCACTATTCGGCTATTGTAACTCAGGGGTCATTTTTACCGAACACGATCACCCCGAGCAGATGCTTTATCAGGTGCTGCACCATCAATTCGTGGCGAGTGCCAAAGTGGTCGCGCTGGGCCACGTCATTAACCCAGATTTTAAAATTGGCAGCATGATCCATATGATGCCGCTGTACCCGGCAACGTGCCATCCTGATGATCTACTGGCATCTCAACGCGCGATGCGAGATAAATATTTATGCAGCGACGTGCAGGTTAGGGGCCACTATCCTCATTACATCTGGCCACAATGGGCTGCAAAAGGGATTCAGGTCGCGATGGACGACGATGACGCACAAATTCTAGAAAATGGCCGCGCGGATTTTCTGGCGATCAGTTACTACATGACCAACATTGTCGATGCCAATCCACCCGAGGAAGATGAAAATGCGTTATTCAGCGCCAGCCGTTTGAATCCGCACTTACCCGCCTCTGATTGGGGGTGGCAAATTGACCCTAAGGGGTTGCGCTACGCGCTGTCTGAGCTTTATGAACGTTACGAGAAACCGATTTTTGTGGTGGAAAATGGCTTAGGTGCGCTGGATACGATGGAGGCATCGGGCGAGATTAACGATGACTATCGTATCAGCTACTTATCACAACACATCGAGGCGTTGGGAGAGGCGATTTCACAAGATGGGGTGGATGTGATTGGTTTCACCCCTTGGGGCTGTATTGACTGTGTTTCGTTTACCACAGGGGAGTATCGCAAGCGTTATGGGTTTATTTATGTTGACCGTCATGACGATGGCAGTGGTGACTTTTCACGCCATCGCAAAAAGAGCTTTTACTGGTATCAAAACGTGATTGCCAATAATGGCCTGACAGAATAGTGGTGACGGCAAAGGGACGCTGTGGCGTCCCTTTTTACTGTACTCGAGGCGTCATCTCTGCGTGAGAAGGTAATTATTGACCGGGCTGATAATCAAATTCGATAATTTCGCCGTATTCAATGCCTTGTTCGCGATAACCCACAATCGCTTCTATCACATTAAAGTGGGCGACAACGGCAATGGTTGAGTAGCTTTGATAGCTATCGAGCACGGCACTGACGCGGCGGTGCAACGAAGTTGCCGATTCATAGCCTGCGTTGTTGACTTCGTTACCATTGGCGAACAGCTCGCGATACTCAAGCCAGCGTCTATCGCGCTCTGAAAGGGGAATATAGCTGCCTTTGATATCCGCTTGCCACTCGCGTAGGTCATGTTCTACAAACAACGGGTTTTGCAGATGACGATTGAGGATTTCAGCGGTTTGTAATGCACGCGTGTAGGGCGAAGACAGAATAATCTCTGCTTGCTGTAAGCTAGGATGATTGGCCAAGGCCTGAATGTCGGGAATACACTCACGCTGCAAGGGGGCATAGTCTTTTTCCAACTGGCTCATTTGGCGCGCGTCTGCCAGTGAGTAATCGGTTTTTCCATGACGGATAAAAACGACTTTCATAGGGCTTCCTTTTCTTGAGTCGATAACAGTTTATTATTATGTTGCGCGGATGCGCTTATTGATGGGCATTGCAAAGGCAGCTACCACACCATGATGTTGGCGTTGTAGCATACCGTCATCGTCCTGTCATGAATGTCGATGGTTGGTCGCAAACGGTCGTGAGCTGGCTCGCTATTTTTCCTCTCGCTGGTCGAGAATGTTAATGCAATCGCGGCCGTCGTCTTTGGCTTGATAGAGTTGCTGGTCGGCGGCCTCTAACAGATAGGAGTCTGATGTATCATCATCAGGTATCGTGATGATCCCGCCGATACTGACAGTGACATAATCGCCATCAGGGTTTTTCTCATGCACCATCGCTAATTCAGCAATATCTTCGCGAATCGCATTGGCCAAGTCGTCGAGCTGTGCGGCATGCTTAGGGGGCAGTGTGATGGCAAATTCTTCTCCCCCAAACCGTGCAACTGTGCCTTCATACTCTTGGGTACGGGTGAGTAGAATACGTGCGATTTGAGTAAGTACGTCATCGCCTTGTAAGTGCCCATACTCATCGTTATAGGCTTTAAAATGGTCGACATCGATCATCATGACCGCGACTGGATGGTGTTTTTTGATGCCGTCGTAAATGTGATTGCTGAGTTCACGTTTGAACGGGCGGCGGTTCATGAGTCGGGTTAAATCGTCGGTTTCTGCTTGTACCTTCAGTCGCTCATTGGCAATGATCAATTCTTCTTGTAACTGCTCCATGGCAACATGATTGCGTTCGCGGATCATGACCTCACTGATTGCAGTCGCAAAGCGTTTGAGCAACAGTGTTTTGTTGTTATCCCAAATAAAGGGTAAGTGACGGTTCGCCACCGTGATCATGCCAAAACTTTTTCGGCCGTCAGTCAGCGGAAATGCGGCAATAGAGAGAATGCCGCGAAGGCGTAACCAAGTTCGCTCGTTGATAGCGTCTTCACCCAACTGTCCGACATGGGGAACCACCAGCGCTTCTGTGTCCGCAAGCCAACGCTTTATCATGTGCATTTCACTCAAATCGACCACATCTGGGGCGAAGGTAATGTCCTGTGGCCAGTAGCAACGACGCTCAGCGCGATAGGCATCGAAGGCGTACCAGCTGATTGCTTCTACTCCTAAAAGCTTTGCCATGCTAGGGAGCACTTGCTCAACATCTTCCGTGATATTGTGGGAGTCAGAGCTTAGAAACTGGATGGAAATATCTGCGAGCAAAGAGCTTGCGTTTGATTGCCAATTGAGTGCTTTGGTGCGTTGTTCGACCTGCTCCTTCAGTAAGGTTTGATGTTGCCTTAATTCTCGCTCGGTAATACGTTTTTGCAGAAAGTCATCGCGAATACGCGATTGCATGGCGTTGATGGAACGCGCTACCTTGCCTATCTCATCACCGCGTTGGATCAAGCCTACTGGTACACAGGTTTGATTGGCTTTGTCTGCTTGATACCGATCCAGTGCGTCGGTTAGTTGCTTTAGTGGACGAGAACACAAGCGGTTGACTACCCATAGCACAATGACTGTGATGATGAGCGCTTCAGTGAAGTGAACTAATGCGAGAGGTGTCGCGGTATCAAGCGCCTCCCGTTTTACCTCGTAGCGATTGAGTACCATATTCAGCGTACCAATGTTATTCCCTTGCACGCTTAAAAGAACTTGATGATTGGCATCACAATGACTACTGGTGCTATTAACTTCACTGATTTGGGTGCCATCGAAGCCTTTTACCTCAACGCGGCACACGGTTGGGATCATCGATAATCCTTTGACACTGCGACGCACGAGTTCTAAATCGACTACCCAGAGCGCATGACTAATCACACGCGCGGCGTCCGTGCTGCGACTTTCTATTAGTGTGGTCGAGGTGGCTACCGCACGTTGGTAGTTAATATACATCTGAGACAGCGTGCTCCCGATAGAAAACAGTAAACTAAGCGCCAGTACCACAAAAGCGATACGAGCTTGGAGGCCTTTTAAATCAAGTCTATGTCTGGTCACTTAAAAATCCGTTGTATTTGCTCAGAACTACAGTTTAATAGTCGCTGACGTGCCATTTTTTTGAAAGGGATACGCTGCCAATTATCTGCTTGTAAATAAGAAAAGTAGGGTGTGTTGGGCTCTATCAACTGAAATAACTGGTTGGCGCACAACGATGGCAATGGTAGGCCATTAGCATGGGCATAAATACGGGTTAGTGCTAAGCCTCCCGCAGAGAAATGTCCACCTCCGAGTGCTGATACCGTTCCCTGCTCTCTGAGGGCGAGCACTTGTGCTGAGGTGTTGATTGTGGCGAAAAAAATATCTTCACCCGGTTTTTTCCCCATTTCTTGCGCCGCTTTGATGGCGCCAAATACCATATGATCATTCGCGGTCCAGACGTATCTCAACGCTGGATAACGTTGCAGCAATGTGCCCATTTGTTCATAGCTGATTACTTCATCCCATTGCCCGTGAACCACTTGTTTTAACGCGACATCTGTATGGCTTTTAAAGTAGTCACGTGCGCCGGCTTCGCGGGCTACCGAGGCGGGGGTGGTGAGATCGCCCGATATCATGACCGCTTCGCCGGGTCGTTGGTGACCGGCTTCTACCATAGCTTCAGCGATTTTCCCTCCAATATAGCGATTATCGGGAATAACGCTGGGTAACAAATATTGCTGCCAGTGAGGATCGCTCAACAGTTTTGCGCGCACGTCTGCATCGATGTCATTTAAGATGACCTGAACGTAAATCGGGTGTTGGCGCAAAATCGGAAACAGATGATTGGCTGCCAGCTTTTCATTCACAATGATCACATAGTTGGGAAGTGGTAGCTTATTCAGTTTCACCGAGAGGATCTGACGCATCGCAAAGTGATTACGGGAGGCGTGGCGGATGTCTAACTCGATCCCCAATGCATCCGCCGCTGCCATGCTGTACTGATCGACTTCATGCCAGAAACTTTCAGATGCGTGCCCGGGATTGATGAATAAAACCCGTACGGGCTGCTCTGCGTTTGCAGGTGCACTTAGCATGATGATGGCAAGACTGATAARTACGCTCAGACAACGCATTATCTTATTTCTCATCCTCTCTCGCAGCCCCGTTGATGAAAATCTCCCAATACAAATAATAGCTTAGTTGTATCTGTTTCGGTTGATTGTCTAGCGAGTGGTTGATGACATAACCGTTATAATGGTTTTGTAACGCGTGAGGTTGCGAGGCTATTCATAGTTTACATGTTTAATTGCTAGACGTTTGGACATTGTCGCATAAATTTGATTAGGCAAGCGTTGGACGATAGGGCATGATAATGCAGTAATTATGGCGATGATTGTCATTGATGGTGACGAAAAAAACGACAACTGAACAATGAAAACCTATAACGATAAAAAGAGAATAAAGCGTCATTTCCCGATGGATTTTTATGGTGACGGTGAAGGTTGGCGCTTTGCGGTACGGGCAGAAACGCCCCAACAAGTGCTTGCGGCAAAATGTTGGGTAGCGCTTTTAAGTGCGCGTCGTCGTGAGTTTCGGATTGTGGATTTAGCGATTGAATGCTTCACCTATGTGGGTAGCGCGGATGAGGGCGCTGGACACATTGGGGCTGACTATGGCACGCGTGTTAGTGTAAAACGCCAAGGGCAAGTGATCCCTGTGAATGCGCTGACACAACGCTACGGCGCCATCATGACGGTAAAATCGCCCACTCTTTCATCTATGTGCACCCAACCTGTAAGCGGCGTCGCACTCTCTTAAGCCTTCACTCTCACCCTTAGCCAGCCAGTGGCATAATAGAGAAAAAGGCAGGAAACATGGCATTTATTCTTCTTCTCGTGCTGACCATAGTCGGCGGTGTGCTGGCGGGTGAGCACTTCCATTCTTATCTTCTTGGGCTGGGCGTCGCCAGCACAGCGGTGGGTGCTTGCTATTGGATCACGTTTCGTAGCAGTCATTACCCCCAGTTTGCGTTATTTTTGTTGTTGCTCGGGGTGGTCGCTAAGATTGCGGTGACGGCGGCGGGTGTATTGCTCGGGTTAAAACATGCGTTGATCACCTCGCCTTTGGTATTTTCGCTTTCGTATTTATTTTTCTTGTTCGCCTCGACCTATTGCTATTTTCGCTATCGTGAATATTGGCTCACGCGCTTGCGCCACAAAGATTTACAGTAGTAGGTGTGTGGCTATGCAGCATGACGTTTAACGAGGAATGGGATAGGTAATGCACTCAACGAAGCGACTGACGCTACGCGCATGGCAAGCGTCCGATTTGGCCCCTTTTGCGGCACTCAATCAAGACCCCGATGTCATGCGCTATTTTCCCAGTGTGCTTTCACGCGCCCAAAGCGATGCAATGGCGGCGCATATTCAATCCAAACTGGCGGATAATGGGTTCGGATTTTGGGCGGTAGAACTGACGGAAACACGGGAATTCATTGGCTTTGTGGGGTTAAACCGTCCCACCTTCGATCTCGGCCATCAGCCGTTTGTTGAAATTGGCTGGCGTTTAGCGTCGCCACATTGGGGAAAAGGCTATGCCACTGAAGCGGCACAAAAAGCACTCGCCATCGGCTTTGAGGACGTTGAGCTTCCGGCGATTTATGCGTTTACCACCGAGAGTAACCTGCCCTCACAAGCAGTGATGAAAAAACTCGGGATGGCACCAACGGCCCCCTTTACCTTTTCGCATCCTCATTTGGCGGCAGATCATCCGCTCGCAACGCATGTCTTATACGCGATATCGAAGCCCAGCTGGCAGGCAGACCATGCTGATTAATCGCCGGTACGATACCCGGTATGGGCAGTATTTAAAGCAACATATTCAGTTTTCAACGCGGCGGTCTTGGGTTCGCCATGATGAACATTATCACGTTGATTTTGCCGTGCCTTGCCAATAAGGGCAGAATAAAAACAAAAAGAAAAGACTGGGAGAAAGTGTGCACAAATTAGCGGATGACTTACACCAAAAACTTTTTAATGAAGAAGATGCGCGTGCCTGTAAAGACATTGATGGCAGTGCGTGCCGTGAGGTTCCGGGCAATTTTTTCCGCATCATCGTTAGCCAAGGACTCACCAAAATTGGCGACGCGGTATCTAACCCGAAAATTGTCTTGCCAGCGCTGCTCACCGCGGTTGGTGCTCCCTTGTCGTTAATTGGCTTATTGGTGCCCATACGAGAGGCGGGCTCGTTAGTGCCTCAGTTGGGTATCGCCGGTTATGTCCGCCAATTTGCGGTACGTAAGTGGGCATGGGTGGCGGGCTCTGTCATTCAAGGGGCGTGTATCCTAGCCATGGCGATCGCTGCGTTACTTTTAACCGGTCAAGTAGCCGGCTGGAGCATTATCGGCTTGCTGATGGTATTTAGTTTGGCGCGAGGCTTGTGCTCGGTCGCCTCGAAAGATGTGTTAGGGAAAACCATCCCTAAGCCGCAACGAGGGCGCCTGAACGGGTGGTCGTCAAGCTTGGCGGGGGCGGTGACGATTGCCGCCGGTGTCGGATTATTCAGTGTCTCGGATCAGCAACATGTGTGGGTCTATTGCGCGCTGTTGGCGTTCGGCGCAGTACTTTGGTGGATTGCCGCAGCGGTTTACAGCCAAGTTGATGAATACGAAGGGGCCACAGAAGGCGGTGCCAATGCGCTCACGCATGCGCTTTCTAAACTGCGCTTGTTGGTGGATGATAGACGTCTACGCCACTTTGTGATCACCCGTTCACTGTTACTCTGTTCGGCCCTATCCGCGCCCTATTATGTGCTGTTAGCCAGTCAGCATAGCCAAGCGCTGGCGATCACCACCGCAAGCTTTGTCGCGATTAGTGGCATCGCAAGCTTGTTGTCGGCACCTTTTTGGGGACTGTTTGCCGATCGATCTAGTCGCCAAGTAATGATAATGGCTGCCGTGGTGACGGCGTTACTGGGGCTGGTGGTCGTGAGTATCAGTCATTGGTATCCCGCGCTGTTTTCTTTGCCGTGGGTACTGCCTGGCGTCTATTTTGTCCTGACCATTGCTCACGAGGGTGTACGCCTTGGCCGTAAAACCTACATCGTGAATATGGCTGAGGGCAATCAGCGCACCGATTATGTCTCGGTCAGCAATACTTTGATTGGCTTCATGCTCTTATTCATGGGCGGCGTCACGGCATGGTTGAGCCAGTGGGGGTTGATGGTAGTGATTGTGGTGTTATCGGCGCTTGGCTTGCTGGGGGCATTGATGGCGCGCGCCTTGCCTGAGGTGGAACGGTAAGCCGATTGTCCAGCAGCAAAAAGGCGCTGAAATATCAGCGCCTTTTTCGTTTGGTTTGACGAATCAAACTTTAAATTGGCTCACCAGACGTTTGAGCTCTTCGCCTGTCTGATTTAAGTCAGTCGCCGCTTGTGCCGAGTCATTACTGGCGTTAAGTAGCTGGCTCACAATGTCGCGAATCGATACCAGATTACGGTGAATGTCTTCGGTCACCGTGGTTTGCTCCGAGGCAGCCGAGGCAATATAGCTGGTCATGTCATTGATTTGGGTAATGGCATTACTCACCGAATCAATGCCGCTACCAATTTCGTTGGATGCCTCCGAGGTTTGTTGGCAGGTATCGTTGCTTTGCTTCATCCCCTCAACAGCCTGATTGACGTATGACTGAAGTTCATCCAGCATTTCGCGAATTTCGTGAGTGCTCTTTTGCGTACGGCTTGCGAGGGTTCTCACTTCGTCAGCGACCACGGCAAAGCCGCGACCCTGTTCGCCTGCACGTGCGGCCTCAATGGCAGCGTTAAGTGCCAGCAAGTTGGTTTGTTCAGCAATATCGCCAATCACAGAAAGCACGCCAGTAATTTTATGGGACTGCTCATTCAGCGAATCCACATGTGTACTCGAGGTATTCATTTGCTCGACCAGCGCTTGCATCGAGGTGATCGAGAACTGAACTTTCTCTTGGGCGTGACGCGCGTCGTCAGTAGCTGCACTAGTGGCATCAGCCACTTGGGTGGCGTTCTGTGACACCTCTTGCGCGGCTGAGCTCATCTGGGTAACAGCGGTGACCACTTGCTCGGTCTCGTTATCGTGAGTCTGTAATTGCGTGGCAACCATCTGGGTTTGCTCGTCAATCGTGCGTGCGGTGTGGCTCACTTTTTCCGTGACATCCACCACGCTGCGGATGGTGGTTTGCAGCTTATCGATAAAGCGGTTGAATGCATCCCCAAGTAGGGCAATCTCGTCACTGCCTTTAATTTTCAGCCGCTGGGTCAGGTCTCCATCACCGTCGGCAATATCATTGAGGTTGTCCAGCATGTCTTTCACCGGTATTGACATCCGTTGGGCAACAAAGGCGACGGCAACGAACGTAATGATCAAAATAAGAATACCTGCAATAATCATTCGCGCAGTTTGTGCCGCTAATGCTCCCTCTGCATTTTCACGGAAATCGGTAACGCGCGCCTCAATATCGTCAATGTACGCCCCAGTACCCAACATCCACTGGCCGTTATTGACCATATCGGCATAGCCAATCTTTTCGATCAGTTCATCGGTACCCGGTTTTTGATAGAGGTAGGTGAAGGTGCCATCACCGCTTTGCGCCGCTTCGAGCAGACCCACGATAATTTTGTTGCCCTTGGGATCAGTAAGATTGATCAAGGACCGGCCTTCTAGCTCTGGCTTTAAGGCATGGAATACGTTGTTGCCTTGTTTATCGTAGATGTAAAAGTAGCCAGCCTTACCAAAGGTCACTTCGCGAAGTGCGTCTTTGACATTTTGCGTAGCATCGCCGCCCGCTTGCTGTGCGTTTTTTACTACAGTCGCGGCAATTTCAGTCGCTTCCCGCAGTTGCATTTTTCGCTCATCAATTAATTTGGTTCGAAAAGTGGCAATGTTCTCTTCGACCAGCTCTCGCTCGTAATAGGTAGTGATAAACAACGTAACGAGAATGGATAATACCAAAGGTACGATGGCAAGCACTAAGAGCTTTCCGCGCAGCATTAACTTCAACATACCGGATACCTTGTGTTAATTGTGGTTTCGATTTCGCTAAAGTATGGAAGACATTTTTTCCGTTTGCCGCGCAAAAAGCCCTTTTATTTGATGTGGATTGGGAAACATCTTGCAATCTTTCACATCTGTCTAACTCGTTATGCAAAAGAGATTGCGATAACTATCTGATTCATCACTGGTAAGTAAGTATAAGCCATTTTTTACTCACTCCTCTTACCTCTTTATCCCACAAGCAGGCCCAACGCACGCTTAACGTTCTGGCATGTTTGTTCTGTCTGTATACGCGCCTTTTGTTGCCCATCTTTTAGGACACCATGCAAGTAATCAGGGGCGTTCATTAGTGCTTTTCGCCGTTCTCGAATGGGTGATATCAGGGTGGTCAAGATATCGGTCAGCATGTTTTTCACTGTCATATCCCCTAGACCTCCGCGTTGATAATGTGCTTTGAGTTCGGCGACTTGTTGAGCGTCAGGGTGGAAAGCATCCAAGTAGGTAAAAACGACATTGCCTTCGACTCGGCCGGGGTCTGAGACGCGTAGGTGTTGAGGGTCTGTGTACATGGATCGTACCGCGTCACGTATGGTGTCATTGTCATCGCTAAGATAGATGGCGTTACCCAAAGATTTTGACATCTTGCTTTTACCATCAACACCCGGCAAGCGTGATGCTTTGCTGGTGAGTGCACGACATTCGCGTAATACAGGCTCGCCGACAACGTGATTAAATTTGCGCACAATGTCGTTGGTTTGCTCGATCATAGGAAGTTGATCATCGCCTACTGGCACGAGGTTAGCGCCAAATGCGGTGATGTCGGCGGCTTGACTGATTGGGTAGGTTAAAAAACCGACGGGAACTTGCTGTCCAAACTGCTTGTCGTTGATTTCGTGTTTTACCGTGGGGTTGCGGACCAGTCGTGCGTAACTCACTAAATTACTATAAAACATGGTGAGTTCTGCGAGTGCGGGAAGTTGGGATTGCTGACAAATTGTGACCTTATCAGGGTCAAGCCCAACCGCGAGATAGTCCGCGACCAAGCCTAAAATATGCGTGGCGACGTGACCTGGTTGATGACCATTGTCGGTTAATCCCTGCATATCTGCGACCAGAATGGTTTGAGCACATTGTCCTTGTAAGGCAAGTCGTTGGCTAAGTGAGCCACTGTAATGACCAAGATGTAAGCGGCCAGTGGCGCGATCGCCGGTCAGAATAACGTCGTTTTTGTCGATAGCGTTTTTGTCGATAGAGTAGGGGGTGTGCATTGGTGTCTCCTTGAGGATAAAAGCCGACGGAGACAGGGAAGTTGAAAACGACTCATTGACTGCCTACCGGCGGCCAATGAATACCCAGACTCAATGGCACGCTAAAGCGCGCGCCACCACTGGGTGCGAAAAATCAATAGAGTGTGTGTATCAAATACCGTTTTCATAGTGGTTTAAACTATCAGTCTTATGAGTACGACACAAGACTCACATCCTAACTATTTTGTTGGTTTATCCGCGGGTTAAAAAGCCGTAAGGTAAAGCAAAGTCAGTGAAATCGAGGGAGTGATGAAACTAAACGCAGACATGGGTGAAAGCTTTGGCGCGTGGACGATGGGAATGGATAGCGCGCTAATGCCGTGGATTGATATGGCCAATATCGCGTGTGGTTTTCATGCCTCTGACCCTGATGTGATGGCGGCCACGGTGGCACTCGCAGTAAAGCACAATGTGAGTATTGGTGCTCATCCCGGTTACGCCGATAAGCAGGGCTTTGGCCGTCGCCATATTGATCATACCCCAGCACAAATTAGTAACCTCGTTCGCTATCAAATCGGTGCGCTACAAGGGATCTGTGCACGCTTTAATGCGAGCCTTGATTATGTGAAGCCCCATGGTGCGCTGTATAACACCATGATGGTGGACAATGATTGCTTTGAAGCGGTGTTGGTTGCGGTGGCTGATACGCTGCCCAATACACCATTAATGGTGCTGGCACTGCCGGATAACCGTCAGCATCGCCAGCTTGCCCAACAAGTCGGTGTGCCGCTGATTTTTGAGGCCTTTGCTGATAGAGCCTATCTGGCGTCAGGGCAATTAGCGCCGCGCGGTCAACCGGGCGCGGTGTTAGATGACGCTAACGCGATGATTGCGCAGGTGTTGCAGCTATCTCAACATGGCACGGTAACAACCCTTGAGGGGCAAACGCTCACCCTATCGCCGGATACGGTGTGTGTGCATGGAGATAATCCACAATCGGTCGAGGCGATAAAACAACTCAGAAAGGCCTTAACACCATGACACTCAAGGTTGAGCAGGTCAGTGAAACCACGGTAATGATCCGGTTGGGCAATACAATCGATCTTGCCTTAGTCCCACAGTTATCTGCGCTGTGTGAGCGAATCCGCCAACACTTTGGCCGTGGTGTGGTTGAGTTAATTCCCGCCTACACCAGCGTTCTAGTAGAAGTGAATGTTCACTTGCTTCCGCCAGAAAAGTTGAAAACGTGGGTGATGAACCAAGGCGAATCACTGCGAGTCACCGACGACGCCGTGGGCGGAAAACACGTGACATTGCCGGTGTATTATCACCCTTCGGTTGGGCCCGATTTAGCTGCGGTCGCCGAGTTTGCTGGCGTGAGTGAGCAAGAGGTGATTGCGCGACACAGCCAACAAACTTACACCGTCTGTGCGATTGGTTTCGCGCCCGGCTTTGCCTTTCTTGCGTCGGTGGATGAGACGATAGCCATGCCGCGGCATACCACGCCTCGCCATCAGATCCCCGCCGGCAGTGTGGGCATTGCACAACAGCAAACCGCGGTGTATCCGGCGGCGTCGCCCGCAGGCTGGCAAATTATTGGCAACTGTCCCAAGGTGCTATTCAATCCTCGTCAATCGCCCATGATGCCGTTTGATGTAGGTGATACCGTCCGTTTTGAGCCAATGTCAGAGTCTGATTACCGCGCGGTAGGAGGTCAATGGTGGCAGGATTAACGGTGCTCGACCCCGGCGTATTGAGCTTGGTGCAAGACACAGGTCGCTATGGGGTGGGCCAGCTTGGCTTAAGCCAAGGCGGGCCGGTCGATTGCCACGCTTTTGCTTGGGCGAATTATTTACTCGATAACCCCGCCAATACACCGCTTGTCGAGATAACCATGGGTCAGGCACGTTTTCGTGCTGATCACGCCCTTTCGATCGCTATCACCGGTGCAGACATGCAACCTTGTATCAATGGTCAGCGCGTGGGTATGTGGCAGACTTTAACGCTAAATACGGGTGATGAACTGAGTTTACGCTACGCACGCCGTGGCTTGCGCGCCTATCTCGCGGTGCGTGGCGGGTGGACGGTAGATGGCGCATTTGGCAGTGCCGCGACGGTGATGCGCAATCAACTCGGCGGCCTGCATTCCGGATTAGGTGAACAGGCGGGAGGCATGGCGCTCACCAAAGGAGAGGTGTTGCCTTGTCGACCACATGCGCTGTTGCCGAGGGTGCGCGGTGTGCCGACACGTTTTATTCCTGACTACAACGCCCTGACCCCACTGGCGCTTGTGCCGGGGTATCAATTTGATAGCTTCAGCGCCGAGGCGCTAACGGCATTTTTTGAGGGTGAATACACGGTCGATCAGCACAGTGATCGTATGGGCGTGCGCCTCAATGGACCGAGCGTCGTGAGCAAGCAACCGGGCATTGTTTCCGAAGGCATTGCGCTCGGGGCCGTGCAAGTGCCCCCGGATGGTCAGCCGATTGTGTTGCTCAACGATCGGCAAACACTCGGTGGTTATCCTAAGCTTGGCTGTTTAACCCGTGCCAGCTTGAGCATGTTGGCGCAAACGCGACCGGGTCAGGCCGTGCGTTTTTATCCAGCGCGGCTGGCGGATGCATCGGCGCAATGGCAAGAGTTTGTGCAGTTTTTTGACTGGATATAGCCTGCAGAAAATGGATAGATGAGCCTCTGGAAGACAGAGGCTCATAAACGGATAGGCTTTAACGTGCAAGCGACGGACTAGCGGAAACGGCTGATTTGCTCAAGGGCTTTTTCCATTTGCGCAAAGTCAGGTGACGCGTTTTCTATGGGTCGGTTGGTGTTATCCATGTATTGATATTGCCCCCCCGCACCCACTTCTAAAATAGTGTCGTCGGTCACTAACGCATAGCCGCTGTAGTTTGACGATAACACCCAATCTTGACCGGGACTTGGTGCAAGCAAGTCATGACCAATCGCATAGCTGGCTGGATCGGACGTTACACCTAAATAATGCTTCATCAGGGTAGGTGCAACATCTTGGTGGCTGGTGAGTTGTTTGCCGGTATCGACCTGTTTTGCATCGATGCCGGGGCCTATCAGCGCGAAAGGCACGTGAATTTGTGGGTCAGTAAAATTGCTGTTGTGTCCCCAAAAATTCAGCTGGTTGTCATTCATTTCTTGGCCGTGATCACCAGTGAGAACTAGCAGAGTATTGTCGAACTCTCCGCTTTGTTTCAGCTCTTCAACCACTTGGGCAACCAAACTATCAACGTAGCGCACGCTGGTCTTGTAGCGATTGAAAAACGGTGTCGGGTCTGTCTCGTTATTTAGCTTGAGATAGTTAATTTCGTCCAGCATCGGCTGATACTTGGGGGTAAAGTCCGCAGGAAAATCATAGCCATGGGGCGCATCGTAAAACAAAAACGAGAAGGTGGGACGATTGGGATCACGCTTTTGGTGCCAGCGGATCCAATCTTGGGTGAGATCTGCGTCTAGCTCGGCGGGAGAGTCCCCCTCAGAGCCGTTACGTAAATCGGACACCTTGGCAAACACGGTTTGGTTGAATTCCGGCTTTTCCAATTGCGCGGCGGTAAAAATACCTAGTTGATAATTGAGCGCCTGCAGACGGTCCATCAGCACCGGAGATTGCTGATTGGCAAGAAAACTGTGCCAATAGGTGCCCGGCATGCCATAAAACAGGCCAAAAATGCCGGTACGGGTGGCGTTCCCCGTCGCAAGATGATGTGAATAGGTACGGCCATTTTGTGCCAACGCCCAAAGGTGAGGGGTGTTGTCGGCGTTGAAGGTATCCGCACGCCATGAATCAACCACCAGAAACATGATATTCACCGGTTGTTCAACATGGATGGTTTCTAATGGTGAAAGCGGGTAGTTAAGGTCGGCTTCGCGATCTACATCCATCGCCTTTTGGCGCGCTAGAGCTTGTTCATCAATCCAGCCGTTTTTGCGCATCATACTGTTGGCGGTGGCTGGATAGAAAAGTGGCAAATAACGTTTTACCGTTGTCACGGGTTGGTACGCATAGGCCGCAGCCCAGATATGAATCCCGTGGGTGGC
The DNA here is from genome assembly GCF_001996165.1 of Salinivibrio proteolyticus. Classification (GTDB taxonomy): domain Bacteria; phylum Pseudomonadota; class Gammaproteobacteria; order Enterobacterales; family Vibrionaceae; genus Salinivibrio; species Salinivibrio proteolyticus. The sequence continues at coordinate 28,267 of NZ_MUFP01000019.1, read as the reverse complement.
GAGCAAGGTGAGAAACGTGAGCAGCGCAAACTTTTTGCCGACTTTGTGCTGGTGGGAAAACCGTGTCCGCGACAACGCAGCCAGTAGCGCCCATTGCGCGGCGAGGCAGGCAACCACGCCACCTATCACCATCAGCCAAGTGATCAGCGGGAAGCTGACAATCTGCCCAGCGAGGATCAGATCTAACACCATGGCATTAATATGGAATCGGTACTGGGCAAACACGATGGTATCGATGAAAAGCGTGATCACACCCACCGAGGCAATCAAGGCGAGCAACGGTTGGCGCACCTTGGTTGGCAGCAATAGCAGTGGCAGTGTTATCAAGCCAACAATGGCGGCAAGTAAGGCCATTTGGCTAAAGGTACTGACCACGATAAAGGTGATGCCAAGTGGCTCAGTGGGAAAGCTAGGTAGAAACGCAAAGTAGCGGCTGGCTATTGCCATTAACACAAGGGCGTTAATGGCGATGAACCAGCTGTGTGTTTGAAGTCGCGATTTAAAAGACATGATTTCTCATCACAGTTAAGTTAATCAATCGGCAACATAATGGACGCGTTGCCGGGTTGTATGACGACGTGTGTTATTGAATCAATTGGACACCAAAGTGATGCCATAAGGTGGTAAGCCAGACTACACCGGCTAAAAGCAAACTGACAAACACCGCCGCAGAGCCGATGTCCTTTGCTCTACCACTCAGCTCATGACGCTCTTCACCCACTCTGTCGACCACAGCTTCAATGGCGGAGTTAAGCAGTTCGACGATAATCACTAACACAATGACGCCGAACATCATCAAAGATTCCATCACAGGCAATTGTAGCCAGAGTAATACGGCTAGCGCCGTTGCCAATAATACAACTTCTTGACGGATCGCGGCTTCATGGTGATATGCCGCTTTTAATCCAGCCCAAGAATAGCCAGTGGCTTTAATGATACGTATCAGCCCTCGCGGTTTTTCTGATGGGGATGTATTAGCGCCCATAAATACATTCTCGTAACAATTTGATCGATAGGCTGGCATTTTACATTTAACCGAGCCAACTGCATAATCGGCGCGATAACTTAATTGGAATTTGTTATGCCTCTGTTTACTCACGCCCCACGCTCCCTGTGTTTTTTGCGCCTATCTGCGATTGGCGATGTTTGTCATGCGGTCGCGGCGATTCAAGCCGTGCAGCGCCATTGGCCGCAGACGCAGATCACTTGGGTGGTTGGTAAAGTCGAAGCACAGCTTTTAGCCGGGCTTGATGGGGTGGAGCTGGTGGTGTTTGATAAAAAAGCGGGCTTGGCGGGTATGCGTCAAGTCTGGCGGCAGCTGAAAGGACGTCGGTTTGATGCGTTAGTACATATGCAGCTTGCTTTACGCGCTAGCTTATTGACTGTGGGGATCGGCGCGCGCTATCGCGTGGGGTTTCACCGCCACCGAGCGAAAGAGGGACAGTGGCTGTTTACCAATAAACGGATCCCCGATACCCAATCTTGCCATGTGTTAGATAGCTTTTTCGCCTTCACTCAATATTTGGGCGTGCCGGTTACGCCGCCGCAGTGGCAACTACCACTTTCTGAAGACGATCATGCCTTTGCCAACGCGCAACTGGGTGATAAGCCCACTATCGTGATTAGTCCAGCCGCGAGTAAAGATGAGCGCAACTGGCTACCAGAGCGTTATGCCGAATTTGCTGACTACGCGGTCGGTAAAGGTTATCAGGTGGTACTCTGTGGTTCGCCGGCTGCGCGTGAAAAAACGCTGGCTGCGCGCATTATTGCCGCCGCTAACGCGCCACTGGTTAACTTGGTGGGACAAACAAGCCTTAAGCAATTAGCTGCGGTGCTCGCACGCGCCGATGTGGTGCTGGCCCCCGATTCTGGCCCCGCGCACATGGCGACTACTCAAGGCACGCCTGTTTTAGGCCTTTATGGCCATAGCAACCCGAAGCGGACCGGCCCTTACAACAACCTCGCGGATGTGGTCAGTGTTTATGAAACCTTTGCTGAACAGCAACATGGAAAGCCCGTTGAGCAATTAGCATGGAGCACGCGGGTGAAAGGCGATCATGTGATGGCCACCATTGGCACTCAGCAGGTGATCGACGCGTTTGAAACCATGATGGCGAAGCAATATCACTGAGGTTAGCGCATAGGTTATGATAAGGCGGCACCTACGCGCTTCTGTTTTACTTATTCGTCGTAGTGGGACGTATCAGCGCATGTTTTTCACTGTTGGCGTTGACCCTAAATCTTAGAAAGTTATGTTGAAGCTTTTGATAGTTTCTACCCCAGTTTGGCTCTGAATTTGTGATCGCCTCGCGTTCGTTGGTTAGTAATGTACGCCAAGGATAGAGTTTTTTAGGGGACGAGAGGCGATATACACCCTGCGAATTGATAACAACAGAGCTATTGTAGCCATAATTAGAGACAGGTTGCTTTTGCAGCAAGTTTTCTCCGCCTAAACTCGAGTATAGCGAGTTGGATAAGCTAAAGTGATAGAGCGTAGGGAAAATATCACGGTGTGAGCCGATACGCGTTGGGTTATAATAATAAGATGTTTGAGTTAGAATTTTTTTTGGTACTTTAAGAAAAAATGGAACAGCATAATTCAGTGCAATTTCGTTCTGTGCACCTTTTGATAAAAATCGTAAATGATGATCCCCTGTTGCAGCAATAATAGTGCGCTCAGAAAGTGGTGAGTCATCAATGGCCTCTATGAAACCGCCTAAAGCATCGCTAGCATATTGGTAGGCTTTTAACATAGTACTTACTTCAACTGTTTCACCATGGACTCTACTTTTTAATCGGGGGCTCGCAGTGACTGGTTTCGCTTGATAGTTATCTGGTACATAAAAAGGAGAGTGGTTAGTCACCGTCATGATATAGATAAAGGTTGGTTTGGATGCTTTTTCAAGTATTTCTTGAGCCAACTTGAAAGTATATTCATCTGCGACCCCCCATGTTCCGGCACTTTTTTTCGCTTCGGGGAATATGTCGATGATTGTATTTTCGTCGTAAACGTGGTCAAAGCCTTGCAACGGAAGGTAACGTGATAGATTTCTCCACATTGCATTACCACCATAGATAAAAATGGTTTGGTATCCTGCACGATTATAAGGTTCTACGGCACTATCTGACAGAGACTTAGCACTATAAGTTGAATGGCTAATTGTGGGGACATCACTGTGAAAGAGCATCATGACGATGCTATCAATGGTGGCAGAAGTACCAGCCAAGAAACGCGTAAAAACGAACTCTTTTTGAAAGTAAGGGCGCAGTCTTCCCAACAAGTCATTAGTCTCTTTATTATCCTCAACCAACATATTCATCCCCATTCCCTCCATCAAAGTTATAACGACATGAGGCGGATTATTTTTTAAATAGTCGTTATTTAATGTTTTTTCAAAGGGAGTGGGTTTGCCAAGCACAGCAAACATTTGTTCTCTTAATTCTTTTTCTTCAATCGAGGAGAGGATCTCTTGTTTTTGATAATCACTGTATGCCCAATCAAGGGCCATAAAAGCATTGGGCACTGTTGCATTCAGTAATGGCAGCTCGGATACGCTAGCATGATAACGCTTAAGTGGTAGTGACTCTATCGAACCGCGAGCGACGATAAAATAAGCAACAACAAACGCTGCGATCGCCATGCAATACATGATATGTGATCTTATTGACAGGGATTGGTAACGTTCATTTGAGTTGTATTTTACACAAAAAGTATGCCCGAGAAAAAATGCGATAATAATTGTGGCCATAACGCCTGAGAATAATGGGTAGCTTTGCCAAAGCGTATCCATGATTGCTTGACTATCATCGTCAAACAAACCAAATAGGAATACATCAAGATGATTCCCGTATGCTAAAAAATAGTAAGTATTTATCGCGGAGCCTAGAATCATTAAGGCATAGATGACAGTAGCATACCAACTCGAGATTTTTGTTAGTTTTTGGAAAAGACGTGTCGAGGTGAGGCTTAATAAGCCAGCGAGTATCAATGGTGCAAAACCTATAGCCACTACTTTTGCGTCAAATCTGAATCCAACCCATAGTGCCCTAAGTAAATCTTGAACGCGTGTGTCCAGTTCGATGTCAGTATTCACAAACCACAATAATGCCAGCCGCCCAAGAGTGAGAATGGCAAGCCCTGGCAATATATAGCGAAAACTCATTATAAATAAAAAACGAAAGCGATATTGATACATACCTTATACTTATACTTTATATATAGTTTTCACTATAACACTGTTTAGCTCGCTGTCATGATTGGGTTGCCTGAGACGCCTTTAAGCTGTGGGGTAGATAACAAAAAAGGCCCCGCGGGGCCTTTGTGGTAGCGATGCCAGTATTAGCTGGCGAGTTGGCGCAATACGTAGTGGAGAATGCCGCCGTGGCGATAGTAATCCCATTCAACCGCGGTGTCGATGCGGACGTTGACGTCAAACTCGATGGTTTTATCATCCCGAACCGCACGCACCTTGAGGGTCGAGGGTTCGCCGCTGATCTCCTCAAAATCGAACGTTTCCGTGCCATCCAACTCGAGTGACTCGACGGAATCGCCGTCTTTAAATTGCAACGGCAACACGCCAAAGCCCACTAAGTTAGAGCGGTGAATACGCTCGAAGCTTTCAGCAATGACGGCTTTGATACCCAGCAAGTTGGTACCCTTGGCGGCCCAGTCACGGCTTGACCCTGTCCCATACTCTTTGCCCGCAAGTACAACTAATGGCGTGCCGTCCGCTTGGTACCGTTGCGCAGCATCGTAAATACTCATTTGTTCATTGGTGGGCAAATAGGTCGTCATACCGCCCTCGGAGCCTGGCGCCATTTGGTTTTTCAAGCGCACGTTGGCAAAGGTGCCACGTACCATCACCTCGTGGTTGCCTCGGCGTGAGCCGTAGCTGTTGAAATCTTTTGGCTCAACGCCTTTAGATTTCAAATACTCGCCCGCAGGGCTATCTGGTTTTATCGCCCCTGCAGGTGAAATATGGTCGGTCGTGATCGAATCACCGACTTTCACCACACAGCGCGCGCCTTTGATAGGTTTCATCTCAGGCAGTGCCATGGTCATGCCGTCAAAGTACGTTGGCTTTTTAACGTAGGTGGAGTCAGGCCATGAATAAATCTCATCTTCAGGCACGGGCAGCTGACGCCATGCGTCTGTGCCGGAAAACACGTCCGCGTATTTGTCTTGGTAAAGCCCATCGGTCATTGCTGTCTGAATGGTTTGCGCGACTTCCTGTGGCGTTGGCCAAATGTCTCTGAGATAAACTGGCTTACCGTTTTTATCCTGTCCGAGTGACTCGTTCAGAACATCCACGTTCATATTACCTGCCAGTGCGTAGGCCACGACAAGTGGTGGAGAGGCTAAATAGTTGGCTTTTACATCTTGGTGAATACGGCCTTCAAAATTACGGTTACCGGACAGCACGCTAGTCACCAATAAATCGCCAGCGCGAATGGCTTCAGTGATAGGCTCTGGTAATGGCCCTGAGTTACCAATACAGGTAGTACAGCCAAAGCCGACGATGTTAAAGCCAAGCTCAGCCAGAGGTTCGAGTAAACCCACATTCTCTAAATAGGCAGGGACAACCTGTGATCCTGGCGCAAGCGAGGTTTTCACCCACGGTTTTGTTTTTAAGCCAAGCTCGCGTGCTTTCTTGGCGACCAGCCCAGCAGCAACAAGCACGGCCGGGTTTGAGGTGTTGGTGCAGGAAGTGATTGCCGCGATGACGACTGCACCGTTTTCAAGCGTAAACGTCTCTCCCTTATACTTAACTTGAGTATCACCTTGTTCGCGCACACTGGGATTATCGACCGCAGTTTGTCCGCCTTCACTGGCAAAACTGGCGATTAGGTTATTTGCTGCCGCTTGCTCTTTTTCCAACAGCTGATCGAATTGGGTTTTGGCATCCGTTAATGCGATTCTATCCTGCGGTCGTTTGGGGCCGGCAAGGCTTGGCACCACGTCACCGAGGTCGAGCTGGAGCGTGTCACTATAATCAGCCACCGGTGCATTGTCATCTCGCCACAAGCCTTGTGCTTTGGCATAAGTTTCGACCAGTGTGATTTGATCGTCGGTGCGTCCTGTTAGGCGCATGTAGCTAAGTGTTTCTTCATCAATCGGGAAGATGCCACAGGTTGCACCATATTCGGGTGCCATGTTGGCAATGGTCGCGCGGTCAGCCAGCGGCAATTTGGCGAGACCTGGGCCATAAAACTCAACAAATTTACCCACCACACCGCGCTCACGTAGCATTTGGGTGATGGTGAGTACCAAATCAGTCGCAGTGGCAGACGCAGGTAGCTCGCCTTTGAGCTCAAAGCCAACTACTTCAGGAATAAGCATGGTGATAGGCTGGCCGAGCATCGCCGCTTCCGCTTCGATACCTCCCACACCCCAACCAAGTACACCTAAGCCGTTGATCATGGTGGTATGTGAGTCAGTGCCCACTAGCGTGTCCGGCATGGCTAGTTTATTGCCGCCTTGCGCTTCGACTAATACACCCGGGGCTAAATACTCGAGGTTCACTTGGTGTACGATCCCAGTGCCGGGGGGGACGACGCGGAAATTCGAAAAGGCTTGCTGACCCCAGCGTAAAAACTGGTAACGTTCGCTGTTTCGTTCGAACTCAATCTCAGTGTTTTTCTGCAAGGAGTCAGGGTTGCCGTAGTCATCCACCATGACCGAGTGGTCGATGACAAGATCAACCGCACCAAGCGGGTTGATCTTGGCTGGATCGCCTTTTAAATCGCGCATGGCGGCACGCATGGCTGCTAGATCCACCACGGCAGGTACGCCAGTGAAATCTTGAAGCACGACACGTGCAGGGGTGAAATTAACCTGATCTTTACCGGCAGCATCAGCTTGCCACTGACAAAGGGTTTTAATGTCTTCTGCCGACACATTCTTACCGTCTTCTTTGCGCAGCAAGTTTTCAAGCAGCACTTTTAGGCAGTAGGGCAAGCGGCTGATATTAAATTGATCAGACAATGCATCGAGACGAAAGTAATCGTAGGTTTCACCATTGACGTGTAGGGTACGTCGCGTGTTGAAACTGTCTTGGCTATTGGAATGAGATGTGTTGCTCACGGGTGCCTCCCCAAGTCCGTTATTGTGAGTAGAAGCGAGATGAATAAGGACACCTCGCTCGGGGGATTGCTTGTTTTTACAGCACTATTGTAAATGCGAGATTGATTTAGTTAAAGCTTGGTTACTATCGTGTGGCCGATAACTGCCATCGCTGAAACCTTTTTATTCAGGATGAGGCTGCTTGTCGGGTTTGGCGATCATCGCGTCTTGTGGGTAGTAAACAACGCCGCGTGGCTGACCTTGGCGATCGAAAAAAGCGTTGGGACGATGCTGACCGAGTAAACGTGCCCAGCCAATGCGTAGAGCGGTTCTGATCATTAAGCTAAGTGGAAAGCGAGGGTGGACATTTTTTTCTGGGATGGGGGAACGTGCGTCTTGACCTTGCACGTACCAACGAACAGGGCCAATTTCTTCTTCGTTATCCCCTTCGATGTGATAACAACTACTAATAATGCCGATAAAAGGGATAGCTGCGCTAATCGTATTCGCTATCGGTGTATGGCAACAGCTCGCGTACCAGCGATAAAGCCCTTTTTCGGATAATCTCGCGCAGGAAAGCTTATCTCGCCCTCGGTACACGCGTAATTGGGCGGGCGTGATTTGTAGGATTTCTGTGCCGCCACCGGGCTTTAGCTCGGTATGGTAACCCAGTTTTTCAGCGAAGGCTTGGCAGTCTTTGCAGTAACATACGCAACGCTGACTGCGTCGTGCATCAATAATTTCTCCCGTCACTTGACCACAAGCACACTGGATATTCAACCTTGTCATTCTATCCTCTCCCGCGCATCAAAGCGTGTCTTACTAGTGTAGAGGATGAGCGAAAAACCGATGCAGAGTGTTTGATTTATAACACTATCTGAACATGAAATTCCTCTAAATTACGCAGAATGGCAACTTTTCGTGACATTCTTGTCCCATTTCCACCTTCTAAAATAGGGCAATATGCCAGCTATGTAGTGATTAATTCTTTTGTTTAATAATTGTTAATCTTTGCGGTGGAGACTTTCAACGGCTTAGCGAAATTTTTTAGACAAAAAAACTAAACGAGTGGTTCATGGTCGACAAATATAGTGCTCGATCTGGAAATAACAGTGTATATGGTTGATGATTGGATGTATCACGTTTGTTAAATAAATGTATTTCAAACGTATTGGTTTGAATGCGCGACACGGTCRCGAAACAGGAGGAAGCCATGAATACGTCAACATTACTCATGCAGCTTAATCAACTGGACGATAATCACATCAAACAATTACAGCCTTCGTTTGATAACCTTCCCGGTACATCTCACGCGGACGGCGGTTATCGCTTGCGTCGCTATTCAATCGTGCATGCTTTCGATGGAGGCGTCGAGAAGTTGCCGACTCGCCCATTTATGCAAACATCTGATATCAATGAATTCCAAGGGGATGTGGCCAGAACCTTTGAGGATATTGAGCCCCAGACCATTCAAGCACCCGGCTTCCATGCCATGTGTCGGACATTCCGCGACTTATATCAGCTTAGCGATGACAACGACATCGAAATCCACCAAATCCGTATTCAGGCGGATAATCAGTCGGTGCAAGTCGCCCCAGAAGGCGTTCACCAAGACGGCTTTGATCATATCGCCATTGTCAGCATTGGCCGCGATAATATTGAGGGCGGTGACTTTCAGGTATTTAGTCATAAAACCAGCGCACCGCTGTTTAGCCTGCCGCTGGAACCGGGACAAATGGCGGCACTTGATGACCGTACACTATGGCATTACGCTGAGCCGATTACGCCCGTGGATAACCAGAAACCGGGCACGATGGATGTATTTGTACTCACAGCAACAAGGAAGTAACGATGACACCGGCAGGTTTTTCACCCCATGCTGTTCGGGGCCACTTTCCCGCGCTCGCGCAAATCATTGAAGGTAAACCCGTTGCATTTTTTGATGGCCCGGGGGGCGCACAAGTACCCCGCGCGGTGCTTGACGCTATGGTGGATTATTTAGGGCACTACAATGCCAATCTGGGCGGCCAGTTTTTCTCTGGTCGTTATACCACCGAGCTTATGCAGCGCGCGCGTGATGTGGCGGCCACCTTTGTGAATGCCTCGTCGTCAGAAAGCATGGTATTCGGTCCGAATATGACCACCTTGACCTTCTCGTTGAGTCGGGCAATCAGTCGCGACTGGCAGGCGGGAGATGAAGTGATTGTTTCGGCACTCGATCACTATTCAAATGTATCTAGCTGGCAACAAGCGGCGCATGACAAAGGCGCGATCGTGAAACAGATACGTGTTGATGAGTCGACGTATTCTATCGATATGGCACATCTTGCCAGCCTAATGACCGAAAAGACCAAGTTGGTTGCAGTGACACTCGCCTCAAACACCACAGGCAGTTTGGTTGATGTGGCAAAAGTGGTAGAGATGGCGAAACAAGTGGGTGCCAAAGTGTATGTGGATGCGGTGCATTATGCGCCCCATCACTTAGTGGATGTGCAAGCACTCGGATGCGATTTTCTTGCCTGCTCAGCGTATAAGTTTTTTGGGCCTCATGTTGGTTTTGCCTATGTCGCGCCTGAGTGGGTACAGACGTTAAAACCGTACAAAGTGGAACCTGCGACCAATCAAGGCCCTGGCCGATTTGAAACAGGCACCCAAAGCTTTGAGGCGATAGCGGGCTTTATTGCGGCGGTTGACTATCTTGCGCAATGGGGCGATCCGACGTCCTCTCTGCGAGAAAGACTAGCGGCAAGCTATGCGCAGTATCAAGCGCATGAGCAAGCATTGTCAGCACATTTTATCCAGTTGATGCGCGCTTATCCCAAAGTACGTATTTATGGTATTACCGATGATAATCAGCTCGATAAACGGACTCCAACGTTTGCGATCCGCATAGAGGGAACAGAGCCGGCAGAAGTTGCTCAAGCACTTGGCGAGCAAAATTTGTGTGTCTGGAATGGGCACTTTTATGCCCAAGGCTTGTGCGAGCAGCTTGATATCTTAGACAAAGGCGGTGTGGTCCGCATTGGAATGATGCATTACAACACAATTGATGAAATTGACCGGCTTCACCAAGCCTTATTGCCATTTATTAGCGATTAAGGTTAATCAATCTCTCAAGCGGCCAAAAAGGCCGCTTTTTTTTGATCAAAATTGGCTTCAGTTGATGTTTAAGTGTGAATTTATTCACAATGCAACCTAGAAACGTTAGCTAGCGCATAGGCGAATGTGCGGCTGCACGTTATGATCACCATCGTTAGTGCTGTCCAAGAAACTATTCAGAAAGAAATCATTTAAAAACGAAACCAATAATAATCAAGGCGAGACCCATGACTGAAGAACAAAACGCCTTTTGGCACCAATATCTAACGACCCTTCCCGCGGACCAACGGCCAACTGATGATCAAGTGGTGGTGGACACCTTAAGTCATCACACGGTGAGAGCGAACGAAGTTGCGACATTGGTGAGTTTGAATAAAAAGAAAGCTCACTGTCGATTGCGCAGCTCTTTGGAAGAGAAAAATGCGGTGATCCCACACAAAGGACATTATAAGATTGTCCTTAATGGTCACCACCGACCCGTGTGTATCGTCAAAACCACACAGGTGAGCTATTGCCCGTTTAACCAAGTCAGTGCTGAATTTGCGGCACGTGAAGGAGAGGGAGATGGATCTTACCAGTGTTGGCACGAAGCGCATTGGGGTTACTTTTCCCAGTACGCCAAAACACACGGCCTACATTTTGATGAGCACTCGGATGTGGTGCTTGAAGAGTTTGAGAAAGTCTATCCACTCTAAAAATCCAAGCCGCGCTGAGCGGCTTTTTTAATGGTGATTCACCTTCATGTAAGTGCGAGGTGACTCTCCCAGCATGGTTCTGAAAAATGTGATAAATGCACTGTCACTGGCAAAGTGTAATCGATGGGCGATATCACCTTGCTTTTTTCCCGCAGCGAGTAGCTCTATCGCTTTAATGATCCGCCATTGTTGTCGCCATTGCTGATAGCTCATCCCTGTTTCTTTCTTAAACAAGCGCGTGATCGTTTTTTCAGAGGCGCCGCATCGTGTTGCTGCTTCTTTTAACGGTGGGAGTACATCCATTTCGAGGAGTGGTGATAAACGATAATCCGCCGGTAAAGGCAACGTCATTGTTTCTTCTTTAGCGTTTGCCAGCTCATCGATACATACCGCGAGAAGGTTGGCTGGTGCGCCACATTGCCAATTCGTCGCAAACGGAGAAAGAGCAATACGTTCCAGAACTGCTGTGAGTAATGGTGTCGTCGTCAGGATCATTAACTGAGTAGGTAATTGGGTGATTACCCTTTGGTCAAAATAGATCGAGCGATAGCCGACCGTGTGTTGCATCTCAACCCGATGATTGCAGTGGCCCGGAATCCACGCAACTCGGGTGGGAGGCAAGATACTGACTGAATTCGCGAGGGTTATCCGCATACAGCCATGCTGACTAAAGAGTAATTGACCTTTTTGGTGAGAGTGAAAGCCTGAGTCGTGCGAGGTTAAGTCAGCACCGATCCCAAGCACCGAGTTATTGAGCATATCAGGATCAAAGTTATCGTCGCTGTTGAGCCATGCCATTACAAACTGTCTTATTTTATAAATTAATTGTCTTTTATATTATAATGGGCAAAGGACCGATGTTGATAAGTTTAGACCTCACTGTTTTTTTCAGAGGTCATTATGCAAACACGGACTTTTAGCCTGACTTTAGCTATGGCTTTAATGATGTTTCCGCAAATTGCAGAAACTATTTACAGCCCGGCACTCCCCGAACTTGCTTTACACTTTTCGGTTACTCCCGATATTGCTTCGCAAACCTTATCTAGCTACTTTGTTGCTTTTGCATTTGGCGTTGTTTTTTGGGGGAGAGCTTGTGATGTTATAGGTCGTCGGCTGAGTATGCTCGCTGGCTTGGGTGTCTATGCGATGGCGTGCTTGCTTGCCGTGTTTAGTTCTACTTTTAGCCTTGTTTTGTTCGCCAGAGTCATGGCTGCTTTTGGTGCCGCGGTTGGGTCAGTTGGCACGCAAACAATGATTAGAGATTGCTATAGTCGTACCCAATTGACGCGAATGTTCGCAGTGATGGGGATTGCCATTGCACTGAGCCCTGCGATTGGCGTGTTGGCTGGAGCGTTATTGGTAGGTTTTCTTGGTTATCAAGGCGTTTTTATTGGGCTGGCTATTACGTCTGTAGGACTTTTTCTCTACACCTATCAGTGCTTACCTGAGACCCGAAGGGCTGATAACTCTCTTCCTCCGATAGTACCGATTTTACGGCGCTTAATGATGGATGTTGATGTCTGGTTCAGTGCTGTCTTGGTGGCTGCATTTAACATTAATTTATTTGCTTAYTATCAGCTTGCGCCTTTCTATTTTAGCGCTTTGCGTATGCCGCCCTCATGGTATGGCTACTCAGGTTGCATCTTAGCACTAGGGATTGGTATGGGAGCCATCGTGAATAAGAAGCTTATAGCAAGAGGCTGGGTGTATAAGCCGTTACTTTTATTGTCTTGCCTCGTCTCTACCCTAGGAAGTATTGCGGTTTGGAGGCTAGAAACCAGTCCGTGGTTTGTGATGCCTATGATATTCGTTGTGATGGCGTATGGGATTGCGATCCCTAACATCCTCGCATACGCGCTTCGCCACTACGCTGATTGTGTCGGTACGGCTGGCGCCCTATTCGGTATGCTCTATTACGGGTTAATTGGTATTGGATTAGCAAGCGTAGGAGCAGAGCAAGCTCTGGGGATAAGTTTGACTGTCAGTAGTATAGTCGCGATGTGCATTGGGTGGTGGCAGACAAAATCGGTCTGAACTGCGTTTTTAGGCGGGCACTGTCGCGACTAATCCGATCAAAGTTTACTCACCGATATCCAAATTAATCTCATCGGCCCATGGCATGTCTGGCAAGGTGTCTAAGTTGGCTTCATAGCGGGACAGGGTAAATTGTCCGTTGTGATTGCTAACATCATAGATCTCAACCATTAACGCACAGGCAATGTATTCGATAGCTTCGTCGCGTGAATAGCCGGTCATACGCAGGCGCATCAAGGTTTCTGCTACCTTTTTAGGGTCTTGGTCGGCGATCTGGTTCTCAACCACTTCAATCAAGTTAGCGATACTGGTACTGGTTTCATCTTGCATGGTATTGCTCGTTATGGGTGACAGTGACGTCATACTAGGGGATGCAAGCCTGAGAGGCACGGATTTTTTGTCAGCCTATGACGTCACTAACTTCATTTAGTTAACTCAATATGTTAATGATAACCATTATCGAAATGGTGTGGCGAATGAAAAGGATATAGTCATGGTGAAAACACGTATCGAAAAAGACAGTATGGGTAATGTTGAGGTACCTGCTGATGCGCTGTACCAAGCACAAACTCAGCGAGCCGTGAATAACTTTGCGGTCAGTGACCAGGCGATGCCTGAGGATTTTATTCGCGCGTTAGCCATGGTGAAGCATGCAGCGGCAACGGCTAACGAAGAGCTGGGCTTACTGGATGGCAATATTGCACATGCGATTCGCCAAAGTGCCGAATCTATCATGGATGGTGAGCATTTAGCGCAGTTTCCCGTTGATGTGTTTCAGACTGGCTCAGGCACGAGTTCAAACATGAATATGAATGAAGTGCTGGCAACGTTAGCCTCTGAAAAGTGTGGTGAAACGGTCAGTCCCAACGATCATGTCAATATGAGTCAAAGTAGCAACGATTCTGTTCCTACGGCTATCCAAATCAGTGCCACATTAGGCTGTGAAAAAGCCTTACTTCCAGCGTTAGCGCATTTACGTGATGCGTTACAGGAAAAGAAACGCACAGTCGGCCATATCGTGAAAACGGGTCGCACTCACTTGATGGATGCGATGCCTGTGACTCTTGGCCAAGAGCTAGATGCTTGGACTCAGCAGGTCGAACACGCGATGGTACAAATTACCCAAAGTCTATCATCGGTGCGCGCACTGGCTCAGGGTGGCACGGCAGTGGGGACGGGAATCAATGCTCATCCATTGTTTGCCGAGCGTTTTGCCAACGCAGTCTGTGCGTGCAGCCACTCGTCATTCACGGCGAGCGAGAATCCTTTTTTTGCTATTGGTAGCCAAGATGCGCTGGTGGCATTGCACGGCCAGTTGAAGACAACCGCGGTTGCAGTTATGAAACTGAGTAACGATTTACGTTGGATGAACTCGGGCCCACTGGCCGGGCTTGGAGAAATTGAGCTAGAGGGGTTACAGCCCGGATCGTCTATTATGCCGGGGAAAGTGAATCCTGTTATTCCAGAATCTGCTGCTATGGTTGCGGCGCAAGTGATGGGCAACGACACTACCATCACGGTGGCGGGGCAATCGGGGAATTTTGAGCTGAACGTGATGTTGCCTGTGATTGCTACCAACTTACTGCAAAGTATTCGTCTATTGGCGAATGCTGCTCATCTGCTAGCAGATAAAGCGGTGGCGACCTTTAAAGTGCGAGAAGATAACTTACAGTCAGCGCTAGCCCGTAACCCTATTTTAGTAACGGCGCTTAACCCAGTTGTGGGTTACCTTAAAGCCGCTGAAATTGCGAAGAAGGCCTATCAACAGGGCCGGCCTATCTTGGATGTTGCGGAGGAAGAAACGGATCTCGGCCGCGAGCATTTGTCTCAATTGCTTGATCCTGCCAAGCTCACCGAAGGCGGTATCGCTGAATAGATATTAGGGTGGGGGCGCCACAACAACACGGTTGCGCCCCGTCTTTTTGGCCTGATATAAGCAATCATCGGCTCGGTCAAAAACACGCTCTGGGTGAATATCGTCCGTGTGGTTTTCAGCCAAACCGCAGCTGACGGTATAGGTCAGTGACTGGCCATCAATGTGAGAAATGCTAGCGGCGATGCGTTCTCGGATCCGTTCTGCCACATGAGTGGCATCGCTTGCACGCGTGTTGCGAAAGATGACCACGAACTCCTCACCGCCATAGCGAGCGACTAAATCGTTCTGGCGCACTGTGTCTGTGATGATGCTAGCGACATCTTTCAATACTTGATCGCCCGCAAGGTGGCCATAGCTATCATTGAATTGTTTGAAATGGTCTACGTCAAATACGGCGATGGTATATCGATAACGAGCTCGGCGAGCATGTTCATATTCAATCGCCAACTCAGGTAATAAACCATAGCGATTTACCACTCCGGTCAAAGGATCTAAGCTGGCTTTTAGCTGCCAGCTATCCCTTGCGGCAACCGCGTTTTTGAGTTCCATGACTTGGATTGAAATACTGATACTGGCGAGTACGGTGGTCAAAATATAGATCAGTAGCGCTAGCACCCCGTTATGAATATCTGGGATATCAAAGGCGCCCATATTGATGGGAACCATGACGATCGTTGTTGCAATTAATGTACATAATGCAATCAATAGGGTCCGCCAGTGGCCAGCGAAGGCAATATAGATTAGCAAGGCAAGGACGATGAAAATTGAGCCAGGGAAAACAGAAAAGCTAAACAGTGTGAGTAAAAAAACGCACAGCACGTAAGCCACTCGCATTCGTGTAATCTTACCAAAATCTATTCCGACACGTTGCCATGCGGTATATAGGCTAACACTCATCAAAACAGCGGTCGTGTAAGTGACTGCAAACTCTATAGCGAGAAATTGAATCCGCCCAGAGATAAGTTGCTCATCAAGGTAAAGAGGAATCGAGATGAGCGCGATCATTCCAAGCGCAGGCACTAAACAACCAATAATGAGAAACCTGAACAAGGCACTCACGCTGTCGAGGCAGTGAGGGTATAGCTTTTTCCATATCCATGAGGAGACGAGTGGGGTCAGGGTCAGGCAAGCACCGAAGAGTAATCCAGTGATTAGATGGACGGATTCAATACGTGAAATAGCCGCTAAACCATGTCCTAATGCACCTGCAACGGTAAGAGGCAAGACAAGCCTTGTTCCAAAATGTTGGAATAGGATAACGGCAAGCCCACTAGAAATGTTTAGCAGCGTCACCGTGTTCAGATCGAGAATGGCCGATAAGAACCGCATATCTGCCCAGACAAGGCTGCCATRCAACACAATCCACAAGAAAATCATCCGTGATCGTGTTTGAGATAGAACTGATTGCATGTCTCCCACATCCATCAGAGGGCAGCAGTGGCCTCAGCAGTAATGCTAAGTCATTGAAGTATATTCTCTTGATAAGTATAGCAGAGCCGGCATGCGCCGGCTCTGAAACTCGAGGAGGGGAGTTAATCCAATTTCTTTAACGCAACGGCGTTCATACAAAAACGCAATCCAGTCGGTGGGGGACCATCGGGAAACACATGTCCCAGATGAGCATCACAGCTGGCACAAGTGGTTTCAATTCGCGTCATCCCGTGACTGGTATCTTTATGGTATGCGATGGCGCTATCTTCGGCAGGTTGTGTGAATGAAGGCCAGCCAGTGCCAGAGTCAAATTTCTCATTCGCATCAAACAACAGTGTGCCGCAACAAACGCAGCCATATAGGCCTGGCTCAAACAAGGTACACATGCCCGAGCTAAAAGCACGTTCAGTGCCCTTTTGACGCGTGACGCGATATTGCTCGTCGCTGAGCTGAGACTGCCATTGTTGATCTGTTTTTTCCACCCGCTGGCGCGGCGACACATTACCTTGTTCGCTTCGTGTGACGATCTCTTGCCATGTCAGCATGATGTCGATCCTCTTGTGTGGCGGGCAACTGCCCGTGCTACAAAAACGCGTAGTGTTATGAATCTGAGTGCGTGATGCAAGTAGTACGGTGATGATTCGCCTTTAAGATCAAAGTTAAAGTGTGCCGATACCCCATCGTAATTCATCGTCTTGATCGTCTCGCACTTGATCTAAATAGCCCTCTAAGTGTTGCTCAATTAGTTCGTCAGATTGCGAGAAAAAGGCAATATGAAAGACCGCATCCCCTTCATTGACAACAGGAAGAGTTTGTTGGCCAATCAATATGCCGCTTTGCGAGGCTTTGATTTCCACTTCATTGCTGCCAGCTGGATCGCTGATGATACCGAGTATTTGTCCCTTATTAACTCTTTCACCCAGCGCAATATGACTACGAAAGATACCGTCAGCTTCAGCGCGCACCCACCGTGTAGCCCGTGCTGTAACCGGTTGATAGGGCAGGGTACGCCGAGAATGGCGTAGCATCCCTAAATGACGCATAACGCGAATGACACCCCGCACGCCCGTATTAATGGCGTAAGGCTCAAATCGCAGCGCTTCACCTGCCTCGTAGGTGATGACTGGAATACCGATCGCTTCCGCCTCGGCACGTAGAGAGCCATCACGTAAGGCGGCATCAACCATAACGGGAGCTGCAAAGGCTTTAGCCATCTCGGCTGCTCCTTCATTATCAAGATTGGCGCGGATTTGAGGCAGATTGGTGCGATGAATCGCTGCGGTATGAAGATCAATGACGTGCGTACACTGACTGATCACTTCATTAAATAATTGATATGCCATACGGCCGGCAATGGAGCCGCGCTCGGAGCCGGGGAAAGAACGGTTTAAGTCGCGTCGATCGGGTAAATAGCGGGACTTGTGAATAAAGCCAAAGACATTGACGACAGGAATAGCTATCAAGGTGCCACGAAGCTTTTCGGTATCGACTTTGGCTAATATTTGACGAACAATTTCAATTCCATTGAGCTCGTCGCCATGAATTGCGGCGCAAACAAGCAGAATAGGCCCCTCTAACTTGCCGTTTAACACCTCAATGCTGACATTTAATGGCGCGTGAGTGTATAGGCGCGCCATTTCCAGCTCCAAGCTGGCCTGCTCGCCAGCTTGGATTGTTTCGCCACCGATATCGATGGCATTGTTTTTTTTAGCCCTTGCCACGTGTGCGTGTCCTTTGGGGTTTAGCCGTCTTTTCAATATACTCGACGATCATGCCCGCGACATCTTTTCCTGTTGCTTTTTCAATGCCTTCTAGTCCAGGAGATGAGTTGACTTCCATCACAAGGGGCCCGCGCTCGGAGCGAAGAAGATCAACCCCTGCCACGTTAAGTCCCATGGCTTTCGCGGCCGCGATCGCGGTTCGACGCTCGGCTGGCGTAATACGGACTAGACTCGCCGTACCGCCACGGTGAAGATTAGATCGAAACTCGCCCGGTTGCGCTTGACGCTTCATCGCGGCGATCACCTTGTCGCCAATCACAAAGCAGCGAATGTCGGCACCGCTAGACTCTTTAATGTATTCTTGCACCAAAATATCCGCTTTTAAGCCCATAAAGGCTTCAATCACACTTTCTGCGGCTTTTTTAGTTTCAGCAAGCACGACGCCAATACCTTGGGTTCCTTCCAAGAGTTTGACCACCACGGGCGTGCCACCCACCATTGTCAGCAAGTCAGCAATATCACCGGGCTTACTGGCAAACCCAGTATGAGGCATGCCGATCCCTTTACGTGACAACAATTGCATTGAGCGTAATTTATCGCGAGAGCGACTGATGGCAACCGACTCATTGACGGGGAATACGCCCATCATTTCGAATTGGCGCAGTACCGCACAGCCATAGAAAGTAACGGATGCACCAATCCGCGGTACGATGGCGTCGAATCCTGATAGCTCCTCACCGGCCAAATGAATCATCGGCTGCGTTGAGTTAATACTCATGTAGCAGCGCAGCGCATCAATGATTTTATATTCGTGACCGCGTTGTTCGCAGGCTTCTATCAGGCGACGCGTAGAATAAAGATTTTTGTTACGCGACAGAATGCCTATTTTCATGGTTTAACCGCTCCTACTTACCGAGCAAAAAAGAGTGCATGGGATCGACGGTCATTTGTCCCGCCATGGCTGTGCGGCCGAGTAGCATGCGAAAACGCATGTTGTCTCTTGCCGTTAGTGTCATTTCTATCGGATAGCGCAATGTACCCGCTTGAAGTGTGGTCTGTATGACATACCTAAGCTGTTCATGACCTCCCGAGTCGCGAACAACGCGTCTGGCTAGGACTTTGGCTTCAGCTTGTACGTGTGTTTCATCGTCCCCTTGATGAGGATGAACCCAAAAGCGAACCCAAGCTTCCCCGTTTTGGTCGAATTCTTCGATCTTAAACGTATGCAGGCAAGAAGTCCGTGCTCCGGTATCAATTTTGGCTTTTACCCGATCAATGCCTAGGTCGGGGAGTGCGACCCACTCTCGCCAGCCGACGCTGACTTTAGGTGTTTTGTGTTGCACAGTGTTCATTTTGATCCGCTATAAAAAAGTCCCTTACTCTACCGTAGAAGGGATGACGATTACTCGTGGTAAGAATCTGAAAAATAAGCGATGATGTGTGATAACCATCGCATACATTTACAACGCATTGACTCAGACATTTTCGTGGTGTCAGCAGTATGAGGTGCATGCGGATGCACGCACTCACCGCTTTGCGGCAATACGAGAGAGTCTGGGATTCGTCGTGGCAACGTCATGGCATCTCTGGGCAGGGCGACACATAGAGGCCTTAAAGGCGTGTCAGAGAGCACACGAAAAGTTTCATGAAGGAAATACCATGCAAAACAGTGATAGACAAGAAGTAATTGAGGATTTGCTCTCAAAAGTTGATGAGGGAACGCCCGAAGTGGCACAAGAGATCGAGCAAGCCCATAGTCTTGATGACCTCGCGCTATTACTTGAGTCTTTACCCGTTACTGATCGTGTGAGTTTTTGGGAGCAGTTGTCGCCGGCAATACAGCTTCCGGTGCTAGCAGAAATGCGCGCTGATGCGAGTGAAGCGATTATTCGCGCGGTGGATGAGGTTCGTCTCCATGACTTGTTTGCAGAACTGGATGCCGACACCTTGCTGGAGCTGCAAGATGTGCTCACCGAACCTTTGCTGGAAGAAGCATTGGGGCGCATGGATACGGAGCAAAAGCAACGTTATGCCTCCGCTCAGCAATATGCAGATAGCGAGGTAGGGCACTGGTGTGACCATCAACCTTTAGTGGTGCCGGCCAAAACAAAAGTGAATGTCGTGCTGCGTTTACTGCGCCGTGTGATGCCAAAATACTGTGACCATGTGTTCGTAGTTGATAGCCGTGGAATATGGGTTGGTGCGGTGCCGATTCACAAACTCTTTGGTGCTGATGGTGTGCTCAAAATTAGTGAGCTGGTGCGCGAACAGTTCCCGAGTCTGAATGCTCGCGAGGATATTTATGTGAGTGCCGATAAGGTCGCTAGCAGTGAAGAAGTTGCCTTACCAGTGCTAGACGATGGCGGGATGTTGATTGGTCGGCTTGATCTCGGTACCGCGTATGAAATGCAAGCCGAGCGAGCTGAAGCACAAATTATGGCGACGGCGGGTTTGGATGAAGATGAAGATTTATTCTCCCCAGTGATGAAAAGTGCGCGCAATCGTGCACTGTGGCTTGGCATTAATTTGATGACGGCTTTTCTTGCATCTTGGTTTATCGGTTTATTTGAAGCAACCTTACAACAAGTGGTCGCGCTGGCGGTATTGATGCCCGTGGTGGCGTCAATGGGTGGGATCGCCGGAAGCCAGACGCTAACCTTGATTGTGCGAGGCTTAGCATTAGGACAAATATCTAAAAGTAACTTGAGGCCGTTATTGAACAAAGAGCTGCAAGTGGGGCTACTGAATGGTGTGCTTTGGGCGATAGTGATTGGTTTGATCGCCGGTTACTGGTTTAACAGCTGGGGACTAGGGATGGTGATTGGTGCTGCCATTGTCGCCAATATTATCAGTGCCGCCTTGGCTGGTATCTTTCTTCCGGTCATTCTCGATAAGCTGAAAATTGATCCGGCTCTGTCAGGATCGGTCATTTTAACCACGGTGACGGATATTGTTGGTTTTGTTGCCTTCCTTGGGTTAGGAACCTTGTTTTTGCTGTAAACCTTTACCAAGAAAGCAGGGATTGAAAAGCGCTCGCCGTAACGACGAGCGCTTTTTGTTATGGGTTTGCTGGTGGCGCGGGAGTATCTGACGCAGCAGCGTCGGCGCTCTCTGGCCGTTTTCCGTCAGCGGCAGGGAGCAGCTTCTCACAATAAAGCGTCATAATGTCTTCCCGTATTAATTGTTCGAGTTCGGCGGCGCGTTCGGTCGGACAGAACAGGCGGACGTGAACATGCTGCTCGCCGGTATCGGCATGAGACAAATAAACATGGGGTTCAGGTCCAGGTAAATCCACCCCTGCATGACGCTCTATCACATGGTTATAACGTCGAGCGACATCGAGAAAATCCTCACTATGATCATCAATGCGTGCCAGCAGTGCGGGAATATGAGGGTATAGATTAATATCGCCACGGATCACTAAGTGAAAATGGTGATAGACATAGCGCTTCATAAAATTCAGGTTTTTCACTGTGGTAGAGAAAAACAGACTATTTGGTAATGTCGCGGTTTTTCCGGTGTAGCAATAGTGACCATGGTGGGTGTCAATTTCCTGAATTTTGGTCGCCATCAAATTGTGCTCGATCACTTCGCCGCGAGAGTTACCCACCTCAATCCAATCGCCGATACGAAATGATCGAGAGCTAGCGCGTTGAATGGAGCCGGTAAAGCACAAGATAATTTCTTTCGATGCCACCACGACGGCCACTGYGATGGCAGTCAGTGAGAGGGCAAACTCGCTAATTTCCGTGTTCCAGAATAAAAATAAAAACAGTAACAGTAAGCTAAACGCCCCATTTTTAGTGCGAGATATCCACTTACGTTGATCTTCACTGAGAAAGTTACTGTCACCGCGAATATGACGTAGGATCAGGCGGCGAACAACGCTCACAACAACAATGACGCCGATGGTGGTCAGTAGCTTGTTATCGACCAACAGTTGGGCAATATTTTTTAACTCAGATAACAAAGTTGCTCCCTATTGTTTTTTTCCCGAGCTTTGGCGCTATTCTGCCCCTTTGGCGATAAAAATAAAACGCAAAGTTGCCGATACCTCAGGACGAGGTATCGGCGTGTGAGGTGGGTGCTAATCTGTCATCAATTTGCTTTGTTGGATCATGGCATCAATCACTGAAGCGCTGAGCTCTTGGCTACTCAGGCCACTGATATCAATCTCGTAGGCTGCGGCCATATCTGCCACACTGAGGTTCTCGAACACCACGTGTTGATCGATTTGATTATCGCCCGCTGAGGCAATGTATAAGGTGGCTTCACCTTGATCGTTGTCCTCAAGGGTTAGATAGTCTTCAAGGCTTGCACCGGCTTGGTCTTCATCAATAAGCAGCTCGGAGAGATCCAGTGTGTCCTTTTGCACATCAAAGTCCGTAATGCGATCGACCGCTTCTGCGCCGACAGACCCTTGGTCACCGCTTAAAAATGCGAAGGTGTCCGACCCAAGCCCGCCAGTCAGCGTATCGTCACCTTTACCGCCAATCAGCAGGTCATCCCCAAGCCCGCCATCAAGGGTATCATCGCCGAGGTTCCCGAGTAAGCTATCATCTCCCTCGTTACCGATCAGGGTATCGTCACCTGTACCGGCGGCGAGGATTTCACTTTGATAGCCACCTTCCAGTGTTTGGTCATCAATGGCAATAATATCGACCAATGCACTGTCCACATAACTGCCGTTAGAGGTGGTGTATTCAAATTGATGCTCAGGCTCTGGCAACACCGCGTTCGAGCTATCCAGAGTGAGATAAATTTCATAGCTCTCGGTGTCACTGGCGTCATCGTTGGAGACGATCTCAAAGTAGTAAGTGCCCTGCTGACCGGCGGTAAAGCTATTACTGCCAGAGTCGGGATTGAGGGTGTCCAAAAGCTGTTGGTTTTGGTCATAGACTCTCACGCTTAAATCATTGAACCAATGGTCATCATCAAAGAGTAAGGTCTCGTTCTGGTAAAGATCCATTTTCGTCATATCACTATCAATGCCGTTCTGGACCGTCCCCGTCAGGGCAGCGTTGGCACCATAGTTACCGGCATCAATGTGAGACCACACCTCTTGTGTCATGGTGCCGAACTTACCGCGATCTAGGCTCTGTGCCTGAGCAAACGAGTTGGCGAAATCGCCCAGTTCGGATTCTGCGATAAACTCGGAATCGTTACCGATGGGATCAAGGAAGCTTTGCGTATTCATCGCACCATCAGGTGTGAAGGTGATGTCATCCGTCCCCGTTACCGACCCTTGTATCGCATTACTGGTGGCCGTGATCGTGCTGTCCATCGAAGGAATATCGTTATGGGTTAAGGCCAAACCGGGAATGACGATTGGGCTACCGTCATGAATATTGGTGATCACAATATCGTGATTGGCGTCAAGTCGTGCCTCGTAGTAGAGGTTAATGACGACATTGACGTCACTGGTATCGCCATCGTTGTCGGTAAGCGTCAGTGCGATTTGCTCTTGCTCGTTGAGAATATTTCTGTCGACCGCCACGCGATAGTCGTATTCGCCGGTATCAAAGTTGATGGTGAGGATACCGCCTTTTGCGGTTTCAAAGGTCTGCTGTGCGCTGTCAGTCGTGGGATCATAGTTGTACGTTTGTCCATCCAAGGTGAGCGCGGAGATATAACCACCGTCAGCCCCGAATAAGGAAACAGTATTGCCTTCATCATCTAATAGAATGAGGCCGCCTGACACTTGTCCACTCTCAATGGTTTGTAGTAGTGAGTAAGCGAGCTCATTTTCATCGGTGACTAACAATACATTGTCACTGGTATCGCCTGAACTACTTGCCGCGATGGGAGTCAGTGGCGATGTTGTAATACCGTTTCCGACCCCGACACTGAAGGACTCATCAATACCTTGCGTACTGATATAGTTTTGCCACGCGCTTTGCAGGCTGGTGTTATTTTCAAAGTCATCATTGGGCATCCCGTCCGAGATAAAATACGAGATGGTTTTATCCGCAGTGAGCCCTGAGGTATCGACATTATTGATGATCTCGTTCAGCGCGTTATCGTACCGAGTCGCGCCGCCGGCATATAGACCCTCGATTGCGTCTAATGCGCTGCCGACGTCATTCTGAATCCAGCCAGAAGAACTCGCGGCATCCGAGAAAGACACGATTTGAATATTGAGATCCCCGAGTTTGTCATATTCCTCCACCATGGATTTTAGCGCGGCTTTGGTGACTTCCATCCGAGTGGGTGAAGCCGGATCGCTTGGATCAACCGGATCGGACATACTGCCGGACAGATCAACGGTAAGTATAAGGTTAAACGTCGAGCTACTCTCCGCCGTGGCGTATAAGGCACTTTCGATGTTGTCAGATGTGGGTGCATCATCTTGGACGTTGATGGTTAACGTTGATGAGCGATACGCGGTAGATGCCGTCGGATCATAGGTGGTGTAGGTGAAGGCGTCGCTCACGTTATCACCGCTGGTGGCATTATTGAGCGTATAGGTGTAGTCACCCGCGCGATAACCTTGGGTGTTGTCTTGGTTATAAACAGTCAGAGTGCCAATGGCGGTGGTGAGGGTTAAAACCCCATCACTGCCAAAGCTTTGTCCATTAATTTGATACAGGCTAACATTGACGCCAATCCCCGTATCATTATCCAACAGGTTACCTTGGGTAGTTTGACTATTATCGTCGCTCACCAACCCTTGCTCGCTGACTGAAGCGATATCGGCGTTTAATTGGGTATTGTTGTCATGACCGAGTGTGAGCTGTGCCTGACTGGTATCCCCATCGCTGTCGGTGAGGGTATAGGTGAATACCTCATCGTTCAGCGTGCTGGCATCTGTCGTTGACGCGACCGATGATTGATACAGGTAGCTGCCGTCAGGTTGAATGGTTAATTGTCCTTGCGATGTGGTAATCACAGTACTGCCGTTGACTGCATAGGTGGTGCCATTAAAGCTAACCGCGGTCACCGTGGTGGTATCCGCACCGAGGGTATCGGCACCGGCGCCGGCAGTGATCACGTTCCCCCCTGTCGAGGCACCAGAGGCCACGCTATCGCTATCATCATGGGCTACCGGTGCAGAGTCGCTCACATCAAAGGTCACGGTTGTCCACTCGCTATTCTCGCTACTTTGGTAGGAGAAGCTGTCATAGACTTGACCGCCGCCTGCATGGTTCACTGAAGGTGCGGTGTAGGTAAAGCTACCGTCGGCATTGACAGTAACACTGCCACCCAATGCGGTGGCGATAGTGGCTGGGCCGATCACAATTTCACTGTTACCACTTTCTCCTTGGCTGGCATTGGTGGCAACGCGGGTGACAGAGGCCTGTGTGTCTGTATCGTTGCTGATCAGTCCGTCGACACTAGCAATGCTGGTGGTTTGTCCTTCGGTCTGTGCAAAGCTATCATTTTCTAGACTCAGCGTGGCCGTGGTTGATGCCTGATCCGTGCCGTCGGTACTGATAGCCGTAATCGATAGTGTGACACCAGTAATATCGGCAGGAGAGGCGAGATTAAGACCACTCAGTTGCGCGTCCGTGAGTAGCCAATCGCCGGTGCTTGCCTCTTTTGTCCCCGCTGATAATACTGCATCATCCGGTAAGCCGCTGATTCGGTAAGTAAGTGTTTCGCCCGATTCATTGGCGGTGCCGGAGATTGTTAAGGGCGAAAGAATCGCACGTGACCCGCCCGCGCCAGGGTCAGTGGCGGAGATTTGTCCCGTGTCGTCAATATAAGTCAGTGATTGATCGCCACGGCTGACCGTAAGTGTGGGGGCGGTAGCAACCCCTTCGACGTTGAAGGTGACATCGTGGGTGAGACTCGCATTTTGCGTATCGGTGGCGCGGAAGCTTACTGTCTCTGTCCCACTCCAATCGGCGACCGATGAAATGGTTGCGATACCATTCGCATCAATAGAGACGGAGACCCCACTGGGCACATTTGCCACATCGAAACTCAAGGTATCGTCACTGTCGATATCGGAAAACACCGTATTAAGATCAATGGTGTAGCTAACAAAATCCTCTTGCAGAGTTTGTGTTGAAACGGTTTGGGTCAATATGGGAGCGTCATTGGTACCGGTAATGGTAATGGTAATGTCCTGTTGTACGCCGTTAGTAGCCGTTAATGTGATAGTGTCTGTCACCTCATCACCGGCATCTAAATCCTGCACGGCAGACTGATCGAGGGTGTAGGTCCAAGCACCATCTACTAGCTCCAACGAGCCATAAGTGCCTGCCTGTGTAACATCGGCAAAGGTCGGATTGTCGTCGTCATCAACATCACTGATCGCAAGGGTGCCGGTGGCAGTGACCGCTGCATCGCCCACGTTGCCTTCGGTGACTGAGCCAACAAACTCACCGGTGACTTCAGGCGCATCTTCGCTACCGGTAATGGTGATAACAATATCTTGCTCAGTGCCATCAGAGGCAGTCAGGGTAATGGTGTCGGTGACTTGATCACCGGCATCTAAATCTTGCACCGCAGACTGATTAAGGGTGTACGTCCAATTACCGTTCACCAGCTCGAGCGACCCATAGGTGCCAGCCTGTGTAACATCGGCAAAGGTCGGATTGTCGTCGCCATCCACATCACTGATCGCGATGGTTCCCGTGGCAGTGACAGGGGCATCGCCCACGTTGCCTTCGGTCACTGAACCAGTAAAGCTACCGGTGACTTCAGGTAAGTCGTCGGTGCCGGTAATGGTGATAACAATATCTTGTTGTGTGTTATCGCTTGCGGTGAGGGTGATGGTGTCGGTCACCTGATCACCGGCATCTAAATCTTGCACCGCAGACTGATCAAGCGTGTAAGTCCAATTGCCGTTCACCAGCTCTAGCAAACCGTAAGTGCTGCTCTCTGTGGTATTGGCAAAAGTTGGCGCGTCGTCACTATCGACATCACTGATCGC
Source organism: Salinivibrio proteolyticus (assembly GCF_001996165.1). Classification (GTDB taxonomy): domain Bacteria; phylum Pseudomonadota; class Gammaproteobacteria; order Enterobacterales; family Vibrionaceae; genus Salinivibrio; species Salinivibrio proteolyticus. The sequence continues at coordinate 1,467 of NZ_MUFP01000019.1, read as the reverse complement.
GATGGTGCCCGTGGCAATGACAGGGGCATCGCCCACGTTGCCTTCGGTCACTGAACCAGTAAAGCTACCGGTGACTTCAGGTAAGTCGTCGGTGCCGGTAATGGTGATAACAATATCTTGTTGTGTGTTATCGCTTGCGGTGAGGGTGATAGTGTCGGTCACCTCATCACCGGTGTCTAAATTCTGCACGGCAGACTGATCAAGGGTGTAGGTCCAGTTGCCGTTAACTAGGTCTAGCGAGCCATAAGTCCCCGCTTCTGTAGTATTCGCAAAGGTCGGATTATCGCCGTCATCAATATCACTGATCGCAATGGTGCCGGTGGCAGTGACCGCATCGCCTTCGTCACCGTCGGTCACTGAGCCGGTAAAGCTACCGGTGACTTCAGGCGCATCTTCGCTACCAGTAATAGTGATCACAATGGCTTGCTCTGTGCCATCAGACGCTGTCAGGGTGATGGTATCGGTGACTTGATCACCGGCATCTAAATTCTGTACTGAGCTCTGATTTAGCGTGTAGGTCCAACTGCCGTTGACCAGGTCGAGTGAACCGTAAGTGCCGGTCTCTGTGGTATCGGCAAACGTCGGATTGTCATCGCCATCGACATCACTGATCGCAATGGTGCCCGTGGCAGTAACGGGTACATCGCCGACGTTGCCTTCGGTCACCGAACCAACAAACTCACCGGTGACTTCAGGCGCATCTTCGCTACCTGTAATCGTGATAACAATATCTTGCTCTGTGCCATCAGAGGCAGTCAGGGTGATGGTGTCCGTCACCTGATCGCCGGCATCTAAATCCTGCACGCTGGCTTGCTCGAGGGTGTAAGTCCAATTGCCGTTCACCAGTTCTAGCGAACCATAGGTGCCCGCCTCAGTGGTATTGGCAAAGGTGGGGTTATCGTCGTCATCAATATCACTGATCGCAATGGTGCCGGTGGCAGTTACTGCGGTAGCGCCCACGTCACCTTCGGTCACTGAGCCAACAAAGCTACCGGTGACTTCAGATAAGTCGTCGGTGCCGGTAATGGTGATAACAATATCTTGCTGGGTGCCATCAGAGGCAGTCAGGGTAATGGTATCCGTCACTTGATCACCGGCATCTAAATCTTGCACCGCAGACTGATTAAGGGTGTACGTCCAATTACCGTTAACTAGCTGGAGCGAACCATAGGTTCCTGCTTCAGTGGTATTGGCAAAGGTGGGCGCGTCGTCACTATCGACATCACTGATCGCAATGGTGCCGGTGGCAGTTACTGCGGTATCGCCCGCGTCACCTTCGGTCACCGAGCCGGTAAAGCTACCAGTGACCTCAGGTAGGTCATCGGTGCCGGTAATAGTGATAACAATATTTTGCTCGGTGCCATCAGAGGCTGTCAGGGTGATGGTGTCCGTCACCTCATCACCGGCATCCAAGTTCTGCACGGCAGATTGATCGAGGGTGTACGTCCAAGCACCATCAGCACCATC